>NZ_JADPIQ010000024.1:0-46184 GCF_023073015.1 Bradyrhizobium sp. 87
CGTTGTCCAGCCGCATCAAGAAGCCGGATATACGTCAGCAGTTGTGGCCGTCGATCCTGATCAAGCCAGTCGTTGCAATCGGGCGGGGTCCATATACGTCCACACATGACTTCAAATCAGTCAGTTCCGTTTTGCAATGCAGGTGTCATCGGTTGCTAATCGGCGATCCGCTTTCGAGGCCATGATCGAATTCGTGACAAAGGATCGCGCGCCCAACCACAATGAGCCGCGCATGGTGGCTAACGTTGTTGTGACCACGACAGCTCGGCGAAGCGTTTCGGTCGCTCCGGTAGTAACTCGCAAGGCGAGCTGCCGAGGTGCCGTCGCCGCCGGATAATGGGAAATGCCCTGCGACTATTTATCCGATAGCCATTTATCATAAGCTTAATTCAGACGCGATCGCATCACGGCGGCGTTTGGCTGCCCTCACAACCTCGCCGTATGTTCAATCGGAGTTCTGTCCATCACCCTCAGAGTCGTCCGGAACGTATCCATGCACTTGGCGAAAGGCACGGAGAAAGCTACTGTAGCTCCTATAACCGACCGCCCGCGCGATCTGCTCAACTGAAAATGTCCTCGCGGCGAGCATATCGGCTGCACGCTTCATCCGTATTTGCCGGAGCGCTACCATTGGCGAACATCCTATCGTGCGCACAAAGCGCGCCATGAATGCGGATCGGCTCAAGCCGGCCTTTTGCGCCAAGGCCATGACGGAGTGATCGGCCTCCGGCCGCGCCAGCATATCGGCGAACGCAAGAGCGATTTGACGGTCACTCAAAATAGAGAAGCGTTCGAGCCAAACGCTGGTCGAATTGAGACTGCGACGGACGAGCGTGACGAGCACCTGCTTGAGGATAGCGGTTGTCATGGCCTGCATTCCAACCCGCCCGCCGCTGATTTCTGCCAACGCGGCCTGCAACTTTGACCCCACTTCATCGGCTGGTTCGAAGCGCTCGACAATCGGCGTGGAAAGGCCTGCAAAGAGGTCGATCGACGAGCCGTAGGTAGCGCGAAAGTACCCGCAGATCAGCATGACCATCGGGTCCAGGTCCCCGGCGACGAATCGCTGGATTCGCTCGCCGAAGCGCGGATCCCATTGCGCTTCGAACACATTCACTCTCTTGGCCGCTGTGCTGTCATCGACCTCGATGTGAAACGGCCTCTTGGCCGGTGTGATGACAAGGGTGTGAGGTACTAGAGGAAATGCAGAGCAGCCACCCACGACCATTCGTCCGGTCCCGGAAAGATTGTAGTGGATAGCCGGCGCCTCCGCGCTTCCGAATGACAGGCGCCAGCCTGGGCTAACCAAACACTCGATGAGCCCGATGACGTCGACATCCAAAGTTGCCATCAGCACATCGAGATGGGATCGAAGCAAAGTAAGATTTGGACGATCGGACATGTGTTTCGGACTCTCGGATTGAGCTGATGTCCTAGTCTTAGGACAGGACAATTGCAAATCTTGGAACTGTATTATGGCTAGGATGATGCGCATCTGCTCGCCATGACCAACTGCCTAAGCGAAGTTGGGAACCTCTTCGACGAGCGTGAGCGTGCTGCGCTTCCCGCGGCCCTCATTTCACTGTCCAGAACTGACGCCTTAGGATGTCCCAAAATGAGCAAAAAGCACTAAATGGAAAGGTGGTCGAGGCGATCCCAATGCAAACCTGACATTAAATTGGTCTCGCGTACGATGTTCTACGCAACCGCGACCTCAATAGGAAACAGCATCGATGCAAACGCTTTCAGCAAGACGCGGCCGGCAATTCCGAGCCGGCGCACAATACTTGTTTAATCGGAAGCTCCGCGAGCAACCGCTTGATCATCACGCCTGCCTACTATGGCAACGAACCGAACGGCCCGAACCGGGGCAAATGTTTCGAGTCTGACTATGCAGCTGCAGCTTTATCAGGTGCGATATTTCTTAGCCCTAGCAAAGACGCTAAATTTTACGCGAGCGGCGGAGCAATGCAATGTGACGCAGCCGGCGCTGACAAAGGCGATACAAAAGTTGGAGCAAGAACTCGGCGGCGCGCTGATTCACCGTGAACGTCATCTCACCCAGCTCACCGATCTGGGCAAGATGATTTTGCCCACGCTGGAAAAAATATTCTCCGCCGCCGAGGCCGTACGGCTTCAGGCACGAGGCTATCAAAAGAAGGCGATAGCCCCGCTTAAGATCGGACTGGTGCCGTCAGTCTCCGCCGCACTCATTACTGAATTACTTGTGGAGCTCGCCAGGATCATCCCCGATCTTCGAGTCGATCTGCGCGAGGCCGATGCCAGCGGACTGGTTGCGATGCTTTTGGATGGCGAGATCAATGCTGCACTTGTCGGTGACGCCATGGAGCTGCCTGAGCGTATCGACCGGTGGCGCCTGTTCGAGGAACGCTGTGTGGTCATCTTGTCTCGGAAACATCCGATGGCCAGGCAAACCGTCATCCTGCTCCAAGACTTGCACGAGTTGGTCTTTCTCGAAAGGGTCGGATGCGACGTCGCAGACCGATTCAAGCGGGCTTGTTTTGCCGACCAACTAGGCCCTAAGGTTATGCACAGGAGCGATCAGGAAAGGCATCTTCAGCAAATGGCATTCGCCGGTTTGGGGGCCATCTTGGCGCCAGAGCACGCTCCCAGACTGCCGTCGCTCGCCACTATCCGAATTGATGGAGACCCCGTCCGGCGCGAGGTGCAGCTTTTGGCCGTGGCGGGGAGGCAATATTCGCCGGCGCTTGACGCCTTCATCAAGGTTGCTCGTGTTCGCGACTGGACGACTGCGTTGGAAAAACTCCGCCGCGCATCTGCCCCTGACTCGAACAAGGACAATGTTTGCTCGGCTGATGCACAAGGTGCAGGCTCCTTGATCCAGATCACGGGCCCCGGTCCCGCCTCTTCATGCCCGAGCTTGTTACGGGTATCCAACCGTCGTTGCTGAGGTGACGCGAAGTCGTTGATGGGCAGGACAAGTCGGGCCATGACGCAGTTGCAGTCGCCCATGCGTAGCCTCTTGAATTGACTTGGCTCATTCCGGTCAACCTCGAAGGGCGAGGCTTAGGCCCATCCAATTTCGGACAGGGCAGCAAGCAAGGTGTCGGTCTTCGCTCCCGTGATGGAGTCCGGGCCGACAAACGCTCGACGGATGATCCCTCGTTGGTCGAGGACATAGATGGCCGGCATCGGCAACATCCAAAAGGAGAAGCCATGGGGAGCGCAGAGATCGAGTCCGCGCCGCAAGAGATGGCTCTTTATGTCCGCCGGCACCACGGACACCAGGCCGAACGAAAGGCTCACCCCAAGATCTAGGTCGGAGAGGAGTTCCAGATCCACTCGGCGGTCGCGTTTGAAATTGCGTGGCAATTCTCCAGCCTCGGGCGTTATGACAATTGTTGTGGCGCCGGCAGCGCGGATTCTAAAGGTTGCCTTTTGAAGGGCGCGCAGTCCAACCGTGCACAATGGGGACCAAGTCCCGTAAACAAAGGTGACGATCAACGGTGCAGCTCGTCGCAACTCCAAAGATGAAACGAGCTTTCCATCTGCCTCGGGGAGAAGAAAGTCGGGGGCAAGTTCGTTCGCCTTCAGGGCGCCGTCAGGAATACCGGCCTCTCGCAACCATGATGAAAGCAGGCGGTCGGTTCGGATGTCCAGCATGGGGAAACCGCTCAAGGTCTCCGCAGAGGGGTCGACCTG
The DNA here is from genome assembly GCF_023073015.1 of Bradyrhizobium sp. 87. Classification (NCBI taxonomy): domain Bacteria; kingdom Pseudomonadati; phylum Pseudomonadota; class Alphaproteobacteria; order Hyphomicrobiales; family Nitrobacteraceae; genus Bradyrhizobium; species Bradyrhizobium sp. 87. The sequence continues at coordinate 3,685 of NZ_JADPIQ010000024.1, forward strand.
CTTGCTGGCCGGGGGCCCCTTTGAAACGTCATCGCCCATTCTGGTTCTCCCCGGTCGCCCACGGCACTTGGCCGCGTATGTTTCTTCCATGGTGACCGAGCGTTCTGGAAAACGAAAATTCAACTTTGGAATGGTAACCGTCGACGAATAATCGATAGGAATAGTCGTCGCCCCCAGTATCGCGATGCGCGCGGGTGGACGAAATAGTAGGGAGCAGCTTCCGTTGAGGAGGTCATGACTCTTTCAGCGCGCCAAGGCTCCTGCATACCGAGCGACACGATCAAGGAGAGGCAATAGCCAAGCACCGAGCTGCACGAGCTGTACGCCAAGATTGTCCTCAGAACCGACACCTGATCGCTGCACGACGCATTGGGTTCCATTTGCGGAGCGCGTGCCCTAGTCGGCATTTTGTCAGGAGTGCTTCTGCAAGAAGCAGCCGCGAAGCCAGGACAATCGGTGAGCAAGGCAACCTCCTCAGTCGAACATGTGTTGCTGATAACGTATGCCGCGACCGGCAGAGCGCCTTCTAGCCCGCGCGGCGTTGAGGGGAGACCGATGTAACCAAATTGAGGTTCGCCTGCCCGGCGCGTCAAAAATCAGAGTCGGTGAAGTGACGCCGAGCGCCAAATAGGTCGAAACCGAGATATCCAAAAGTCGCAGCCGTGCTCCGCCAAAAGTCTCATCCCGTTTTGCCCTTTCTGTCAGACACGCAAACGCGAGTGCAATTGGGGACTTTCGTGTCGCAGGGCAGGCTTACCTCGCATTCGCTTGTATCAGCTTTCGGGGGGATCTGCCGCTCGGCCCGGCGCGCGACGGCCTACTCCCAAAACAGCACCGCGATCGCGCAACGGTAGGGATGAATGCAGTCCTGAATCGGAGTTTGAATTCCATGCGTCCAGCCAATGATGACCAGATGATGCCACGAGCCAAATTCCAGCAGACGGGGGAAGCGATGGTGGAACACCGCCGAGCACGTTCGTCCTCCACGCCGCGACCCGAGCTCCAGCAAGTCCCTTTATGCAAGAAGCTTGGGAAGCCACGCGATTGGCGCCACGGCCCTGATGAGCGGCAACATCCTTCACGATCACGAATGTTGCTGCCGATAGCTCAATCTCCGATCATTGTTGGTGACCATGAGCCGCTCATTTTCGATCCAATTCGTCAATTGGATGATCAGGTGCCGGCGGACGTGATCCATCCTGTTGTTGAAATTTCTCCTCGTGAGGCTGTGGAACGCCTCATCATAACGGGGCACGGCATGACGGCCGAATCTATTCGATCCACAAGTCGAGGCAAAGTCCAACATCAGTATAGGGCTCCAATGCATATGCTCGTCATGTACGAGAAGGGGGAGCGCCGCGATGGAGAGACATTTGTAGAAGGTGTGCCGCCATCAGCGCTCCGGAGCCTCGAGCGGAAGCTGACATTCGTTCCTGCTGGCTGCGAGTTCTACGATTGGCACGAGCCGCGGGGATCGCAGATGCAGCTCATGTACTTCTACTTCGACCCTGAGAGGCTGAAGGCTTTTTCCAAACGTGGCATCACCGGCCTGCCGGACTCCCCACGCCTACTGTTCGAAGACGAAACGCTATGGAACACCGCCCTCAAGCTGAAGACGTTCGTCGATAGCTCTGCAGGAGACCCGGTCTACTTCGAGAGTCTCGGTAGCCTGCTTATGCATGAAGTCGTGCGTTTCACTTGCGGGACGCCCAGCATTCAGCGTCAACTCCAAGGTGGTCTTGCACAGTGGCAGCAGCGGCTCGTCACCGCCTACATCCAGGAGCATCTCAATGAGCGGATACCGATTGGCACGTTGGCGCAGCTCGTTCGTCTTAGCCCGTATCATTTCTGCCGGGTGTTCAAGCAATCTCTCGGAATCCCGCCTCATCGGTACCAGACCAAACGTCGCGTTGAGCAGGCCAAATTACTGCTGGCAAACCGCGCAGGCTCTATGATGGAAATCGGTCGGGCGGTCGGCTTCAGCAGTCGTAACGCGTTCGCCACGGCGTTTCGGAAGGCGACGGGAATTGCTCCCGCGGATTACCGCCGAAGCGTGGCTCCTCCGATAACCGTATGAATGAATTGGGGCGTCCCGCTCAACTTTGCCATTCGAAGGTAGCGGCGTCTCGGTGCAACATCGGGCTTTGGGGGCCCGTCAAGAAAGCAGGTCACGGGCCTTATGAAGGCACGCATCTGCCGCTGGTGGCGAAGAGAGGCAGAAAGCCAATCGCGGGAATTCGGCAAAGCGACCGAAAGCAAGCGGCGCCGTGAATGGATCCGCTAGAGCGATGCGGGCGACGTATCGCAAATCTGTACTGATGATGGGCTGGGCGCGAGACTAGGTCGATTGCCCTCATCACCCCTGTTTTAGTTTGACCGATGAAAATCAGATCACCTTCACGTGCAAGCGATTGCGTTCCACGCTGGAACTCGCGGAGTGTCATTTGTTGAATGGTCTTCGTGAAGATGATATTTCTACACGGAATTGTCGGTTTTGGGGGAGTATCCCGTGGCGCAGCATTCAATTCAAAAGCGTGCGGAAGCCGAGGAGCCAACCATCGTCGTCGTTGACGACGACAATGACTTCCGCGCCTCACTCGGGGACCTGTTCAACTCGGTTGGCTTCAAGGTCAAGATGTTTGGCTCGGCAGCGGAGCTGCTGCAGGGCGAATTGTTGCCCGACGCGGTGAGCTGCCTCGTACTTGACGTCAGATTGCCGGGCCTAGGCGGTCTCGATGTCCAAGCCGAGCTGTCGAAAGTGAACGCTTCGATTCCCATCATCTTCATGACCGGCCACGGCGACATTCCGATGTCGGTCAGGGCCATGAAGGCAGGCGCTGTGGATTTTCTAACCAAGCCATTCCGCGATCAAGACATGCTGGATGCAGTCACGATCGCGCTCGAGCGCGATCGGACGCGGCGGAAGAACGAGCGGCGGCTCATGGAATTGAAGTCGCGTCTCGAGCGATTAAGCGCGCGCGAGCGAGAGGTGCTGGCTCTCGTGACGACTGGCTTAAAGAACAAGCAAATCGCTTTTAAGCTAGAGATAGCTGAGATCACTGTAAAGGCGCACCGCGGTCATGTTATGCAGAAGATGGGTGCGCAATCGCTGGCCGAGCTTGTCAAAATGGCGGAGACGCTCGGTATAAAGTCGCCCCGGTCTTAATCGCTTCCTGCTTGCACGTGAGTGCATCAGCCGAGAGGGCTATTGTTTGCGCAAATCAACTGACGGCGTTAATCGCTTGCCGCCAGGCCCTGCTGCCGCGTCGAACGTAACGACCCGAGATCAGCGCACGCGTTCGGACGTGGCCCAAACCGGGTTGAACTATTCAGATAGTCTGCATCGATTATTCCTAAGTATAGCATCGGTTGTTCCAAAGCGTAGCACCGCCCGTCCATCGTCTAATCGCCGGTTCAGACCTTTGTCGTTAACGTGTAATGGTGTCCGCGCAGTGCGCTTCATGAGATGGACACGGAACGCGAGATGCGGCGGGCCACCTCCCCAGCAACGAAGGTGGGGATATGTCTAGCGAGATTCGAATTTCGATCATTGATGATGATGACCAATCTCGCTCAGCCCTAGCGGGTCTCCTGCAAGCGATCGGATTCACGACTGAGACCTACTCGTCGGCAATGGAGTTTCTCGCGTCCGGAAACTTGCGCGATAGCTCCTGTTTGATTGTTGATGTTCACATGCCGCGCATGACTGGGACTGAGTTGTATAGCCGCTTGGTAGGATCCGGCTATAACATACCAACGGTTCTGATCACCGCTTACCCCGACGACAGCGCGCGAGCTCGGGCTCTGGATCGGGGCGTCGTTGGCTACCTGACCAAACCCATCGACGAAAAGGTTCTACTCGGATGCATCGAATTGGCGCTACAGCGCGGGAAATAAGATGAAAATCCGTAATCAGCAATCGATCGGCTTCCGCTCAGGAAACGTTCCCTTCAGCTCGAAGATCGTTGCTCTTTGAACGGGTCCCCGTAGATGTGAAATCCGTTGAATTCCCACAAGCCCGGCGATTCGCGATCCAAAAACTGTATCCCGCGCACCCATTTCACGCTTTTATAACCATAGAGGTTTGGCACGACGAGCCGGAGCGGGTAACCGTGTTCGGCCGTAAGGGGTTCGCCGTCATGCCGCAAGGCGAAAACCGTCGTCGGGAGCAGAAAGTCCGAGATTGGCAGATTCGCCGTGTAGTTGTTCTCGCCATGGATCATCACGTGCCGCGCCTCTGGCCGCAACGTCACTCGCTTCATCAATTCTGTGGCGAGAATCCCTCCCCAACGGTTGTCGAACCGGCTCCAGCGCGAGACGGAGTGTAAGTCCGCAAGTACTTCGCTTTGCGGCAGTTTGCAGAGCTCTTCCCAGGAAAGCCGCAGCTGCTCCTCTACCAGGCCGAACACGCGAAAATCCCAGGTCGTGGGAGCAAAGAGCGGCACCGAGCCCACATGGAGCACCGGCCACTTAAGCGTCAGCGACTGTCCTGGGGGCAGCCGCCCAGCGTCACGCATCTCACGCTCCCGTTCGCGCCGCTCGTTCGATTGCACAAATAGCTCCACTGCAAAAGGAGTAGCGCGGCCTAGTTGGCGCACGTGGTGATTTTCGGGGCCTGAAAAGCGTCACCCGGGTTGCCTCGGACATCACCGAACATGGTTTCTGGTACACCACATTCCGAGAAGCGAACTACCAACACGCTAGTCCCCGAGGCGGCGAAGGGGGAGCCTCACTGCTCCCCGTCACCGCTCTTGGAGTTAGAACCAGTTGCAGGCTCGGAGACTAAGCCAGGAACAGTCTTGCTGGTGTTGTGTCGGAAAATGTTGACCGCTCCGATCACTTCGTCCTCGTCATCACGAATTGGAAACACATTTACTAGCGCCAGAAGACGATAACCGTTTGGCTGCTCGCAAATTACATCGGCGTTCCGAACGGTGGCGCCGTTGTTGACCACCACGGAGGGTGGCGCAAGCTCGTGCGGCATCACTTCTCCTGAGGGGTAACGAAGCAGGTGTGACCCGCAAAACTTTTCCGAGGTTCCCAAGGACGGCGTCCGTCCCCAACCCGCGATTGCAGCTTTGTTGCACTTAACGACGGTGGCATCCTTCTCGAGGACGTATATCCCTACAGGGATAGAATCCATTGCCGCTTGGTCTGCAAGAAGTCCTTTTGCGACGAGGTGGCCGTCCACGAGTTCTCCTCGGAAGTCGATCTCGTCGAAGTCACCATCCAAAATCATCGTGCTCGTTGCCAAACCACTATGTGTCACGCTGGTTGCCATTTTCAACTTCCTTTGCGCGATGGAGTCAGAAGACGATCGAATTTCATGTCCCGTTTATCCCGCTTGTCAAGAGGACACTTGAGACTACGCAAGAAGACTCTACCTTGCGGAACTCTCAAGTCCTGAGAAACGCGCTTCGCGAAGGCTAACCGCCACATCCCCGATAGCAGGACTGTGAGCGAAATAATGGGAGCGGCGAGGACGAGGGTAGCCCCTGACTTGGGCGGAGCGTGAAAGGTCGCGGTGAAAATCGCGGAACCAGTCACTTTCCCGATTGCAGACCTAACGAGCTGCGGGAGGCGGCGCTGCCGGAAGATCGCCTGAAACCACAATCGAAGAAGGGCGCGGCTTTATGAGCAAACGCCTGCTGGAGGTTAACCCGTGTGCCTTGAGCTCATCTGCTCAGAGGCCTGGTGGAAGTGAACGCACTTGTCTGATGAGCGGAGTGCCGGTTCGGAGAATGTTGTCGACGAAGGGTCCCAGAAAGTTCCAGGTCGTTCGAAAGATTGGACCAACTCGTTCTCTGGCGCGGCCACAGATATCTCGTTGCAGTTGACATCCTTCTGGCGTCCTGTCCAAATGAATACTCCGAGGTCGTGATGCCCGTGGCGACAAGAATGTCACCTATCCCGGGGCTGTCGGGGTACGTGCTTGTGCCCCTGCGGAAAAGCGCGGATTTTACCCTTTACCGCGGCCGGAAATACGATGACCCCTCGTCGGTCCTAGCGATCGCACTCTTTGAACAGCCGTCGCCTCAGAGTATCAGGCGGCTTATGCACGAATACTCGATCGCCGCCGAACTCGATCCCGCTTGGGCTGCCAAGCCTCTGGCCATTACGCGTCACGAAGGGCGGACGATCCTCCTACTCCAGGACCCCGGCGGTCAGCCGCTGGATTGGATTCTTGAGCGTGACCATGGGCAACCGCTAGATGTGACTCGGTTCCTGAGCATCGCGGTTGGGCTGACAAGAACATTGGCTCAAGTCCATCAGCAGGGCCTGATCCATCGGGATATCAAACCTTCGAATGTCCTCGTCGACGAGACCGGTAACGCATGGCTCACCGGATTCGGGATTGCGTCTCAACTTCCGCGCGAGCGCCAGTCGCCCGATCCTCCCGAGTTCATCGCGGGAACGTTCGCCTACATGGCACCCGAGCAGACGGGACGAATGAATCGCTCGGTCGATTATCGGAGCGACCTTTATTCGCTTGGAGTGACTTTTTACGAAATGTTGACCGGGACTCTTCCATTCACGGCCTCCGACCCCATGGAATGGGTGCACTGTCATATCGCGAAACAACCAGCCGCCCCCAGAGCGCGGGTGGGAACCGTACCAGTCTCGGTCTCCGCGATCACGATGAAGTTGCTCTCCAAGACCGCGGAGGAAAGATATCAGACAGCGGTGGGAGTTGAGAGCGATCTTCGGCGCTGTCTATCCCAGTGGGAGTCCCACGGGTGGATCGATGACTTCACTCTTGGCGCATACGATACCCCGGATCGCCTCATCATCCCCGAGAAGCTGTATGGGAGGCACCGCGAAGTTGACACTCTGCTGACCGCCTTCGACCGCATCGTTGGCGGTGGCCGAGCCGAACTGGTGCTGGTCTCTGGATACTCTGGGATCGGAAAATCCGCAATCGTCAATGAGCTTCATAAACCGCTTGTGCGGCCACGCGGCTTGTTCGCGTCGGGCAAATCCGACCAGCACAAGCGGGATATTCCGCACGCCTCCCTGGCCGGTGCGTTTCAGAGCCTTATCCGGCGGCTCCTCAGCCAGAACGAGGAAGATCTGCACAAATGGCAGGGCGCAATTCGTGAGGCGCTGGGTCCGAACGGACTGCTCCTCGTCGATCTCGTCCCGGAATTGCGGCACGTCATTGGCGACCAGCCGCCGTTGCCCGAATTGCCGCCGCAGGAAGCGCAGAGACGTTTTCAGACCGTCTTTCGACGGTTCATCGGCGTGTTTGCACGACCTGAACATCCGCTTGCGCTCTTCCTCGATGATATGCAATGGCTGGATGTCGCCACACTCGACCTCGTCGAAGATCTGCTAACACGCAACGATTTGCAGCATTTATTGCTCATTGGTGCGTATCGGACCAATGAGGTCAATGGCAACCATCCGCTGGTACGTAAGCTTCAAGCGATCCGTCAGGCCGGAGCCGCAGTGCAGGACATCGTTCTCACACCACTCAGTCGCGACGATCTAGGTAAACTGCTTGTGGACTCCCTTCACTGCCAACTGGAGCCCGCCGCCCCACTGGCAGACTTGATTTACGAAAAAACCACGGGCAACCCGTTCTTTGCAATCCAGTTCATTTCTACTCTGGCGGACGAGCGCCTGCTGACATTCGATTACCGCGCGCGCCGTTGGATATGGGACCTGCCCCGCATTCGTGCCAAAGGCTTCACGGACAATGTCGTAGAGCTGATGGTGGACAAGTTAAAGCGCCTTTCGCCAGAAGCCCGGAAGATACTCCAGCATTTCGCCTGCATGGGCAACACTGCAGAGTTCGAGATGCTGCGGATTGGGTATCAGGGCTCCGTCGAGGACATGCACGATCATCTCTGGGAAGCGGTGCGATCCGGTCTGATCTTCCGCACGGACAATTGCTACGGCTTCATGCACGACCGCGTGCAGGAAGCGGCCTACTCGCTTATCCCGGCGGAGCTGCGTGCCGAGGCTCACCTCCGCATCGGAATGCTCCTCGCTGAGCATACGCCCTTAGAAAGACGTGAGAAGGCGATATTTGATATCGCCAATCAACTTAACCGTGGCTCTCACCTTATCAACTTTGTCGAGGATCGCGAGCGCGTCGCAGAATTGAATTTGATCGCAGCTCGGCGCGCGAAACTCTCGACAGCATACGACTCCGCTCTCATCTATCTCAGGGCCGGCCGCGCCCTTCTTACAGAAGAGACTTGGGAACGCAATTACCGGCTTATCTTCTCGATCGAATATCTGACAGCCGAGTGCGAACTGCTGACCGTCACGGTTGGTCTCGCTGCCGGGGATCCACTCGCGGAAGTGCAAGAGGAATGCGAGAAGGGCTTGGCATTTGCGAGGCGGGTGCGCTTCGGTCCGCTCATCGAGCGCTGCGGAGCACAACTTGGTTTGATCCTCACCCTGCGCGGGCTGACTGAAACGTTCGGCTGCCTGGATCATGAGGGATATAGCGAAGTCGATACCGAGCGCCGTTTGGCCAACAGCCCGGATCTCGTGCTCTCGGAGTTCTATTACTGGACGCGAAAGCTGCAGGCGCATTTTTTTGCCGGAGAGCTTGCGGCGGCGGTCGATGCATCGCGGCACGCGGAGCCCCTGCTTTGGACGTCGGCGGCAACGTTCGAGTCGGCGGAGTATCGCCTATATGCGGCGCTGGCGCATGCGGCGATGTGGGATCACGCCCCACCGGAGCGGAGACCGACGCATTTCGCATCTGTACTTGAGCACCACCGGGAACTCCTAGCGTGGGCGGAGGTCAACCCGGAAACCTTCGAAGACCGCGCCGCCTTGGTCGGCGCCGAGATCGCCCGCATGGAGGGCCGAACACTGAACGCTCAGGAGCTGTACGACAAAGCGATCCGCGAGGCTCGCAAATACGGCTTCGTGCACATCCAGGCAATTGCGAACGAGATTGCCGCGCGCTTCTACGCAGAGCGCGATTACGGGAAAATCGCGGCAACCTATTTGCGCGCCGCGCAGGGCTGCTATCAGCGCTGGGGAGCCGACGGAAAGGTTTGCCAACTCGAGAAACTTTATCCGCAGCTCAAGCTGGACGAGTCGATCCCGAATTCCACGGCGACGATAGTGACACCCTTCGAGCAACTCGATTTGGCTACCGTAATCAAGGTTTCGGAAGCGGTCTCGGGCGAAATCGTCTTCGAGAAGTTAATGAACACGCTCATGAGTTCGGCAATCGAACACGCAGGCGCAGATCGAGGTCTCCTGATTCTTCCCCGAGCCGACAAATATCAAATTGAAGCAGAGGCCACAGCCAGCGGTGACAGCGTGACGGTGGTCCTGAAACAAGCGCGCGTCACGACCGTAGATCTCCCGAACTCGGTGTTTCACTACGTGCTTCGCACAAAACAAAGCGTTCTGCTGCACGATGCGTCCAATCAGAATCCGTTTTCAGGGGACGATTATATTCGTGACCGTCGCTCGCGCTCAGTGCTCTGCCTGCCGATACTTAAGCAGACCAAGTTGATTGGCCTGCTGTACTTGGAGAACAGCCTTACGACTGCCGCGTTTACTCCTGCTCGAATGGTAGTCCTCACACTGCTCGCTTCCCAGGCCGCTATCTCAATAGAGAACGCCAGCCTGTATCGCGAACTAGCCGAGCGGGAGGCCAGAATCCGACGGTTAGTGGACGCCAACATTATCGGAATCTTCGTCTGGGATGTTGACGGCAGGATCATCGATGCCAACGAAGCTTTTCTCCGCATCGTCGGATACAGCCGCGATGATCTCGTCTCTGGCCAACTGCGCTGGCGGGACCTGACACCCACGGAATGGAGCGATGCCGACGACCGACGACTAGCCCAGCTGGAGGCGACCGGGACCACGCAACCCTACGAGAAGGAGTACTTCGCGAAAAACGGCAGCCGCGTGCCGGTGCTGGTCGGGGCAGCGACCTTCGGAGAGCGATCCGACCAAGGCGCGGCCTTCGTGGTAGACTTAACTGAGCGCAAGCGGGCGGAGGAGGAAATTCGCGAAAGCGAACGGCGTTTCAGTGAGGTGCAGATGGAGCTCGTGCACGCAAATCGAGTTGCAACAATGGGGCATCTCTCGGCTTCGATCGCCCATGAAGTCAACCAGCCGATCGGGGCGACGCTCAACAATGCCTCTGCGGCGTTGCACTGGCTGAGCAAAGAACCAGCAGATCTGGATAAAGCTCGGGACGCTCTCAACCGGATCTTTGCTAACGGCAATCGCGTCAGCGAGGTTGTCGGCCGGATACGAGCGCTTTTCAAAAAAGCACCTCTACGGAAAGAAGACGTGGACATCAACGAAGCAATCCTTGAGGTGATCGCCCTGACCCGCGGCGAAGTCGTGAAGAATGGCATTTCGGTGCAATCACACCTCGGGGACGGTTTGCCGCTCATTCAAGGAGATCGGGTCCAGCTGCAACAAGTGATAATGAACCTGATCATCAATGCCGTTGAAGCATTGAGCTCGATCAGCGGGGATCCGCGAGAACTGGTGATCACCACTGGTAAGGGCGAGCCGGACGGCGTGCTGGTAGTACTGCGGGATTCCGGACCAGGTCTGAGTTCACTGGGTCTGGAGCGCATCTTTGATGCCTTCAACACGACAAAGCCCGGCGGCTTGGGGATGGGCCTATCGATCTGCCGCACCATCATTGAAGCGCATGGGGGACGACTGTGGGCCACCGCCGCTCAACCTCGGGGCGCGACGTTTCAATTCACGCTGCCCGCACGGTCAAATCAGGCGTGAGCTGAAAAGTTTGTAGCGCGTCTGCAACGGACCGGATCGCTACCGGAAGAACTCTGGGCTCGCACGCACTGGAGTTCCGCCGGCGCAGCCAGCGCGCTATTCATCATTTAGCAGGTCGTTATACTCGTGGCTTGTTCCTTGGAACGGCTCATGTCCATCTCGTTCCACGCTCAGCGCAGCTAAGAAACGACGAGTCTGAGCACTCGTATTGCGGCGACGTCGGGTTGGCCACGGCGTTGAGAGAGGTCGCCGGGGGCGCCTCAGAAATCGTCAAGCATCGCTCTCCGTGACATACCAAAGATCGACAAAGCAGAGGCGAACTGCAAGAGAAATGCCGATATTGTGTCGCCGCATGGGAGCGGTGATCGGAAGCATTGACGCGCTAACCTGACCACCGTCGCCGTTCCGGGCCTCGTGCGCGGTCATTGCATTCGCTAGGTCCGGTCAACGCCGGAACAAGTTCGATTTGGCAAGCGAAGAGCGCAAAGTACGTTCCGTGATTATGAGTATCAGTGGCGTGTGTCGCACCTCAGCGAACCCGTCTAACGGGCGGTCGCGCGGCCCGAACAGCGCGACCGATACTCACCTCTATACTACGGCGGGTTGTTTGAGCCATTTGGGTCGAGCTGGTGTCCAGACCTCTGAGTTGTCGGCACGCAACGGACGTCGGCGCCATAAAATACGCGCTCAACAAACCGCAAGAATGAGAACGCCGTAACAAGAACTGCGCTTCACGCAGTGATTAACCCGCTATATCTGTAGTCCGCAAGAGCATCAGGCTTAGCGGCGACAAGGAGAACAATGATGCCGGCGATATTCACCGCGACTAGTGGCGACGATGTGACCGTCACGTGCACCACGCGCGCTGTCGCACTCACGGGCGAGGCTACCGCAACTTCAAACAACATGAGCAGGGGCCATCGCCATAGACGGGATATCGGCGATGGTCGCTTTGCAACCGATCGGCAGATGGACACGACGCGCACCGCGCAAGGCGCAAAGTCGATGCTCTGGTCCGCGCGACGGGGGTTTTGGTGCCCGATGTGATCCGACCATTTGATCGGATCCGCCTTGAAAGGAGCTGCATGTTTATACGCTTAGCCGAACTGTAGTTCCCTATCGCAAGGATGGACGTTTCCCCGATGCCATTGCCCCTCCACGACACTCACTCTCTTCTGCTGTCAGGTCATCGAACCGGTTGTGAAACGGCTTCCCGGTCGATGTGATGACAAGTGTCAGGAATGCGGAGAAGCGATCCCACGACCTTTTGTCCGGCCCCGGAAAGTGCAGTGGATAGACTGTGCGTGCACGCTCCGAGTGACATATTCACACTTTAGCTGACCAAACAGGCGATGACTCCAATGGCGGCGAATTCAAGGTCGTACCAGTACGTCGAGATCCGAGCGAGGCAATGCAACGTTCGTACGATTGGACGCGTCTTTGGGACGCTCAAAAGCTGATGACTTGGTCCGCAACGTTAATTCAAAGCAGTGTCGGTGAGGAAACGTTCCGCAAGACGCGGGCCGAGAATGCCGAGCCGGCACACAATAGCTGTTTCCTGGGAGGCTCCGCGACAAACCGCTTTATCATCACCCCTGCCCGCCCCAGCAACGAACTGGGATGGTCCGAACCACCTCAACCCTTTCGAGTATAAGTATGCAGCTGCAGTTTCATCAGGTGCGATATTTTTTAGCCCTGGCAAGGACGCTCAATTTTACGCGGGCTGCGGAGCAATGCAATGTGACTCAGCCGGCGTTGACAAAGGCGATACACAAGCTGGAGCAAGAACTCGGTGGCGCCTTGATTCACCGTGAACGTCACCTCACCCAACTCACCGAGCTGGGCAACATGATTTTGCCAACGCTGGAGGAAATAGTTGCCGCGACGGAGTCGGTACGACTTCAGGCGCGAGGCTATAAAAAGAAGACCATCGCTCCGCTGAAGATCGGGCTGGCGCCATCAATCTCCGCCGCAATCATTACGGAATTGCTCTTGGAACTCGCCAGGATCATCCCTGATCTTCGAGTCGATCTGCGCGAGGCCGATGCCAACGGGCTCGTTGCGATGCTTTTGGATGGTAAGATCAATGCCGCACTCGTCGGCGACGCGGTGGAGGTACCTGAGCGCATCAACCGCTGGCGGCTCTTCGAGGAGCGGTATGTGCTCGTCTTGTCACGGAAACATCCGATGGCGAGTCAAACAGTTATCCCGCTTCAAAACCTTCACGAGCTGGTTTTTCTCGAAAGGGTCGGGTGCGACGTCGCAGGCCGATTTAAGCAGGCGTGTTTTGCCGACCATCCCGGCCCGACAGTTGTGCACAGGAGCGATCAGGAAAGGCACCTTCAGCAAATGGCATCCGCCGGTTTAGGGGCCATCCTGGCGCCAGACCATGCTCCTACGCTGCCGTCGCTCGCGGCTATCCCAATCGAGGGCGACCCCGTCCGGCGTGAGGTGCAGCTTTTGGCCGTGGCCGGGAGGCAGTATTCGCCGGCGCTCGACGCCTTTATCAAGGTTGCTCGTTTTCGCGACTGGACGAGTGCGCTGGACAAAACGCGGGGCTCGACGGTCGCGTCCTCCGACGCGGCGTGAATACGGGGCCGGCTGCGAGGTGCGGCACATGAGCGAGTACCGCGAAACCGTGTGATTTAGGTGACGTTAAGGCCCAGAAGCACCCAGGTACGACTGTGGGGAGCGCGTTGGTGGTAACGGATGTTCTGAGAGAGCCAGATCAGGGCGAAGAACGCGAGTTCGTCGCGCGCGGGAATGGATGCCCACGGCATCGTCGGCCCGTCACCCTGATCCTGGAAAACCTGTTGCGCTTGGTCTGGCGGGGGTTACAGCATATCAGCAAGCTAATCCGCGTCAGCATTCACCGCCACAGTTGCAACGAGAGCTGCACCTATTACGGTCCGCAGGGATAGATCGTGTAGGGTTGGCAAAGCGCCGCGTGCCCACGATTCAAGACGCCGGTGAAGGATGGTGGGCACGGCGCAAGGGCGCCTTTGCCCACCCTACGGGCTGGTTCCTTCAGGATTTTGGATATGGACGTTTCAATCATTGAAGATCGCAAAGCCGGCGCCCGCGCCTGGTTCGAATCCTTGCGCGACGATATCTGCGCGAGCTTCGAGCGGCTGGAGGATGACGCGCCGCAAAGCCTCTATCCGGGCGAAGCTGGCCGCTTCAAACGCACGCCGTGGCGGCGCACCGACCACACCGGCGCGCCCGGCGGTGGCGGCGTGATGTCGACGATGTGCGGCCGCCTGTTCGAGAAGGTCGGCGTGCACTGCTCGACCGTTCACGGCGAATTCGCCCCCGAGTTTCGCGCGCAGATCCCTGGCGCGGCGGGAGATCCGCGGTTCTGGGCCTCCGGTATCTCGCTGATCGCTCACTTACGCAATCCGCAGGTGCCGGCCGTGCACATGAACACCCGCTTCGTGGTCACCACCAAGACTTGGTTCGGCGGCGGCGCCGACCTCACTCCGGTGCTGGATCGCCGGCGCACCCAGGACGATGCCGACACCATCGCCTTCCACGCTGCGATGAAGGACGCCTGTACCGGAGCGAACGGCGCTGCCGATTACGACAAATACAGAAAATGGTGCGACGAGTATTTCTATCTGCCGCACCGGAAAGAGGCGCGCGGCGTCGGCGGCATTTTCTACGACTGGCACAACAGCGGTGATTGGGGCGCCGATCTCGCCTTCACCCACGACGTCGGCCACGCCTTCCTGAAGACCTATCCTGACATCGTGCGTCGCAATTTCGCGACGGCATGGACGGCCGAAGACCGCGAGGAGCAATTGATCCGGCGCGGGCGCTATGTCGAGTTCAACCTGCTCTACGACCGCGGCACGATTTTCGGACTCAAGACCGGCGGCAATGTCGACTCGATCCTGTCGTCGCTGCCGCCGGAGGTGAAGTGGCCATGAGCGCGGGCAAGCTTCTCCCCCGGGCCATGCTGATCGACATGGACGACGGCATCCTGTCGTCCCACGGCCGGCCCGAGATCGCCTGGGCCAATGCGGACGCCTCATGGCGACTGAAGCTTGCCGAAGCCCGGCATCTGACCGTCAAGAGCGGCTTTGCCGCGCTCGCTGCCGCGGGCCACCGCGCGATCTCGCCATGAGCCTGGCGGATCGCTTCACCAGCTATCGCGAAGAGGATATGTCCATCTGCCCGGGCGCGCATGATGCGATCGACAGGCTGAAGGCGCTCGGCGTCAAGCTCGCGCTGGTGACCAAGGGCGCCGCGGACACGCAGCGCACTATGCTCCAGCGGTTTGAGTCTTAGCACCACACCAGCATTCCGCGATTATCTCCGCGCCCGGAGACAATATGCATCTCCTGAGATCGAATGGCGAAGTCGAACAGACACATCAGCCGTGGTGGTCATTTCGAAGCCAAGGGTGACCAGCGGTCGATCCTCATCATGAGGGTCGGCTCGTTCGTGTGCGGTTCCGCACTGCTGATTGTTGTACGGCAAGTCGATGGCATCGACTCCATAGCCAATGCTCATTGGACGATCGATTTTTGCTATTCCATTTTCGCTCATCTGCACAGGAACTTTAAAGATGGCGAAATCCCACACATCGAGAGCTGGACGATGAAGGCGATCGTGGTAACGGAACAGGCTGCGGGAAAGGCCGGGATGAAGCTGGCGGCGAGACCCGAGCCGCACGCGGCTATAAACGACGTTGTCGTTCAGGTTCATGCGTCGGGATTCACCTGGGATGAGCTGACGTGGCCCCCGACCTGGACCGATCGCCTCAATCGCGACCGAACACCATCAACGCCAGGGCACGAGCTCGCCGGAGTGGTCACTGCCCTTGGCTATGGTACGACGGGGCTTTCCGTCGGCCAGCGGGTGTTCGGCCTCACGGACTGGACGCGCGACGGCACCCTGGCCGAGTATGTGGCGGTCGAGGCGCGCAACCTCGCGCCGCTGCCGGGTGACGTCGACTTCACGGTGGGCGCAAGTCTGCCCATGCCGGGGCTGACTGCGTGGCAGGGACTGTTCGAGCACGGTCGTCTCCGGGCCGGGCAGAGCGTCCTCGCGCTCGGGGCTGCCGGCGTGGTCGGTTCGATGGTGACCCAACTCGCGCGGGCGGCAGGCGCCTACGTCGTCGGCACAGGACGGACCTCCGACCGTCAGGCGGTGCTCGACTTCGGCGCACACGAGTTCATTGACCTCGAGAACGACGCCCTGAAAGACGTCGGTACAGTCGATCTGGTCTTCGACGTCTTCGGTGGCGACATCGGGAAGCGCTCCGCAGACCTGATCCGTGCCGGAGGAATTTTGGTGACCATTGCTGGCCCGCCGGAGGCACGGCCTGCCAACCTCTTAGCGGTCGATTTCGTCGTCGAGTCCGATCGCGCCCAACTGACTGAGATCGTTCAGCGGGTGCGGGACGGGCGGCTTCGGACGAACATCGGCGCCGTCTTGACCCTTGACGATGCCGTCGCCGACTTGAACCGAACCGAGCGACGAATCGGAAAGACCATCATCCGCGTACGTTCGTGAGCGACACGCGCCCACCGATGCGAGATGCATTATCATTGAGGCGATCGTTGTGACGGACCGGGCTGCGGGAACGGCCGGGAAGAAGCTGGTGGAGGAGTCCGAGCTGTAGTCGGCGATAAACGACGTCGTCATTCATTGAGCTGTCATGCGCCCTTGACCCGGACCGATCGCCACGATTGTTGCCGACCACCGTCCATCCCTGGGCACGCGCTGGCCGGAGTGGTCACCGCTCACTGCTACCGCGCGGCAGGCGCAGTCAGTTCGCCTGCGTCGTCGGTACCGGACCGCCGCCGACTGTCAGAGAGCATTCGACTTCGGCGCGAAGGAGTTCGTTGACCTCGAGAACGACGGCATGGAGGACGTCCGATCCGGTGTTTGATGTCATCGGCGGCGCCATCCAGATGCGGTCCGCAGGCGTATTCGAGCCGGAGGAACGCTGGTGACCATCGTCGGACCGGCGAGGCGCGGCCCTCTGAGACAGCGATTATCATGAAGCGGGTATTGATGCGCGGAGCTCGTGGTCAGTGTCGGAAACCCCAGCCACTCCTTCCGAACACATGAGTGTGGGAGCAAGAGGACGCCTGGGTTTGGTGGCCAGCACCGTGTTGTACGGGTTACCGAACACAAATACCTTCGACGTGCGCCAAATGATTCGCTCCAGTTCCACGAATGTGCGCATCTTCAGCCGGTACTTCCACAACAGCATGTGTTGAATGAAGTTCCAGGTCAATCCCCACGCCAAGAATGGTAGGCGCCGATAGTGGATTGGACCGAAGCCAAGTCGGCGCATCTTGTAGACGAGAAGATTGGCGCCGACGAAATTGTAACGCCAATTCTCGAAGAAGGCGGTGACACTCAGGTAATCTTCGGTACGGCGACAATGATCCAGCGACCCCGGCGAATGGATCAGCAACCGTCCTCCCGGCTTGAGCATCCGCCAGCACCTAGCTAGCCACGCGTCCAGATCTTTGGTGTAGCCAATCGATTCCAGCGCATAGATGGCGTCAAAGTGTTCATTCGGGAGATCGAGGCTGTCGAAGTCGATGACTATCACCTGTCCACGCCCCCCAATCCTCGCAAATTTGCGCCGGCAGATCTCCGCCTGGACAGAGGAATTGGTCACGCACACAACTTCGATATTGCTCCGTCTTGCGAGGTATTCCGCTGCCGCTCCGGAGCCGCATCCGAGATCCAGGAAGCGCATCCCGTCTCTCGGCTTCAAAAGCGCATACTCGGCCTCGTAAGGGTGCGAAAATGCCAAACGGGGGAACACACACGTGCTGTAGTTTGATTGTTCGTCGCGATACCTGCCGAACACGTCATCGTATGTGCGCGTCTCGTCGTCATGCTTCAGAAAATCGTTCGGCCTTGGTGTCCACTCGATCAGTTGGCGCTGCTCGAACTCATTTAGCTGGTGGCCGATTTTACTCGCGTCCTTCGGTCGGGTCACCAAAAGGAACAGTAGGTAATGAAACAAGTTATATGCCACAAAGGACGCGACGATGACGCCCGCTACCAACTGAGACACTAGAGCTATATTCAAGGTGTGCTCCTGTGATCGCTACAGAAATTCTACGAACGGGCTGGAAATCACAGCAGTGCCGCATCATCTCAGAGGCAAATTTCGGGGGTGGGTCATTCGCGTCACTCTGACCGTGAGCCGCCCCTGGCGCCATTCTCCGGCAGCTGGTCGAGAGCGATTTGGAGCCAGGCCACCCAATTGCGATCACTCCGAGTTCTGAACCGATCAACGCATTTCTTGGAGCAAAGGGGGGTTCGCCACGAGTAGTGCCGGACGAGACCAAACTTGCCGTCACAAACTGCGCATCGCGCGGTTCTGCCAGATCTAAGGCTCGGAGCGCGGTGGGGCATTGTGCCTTCCTTCTGGTACTTTCGATCGAGTGGAAAAGCGGGCGGTGAAGTTGGGGGGACTTCACCGCCCTTAGACCTTCCGCGGGAGGGGGCGTATTCCACCGGAAGGCGGGAGCGAGTGGCTTTCAGCGCCGCACCCTTTAACGCATGCAGTCTAGATAGTCGCGGTCAGCGATTCAATTAGACCTAGGAAATCGTCGGGCAGCCAAAGTCGCCATGGAACGATACGAAGGTTCATTGCGTTCGCCCTTAAAGCCGACCAGTTCCGCAATGCATCAAAGTAAACCGCTCAAGTGGTAGTGGCGCTATCGTTCCGCGACCGCTGGCACGTGGGCTCGAGCAAGCCCATGCGATGACGAACTATGAACTGCCTTACATCGCGAGGTCCTTGCAAGCTCGGCTGCTCTGGTACGAACACGCGCAGGACGAGCCGTCCCACGAATCGCTTTACGAGGTGCTCCGGGCGCGCCATCGAGGAACGCAGGCGCGCGCTAGCAAAGGATTACGACTTCAACCCAAAGACCGGTGTGCAACCCAGTGCGCAGCGATGGCGCCCGATATCGGAACCCAACGTTCGCCCTCGAAAGGCTGAGGCCAGCGATGTGCGCACACACTAATCGTGCGGGCTGGTGACCGTGCTGGCCCGGAAGCGTGCGGATGTTAGCGTGGTCGCATGCTTATTCCTGTTCTGCGGCGAAAGATCGTCACTGCAACGGACTGGCCCCAAATGTCAGTACAATCCTGTCCCCGAAGAACGGACCGGACGTCCGTTTTCCGTGTCCGCAAGTCCACACGTCCGATATCAGCTTTGACGGGCAACTCGCCTAGCCCCAATTGGTGGAGAGGTCCGCGACAGAAGTTGCGAAATCTGGAAAGAAGGCCCACACATTCCTTCGTACAAGGTCAAGGTCGGCCGCCAAGCTTCGAATCGGTCGTGAAAAATTGAAGGACACCGGCATGGAAAAGTCCCCCCAAATCGGCGACAGGATTATTGACAAATCAGCATCGCCCGACGATAGCACCGCTCGGGACTGGATTGGACCGGGCACGTTCAAGCATTGGGCCTCGCTGCAGAATCGGATTGAGAAAATTTACCCCGGGGTCTTCGCGCCGGAATGGCTCTATGGCGGCAAGAAGCGCGGCTGGTCCCTACGCTACAAGAAAACAAGGGCATTTTGTACCTTGCTGCCGGAATACAGGCGGTTTTCCGCCGTGGTGGTCTTGGGGGGAGTAGAACGAGATAGGTTTGAGGAGCGCCGTAATGCCTGGCGCTCGCAGTTGATCAAGCTTTACGATAAAGCCAAGACATACTCGGACGGTAAATTCCTGACAATTGCCATTTCATCCGCAGATGATCGGCATGATGTGACGGAGCTTTTGACTATGAAGCGCCCTCCACGCTCGCGCGCTTGAATGTCGCGGAAGTGTTAAGTCAAACGAGGAAAGACGCTGGATAGGTGTAAAGAAACTCGCTAGCAAGTCTCGGATATTGACCATTCGGCCGACGAACCTCGCGACGTCGTTGCAGATGCGTTATCGTGTGAAGAGTTGCTCGGGCACACCAACTACCGTCAATATGCTCGGCTAGGGGTGTGGTTACGATCTGCCCTACATGACCAGTGCTGTCAGCGCTAACGCACGGTTTCTATGAACAAGATGTAGGTTCTGCTCGACCAGAGCGACGCATGCGCCGCCGGCGGCGGGGCTAGTCAGTGTTCCCCGATCACATCCGCAGCCCTTGGCATCAGGCCTTCCGTAGGTTGATCGACCAAGTAGATGCTGACTCCAAACGACATCACGCTGAGCGAACGCGAGAAGCGCTCGTTCTCCCTTAGGCTGTCATCCGGCAAGAGGTCTAGGCGCGTGGCGACACCGAAGCGAACACTGGCTGCGTTAATCGTCTTCTTAGCTATCCGGTTGGCGGCATTCCCCGCTGGTATGAAAACTATACATGCCGGCTATTGGAAAGCGTCGTCCCTTGTTGCGATCAATGTGTGAGCTTTCGCGGATTTCATGAGTGCGGTTGATTGACTCATGGCTGACCCCCTAGGCGGATCAAGAGGCATTCATGGCTTTCTCATTAAAGATCAACGGCTCACCCCATGAGATCGATGTCGACGGCGACATCCCCTTGCTATGGGTGCTGCGCGATGTGCTCGGCATGACCGGGACCAAGTTTGGCTGCGGCCAAGCATTGTGTGGCGCCTGCACGGTGCATATCGACGGCCGACCGGCCCGCTCCTGTCAGACGTCGGTCGATAGTATCGGCGAAAGCGCGGTTACCACCATCGAGGCGGTTGGGCGCACGCCGCAAGGCGCCGCCTTGCAGAAGGCCTGGCTGGATCTGGAGGTAGTGCAGTGCGGCTACTGCCAATCCGGGCAGATCATGTCGGCGGCGGCATTGCTAAAAGAGACTCCTAAACCTAGCGATGCGGATATCGACTCGGCGATGTCGGGAAATGTCTGCCGTTGCGGTACCTACCAGCGCATCCGCGCCGCGATACACCTAGCAGCGGGAGTGTGAAGCATGGTTAGCCCAATTCGAACGAACCACACCGAGGGTGAAAGCGCCATGTCCCGGCGCACCTTTTTTCAGGGGGCAGGTTTGCTGCTCGGTTTTGCTATGACCGGTGCACGCACAGAGCCCGTGTTCGCAGCGCGTGCTTCGCAGGTAACGGAAAATGAGGTTATGGGCACTTTCGCGCCGAACGGATTTATACGGATTAGTCCAACCGGCGTCGTCACCCTGATTATTCCGATGATCGAAATGGGACAGGGGGTTTACACGTCGCTCTCGATGCTTCTCGCTGAGGAACTGGAAGTGAAGCTTGACCAGATTCAGGTTCAGCATGCACCGCCGAATGATGCTCTTTACGTCAACTCGATCATAGGCATCCAAAATACCGGTGGCTCCGCGTCTGTCCGTGCCTTCTGGACACCGCTTCGCCAGGCAGGGGCAGTGGGCCGTGGTCTGCTGATCGCGGCAGCGGCAAAGCGCTGGAATGTCGATCCGGCAACTTGCCGCGCTAAGGAGGGCGTGGTGTTCGATGCACCAGGCTCGAAGGAATTGAGCTACGGCGAACTTGCGAACGCCGCGGCGAAATTGACTGTGCCGCCTGCAGCAAAAGTGAAATTGAAGGATCCGAATGAGTTCACCTTGATCGGCACGCGTGCCAAGCGTCTGGATTCAGCAATAAAAGTCGATGGGCGCGCGCTCTACGGTATCGATGCGCGACTGCCGGGTATGTGGGTTGCGGCGGTTGCTATTGCGCCTGTGCTCGGCGGCAAGGCGAAAGCATTGGATGAGAAGGCCGCGCTGGCGGTAAAGGGCGTCCGGCAGGTGGTCAATATAGATGAAGCCGTTGCCGTGCTGGCGGATCACATGGGTGCGGCGAAGAAGGGGCTCGAGGCCGCCGCCATCGCCTGGGACGACGGGCCGAACGGCAAGGTCAGCAGCGCCGATATCGTCAAGCAATTGGAGGAGGAATCCAAAAATCCGGGCGCGGTTGCTCGTAAGGTGGGTGATGTAGGGAAGGCAATTGCGGAGGCAGCGCAACGGGTTGACGCCATCTATCAGGTACCTTTCCTGGCGCATGCGGCGATGGAGCCGATGAACTGTACTGTTCATCTGCAGAAGGATCGTTGCGATATTTGGGTCGGTACACAGGCGCCTACGATCACCCAGGCTCAGGTGGCCGAGCTCACCCGCCTGCCGATGGATGCGATCAAAATTCACAATCATCTGATTGGCGGTGGGTTCGGCCGAAGGCTGGAGGCCGATGGGACGATCCTCGCCGTCAAGATCGCCAAGCACGTCGACGGGCCGGTTAAGGTGCTCTGGAGCCGCGAGGAAGACATCCAGCACGATATGTATCGGCCGTATTATCTCGATCGGTTGTCGGCTGGACTTGATGCCGCCGGCAAGCCGGTTGCCTGGATGCATCGGATCGCCGGATCCTCAGTCATGGCTCGCTACTATCCTCCGTACTTCAAGGACGGATTGGATCCCGATGCGATAGAAGCCGCCGCCGAGCCGCCCTATGCGCTGCCAAATGTCCACGTCGACTTTGTCCGGGTCGAGCCAACAGGTGTCCGGACGTCTTGGTGGCGCGGAGTCGGACCAACTCACAACGTCTTTGTGGTCGAAAGCTTCATAGATGAACTTGCGCATGCCGCGAAGCAGGATCCGGTCGCTTATCGCAAGGGATTGCTTGGCCACAATCCGCGAGCACTTGCTGTTCTGTCGCTTGCTGCGGAAAAAGCGGGATGGGGGGCACCCCTCCCCGCGCGGCATGGCCGCGGGATTTCGGTGCAATTCGCATACGGAAGTTATACGTCGCAGGTCGCCGAAGTCGAAGTGGCCGCGAATGGCTCCGTCAAAGTCAAGCGGATCGTCTGCGCGATTGACTGCGGCATGTACGTCAATCCAGACACGATCGAAGCACAGATTCAAGGTGGAACGCTTTTCGGTCTGACCGCCGCTCTCCATGGGTCAATCACGTTCAAGGATGGTCGGGTCGAGCAAAGCAACTTCGACAGCTATTTGCCAATGCGTATCGACGAGGTGCCGATCGTGGACACGCACTTGGTTAAAAACGCGGAAGCTCCAGGTGGTGTCGGTGAAGCTCCGACAGCCATTGTCAGTGCTGCGGTGACCAATGCGATCTTCGCCGCGACCGGCAAGCGTCTGCGCAGCCTGCCGGTTGATACAAATTTGCTGAAATCGTCGTCTTAGTCCTTGCCCCATCATCCCGCGCGCGTCGCAGCGTGGACGGGTGACGGTTAAGGCTCTTGCGCGTAACGACCATGAGAGTGGCCGCCTTCTCCGCTCGGAGAAAATCACCTCTCAGAAGGAGCGCGTCGGGCTGCAAATTCGATCCCGTTCAAGCCGTCGCGTCGGCTTCCTAGTAGGCCAGCAACGGAAGTACGGAACGGTCCATTCAGGGTAATATTTCGGCTCCTTAGCCTGCCCCTGTCGCCTAGCTGATTCGAATGCCGCACATACCCGCGAGGATCGCTGCCGAGATCAAGGCGCTTATTGCGATGCCCGCGCCCCAAAGATGATTTGCAGCGAACTGATCGACGCCATGCGCGATCAGTACCATCCGTAATCCCGACGCAAGGTGACTTAGGACAAAAAACACGCCCAGCGCGTAGTGAGGCAAAAGGCGGATGTTCCATGCGTCGTGAATCAGCCCGCTCGGGGCGCCGATCGCGAAATTCCAATCTGTGGGTATGCCGAGAAACCTTCTTGCGTAGATGAAAACCGAGTTCATGTGCCCAAGGATATACACCGAGAGGTAGGCCCCCGAGGCGACCTGAAATGTCCGATGGAAGCCCTGCGGGGCGGCACTCCAATGCCATGCCAGAAACAGCCCGGTGCCAATCTGGAAAAGCATCGCCACGACCAACAGCGGTTCACCCACCCCAGAGCGGTAGACAACGCGGCCGATCTTCATGACGGCCGCATGTGCGTCGGGGCCGATCAAGCCAAACAGATGATTGGCTAGATGGAAAGCCACGTATAGGCACAAGACCCCCGCCGTTATTCCGTGGACAATGCGCCAGCGCCCCACGGTTGGCCCCGTTGCCGCGGCGCGATTGCCGGCGGTCTGCGGCCAAATCGCGATCGTAAGCCAAAGCGCGCACCACACGAGTTCGTCAGGGAATGGGCTATGAATCAGGACCTGAACGACGCCAAGAAAGACGAAGAGCGTTGGGGTCGCCACGCCGGCATAGGCGAGCCGCCGCGTCACGGGATCGGCGTCGGGCCGGCAAGCGAGCGCGAACGCGAGGAACGGCACGACGAACGCCATGGCCAGAATCAAGGTCGCGCCGGCAATTGCGAATGGCGAGGGCGTTGCGGCCTGCGTGACGACGACGGCATGAAAGGCCCGGAGTAGAAAAGGGTAGCAAACGGCAGCCGCTGCGGGAGTCAGCGCCAAATAGTCAAGGCGTGACCCGAACGCGGCGCTTCGGTCCGGCGGCTGAGCAAACGCCATCTTGAGTCTCCTGCTATCAAGCGCGCGATGCGGCCGAACCGCCCGAAAGGCTTGCAAAGTGCAAGCCCCCCACCATCGACGTTATGAAGAATGATCCCAGCCCAGGTTCCAAGCGTATCGCTCTCGGGAGAATCGCTAGGGCGGCTGTGAATACCACGCTCCACGCGGGTTCGTGACGGACTGCCGCAGACCAACACCGGCAACATTTCGACTCTCAACCACGGAGCGGCCGCCTTCACGCCGCTGTACGCCTGCCCAATCTCGAACGGACCGTGACCGGATCCTCAGGTGCGTTCAAGACCGACGTCGTGAACAGGACAGCGGCAGCGAGGATCCAATAATACCAGGCGTCGATCCCATCGAATTTGCAGGCAAAGGGAGCGATGACAAACACCACCCCGACTGCGCGATCCACCCAAAGGTGCAGCCAATAGGGAATGATGGGGACGAACCCGGTGGGATGGTCGGTCAGGCCGGCCAAGAGCAGCGCGGCCACACCGACGACAGCCGAAAGCCACATTGCGAGCGGTCCGCTCTGGCCGAGGTTCAGCACGAACGGCATTGCAATTAAGACGATCGCGACGGGATAATCGATGAGGTAGGCGTGGATAGACTTGGTGATGAAGCGGAATGACATCGGTGTCTCCAACGTGTTTCGTTGCTAGAGTGGGTCCTTGCGACGCGGAGAGTGCATCGACCCAAGCGGACGACTCGGCGGTCCTAAGCTGGTGAGCGCTGGCTAAAACAGTCACGGGACAGCTCAGCTGAGGAACGGTAAGCCAGCACGCCAACCATTAGAAATGTCGGGTCGTTATCGTTTTCATTCCACTCGCCTGGTGCAATAGAAGCGGGTTAGTCGGCAGAAGTGAACGCATCCGCTCCTCGCATGCGCTGAAAAGTTGCAGCTTCGTCGCGGATTGGCGCCACTGCCTGTCACCCTGCCCCAGCCGCGGTCATCTGAGTCGGCTTGCCTTCGTTCTTTCCTTCCGCGAGGTTGCGGACCACCACATAGAAGATGGGTGTGAAGATCAGGCCGAACAGCGTAACACCTAGCATGCCGAAAAAGACCGCAACCCCGACCGCCTGGCGCATCTCCGAGCCGGAACCGGATGACACCACGAGCGGCAGCACGCCTAGGATGAAGGCGAACGAGGTCATCAGGATCGGCCGCAGGCGGAGCCGGCAGGCCTCGATCACTGCCTCCAGCCGCGACCTGCCCTCGAGCTCGATATCACGCGCGAACTCGACGATCAGGATCGCGTTCTTGGCGGCCAGGCCCACCAGCACCACAAAGCCGATCTGTGTCAGGATGTTGACGTCCTGGCCCAGGATACGCACACCGATCGTCGCGGCAAACAGGCACATCGGCACGATCAGGATCACCGCAAACGGCAACGTCCAGCTGCCATATTGTGCGGCGAGCACGAGATAGACGAACAGCACGCAGATCGGGAACACATAGAGACCGGCATTGCCGCCCGTCACCTGTTGATAGGATAGATCGGTCCATTCGAGGGAAAAACCGCTCGGCAAGGTTTCGTCGGCGACCTTCTGGATGGTGTCGAGCGCGGTCGTCGAGCTCACACCTGGCGCGGGCTCACCTTGTACCTCGGACGCTGAGTATAGATTGTACCGCGCGACACGGTCGGGCCCGGAAATGTCCTTGAAGTCCACGATACTACCGAGCATCACCATGTCGCCGACAGCGTTGCGGGTGCGCAGCCGCGCAAGATCGCTGGTCTCCTTCCGGAACGGCAGGTCGGCCTGCGCCGTGACGTGGTAGGTCCGCCCGAACAGGTTAAAGTCGTTGACATAGGTCGAGCCAAAGTACGTTTCAATCGTGTCGGTGATGCTGGCGATGGGCACGCCGAGCTTCTGCGCCTTTACGCGATCGACATCGACGAACAGCTGCGGTGTGTTCGCCGAATAAGGCGAGAACACGGAGGTCAGCTTTGGGGACTTCTGCGCGGCTCTGACGAGTTCGTTGGTCGCAGCCGCGAGCAGTTCGGGACCGCGCCCTTGTCGATCCTGGATGCGGATAGCGAAGCCGCCGCCGGTGCCAATGCCCGGCACCGCGGGCGGTGGAATGACGATGATGAAAGCGCCCTGGAGCGTCGACAGCCGCTTGCGCAGATCGGCCGTGATTGCAATCGCCGTCAACCCCTTCTTCTGCCGTGCCTCCGGCTCGTCGAACACCGGGAACAACGCCGCGGCGTTGCCGGCCTGCGTGCGAGTTGCGCCGGAAAAGCCGCTGAACGCCGCGACCCGGACGACACCCGGCGTATCCAGTGCAATCCGCTCGATCTCGCGCACGATCGCAGCGGTTCGCGCAAGCGACGCGGCGCCCGGCAGCTGCACCGAGATGATGAGGTAACCGCGATCCTGCGCAGGGATAAAGCCCTGAGAGGTGGTCGCGAGCAGCCAGCCGGCGCTGCCGATCAACCCGACATAGAGCAACAGCATCGGCGCGGAATGCCGGATCCCCAGGAATGCCACAGCCGCATAGCCATTTGACAGCCAATCGAACACACGGTTGAAGACACCAGTGAAGGCCGACCAGCCGCGCGCGATTAGGTTCCAACGCGCAGCCGGCCGCTTCTCCTCATGCGGGAGCAGGATCTGCGAGGCTAGCGCGGGTGAGAGCGTCAGGGAGCAGAAGCAGGAGATCGCGGTTGCGACCGCGATGGTGACAGCGAACTGCTGGAAGAACTGCCCGGAGATGCCACCGAGGAAAGCTGTCGGCACGAACACCGCGCAGAGCACCAGTGCGATCGAAACCAGTGCGCCGCCGACCTCCCCCATGGTCTTAAGTGCGGCCTCGCGCCGGCTCATACCATTCCGGAGATGTCGCTCGACATTCTCGACCACCACGATCGCGTCATCGACCACGATGCCAACGGCGAGTACAAGCCCGAACAGCGTCAGATTGTTGATTGAGAATCCGAGCGCGGCCATTACCGCGAAGGTACCTACCAGCGACACCGGGATCGCGATGATCGGGATGATCGCAGGTCGCCAGCCCTGCAGGAACACCAGCACCACGATGACGACGAGCGCCATCGCCTCGTAGACCGTCTTGATCAGCTCGTGGACCGACTGGGCGATGAATTCGGTGGGGTTGTAGCCGATATTGTAGTCGAGCCCCTTCGGGAATCTGTCCTTCAGCTTTACCATAGTCGTAGAGATTGCCTTCGCTGTGGCAAGCGCGTTCGATCCGGGCCGTTGGGTCACTACCATTGCAACCGCCGGCTTGCGCAGGATGCGGCTGCTGGTGGCATAGGAGAGCGCACCGAGTTCGACGCGGGCAACGTCGCGCAGCCGCACCGTGCGGCCGTCCGACCCGGCCTTCACCACGATCTCGTCGAACTGCCTGATGTCCTTGAGGCGGCCGGTGAAGACGAGATTCGGCTGGAACGCGCGATCGGCGATCGGCGGCTCCGCGATCTGGCCGCCAGCGATCTGCAGGTTCTGCGCCCGAATCGCCGCCATTACTTCGGTCGAGGTCAGGCCGAGATTGGCGATCCTCTCCGAGTCGAGCCACAGCCGCATCGAGTAGTCGCGTGCACCGAACATCTGAATGTCACCGACGCCGTCGAGCCGCAACAGCTGGTCGCGGACCTGCAGCAGCGTGTAATTCGAGATGTAGAGTTGGTCGAAACTCTCGTCGGGGGACAGCATGAACACGACCATCAGGATGTCGGGCGAGTTCTTGCGGGTGACGACGCCGTTGCGCTGGACTTCCTCGGGCAAACGGGGCTGCGCGATTGCGACCCGGTTCTGCACCAGCACCTGGGCCTTGTCGAGATCGGTGCCGAGCTTGAAAGTGACGGTAATCGTGAGCTGACCATTGGAGGTCGCCTGGCTGTAGAGATAGAGCATGTCCTCGACCCCGTTGATCTCCTGCTCGATTGGAGCAGCAACGGTGCCGGAAACGGTCTGCGCCGAGGCGCCAGGATATTGCGTGGTCACAGTGACGGTCGGTGGCACTGCTTGCGGATATTCCGACACCGGCAGCGTCTGATAGGCGATCGTGCCGACGATCAGAAGCACGATCGACAGCACCATCGCGAGGACAGGCTGATTGATGGAAAGTCTTCCGAGATTCATGGCGTGGCACCTGGCGGAGTCTTGTCGACCCCCAGCGGTTGCGACATGATTGGCGTCACCTTGGCCGCGACGCGGGCGCGCTGAATGCCGTTGATGATGACGTGGTCCTCCGGGTTCAGGCCCTCGCGAATCACCCGCAGGCCGTCATCTAGAGGCCCGAGCACCACCGGCCTTGCCTCCACCCTATTGTCGTCCTTGACCACGAACACGATCTTCCGCGACTGGTCGGTTGCGACCGCGACGTCCGGAATCAGCAGCGCCTCATAGGGCGCGCTGCCGATCAGGCGAACGCGGCCGAACTGGCCGGGTAGGATCGAGAGATCTTTGTTGGGGATGATGGCGCGGCTGCGCAGCGTTGCGGTGGAGACGTCGAGCCGGTTGTCCAGGAAGTCCATCTTGCCCTCATGTGAGGGTTTCGTTTCGCCGGTCAACGACACCTGCACCGGGTTCGCGGTGTCGCGCGAACTCGGCCGCCTGCCTTGAAACCAGAGCTTGCTGTTGCGTTGATAGGTCGGCTCGTCGACATCGAAATAGATGTAGATCGGATCGAGCGACACGATCGAGGTCAGCAGGGTCGCGCCGCTTTCGCTCCCCTGCACCAGATTGCCCGGGGTCACTAGATGACGGCTGACGCGGCCGGTGATCGGCGCCAGCACATGGGTGAATTCGACGTTGAGCTGGGCGGCCTTCAATGTACCCTCGGCCTGCGTCTCAGCCGCATGAGCCGCCTGCAACGCCTGACGACGCTGGTCGACGACCTGCTGCGAGACCGCGCTAGTTTGAACCAGGGTCAGGCCACGGTCGAGTTCACGCTTCGCAAGCTCTTCCTTGGCCCGCGCGTCGTCGAGTTGACCCTGGGCTTGCAACGCGACCGCCTCAAACGGGCGTGGATCGATGATGTAAAGCAGATCGCCTGCATGAACGATCGCACCATCCGTGAACGCGACCCTGTCGATGAAGCCGCCGACGCGAGCGCGGACCTGAACCTCCTCGATCGCCTCGAACCGGCCGGTGAACTCATCCCAGTCGGTGACTGTTCGTTTCACCGGTTGCGCAACTGTCACCGACGGTGGCGGAGGCGCGGCCGCCTGCGATTGCGCCTTGTCTTGGCAGCCAACGAGCGCCAACGCAAGCAGCAGAACGATCGGCGCGCCGCTGCACCGAAGGCGACGAAACGAACTACACGCGGGAGGTTCCGCCGCCCCTAAGGACGGAGGTCGCAGTGTCAGCGCGCCCATGGAGCGAGGATTTCGAATACATCGTTGTTTAGCATGTCCATCCACTCTCAAAGAGTCCCATGTTGGTCCGCGTGCCGACCGCGAAACCGCAAATATCCCTCGACGATACTTTGGAGAGTGACCTTGCAGTGTCTGTGACTGAAATCACCTCTTGCTATGGAGTCGATAAACGGTCGTTATCGCCGTTCGACCCGCGAGCACGACGCCTAGGGAGGGACCTCAGAAGCCGCACCGCACTCGAGGGCGCCGCGTTACTCTGCAGAGGCTTCTAGGCCGCGTGCAGTCACCGGCTATCGATGCCGCCGCGAAGTCGCGTCAAGGGCTCCGAGCAAAGCTCGTACGACGGGCTTCGTTGCGTCCTCCTGGGACTTAACTGGCGCAACGATCACTGAAGAAGGTCACGCACCGGTTGAGGACCGAGTGTGGAAAGCGGTGTGCTCGTCCACGCTCTGGGACTTCGGCTGACTGGATCTTAATGCATTCTTCGTGACGGGACGGACCGTAGGCCCGCCACACGCATTGATGGAGTTGTTCACCCGGACGACGATACGCTCTACGGAGCATTCCTGGCGATTATGGAAATGATAACTTTACCTGAAGGGCCTTTGGACTTACCTGCTGAACGTGCTCGCTTGCGTGGACGCAAGGCTGGGATCTCCCGCCACTGCTAACATCTATTTCCTGCTGTCACTGGCGGACAAGCTCGTCGAAGTCGATGGATCAATCATTCGAAGGATCGGGACCTAATCGTGACCAAGATTCGCGAAGTTGTTGTCGCAACCGACCCCACCAATCATGGCGCGCTGATTTGCCATGTCGGCGAATCTCGGTTTGCTGTCGGCGGCCCAGATGGCATCGGCCACAATTCTTCTGGACCCAATCCTTACGACCTTCTCAGCGCGTCTCTTGCCGCATGCAGTGCTATGAGCGTTCGTTTCCAGGCTCAGCGCCAGAAACTACCGCTGGAGCGCGTGAAAGTGGGCGTCAGCTTCCATCACGGCTCCCGAGGCGAAAAGGATTCGTTCGAGCGCACCGTGGTGCTTGAAGGAGACCTCGACGCCCAGCAGCGCACATTCTTGATGGAAGCCGCAAACCTGTGTCCCGTAGGCCAAATTCTCGGTACTGGTGCGGATATCACCACACGTCTGGACGTTACAACCTCCGGCCACCAAGAAAGCCCTCAGGCCAGCTACGAGGATGACCTGGCTCTGCTCCCCATTCCGAATATTACTCCGGATTGACCGTCTGTCGTGCCGTCGATCACAGCACCGGGGCATCGCAGTCTATCATAGCCGCAGGGTCTTCAATTCGCGACGCGCGATGCCCGGCGGGGTATTCGCTCGGCCGACGCGCTCTGTGCTTTCGCGTCCCTGGCATCGATTACATAGCCACCCGTCATTAGACCATCAATTTTCACGACCGTATTTTTGCTCGTCTGCAAGGGAACTTGAAACGACACACCACACACAGGGAGGCCGATGATGAAGGCAATTGTCGTAACGGACCAGGCGGCGGGAACTGCGGGTATGAGGCTCGTGGATCGGCCCCAGCCGCAAGCGGCGATCAACGACGTCGTCGTTCAAGTTCATGCGTCGGGATTCGTCTCGACTGAGCTGGAGTGGCCCTCTACATGGACCGACCGCCTCGATCGTGACCGAACACCGTCGATTCCCGGACACGAGTTGGCCGGAGTGGTCGCCGCCCTCGGCTATGGCACAACGGGGTTGTCGGTTGGGCAGCGGGTGTTCGGCCTCGCCGACTGGTATCGCGACGGCACCCTGGCGGAGTATGTAGCAATGGAGGCGCGCAACCTCGCCCCGCTCCCGGGTGACGTCGACTTCATAGTGGGCGCGAGTCTGCCAATTTCGGGCCTCACGGCCTGGCAGGGGCTATTTGTGCACGGCCGCCTTCAGGCAGGGCAGAGCGTTCTCGTGCACGGCGCGGCCGGCGCAGTCGGATCAATCGTGACACAGCTCGCACGAGAGGCCGGCGCTTACGTCATAGGCACCGGGCGTGGCGCTCATCGTCAGAAGGCGCTCGACTTCGGCGCGAACGAGTTCGTTAGCCTTGACAACGACGTCCTGGAAGACGTCGGCGGAGTCGATCTGGTGTTCGACGTAATCGGCGGCGACATCGGGAAGCGTTCCGCCCGCCTCATCCGAGCCGGAGGAACGCTGGTGTCCATCGTCGGGCCGAGCGAGGCGCGCGCTGCCGACGCCTTAGCGGTCGACTTCGTCGTCGAATCCGATCGTGCCCAATTGACTGAAATCGTCCAGCGGGTGCGGGACGGGCGGCTGCGGACGAACATCGGCACCGTCTCGATCCTCGGTGACGCCGTCGCCGCTTTCAATCCGACCGAGCGCATCGACGGGAAGACGATCATCCGCACTCGTCCCTGAACGACGCGCCTTCGATGCACGTGGCCGGGCGCGTCCTATCGGAAGAGCCGGAGCAACGTGGGAAACTACCGAGCGGGCTCGTTAGCATTTCCAGTAAAAGGAGCAAAAGCCCTCATTTCGCAGCCTATTCCCTCACGCAGAACAACAACTTGACCAACGGAATCACTATGACCAGCAGAAGAACTATGACCAATGAGGTCATCGAATGCATCCTGAGCCGCCGGGCCACGAAGTACTACGACCCCGCCGCCACGTTGAGCGACGACCAAATCCGCGAGTTGGTTCGAATCGGGACCACCGCGCCGACATCCTTCCACTTGCAGAACTGGCGCTTCATCGCGGTGCGCACGCCGGAAGCCAAGGCTCGCCTCAGTCCGATCGCTTGGAGCCAGCCCGCGATCACCGAGGCGGCTGTTACTTTCATCATCTGCGGCCAGTTGGCCGACTCTAGCGTGGTACCCGACCGTCTGGCACCACTGGTAAAAGAGGGTATCATGCCGGCAAAGATGGTGCCGGAATGGGAGATCCCCGCACGGGACCTGTACATGGAATACCCGCAGCGCCAGCGCGACGAGGCCGTACGCACCGGCACCTTCGGCGCGGCGGCGATGATTTATGCGGCCCGCTCGCTAGGCCTGGGTTCGACCCCGATGATCGGTTTCGATGCTGAAGCAGTGCACCGCGAGTTCGCGCTTACGAAGGATGAAGTACCGGTTATGCTGTTGTCCGTAGGGGCCGAGCGTCCGGGAAACTGGCCACAGAAGCCGCGGCGGCCGGTGGCTGAAGTGTTGAATCTGGTCTGATTATTAGTGAAGCCATCAAAATACAGAGAACATGATGCCCAGGATTGCAGCTCTAAAGCCGGAACAAGTGCCACCCGAATCGAAAGCGACCCTCGACATGTTCACCAAGAACATCGGGTTTACGCCGAACATGATGGCGACTTTCGCGGCAAGCCCGATCGCGTTCAACGCATGGGCCGCCCTGCTCGGCTCCTTGAGCAAGTCGCTCGACGTGAAGACGCGTGATAGCATCGGTCTCGCTGTCTCCGAAGTGAATGGGTGCGACTATTGCCTGACGGTTCATAGTTTTACGGCCGATCATATGGCCAAGCTGCCGGCCAATGAAATAATTCTCGCTCGGATGGGCCACGCCAGCGACCCGAAGCGGGACGCCGGGATCCAGTTCGCGCGCAAAGTCGCCGAGACCCGCGGCAAGATCAGCGACGCCGATCTAAAGACCGTCCGCACTGCCGGCTACACGGATGCGAATGTCATTGAGATCGTCGCGCTCGTGGCCATGTACTCCCTGACGAACTTTTTCAACAATGTGTTCGATCCCGAGAAGGACTTTCCCACCGTTGCGCCGGCTGGCTCGGTCTAAACTCCATCCGATCGTATCGAACACCTCCGCGAGTGCTCGGAGCGTTCATGTGATGCGAGCGCAACACCACTGCCCGGATGCGCCCAGGAAAAAATGGTGGGAGCGCCTCCGGGCGTTTTGGTACGTGCCGACGAGGAGTTTACGAAAACCCAGAACGGCGATTGTCACTGTGAGGGACAGCTTGGCAAGTGCGAAGGAACACAGGATCGGCGCGATGCCGAGAAGAGGCCGGGCTCGCTCATAGGAACGGAATTGTTATCAGCGCGAAGTCATAGCAAAACGGCAAACTGGCACTCGCGACATGAAGCTGAGCAACGATAGCGGAATCGGAGAAGACCGTTGATGTGAAACAGTACGTCGCGTCCGCCTCCCTCATAGGCAGTATCTTAGGCCGAGCAAGATGACTAGCCGACCCATGGAGCAACGTACTAGTCGGTAGTCCTCGATGACAACGTTTCGCCTCGCAGCAGATAGCACTCACTGTCCTTCCTCAAATACAGCAAATCTACGCTCCGCGTGTAACCAAGGGCTCGGCAATCTCTTCACATCACCGGATAGCTCGGCGACAACGTCTCGGGCGAGCGCCCGTTTCGACAGGGTTGATGCTCTTGTTTGGCGCGAAGCCTGTTTGTCGCTTTCGGTGAGAAGGCCTACGGAGGTCGTGATAAACTTGCGGCCCCTGTCATCCCACTAGAGTCTTGGTTGGCGCAGCGAGGAGCTTGTTTGACGAACGTCGTCAGCGAGCTCGCGATGGGTATCAAGGACGGTGACAGCAGCGTTGCCGAGTGTGTCTTGCCGCGTTCCGGCTGATCGAACGGGCAGCGCCCAGCGGTTCCGACCAGTCCGCGGCGCGGGCCCTATGCCTGCGGCTCGGGCCGCTCCACAATCCTCATCCCGGCAGTTCCTGTAACCTACCCCGTTACGACGGCCGCCTCGTCGTAGCGAAATGCCAAGCCTTCGGCGTAACCCTCAACAGCGGCACAAAAGCGGAAAACGCTGGAGATGGCCGAAGGGCCGAGTGCGACGCAACGTCCGGGTCTGCTCGGATCGAGTGGTGGGTCGGGGACTTAGCTCCGTGCTACCGCTAGACTTGGGTATGAAAGAACAGCTTCATTGTTAACCGCGTCACCGCAATGTGCAGAGTTAAAATGGGGGCCCGATCGCGGCAATGGAAGTATTTGCAGACGCAGTCGTTGAGAGTCCTCGTTCGGGCATCATGCGGCGCGGCGGCAATAATGATCGTCTATCGACTCTATGGCCAGAGGTGATTTCCCTCGCCGGCCTAGCAACGTCATTCTTGCTGGGGGGTAGAACGAACAGGAGCTACTCATGAAGATTCAAGTCCGCAGCCTCGCGATTGCCCTCGCGATTGCTGTACCTCTTGCAGTGACAGCCACCGCCCAGTCGTCTGCTGCGCCGATTAATGGTACGTCGATTGGAGCGGCGGGACCGGCCCTGACGATGGACGTGCGCTATCAGGCGCGGCGGGGTCATCCTGATCCTTCGTACTCGAGCTATCCCACCGATGATACCAACTGGGGTTATCCCGCCTATAGTTCGTATTGGGGCGATCCGATCTATAACTCATACTATCGAGCCTACGGCTACGGATATTACAGGTCAGGTTGTGCGCCCGGACCGCGCGTCGGCGCCTTTGCGACAGCCCCCTGGGCCAACTTGCCCACCTGTCCGCCGTATTGACAAAGTCCTCTGCGCTCCCGAGGGTTTGCGCCTGCATGTAGGAAGTCGGCGCCGACCTCCGGACGATCCACGATCAGATCACCGCCGTCGATGACACCCCAAGGATTGACGATGATATTGGAGCTATCCGACGATTATTGTCCGAGCTTCTCTTAGGGTCCGGCTGGCCACGCTCGACGTGACCCAAAGCTTGGCGGCGTGCGGCTCCTCACGCCGCCGCTGGCCAACATGTATTTGAAAGAGTTTAGCGTCCCTCGGTGATGCGTACGGCACTTCTGGATGTTGGTGGTGTCAAACCGGTCAGTCGACGCGCGGCCGGGGTCGTCAATTCTTCCGGGCCAACCGATGCTCTCGCGTGAGATCATCTATCAACAAATCTGGGTGACGCGAGATTGCGCTTTTGACGCACTTCCGGCTTTGAGCGGCGCGGATCTGGCTTCAATCAGCCTCAGGTGCCGAGGATGTTCAATCACCCCTGCGAAGTTATAGGCGAGGACATCCAACCCCATCTCAGCGGCGACCTTCAAGGCCCTTCGTCAGGAATTGGGTCGCACCCATACAATCTTTGACAGTGCCGAAGGGATGCTCCACCCCTCGCGTCATGTCCGCATGGCGTCGGGATTGGGATCGAGCTACGTCTGGATCAGCTCGACCACATGCTCTTGCTTTCAGCGCGTGATGAGGCGCTCCTTTGACGAAGTATCTTGTCCCTTGATTGCGCAACCTTAGCACGCTGCTGCCGGCCAGTACCGGTGCAGCGTCGTCTCGTGCTCGAACTACGTAGTGATAGGCAGCTGCTGGCGGGATGGGCTGCGGTAGAAGTCCTCATCAGGGCAGGTAGGCAAAGTCCTGTTTGCCGACGGGCCTCCGCGTTCCGTTCGACGTCATGGGCTTGGGCGAGGTGACTGCAACGCCAG
Organism: Bradyrhizobium sp. 87; assembly: GCF_023073015.1. NCBI lineage: Bacteria > Pseudomonadati > Pseudomonadota > Alphaproteobacteria > Hyphomicrobiales > Nitrobacteraceae > Bradyrhizobium > Bradyrhizobium sp. 87. The sequence goes on from NZ_JADPIQ010000024.1 coordinate 39,564, forward strand.
CCCCTTCCGGGCTAATATCTCTCCCGTCGAAGTAGCCACGGTCGGCGACCGCCTCGAGTTTGTCCATTTCGAGTACCTTCTTTGGCTGCTCGACATCGAGCAAGCTGAAGCTGTGCGGTTTCCACCGTGGCCTGGACCTTGTAACCGATGACACCATCCGCGTCCACGGGTGGCCATCGAACGGGCACCGGCTATAGCTGTTGATCCGTTCAGCGTGTCGCGGCTACGCGCATCAAGCACTTCCAGTCGGCTCATCTCCCTGCTTCATTCTGTTCCTTGAGTTCTGGTCGTCTTGGTGCTGATCGCTTTAATCGCTACTGCCGATCGGCGCTTGCGTAGAGTGGACATGATGACGGGTCGGCGGATGAGCCGGGTTTGTTGGTTAGCCGGGTGAGTGGCTTAGTTGTCCATAATGATATGGGCGAGACCTTCACGTGAGCATCAATCGCTTTCAATAACTCCAAGAACTCGACTGCCAGGTGCGTTGGCGGCATGCGGTAACGAACTCTGCGGTGATTATCGAGCGCAGCAAACAACGCGCGCCATAATGTACGGCGTTGCGTTCCAGATGACTAACTAAGAAGGCGACTACCACCCCTCTATTATCGTTCAGCATTCCCCCTGAGGATGCGATGGCGTGAGTGCATCCGCCCGTCAGCGGACCGATCTTCATGAAATCAGCAAGACCTTCCGGCCGAGGCCTGCGGCTAACGAATCCGGTAATCAGGTCCGAGGATGGCGTTCACAGCGCCAGCGTGAGAGGCTCGCGCGTCGCGAACATCGCGATAGTCCAGCTTCCGGGCAACTTGTGTTCCAGCGCCTGGTGCGTCTGAGCCTGGATCGAGACACTCCGCTCCGAATGGCTGCTTCGGTGAACTTGAGCGCATCTGGCAAGCCAATATCGAATCGAGTTGAATTCCATGGGTCTAGACGCCTCCCGAGCCGCCCGCTTTCATGTCGGCCGGCATGGCGATTATTGCGGCTGTAAAAGCTCCGCAGATCGAGGTCGCGGCGGCTACGGCGAGACCGACCTCGTAGCCGGACTCGAAAGACGCGGCACCGGCGGCTAGTGCTGCACCGGCAAGCTGCGCAACCCGGCTTGCGGCATTGTTGATGCCGGAGGCGAGCCCTTCATCCGTCTGGTCAACGCTCGACATGACGGATGCGGTGAGCGGTGTCACGAGCACCGCGAAGGAAAGGCCAAGCAGCGTCATGGGTACGATCACGCCGAGCGTCAAAGATTCTTTATGACCGAGCGCCAACCAGACATAGGCGAGCGCGGCACCTGCCGGTCCTGCGATAAGCATGGTCCGCGTGCCAATCTTGTCGGCCAACCCGCCGAAGACACTCGACAAGAGCCCCACGCCGAGCGTGAAAGGCAGGAATGCCAACCCGGCATCGGTCGACGAAAGGGCGCGGCGGTCGACGAGGTCAAAAGGTAGAAGGAAGAACACGATCGAAATGCCCGTATAGATCATCAGGGTCGCAACGTTCAGCCCGAGAAAGGTGCGGTTCTCCACCAGGCGGGGTGGCATCATCGGATGTTCGCTTCTGCGCTCCCAGAAGGCGTAGGCGGCGAACCCGAGAATGCCGAACCCGGCGACCATCGTGAGCTCCGTCACCGATTGGGCTGGTGCGTTCGCAGCGGCCCGAGTTTGACTCGGTCCGATCTGGCTCAGCGCCCAGGTGAGCGTCCCGAGCGCTAAAGCAAGGATCGCGGCGCCAATCCCGTCGAACCGGCGCTGGATGAGGTCATCTCTGCCTGCAAAGACCAGCAGAACTCCCACTGCTACGAGCGCGAGCGGCGGGTTGATCCAGAACACGGATGGCCAGCCAAAAGTCTCGGTCAGCCAGCCGCCCAGGACAGGGCCCCCGGCGGTGGTGAGAGCAGATGCCGCTGCCCAGACGCCGATCGCCCGGTTCCGCTCCGCGCGCGGATAGGTTGCCCCAACCAGGGCGAGACTTGCAGGTGTAACAATCGCTGCGGCCGCTCCCTGCACCACCCGGGCAGTGATGAGCCAGGCGGGCGAAGGCGCCAACGCGCAAGCCGCGGACGCCAGACCGAACAGGACGCAACCGACGACGAGCATGCGCGCCTTGCCATAAACATCAGCGAGCGCTCCGCCGATCAATATCAGGGAGGCGAGCGCCAGCATATACCCGTTGAGAACCCATTGGACCGAGGCGAGGTCAGCACCGAAATCGGCGCGCAATATCGGCAGGACGACGGGCAGCGCTGTCCCATCGATGAACGCCATCGACGATGCGAGCACACAGGCCGTGAGCACCATGAGTCGGCACCGAGCCGGCGCTTTCCGCCCGAGCTCTCGAGGGCAGGGGTCTGGATCGATAACGCCGCAGCTGCGGCACTCTACATTTTTTGCGCCATTCATCCGCCTTCCCCATAGTTTGCCACTGCTCCTCACTAGTTTTGCCAACGGGTTGAGGTCGCGGGCCAGACCCAGACGGCCGAATAGACGGAGTCACGATCCGGCTCTGGGGATTGAGAACAAAGCTGGTTGCCTGGAGATAGACGGATCGTCATTGGCGATTTACCGATACTGCTTCGATTTACCCTCGGCCGCATTGTCCACCGTCGCAAAAAGCTGCAGGCGGTTACACAGGATGGCGCCGACCCGCCCGCCTGACCGCTAAGGAATGGATTCCGCCGCCACAGGCGCATGCAAGACCATGAGAGACGTCGCTGGTCTGCAGCCTCAATATTGCACTCCCTCACTCCGGTATCTGGCGATCAATGCGCCGGATGATCCTCCACCGCCTCTGCCACAAATGCGGTCTCACACGATGGCAGTCGCCCAGCGGTGATGGAAATCATCTCGCGGCATAGAGTTGATAGACCATGGTTATTGCGGTTCTGAGGGCAGCGTGCTGCAGTAGCGGACTGCGCAACTCGCCTCGACCTAGAAGGGATTGAGGAACGGCACCGTGCCATTCCCAGTTTCCATGCTATACGCATCTGCAATTGGCAATGTTCGTTCGTTAGCATTGCAGCGCGGGCCGCAAGCGATAGCGGCTTAGGAAGAGTCAGCTTGAGGTTGCATTGATGCCGAGAGAGTGATTTGTCAACGGATGCGGCGGCCCGGCTTCAAGCTATTGGCCAATGAACTCGCGCCCGCGAAGCGCTCGACTTAAGCCTGAAGGATTACGTCGTGAGCAGCGCGTCCCTGATGCCGGCCGACCACCGCCCGCGGCTCAAAAAGCCTAGGCCGTCGGGCACAGCACAAACGTGCTCTCCGTATGCAGCGTGGGCAACTATCTTATGTTCCTCAGCAGCGCCGTCATCATGGTCCCCTCGCGGCGATTGGCGGACATGGCCCTGTCGCCGTTCCAACTGCACTGGCTGATGAACGCCGAACTGCGGACCTTCCTTGCGGGGCCGATGTCCATGCCTCGGCGCCACCGTGGTTGGCTCCGCGCCGGCTCATCGTCGGCCGGTCACTGCAAAGTTTGGGCGAAGGCTTGGTCCTGCCTGACGGCCTTTCGGTGCACGAGAAGCGATTGCCCACTGACAAGAGAGTCCGTGCGGTAAGCATCTGGTCCGGCGCCACGGCTGTCGCTAGCGGCGTTGCGCCCGCGGTGGCCCGTGTGGCATGCGGCTGACCTGCTGGTTGCCTCGAGCAAGTTGCAGTTCACGCGGCATTTTCAGATCGACCATGGCGGCGCCCGGAGTTGGCCGGTGACAAAAAGAGTGCGACTTTGGATCAACTGTGAACACGCGTTCAGAACGAGATTTGCTCAAAATCGATGGGATGGCCCTTGCCCCGCCGGTGCTAGGTTCGCACGACTTAGCGTGGCAAACCGGGAGCGTTCGAGTGGAAGAGATTTCTACTCGAGCGCTGGTCTAACCGCCCGCGCGGGGGGCCTTGGCGTCTGAAAGCTTTAGACCGAGCGGCTGGAGATAATGAAAACGATAACGATCCGACATTTCTAACCTCGCGTGGACGGGAATAGGTTCTTTATACGCCTTATCGATATTTGGTGGCAGCACGGGTCGCCCAGATCACAAGCCCCTATTTTCGATGTCCCGACAACTCGATCTAGCAGCCCAAGCATGCAGGAGTTCCGCCATGTCATTCCGCTTCGTCACAAAATCTATCCGCACGTACCTAATCGACCGTCCTGTCGCCGTCGTTTTAATTGTTGCGCCATTCCTGCTCAAGCTAGGCAAAAGCAGTCCCGTCGCGCTGTGGCTTTCGGTGGTGACCCGCGTCTCACTGCTGCTGTCGGCATTCACGGACCACTCGACGGCGCTCGTCGGATTCATCCGTGCCTCGCTACAATGGGTGGACCGCGCATTGGGTGTGATCTCCATCACTGCCCCCTCCGCTTTTCATGTCACTGGGCCAGACGCCGGCTATTCCTGGCTTTTCGCCGCAGCAGTCTTGCTGACGACCTCAGCTCTCAACGCGCCCGAGGTGAGCGCCGCCCGGAGAGCGAACCTCAACATGCGGACCCGCAGGCGGGGATCGGTTCGTCTTAGCGGGTAATGACCGACGATGCTCGATGTTCTGTGCTGGGGGGCAAGCTACTTCCGGAGCTCAGAACTGCCGCGATCGGCGGGATGACAGCCTGTCACGCGGGCTACACCAGCAGGCGCTCAAGATAGCAAGAGTGTCGCTGTGGTGCCGTAGATGCTTGCGTTCGAGGTCAATGATTCGCTGCTCAACATCCGGCACTGTGGCCGCTATTTGAGAGGTTATTCGGCGATGCGCAGCAGATTGGAAGCAAATAACCCCCGTTGGGGGCCCACACACTTCTTTAATGTTGATCGAAACCCATGCTGCAAATCGATTGGTTCGGTCCCGGCATCCCGATTGAGCACGCGAGCCCTTCGAAGTGGAAATACGATCCGCTACGATGCCGCGCACCGCAATGTGCCCATTGCGTCCCGTGGTGTGTTTAGCTGGCGGCGGATCACCGCGTTTCCGTCGAGAGCCGGGCAGGTCAGCTGGCGAGAGCCGTGAGGCTGACGCTCGAATCATCGCGCAACGGCGCGACTGCTTCCATTGTCATAACGGGCACAGTGAACCGCCCATTCTTCGTTTTGTTCGAGCAGGATCGCGCCCATGAGGCGAAACGACGGCGTGCCCCGAGCGAGTGGAATGGAAACCATAACGACCAGGCACTACTAATGCTTGGCGTACCATCATAGGGTTCCTGTGTGTCTAACGGGCTGACCCTTGACAATTGTGCAGAGTGCTTGCTGGCATACGGCGGCACGAGCAGCAAAGCACGTAGGAGTCACTGATGTCGTTCCGCTTCATAACCAAATCTGTCCACGCTTACCTGATCGACTATCCCGCCGCGATCGTCCTGATCGCAGCGCCATTCGTGCTGAACCTGGGCCAGACCGAACCACTCGCGATGTGGCTTTCCGTTGTCGTAGGTGTTGCCGCGCTGCTCTTGGCCGCTGCAACCGACCATCCCACCGGTCTCGTCCGTATCATCCCCTACTGGCTGCACCTTCGGCTCGACCGCGCCCTTGGGGTGGTGTTTGTGATCCTACCCTTTGCCCTCAAATTCGGTTGGCTCGACGCGTCGTATTACTGGATCCTCGCTGCCGCTGTCCTGCTCACGACGTCAATCTTTGACGCGCCTGAAGAGCCGGTCGTGAGGCGTCCAGGATTGCACACGCGCACAGCGGGTTAGGCATGAGGCCCCCCGCGCCGTATAGCAAACCTTGCGCCGCGTTTGAATGCAAGTCCCGGGATGCTGCATCAGCGCCGGCTTGCTAAGCGTCGAGCTATTCAGCCACGCGAAGGCATGCATCGACCACAACCCCGTCGCCCGAGCGCCTCCTCCGCAAAGGCGGCCGGCTCAAGCGTGGCCGATCGTCGTGGTGGGTCGCGGCCGTCCCGCCCAGTAGATGTTCCAGGAGTTCAGATTGCGGCTCTTTGTGAATTTTCCTCACGTCGGAGGCTATGCGTCTCCGTTTCGAGTCTGCCTTCGCGCTCGTCAAAGCGACCGATGAACCGCCGTAAATCGGGCCGGCATCGGAGCAACGAGCGAGTTTCAGATCAAGGTATGAGGGCCCTCGCACTTTGGCAGTTCGGCACTTTTTCTAGACGACAGTAAACGGCAGCCGAAGCGTTTTACCCTCATTGTCACCGGCTCAGCTCTCTTCGGCGCCGATGTTCATTTTGCTCTCCGTCACTGCTAGGGTTCGATCACCAGATCGCGATTGAAGATCACGTTGACTCTGCTGTCGGGTCTGGCTCAAAAAATGTGCCGTACCCGATCGAAGCGCCTGGACGACGGCCTGTTATGCGCGCCAGCGCTGAGCTCTGACCGAGCGTCCAGGACCCTAGACAACAGCCCTGCCCTTACAATTCGAAGCCGATTTAGGGTTCAGACTCAATTGATCCAATAAGCGACGAGAGCGGCGAGGTGGACGGCGGCCAAGAAGTTTCTGGCAAGTTTTGTCGTAGCGAGTAGCAACACGCCTGAAATCCTTGAGCCGGCAGAAACAGCGCTCGATAACATTGCGCCCTTTATAGAGGCGCGCTTGCTGAAGCTGTGGAGGGTTACCCGGTTGGATTTGTTTGGAATGACGGGTTTCGCGCCGCGATTGACGATTTCGGCGCGAAAGCCGTCGCCATC
>NZ_JADPIQ010000118.1:0-830 GCF_023073015.1 Bradyrhizobium sp. 87
ATAACCATGCTTCGAGGCATGGCCATAGCGAGAGCGCTGGGCTGATGGTCTCGCTGAATCGCTCGGGGGGCCCGCGGCGCAGTGAGGACATCGACGAGAATCTCAAGCACGCGATGGCCATGTCTAGTTGTCGTGCCCGCTGAAGTGCCGCCTAACCGCATTCCACGCTCGAAGGACTGGAAGGATGAGCACGATGAAAAGAACCCTGATTGCAACCGGCCTCATTGCGCGCTGCAGGAGTGGTGGGTCGTGATCGTCCAAGCGACCGGCCGTCGTGTTAATCGTCACCGGAGATGGAATTCCTGCTCGCCGAGTAGGTGCCGGTCTGCGCGAGGGCAGGACAACTACAACAAACAGAACGTTCACCAGTAGCCATATTCCCACAATGAGAAGAAAAGTACGCACGAGAACGACCATCGTTGATCTAAATCTGCCGAGCTTACTCCTGCCTCATACCCGGCACGCAACCGGCAACACTGCGTTCGCGGACGGAGCCGCTTCAGCGCAGCCGGCACATTTTCGCATCTCCCCGAGGCCGTTGGGCCCCGAGCGCTTTGCGAGCGTCCAGGATCGCTCGCAGCCTAGTCCGGCGCAACACTCGCGTCTGTGCGCTTTCGAACATTCATGCCCCTTCAGGTATGCTAGTTCTATGCATCATCCGGCGAGAGCCGGACAGGATGGCTCATCGGCCAAGACGGCTGTCCTCAGCCCGCAATCCCTGAACAGGGGCGGGGTCATGGAGCGTGGCCCAAATATCGCAGCACGAAGAGCGGCGAATTTGGCGGTCCGCATAGAACCAGTATCGAGTTTCGGCAGTTGACTCCGGGTGG
>NZ_JADPIQ010000090.1:0-645528 GCF_023073015.1 Bradyrhizobium sp. 87
GTCGGACGGGCAATCGCGCCAGCGTGCGCCGCACTGGAGCATGTGAATGATACCGCTGATAATGCGTCGATCGTCTTCGCGCGCCGGGCCGGTCTGGTTTGTTGGCAGATGCGGCTCTATCTGAGCCCACTGCTTGTCGTTGAGCCAGAACAGTCCTTTGCGCATCGAAGTCCCCCGTGCCGAATCAACTTGGCACGAGGGAATCAGAACTCGCTAATTAGGTACAGACCCTAGTGCGATGCTCATCACGCCGCTCGCTTCGCCGTGTCCTTCGATAGATCCTTCTCCGAAAAGCATTCGAGGATCTGGATGCGGAGTTCTTCCGCGGCCGGACCATCAAGCTTCCTGAGCTGATTCCAGAGCCTGATTACTTCCCGCTGTTTCTCGACAGTCATGGGCACCTCCAAAACAATGTCGCTGCCAAAAGAGATGCGTCACTAGAACAAAATAGGAACAACAAGTCCAGCCCCTCCCGTGAAATTCGCCGGGCACATCGCCTTGAGCCTTCCGCGCGCCGACGGTTGCTTTTTAGGTTTTCAACCTTAAGTTCGAGCCACGGCGCGGCGGCTAGGCGCTGAAATCCCTTCCCCGCCAGCCAAGAAGGCCCCGTGCGAAAGCGCGGGGTTTTTCTTTTGGGGAACGCGCCACCGCCCTCCCCGTTAGTCATTCCGGAGCTAGGGATCGTGACCAGAAAATACTACGCCGTCGAAGTGGTGCGTCAGATCGAAGAGACCGTGGAGATCATGGTCGAAGCGCCGGATCAGACCGCCGCACATGATGCAGCGCTCGCGCACCTGAAGGCGCGCGGCTCCGAACATCAGTGGCTCAATCCCAAATGCGATCTCATCGTCTGGCGCGAGCGCCAGGTCGATACGCCGGTGACGTGTCCGTATCGCCGGACTAGCGGCCGGAACGAGTTTTCCCGCCCCGCGTTGTCAGGTCGAATTCGGTGGTGCTGGCGGCATGTCGCAACGCGGCCGACCTGCTTGAAGAGCCCCGGTCCCCAAGACCGGGGTTTTTCTTTGAGGCGGCCGCACGGAGGCGACTCGATTCGAACGAGGGCCCGAACAGCAAAGCAGCCACCCGGGCGTTACGCCGAATGGCTGCTTTGAGAACTGTCGACGCTCGCCCCTGTCCGCCTGTTGAACCAGCAAAGTCAGACCGACAAATTGTCGGTCATGCCGGGTGGGACTTCGCCTTGCTTGGTCCGCTCGGCGAGAAGCTCCTTTTCGGCCTCATACCAGAAGGTGTCCATCGTGCCTGCGGGCTCGCCAGCCTCCTTCCAGAGGTGATAGGCCCGATTTCGAATCTCTTCTTCGCTGAGACCAGTCATGTGATTTCTCCCTTTCGGAAGCAAAGCCTGACGACGCCCTAGAGTTCCTTAAGAGAGTTCCTTATTGGTTCAGCACAAGCAAGCAATCATTGCAGCGCTCCGCGAAAAGAAGCCTCCGCAACGAAAACGCGAGCCCTTAGACGGAGTCTTTGGCCACCTTCAGCGGCGAGGCCTTCACCGACTTGCTCGCCGGCTTCGCGGCGAACTGCATCGGCTCCTTGGTGAAGGGATTGACGCCCATGCGGGCTTCGGTCGCCGGCTTGTTCACCACCGACATCTTCACGAAGCCGGGAATGACGAACTCGCCGGACTCGTTGAGCTCCTTGTAGCCGACCGTCGCCATGTACTCGATGACCGACTTCACGTCGTTCTTCGACAGCTGCGTGCCCTCGGCAATTGCATCGATCAACTGAGTCTTCGTCATCTTCGCCATGTCTGAATTTCCTTCTGTGCGCGCGAGCAGGCTTTGCTCAGGACGCGGTCCGACCGCGCAACGCGCTTCTGTTTCATGCCAACTTTCATGAAGTGACGGGGCTTAGAACCCATCGACGCCCAAAACGCAAGCAGGGGTTCTGCGGAGGGCCGGACGCCCCGGCAAAGATGCCGCAGCTTCCGCCGTTTTCGCGTTGAACCATTTTCTCCCCGAGGCGTCTAACTCTTTGAAGTCCCCAAGCTTCACCCCCCATCAGAGAGCCCCGCTTCCCCCAGGCGGGGCTTTCGTCTTTGCCTGGACCCGGCCCCGCACTGCCGATCAGGCTGGCCTCCGAGGTCTGCGCCCGGCCACCCCGGTGACCGTCACAAGGCAGGTTCTCTTTTCCGGCCATCTCCTGCATAATGCGGCATGGCAAAAACAAAAGTGACCTTCAAAACCGTCCGCATTGCAGACAACGACTGGAAAATCCTGGCGGATTACCCGGACAGCGAACAGCGCGAAATCAAGGGCTTCACCAGCAAGGCAGACGCCGACGACTGGATCAATGGCGACCGCAAGATCGCGTGGCTCCGCTCCCAGGGATACGCCAAGTAAACCGCGCATGAGTCACGCGCGTATCGCGTGACGCCCGTATGGGTATGAGGCGCGCTTCGTCCCTCCCGCTCCATAGGTTCTTTCCGTGCCGGCGCCTTGCCGAGCAAGCGGCAACGCCCGCGCGTCCTATCGGCTGGACGGGAGCGCCTGGTCGATAAACCTTTGGCTGGGCATGCGCCGTTGAGACTTCGGTAACCTAACGCCTCCAAGCTCCCCTTAGTATCGTTGCGTTGGAGTACCCCACAGTGCTGGATTTTAACGAGCTGCGTGAACTCGCGGCCGATGTTCGCGTGTTCGTCGACATTGCCGAAGACAAGGCCGAAGCGCTTCGCGCCGTCATCACAGCCTATGACGTGGTGCTCGCGATCTTCCCGTCGGGAGAGGGCATGGGTCTCCACGTCATCAAGGGCGGCGAGATCCTGGACAGGATTGCAAACTCACGAACCAATACGAGCTACAGCCACACGGCCATTGCGGTTCCCGACCTGGAGCACGCGGAAGTGCTCAAGCACCTGACGGGCCCGGCCGATCAGCGGCTTGCGGCTTAGAGCGTTTTCAAGTTCGCGCGACGAAAACGCGTCACAACAATCTGGAGCGGTTCTGATTCAAGCAGAACCGACAACGCCTCGTTGCAGACGAGAATTTTTGCACTCCGGAACGCCTTGTTTTAGGAACACGGTTTCTGCGCTCCCGTTGGCCCACACAACCAACCAGGAGTTTGAGATGAAGAAGCTCGTCATTGCGACCGCCGCCCTCGGCCTCATGTGCGGCTCTGCCTTGGCCCAGACCCAGACCGGCCCCGCCGCGCAGTCCGACAACATGCAGAAGCTCGGCATGACCAACACGGACAAGGGCACGATGAGCAGCGGCACGACCGGCGTGAGCCATGACGGCATGAGCAAGGGCGGAATGGTGAGGCCCGACGCCTCCGGCCAGGGCGGCTCCGGCCCGGGCAGCGACCAGGGCGGTACCAAGACCCGCAGCAACAAGAAGTAAGCCGGTTTCCTGTACGGCTCGCTTCCCGGCCGCGTCGCTTCCACAAGCGGCGCGGCCATTTCATGACAAGGGTCTTTGGAACCTGTCGAATGCACTCCTCACAATCGTGCGCGCACCGGAACGGTCAGGTCTTGCCGCGAGTTGCCCCATCTCCAGCAAGGAGATCGTCATGAGCGTTGAAGGTAAAGTGAAGGAAGGCGCCGGATTCATCAAAGAAGAGATGAACGAACACGGCAAGTCCCCCGAGAGCCAGAAGAAGGCCCAGGAAGGTCGTGACTTGCGCAACGAAGGCCGGATCGAAGACGGCAAGCCGCCGAAGACGACGAAGCCGGGCACCGGTCACTAGATCGCGTTCGAAACCCCGTTTGGTGAAAGCCGCCCCTGGTCATGTCAGGGGCGGTTTTTCACGTTCATGACCAGCCGATACGTGCCCATGCGATCTTCCGAAGCTGTGATCCTCCGAAGGTGCCGTCCTACAAAAATAGCCGGAGGCTCGAAGCATGCAGGGCGATGGCTGGTAGAACGCTCCGGCTGTTGTATGGTCGAACGTTTCTTGTGAGGGGCTGATGAAGATTGCCATTGTTGTCGCCGGCTTGATCGTTGTTGTTGCCGCCGTTCTCGTGGCGGTACAGCCCGGCTTTCTAAAGCCTGCGTCACTGGCACTCGTGAAGAAGCCCGACATCCTCGGCTTTTCGCCAGGGATGACATTCGACGAAACCAACAAGCTCGTCACGCAACGTCGCTACCGCTGCCGTCAGATTCGCGATTCCTACGTCCTGGAGTGCGCAGTCGACGGCGCCAAGGTCACGATCTTTGCCGACGACGTTGACCCTGGGAATCCCGATCCCAAACATCCCATCTGGCGCGTCATTGCGGAGTTGAACAATCCGGTCCCCAAGACGCTGCAGTCAAATCGATCTCCGACCAGTTCAACGCCCAGCCAACCCGCGACGCTCGGGAAGGATGGATATGGACCGTCGGCCGTGGCCTGAAGCTCAGCTATGACGGCGCCGCCTTGAAGCTCGTGGACGAAGCCGAGGAAATCAGGCGTGGCAAGCAGGAAGCAAAGCGCTAGGGAGCGCGACGCCGGGTGCCCTTCAGTGACGAAACCGGTTGACGGCCAACAGCGGCAGCCATGATCCCAGCACCATGCAGATCGCAATGGCTGCGACTAGGACGTATTTCAGGGGATGTTGCGAGGACGCGAGCGAACCTTCGAGGTGAAGGTATGGCAGCATCGCCTCCACGGCCATCCCGATCAGGGCAACCGCAACCAGCCCGCCAACCGCCGAAGCGAACAGGTTGACGATCCATCCGATCGCGCCGCGCTCGTTCGACCAAGCCTCGTAGATCGCGACAGCCAGCATCACGAGCACAAAGACCAGCATGAAGCTCATCGAGCCGCCGACGCTCGCCTTCGACCCGAAGATTTCCACCAGCAGCATGGCCGCCACCGCGAGCAGTGTGATCGCCTTCACGACTTTCCTCTTTGGTGTCTCAGCACATAGGCCGCGAAGCCAATTCCGATGCCGAGCAGGCTTTGCAGCATGGCGGTTGGTCGCGCCGGGCTTCGCCGGGGTTCAACAAATTGCACTCGGAGAACTGCAGGACCGCCGCGCAGTGACGACCGAAGGCCGGGGACCGATCTATGCAGCTTGCCTATTGGAAAGCCGCTCGAACGCCGTGATGGCCCGGTTGGCCAGCATGAGGCGTCTGTGCTCGCCCTTGCGGACCATCTCTTCGACGGCGGCCGAGAGAAAGCGGCTGGTGAACGGCGCGTCGCTGATTTGTGCGGTGCGCTCCAGATAATCCCAGGCGATCTGCACGGAATGTTCGATGAGATGGGACAGGTTCTCGCTCATGCAGAACCTACGCTTGGCGGGAGCGCTTGTTCCGCGCTGGCCAGTAGGTCGGTTCTTCATGGCAGATCTCGAGACGTTCAATTTCCGCACGTTTTCGACTGACGAACAAATGAGGAACGACAAGCGCGCGCCGACGTTAGGTGGAAAAGGAGAGATCGCGATGGCTGACAAGACAGCTGACAACACCGGGGACAACACACAAAAGGATCCGAAGGATTGGGTTTCCGGCGACGACCCGATGACCGGCGCCCAGGAATCCTACCTCAAGACCCTCGCCGAGCAGGCGCACAAGCCCCTCCCCAAGAAGGATCTGACCAAGGCAGAGGCGTCAGAGCTGATCGACACGATGCGGCAAAAGGCCGGGCTCGAGAAGTAGACAGCGGGCATGTACGCCCCGCCCCTGCGAGACGGAAGAACATGACTCACCGATGATCAGAAGTGTCGCGGGAAGGTTGCAGGCGTTCGGCCAACGCTGCATTCACAAACGTTGAGCGCGCTGCATTTCGTCGGGCACAGACAGCGTCGATTGAGCGCACGATCCCGCAATGTCGATTCCACAACTTCAATGCCGGGATCGGGGCCTGTCGCTTTGCGAGCCGGGCACTCATCCTGCTTTGCCTTGCTTCACGTCATGTACGATGTCACCGATGGTGCTTCCCACGACAATCGCGGCAACAACAGGCCAACCGGCGGCTACCATAAGGATGGCCCCGTAGCGCATGTCTTCGCCGGGCCGTTTGTAACTGTCTCGGCCCGAGAACAGGAGCACCGCGATCAGGCAGCCAACTGCGTATCGTCTAAACCATTTCACGACGAGAGACCTTCGTTTACGGGCATTCGTCGCCTCCAACTCCGTCGTGGTTCATGATGTCGGCCGTCCGGCCGCTCGCCGGCAGGCGAAATTTCAGACGATCATGCAAGGCGCGTCAGGCGCCTTGCATGACCTGCTGCCGCTCATTTTCTTGAGCGCGCTGAGCATCGGCTCCGCGCCGAGCTCAGTTCTGTCACTTCGGCAGATCGCGGATTGCCAGCTTGATGACTGTAAGGACAACGAAAGCGGGCGCCCCGTAAACGATGGCGTTCACGGCCCAAGTGATGGCGACGCCCAAGAAAACGGAACTGCCGACAGCTCCCCAGAAAAGGTAAGCTGCGGATATACCCGGCATCTCCCATGCCATCACAGGGGTGGAGTAGTCGGTTAGCTGCTCCATGACGAGCAGCACCGTCGAGACGAGGGCCCCGATTGCCAGTGCGACGGTGAGAACGGATTTCATTGTCTTCAAAGGCCCAACAGCGCCATCACGATCGGAATCATAAAAAAGGCTGCCAGGCCGAGGAGGCCTCCTACGGCAATCTTCACCCAACGCCGTTGGATTTTCGGCTCGAGCCATGTCGCCAGTTTGACCCAGAGCGCATACGCCCATCCGGCAACAATCGAGCGGATAAGTGCAAACAGAAGCTCGCCTAGAATATTGGCCATAGCGGTTAGTCGCGTCAGCTCCGCGGGGAGTTCATCTGCCAACGGCTAAACAACCCCGTGTCCCCCGTGAATGAGGTGGCCAAGTTCTGCGGTTTGCGTCACCGTTCTGAGGACCCGGTTAGCGCTGTGGAGCTTCGTGAAGGGCTCGTTTTCTAGCGCTTGAGCACTGCCATCGCCATTCACGGCGCGCTCGGCGCGGCATCGTGACTGCTGACATCAGGGTGGCAGCAGCGATGTGCGACGAGCGCCGCGATGCCGCTCAATCTGGGGTCAACAAAGGACATGTCATGAAGTACGCCTCCACTCGCCTGATCGCCACTGACATCAAAATCATGGTTTCGTTCTACGAAATGGTGACCGGAGTTTCCGCCGAATGGCTCGCGCCGGTGTTCGCCAAGATCGTGACGCCGGGCGCCAACCTGGCAATCGGCGCAGCCGAGACGGTCGCGCTCTGGAAAGAAAACAGTGCCGAGCCCGGCGCCGACCGCACCGCCGTGATCGAGTTTCAGGTTGAAGACATCGATGCGGATTATCAGCGCCTGAAAGACAAGGTTACGCTGGTGCACAAGTTGAAAACGATGCCATGGGGCAACAGGACGTTCCAGTTTCGCGACCCCGAAGGCACCGCGGTATCGCTCTTCATGCCGCCGATCGAGCAGGCCGGAAACCGCCTCGCGGCGCAATAGGTCGCGGCAGCAGACTGGCCCGCACACACAGCCAATGACGCGTGTGCGGCACTGGATTTGCGGTGAAAGTGCATTGAAATTTCGCCGGCTGATTTACTTCATCAGCCGGCTTCACCCTCATGCACATGTGCACCCGCCCCCTGCCCCTGCTGGGATTTTCCTGCTATCTCCTACTCCCTTCGGCTCGGCCGAACCAAAAACCCTCCATCCACCCAGGGAGCAACAACCATGCGATACCTCCACACCATGCTGCGCGTGCGCAATCTCGATGTCGCGCTGAAGTTTTACCAGGATGCGCTGGGGCTGAAGGAGGTTCGGCGGATCGAGAACGACAAGGGGCGTTTCACGCTGGTGTTCCTGTGCTCGTCGGACGATCTCGAGGCGCTCAAGAAGCAGCCGCAGACGCGCGGCGCGCCGCTGGTCGAGCTCACCTGGAATTGGGACGAGGAAAAATACGGCGAGGATCGCTTCTTCGGCCATCTCGCCTATGAAGTCGACGACATCTACGCGACCTGCGAGAAGCTGATGAAGGCCGGCGTCACCATCAACCGTCCGCCGCGCGACGGCAACATGGCCTTCGTCCGCTCGCCGGATTTGCACTCGATCGAGCTGTTGCAGAAGGGCGATCCGAAGCCGCCGCAGGAGCCGTGGTCGTCGATGCCCAACATCGGCCATTGGTAGGCCTTTTTGCCGGAACCAGCCCCTCTCCTATGCGTTCTCTCTTCGACAATGCAATTGGAGGAGGACGCGATGGGACGCGGAATTTTGTTGTGGATGCTGGGTGTGCCGATCCCGGTGATCATCTTGCTGTGGCTGTTCTTCGGCCGCTGATCGCCTGACCAGGCTTTGCCTTGCAATGAAAGCTCCGCCTCGGGCGGAGCTTTTTGCATGCGGACCTTTTGCATGAGAGGATCGGCGCAATCGCCCGTCGCTCGCCGCAGTGGATTCCGCTATTACCCGCGCCGAAAGAAGCGCCGCGGGAGGATGACGTGCCGGACCAAAAGCTGACGATCTGGGGCCGCGCCAATTCGGTCAACGTGCAGAAGGTGCTGTGGTGCCTCGCCGAGCTCGGCCTGGCTTACGAGCGCATCGACGCCGGCATGGCGTTCGGCAAGACCCGCGAGGCCGACTATCTCGCGATGAACCCCAATGCGCGGATCCCGACGCTGGTCGAGGGCGACTTCACGCTGTGGGAATCCAATTCGATCATGCGCTATCTCTGCCTCGCGCACGGGCGCGGCACGCAAATCTATCCCGAGGCGCCGAAGCTGCGCGCCAGCGTCGACCGCTGGCTCGACTGGACGCTGTCGATGGTGCAGCCGGTCGACCGCCCGGTGTTCTGGGGCATCGTGCGCACGCCGCCCGCCGAGCGAGACATGATCCAGGTGCAAAAGGATGCCGATGCCGCCGCCGAGGTCTGGGCCATCGCGGACCGCCTGCTCTCCACGCGTCCGTTCATGGACGGCGATGCGTTCACGCTCGCCGACATTGCGATCGGCGCCTATGCGCGGCGCTGGCTCGGCGTCGAGGGCATCACCCGGCCCGCGCAGCCGCATCTGACGCGCTGGCTCGCCGAGCTCGGCAAACGGCCCGGTTTTGCGCAATTTGTGGCACCGCCGATGTCGTGAGCGGTGACGCGGCTTAAAGTCCGTTACGAGCACGATGAATCGGCATTTTGCCGCGCGCCGCCGGGAGGGGGGCGGCTACTGTGCATGGGGTTGTTTTCGCGTTTTTTTGTTTAGGCCAGCCGCGCTCGAACAGCAGCACGCAGAAAATCAGCACGAGCGTGACCGCCGCGGTGGCGAGCCGCGCAGTCCAGCTCAGGCCGCGGCCGACCCACCACAGCAGCGCGCAATACATCACGAACGGGACGATGATCTCGGGCCGCATGATGTCCGGCGGCATGGGGGCTCAGCGCCTGACCGTGGTCTCGACGCTGATCGAGCCGCCGATCTTGACGCAGGTGCCGGTGCTCTCGACCAGATGGAAGCCGCGGCCATAGGCGGCGCAGGAGCCCGCTTTCGCGCTCCCGCCGGCACCCTTAAGCGGCAAGGCCTTGCCGGCCTGTGGGCGCTCCGGAGGCGGCAGACGCAAGGCTTCCGCCGCGGCCGCGGACGTCGTCAGCAACGAGATCAGGATGAGGAGCGGCGCACGCATGCAGGCCGTTCTAGCCCGGACCGGCGTCGCGCGCCATCGGGGTCGCTTTGCCCGGGGATCAGATGAACTTGATGCCGGCCGATTTGCCGCGGCGCCATACCACCTGGCAGCTCCGCCCGGTCCGCGCATCGCGCGCGAACGCCATCCGGATCACGCCCGGGAGCTGGCTCGCATCCTCGTCCAGCGTGATCTTGGCGCCCGTGGCGGAGATGTCCTGGACCAGGCATTGCCGCGCTGCGAATCCGCCGTCGAGGGTGATCCAGGCATGCTGCGACAGCGACTTGCGGGCTGCGCGCTTCTTGGGCGGTGGCATCGGCTTAAATTCTCCCAGTCCAGCGCTAGCTCAGGGAACCTAAGAAACCGTTGAATTCGGCCGACCGATCCTTGGGTGGGATGCTATCCACCGGTGCCAAAAGACCGTTCCCGAACGGCTTGCCCAGGGCGCCAAAGGCCATTATAGGTTCGCCCGCTGCAGCCGCCGGGCATGACTCGGGCGGCCAGCGGCCGTGCCGCGAAAAGCGGCGGGGCCCTGGGTTTGCTCCCTTCGTCTATCGGTTAGGACGCCACCCTTTCACGGTGGAGAGAGCGGTTCGATTCCGCTAGGGAGCGCCATCATCCGCCGTTGGATGACAGGGCGAAATCTGCCGCCCCGCATGAACCTCCCGCCCCTCGCCTCCGACCAATGTCCAGATGGAACTGGATGCAGGCCGATGGCGCAGCACAAATCTCCCTCGGACGACCAGGCCGGGATTGCCTCGCCGACGCCTCCGCCATGGATCCACCGCACGGCAGCCTACGTGCCGGAGCGGCGCGCCAGAATGCTGGAGCACATGGCGCGCGCCAGATCGCTGCCTCGGGCAACGACTGCGTCGGAGCCGTCGCATACGGCAGGCACGACCATTCTCGCTGACGCGTACGGCTACGCCGTCCTGTTCGGCATCATCGCGCTGCTGTTTCAGTCGCGCGTTCCTCTCTACCTCGGCGCCTTCCTCTTCTTCACCGATGGCGAGCGCATCGAACTCGCGCTTGGAAAGATCGGCATCCGTCTCGAGCCCGACACGATCGGACCCGACATCATCAAGGGCTTCGTCTCCCTGTTCGGATGGTTCGCGCTGCTGGCCTCGCTGAAAGCGTCCGTTCCCGCGTGGCTCGCGACATGGATGCTTCCGGACGCATCATGGTCCTTCGTCGCCGGAATCGCTCTTTTGTTCGCCATCGTCGAAGCATTCGCAACGCGCGCGATGCAGCATGCATTGCCGTGGTTCGGATTTGAGAGGCGACCGAGCGGCCTGGCCTGCGCGACGATCAAGCTCGCTATGGCCCTTGGCGTGCTGGCTCTGCTGGTGCTGCTCGGATGACGCGATCGTGAGGTCACGGGCCTGACAATCGCGGCGCTATGCCGCCCGCCCCGATCTGCGCATTTACCGGAAATTTACCCCTGCTCGTGAGCGCCGGTATCATTTGCTTAGAATTTGATTGCTACCGTGGAATTACGGAAAACCTCCGAAACACGATTGGCGCCCATGTCCGTCGCAGAGTTCCTCAGACAGCGTGCCGTGCATGTCACCGTGAGTGGCAGCTACTCGCTGCCGCGTTGGTACGATTGCGAGGGCAAGCTCCGTACCTTCGCCTGCCGCACCAGCCGCGTTTCACCGTTCCGCATGATGGTCGACGTTCCCGTAGTCGGAAAGGTCGGCGAGCGCGTGACCTCCTACTTCCAGGATTTTGGCGAATTCCAATGTACCATCAGCGCGACGCTGAAATCGGGCTTCCTGATGGAGCTCGACATGACGCGGGCCCGGCGCGCCTGGATGTCGGAAAAGCTGACCTGGCTCGAGAAGAAGCAAAAGGACGCCAGCGTCCAGGAACTGCGGAATGACGCGCGCTTCGTTCCGCAGGTCGCGCACACCTTCCTGACGCTCGCCGACGGCAGCACGCATGCCTGCTTCATCATCGACGTCTCCACGGCCGGTGTCGCGATATCCTGCGAATACGATCCGCCAGTGGGAACCCCGCTTGCGGTCGGCGCTTGCGTCGGGCGGGTGATCCGCAAATTCGAAAACGGCTTTGCTGTCAAATTCGCCGAAAAGCAGTCGCGGGACGACGTCGTCCGGCTGATCGTCCGCACGGCCATGCTGCAATCGGCCTGATCCTCCGGCCGCGCTGCCCTATCGCAGCCCTATTTCGAGATAAGCTTTTGAAGGTCCGCGCCTCGTTCCGGACGTCATTTGCAGACTTGCGATCGGGGGACCGAATGGCAGTCGAGAAAATTACAGTCGATAAGGTCAGAGTCGACAAGATCACCTGGGACAGGGTCGGCCGGGTCACCGAGCCCGGACGCTACATGTACACGTTCGGCTGGCTCACCATCACCGCCGACGATCTCGATATCTGGAAGCAATACCCGCAGGCCGCGTTCACGCTGATGGCGCAGCATTCCGAGCCGGACGCGTCCACCGGCGAGGAGTTCCATCTCGGCGCCTTCGACGTCGCGCCCGACGCGCCGCCGCCGTTCACCACGCATTGAGACAGTCAAAGCGGGCTACGATCGGCAGCCAGCAAGCCGCGGCAGGGCGCGTGGCGGGAACGCGTGGCACGCCCGTTGCTTTATCATTGCCATGACTCACATCCCCGCCTTCGATCAGGCCTTTCTGCTGTTGCTCATCGTGCTCTGCCTTGGTACGTGCCTTATCCGCGCCTTCTGGGAGGTGGAGCAACTCCGGGGCCGCCGCACCGCGTCCCCATCCCGCGCGATCAAGCGTGACTAGACCGGCTCGGCCGGCCGTGCGTAGCCCGGACGGGGCAATCCCGGCTCTGGACTTGCCGCGGCGACACGTGCATCGTCAATCGAAGAAACCTGCACATTGCCTTGATCTGACTTACCAATCGCGATCCGATGACGGGCGCGCGACCGTTGTCATGGGATGACGAGGTGGTTCTGTCATGCAATTGATTGCGCTCGTTATTCTGCACCTCGGCGACTGTCCTGATGAACGCAGGCTGTCACGCTTGTTAAGAGACGCGACAGCAAGCGCATGACACAAGGTCGCATCAGGGAATGTAGATAAGCGGATCAAGGGAACCTATTTTCGGCGCCGATGTACCTGATTGAAGCGTTACCCACCGTCATCGGAACGGCCGCCATTGCCCCGGCGCTGCTGATGTTGTGGCTCGTCATTGCCGCCGAGGAACGCCCCGGACCGCCGGCCCAGGTCTGGACCGCGTTTCTGCTCGGCGCGGCCAGCATTTCGCTGCTGGGCCTGGCCCGCGCCCCTTTTGCCAAAATGGTTGCGGCCCCGGACAACCCCTGGGCGGCACTGGCCATGCATTCGATCTTCGGCGTCGCGCTGCCGGAGGAAGCGGTCAAGGTGATCGCCATCGTGCTGGTCGCCTCGACCAAGCGGCGGACCTTCGCCAATCCGATGGACACTGTGGTCTATGGCGCTGCCGTCGGCCTGGGCTTCGCCGCCTACGAGAACCTTGCCTATCTCGTCCAGCACGCCGAAATGTGGCGCTCGCTGGCCGCCTTGCGCAGCGTGCTGACCGTGCCGTTCCACGGCGCGCTCGGTATTATCGCCGGCGCCTATCTGACCATCGCGCGCGCCGGCACGGCGCTGGGTGCCAACCGCCATCATCGCGACTGGGCCCGTCTCTCCAGCCGCCTGCTGATCTTTGCAGGCCCGCTCGCCCTGCATTCGGCCTTCGACTTCCCCCTGCTGACACTCCAGCGCATGCCGGATCTCGATCCGGCGCTGCGGATGTGGTTGGGCGGCGCGAGCCTGCTGATCGGCTTCAGCTCGATCGCCTTCGCTATCCGCCTGGTACGGCGCGTCGCGCGCCATCACGCGCCCCGAACCGACGTCGCGCGCGAGCGCCTCAGCCAGCTCCGCCGGATGTGGGCGCTGCTGCTTGCCGGTGGCGGCGTCGGCTTTCTCGGGCTCGCCTTCGTGCTGACCTCGATCCATCACTGGCTCATCAATCCCGAGCGCAATCTGACGCTGGCCCTGATCCCGATCGGCCTGGTCTCGATCCTGCTCGGCCTCGCACTTCTGATCGTCACGACCGCGATCTATGTTCTCGGCCGCAACCGCATCCGCACCAGCGGCGAAGGTTTTTCGTCGGCGCACGGCGGCGGCTGAGCCGCGGGATGGCAAGCGCGGTGTGCACGTACTAGACTAGATTGAGGACACACCTCTCGATCCGGAGCCTGCCCATGACATCGCCTGAGGATTTTTCCCGGCTGCAATCCGCCATGAGCGGGACGGTCAAGGCACATTGGAAGGCCTTTCTGTTCGAAGGCATCCTGCTTGCGGTGCTTGGCGTCGCCGCGCTGGTCCTGCCGCCGCTCGCAAGCCTTGCGATTGCGATCTTCCTCGGCTGGATGTTCCTGATCAGCGGCATCGGCGGATTGATCGCCACCTATTGGGCGCGCAGCACGCCGGGCTTCTGGTGGTCGCTGATCTCGGCCGCGCTGGCCGTGCTTGCAGGCATGCTGCTGCTGGCGCGGCCGATCCAGGCCGTGCTGACGCTGACCATCGTGCTCGGCGCCTATTTCCTCGCCGAGGGCGTCGCCACCATCATGTACGCGCTGGAGCATCGCCGCGAGCCGGGCGGCCGCTGGTCGTGGCTCCTGATCTCGGGCCTCGTCGACATCGCGATCTCGTTCATGGTGATCACGGGACTGCCGAGCTCGGCGGAATGGGCGATCGGTATCCTCGTCGGCATCAACCTGCTGTTCGGCGGCGCCACCCTGATCGGCATGGCGCTGGCGGCACGCAAAAGCAACAGTTGAGGCGCCGCGTGGCCGTCACGTCTATTGGGGGGTGACAAGCCGCCGATCGCACGCTATATGACGGGCCATGATCACCCTCGTCACCAGCTATTTTTGGTACTTTAGCTACGACAGCTCGCTGGCGGCAGGAGGATCGCGCTCAATCTGAAACATTGCAGCAAACGTCCGAACAAGCCGCCAGACCTGGCGGCTTTTTTATTGGCCGGCAGGGTCTCAAAATGACAGGAGCCCGCCGTGCTGAGCACGACCGACGATCTTCGTATCCGCGAACTGAAAGAGCTGAGCACGCCCGAAGAGGTGATGCGGGAAGTCCCGCGCACGCTCACCGCGACGCGCGTGGTGATGGCCGCACGCAACGCCATCCATGCGATTCTCAATGGCCAGGACGACCGGCTTCTGGTCGTGGTCGGCCCCTGCTCGGTGCATGATCCCAGGGCCGCGCTCGAATACGCCGAGCGCCTCGCGAGCTTGCGCGAAGAGCTTGCCGACCAACTCGAGATCGTGATGCGGGTCTATTTCGAGAAGCCGCGCACCACGGTCGGCTGGAAGGGCCTGATCAACGATCCTGATCTGGACGGCAGCTTCGACATCAACAAGGGCCTGCGGCTGGCGCGCAACGTGCTCTCGGCGGTGAATAATCTCGGCCTGCCCGCCGGCACCGAATTCCTCGACATGACGACGCCGCAATACATTGCGGACCTCGTGTCCTGGGCCGCGATCGGCGCGCGCACGACCGAAAGCCAGATCCATCGCGAGCTGGCCTCGGGGCTGTCCTGCCCGGTCGGCTTCAAGAACGGCACCGACGGCAATGTGCGGATTGCGGCGGACGCGGTGAAGTCGGCCTCAAATCCCCATCATTTCATGGCGGTGACTAAGCTCGGCCGCTCGGCGATCGCCTCAACCGCGGGCAACGAGGATTGTCACATCATCCTGCGCGGCGGCAGCACGCCGAACTACGATGCGGCAAGCGTCGCAGCGGCCTGCAACGATCTGGCGAAAGCAAGCGTCGCACCGCTCGTGATGGTCGATGCGAGCCACGCTAATTCGAGCAAGAAGCCGGAAAACCAGCCGCTCGTGACAGCCGACATCGCCGGGCAGATTTCTGGCGGCGAGAACCGCATCATGGGGGTGATGGTCGAGAGCAATCTCGTCGCCGGACGCCAGGACGTGGTGCCGGGCAAGCCGCTCACCTATGGCCAGAGCATCACTGACGGCTGCATCGACTGGGCGACCACGGCAACCGTGCTCAAGCAACTCGCTGACGCGGTCGAGATCCGGCGCAACAGCAAGCGCGCAGGGCTGCACGAGCGCTCCGCCTGACCGAACGATCGCGGGCGGGGTGAGGCTGTCGCACCCTGCCCGCTTTCCCGGCGCCTAGCAGCCGCGGCAGATGCTCTTGATCTTCTTGTCGAGCGCCTGATTTTCCTTGCTGAGGGGATCGTTCGGGTCGCTCAGGTTCTTTTCGCTGGGCACATCGGCGACACGCGGCTGGCGATGGCCCACGGGTGCCAACGGCGTCGATCCTGAGGTCGCGCCCCCGGCTGTCGATCCCTTAGGGTTGCCGGTCTGCGCAACCGCCGCGCCGCCGAGCAAGACCACGAGCGATACTGCCACCATGATCTTCTTCATGTCTCTCCCTCCATTCCTCAAGCCAACATCTCCATCACGACCATTCAAGTCTCGGGCGGATAGAGGTGAACGTCGCCGCAATAATCCACGATACGATAGCGCGTTTCTTGATCTGCATCACGCGCATCAGGTGCGGTATTTTGCATCGGCAACACGTAATTCGGTCCCACCGGCGACTTGCCGGCGCCGCCGGGAATGTCGATGACATAGTCGGGCTGACACAGTCCGGACACCCTTCCGCGCAGCTGCCGCATCAAATCCTGCCCATCGGCGAGTGTCGTTCGCAGATGCGCCGTGCCCGGCGCGAGATCACCGTGATGCAGATAATAGGGCTTGATCCGGCATTCGACGAAAGCTCGCATCAAATCCGACAGAGCGGTCAAATTGTCATTGACGCCGCGCAAAAGCACGGACTGGCTTACCATGGGAATTCCGGCATCGACCAGCCGCGCGCAGGCGGCACGCGCCGGCCCCGTCAGTTCGCGCGCATGGTTGGCATGCAGCGCCACCCAGGTGGTCGCGCCCACGACCTTGAGCGCCGCCACCATCTCGTCGCTGATGCGCGCGGGATCGGCCGCCGGCACGCGGGTGTGAAGGCGGATGATCTTGACGTGATCGATTCCGGCCAGATCGGCCATGATCTCGCCCATCCGCCGCGGCGACAACATCAGGGGATCGCCCCCGGTCAGGATCACCTCCCAGATCTCGCTGTGCGCGCGGATGTAGTCGATCGCCGCGCGATAGGCGGCGTCCGAGAGCGCGTTCTCCTTGCCGGGTCCGACCATCTCGCGGCGGAAGCAGAAGCGGCAATAGACCGCGCAGACGTGAACGAGCTTGAACAGCACGCGGTCGGGATAACGATGCACGATCCCGGGAACCGGCGAGTGCGCATGATCGCCGATCGGATCTGCATTCTCGCCCGGCTGCATCTCCAGCTCTGCGGCAGTCGGAACGAATTGGCGCGCAATGGGATCGTCGGGATCGGACCTGTCGATCAGATCGACCAGCGCCGGCGTGATCGCAACCGCATAGCGTGCGGCAATGCGATCGAGCACCGGCAGCGCTGTGGCTGACACCAGCTGCTCGGCCACAAGTTCGGCCGGCTCGCGCAATGTGCGCGCAAGATTGCTCTTCATCATGTCTCGCTCAACGTTTCATTTGCAGGCGGCGTCCACACCACCTGATCAATTCGCGATGCGCCGCTCGCCAGCATTACCAGGCGGTCGAATCCGAGCGCGACGCCGCTCGCCTCCGGCATCGCCGCGACCGCGGCCAGAAAGTCCTCGTCCAGCGGATAGGCTTCGCAGTAGCGGCGTTGCTTCTCTGCCATGGATTGCGTGAAGCGCTTGCGCTGCTCCTCGGCGTCGGTCAGTTCGCCAAAACCGTTGGCGAGCTCGACACCGCAGGCATAGACCTCGAACCGCTCGGCGACTCGGGGATCGCCCGCCTTCACGCGCGCCAGTGCCGCCTCTGGAGATGGGTATTCGAACAGAATGGTCAAACGGCCCTGCCCCAGATGCGGCTCGACATGCTCGACCAGAACCTTGCTGAAGATGTCGGACCAGGTGTCATCCTCGGCCACGCGGACCTTGCCGGCAACTGACCGCGCGAGCGCGGCGCGGTCGCCCTCGCCGCCGGAAATGGTCGCAAGCAGGTCGATTCCCGCAAACTGCTCGAAGGCGCTGGCAACCGTCACAAGCTCCGGCTCGGCGAAAGGATCTGCGGTCCGGCCGCGGAAGGTGAAGGCGCCGATACCGGTCGCCTGGGCCGCGCGGGCGATGAGGACGACGCAGTCGGCCATGATGGCGTCATAGGGCGCGCCTGCCCGGTACCATTCCAGCATGGTGAATTCGGGCAAATGCAGGTCGCCGCGCTCACGGTCCCGGAACACCCGGGCGAACTCGAAAATCCGGGTCTCCCCGGCCGCCAGCAGCTTCTTGCAGGCGAATTCCGGCGAGGTCCGCAAATATCGGCTCACACGGCTGCCGTCGGGCCGCATGATCTCGGTCCGGGGGGCGTGCAGGTGGGTCTCGTTGCCCGGGGAGACCTGGAGAACGGAGGTTTCGACCTCGACGAAGCCCTGCTCGACGAAAAATCCCCGTAGAGCCCCGGTGATGGCTCCCCTGGCCTGCAAGAAGGGCCGGCGGTCGAGATGCCGCGAGGGGGACCAGAACGGCGACATCGGCTTGTCCCCAGCCATTAACCGGCTGTCCCGCAAGCCAGCAAAATGCTGGCATCCAACGGCAAAACCAGTATGTTGCGGCCCGAAACGGGTGCCGCGGTCTGATTTGGGGCCCCAGGTCCCCCATCAATTTGACCACGTCCTGGCCCGAGCCGGGCCAAGCAAGCAGGAAATACAGCTTTGAGAGTCATCGCCAGTTCTATTCGCAAGGGCAACGTGATCGAGCAAGACGGCAAGCTATATGTCGTCGTGACCGCCGAGAACATCCATCCCGGCAAGGGCACCCCGGTCAGCCAGATCGAAATGCGCCGAATCTCGGACGGGGTAAAGATCTCCGAGCGCTACAAGACCACCGATCAGGTCGAGAAGGCCACAATCGAAGAGCGCAACTACACCTTCCTGTATGAAGATGGTGACGGCTATCACTTCATGAACCCGGAGACCTATGACCAGGTCCAGGTGTCCAAGGATGTGATCGGCGATGCGGCGGCCTATCTTCAGGAGAGCATGACGGTCAAGCTATCGCTGCACGGTTCCAACCCGGTATCGATCGCCCTGCCGCAGCGCGTGACGCTGGAAGTGATCGAGACCGAGCCCGTGACCAAGGGGCAGACCGCCTCCTCGTCCTACAAGCCCGCCGTGCTCTCGAATGGCGTTCGCACCACGGTGCCGCCGCACATCGCCGTCGGCACCCGAATCGTCGTGATGACCGAAGACGGCTCCTACTCCGAGCGTGCCAAGGACTGACGGGACCAAAGCGAGCGCAACAGGTGCCGCCGGGGGGCGAGACAGTGGTTGGGAAAAGTTTCCGCTTCGTCTCGCAACTTCTGGCGTCGCTTTCGCTCCTCATTGCCTCTCCACTTGCTGCGGATGAGTTCCGCAGCCCCTCACTCACGGCGCTGCGCGTCGATTGGCGCGCGGCGCTTGACCAGCTCCGCACCGAAATCAACGTCCATCCCCGGGCCGCGGAAGACTTCATCTTCGCACCCCGTCGTTCGGTGCCGCGCTACGATCCGCGCGCGATGCCGGCGCTGGTGCAGCTCAACGCGATCTCCTCGCAATTCTTCACCGGCATCGCCCGCAGCTCCGTGCCCGTGCTGCTGCCATTCGACGCTGCCGCGTATCTCGAAGCTCGGCGCAATGGCGCGCCGGCGACCGTCGCGCTGTCGCGCTACCAGGCTGACTTCAATTCCGTCGACCTGTTCGATGCCGGTCCCGCCGGCTACAGCGCGACCTTTTCGTTCGAGCCTGGTACCGGAGACGGCATGCCGAGCCGGGTCTTCGCAAGGCCGGTCGAGGTGCAGATCACGGGCTCGGCGCTGGTCTATGACATTGCCGATCCCTCGGGCGGCAAGGGCGAGCCGGTCAAACCGCTCGCGGCGCTCTACCCGGACCTGCGCAAGTTCATCCGGGAAGGCTATATGCGCTACGCTTTCACCCGTTTCGGCGTCGCCTATGTGGTGTCGATCCAATGCCTCGACAGCGTTGCCAAGCCGCGGCGGCTTGCCTGCAAGGAGGCCTATCCGATCGCCGAGCGCTTCCTGAAGGCGCTGCGCGTGGCGGGCGGCCAGTGCATGCGGCCGCTCACGGACATCGCTTCCAACATTCTCGATCGTCCCACGGTACGCTCCCCGGACTTCACCTACAGGCCGAGCGGCGACATCATCCCGAACACCGGCTAT
The DNA here is from genome assembly GCF_023073015.1 of Bradyrhizobium sp. 87. Classification (NCBI taxonomy): domain Bacteria; kingdom Pseudomonadati; phylum Pseudomonadota; class Alphaproteobacteria; order Hyphomicrobiales; family Nitrobacteraceae; genus Bradyrhizobium; species Bradyrhizobium sp. 87. The sequence goes on from NZ_JADPIQ010000090.1 coordinate 19,827, forward strand.
CGCAAGCAGGGCGGCCATCCCGACGTGATGGCCTACGCACAGATCCGCTTTCCTCTCGAGAAGGCGCCCGCGTTCGTACACTCGCAATCCTATGCCAAGCGCGACAAGATGGAGAGCACGACCGCTTACCCCTGGCGCGACAATTTCTGCGAATCCCGCAGTTTCGAGGTCTGGCAATGCGGCGGCGGTTATGGCCATCAGGGCGAGGACATCCGCGCGGCCGGGTGCCCGCCGCTCGGTGAAGGTCGCCAAGCCTGCGATCCCAAGCAGCGCGCTGTCGTCGCCGTGCGCGATGCGAGGGTCATACGCGCTGCCAAGGATCAGGCCGTGACGCTGCAAATCAACAGCCGGACCGAGCACATCCGTTTCCGCTACATGCATATGAACCCGCAGGCGCTGAACGCCGACGGCCTGCTCAACGGCCGCATCGTATCGGAGGGCGAGAAGATCGGCGTGGTCTCGAATTATCTCGACCATCCCGCCGGCACCTCGATGCACCTGCATTTCGACGTGCAGGTGTTCACCCGCGACGGCTGGATCTGGGTCAGTCCTTACGTCACGCTGGTCTCGGCCTATGAGCGCCTGATCCGCGCCCGCGGCCGCGAGGTCGGCCCGGAGATCGCCGGCACGCCACAGCCCGTGGCGCATGCGCTGCCGGAGGACGTGCTCAAGCCGGACCTGCGCGAGGGATCGGGCGGCGACGAGAACTGACGGCTTGCTCTTTCCAATGCCAGGCAGCGCAAAGCGTGTTGCCGCACACACGGCCCACTGAAGGCAGAAGGAACTGGGTTGATGAGTGCCGGACTGATTGGTCTCCTCGATGATATCGCCGCGATTGCAAAGGTGGCGGCAGCCTCGCTCGACGATGTCGCGGGCCAGACGGCCAAGGCGGGAGCAAAGGCGGCTGGCGTGGTCATCGATGATGCAGCCGTCACTCCGAATTACGTGATCGGCTTTGCCTCGAAACGCGAACTGCCGATCGTAGGCAAGATTGCGGTTGGGTCGCTGCGCAATAAATTGCTGATCCTGCTGCCCATTGCCCTGTTGCTTGGTTATTTCCTTCCCGCCGCGGTCACGCCGCTGCTCATGCTGGGCGGCGCCTTTCTGTGCTATGAGGGCACCGAGAAGGTGCTCGAAGCCGTGATGCCGCATGATGCGCGCCACCACGAAGCCCAGCCCCAGCCAATTGCATTGAACGCGCGGTCGGTCGAGGACGAGAAAGTCGCAAGCGCCATCAAAACGGATTTCATCCTGTCGGCGGAGATCATGGCGATCACGCTGGCGGCCGTCCCGGCGGGCAGCATCTGGACCCAGGCGCTCGTGCTCGCACTCGTCGCCATTTTCATCACTGTTGGAGTCTACGGCGTGGTCGCCCTGATCGTGAAGGCGGACGATGTCGGCCTGGCCCTTGCGCGGTATGACGGCGCCTCGCTTATTGGCGGCGCAATCCGATTGCTTGGACGTGCGCTGGTCCGCGGCATGCCTGTCTTCCTGGCGGTGCTGAGCACCATCGGCACCGCCGCGATGATCTGGGTCGGTGGCGGCATCATCCTGCACGGCATCGAACAATACGGCCCACCGATGGTCGGCCATACGGTTCATGCCGCGACCGAGGCTGCCGCGAACCTCCTTCCCTCCATTGCCGGCACCGTCGGATGGGCGGTCGAGGCGGCCATTTCAGGCGTTATTGGGGTCCTTGTCGGCGTAGTTGCGATACCGGCCGTCACATACGGTCTTTCACCGCTATGGAAACGTCTGAAGCGATCGCAGCCGACCTGAACAAAAGCGGCTGCAGATTGCGGGTGCCGGCTACTCCAGCAACGTCGTGAGTTGCGCGCCCTCGTCCGCCACGAACACGGCAATCAATTCCGCCGGCTCCGTGGTGCTGGCATTGGCCGAAACCAGATGCGTCGAGCCGGGCGGCTCGAAGAAGGACTGGCCGACGCCGAACGTCTCGACCGGGCCGCCGCCGAGCTGGGAGCGGATCTTGCCCTTGGTTATGTAGGCGGTGACGGATCCTGCGTGACGATGCGGCCGCGAGAACCCGCCAGGGCCGTAGAACACGCGCACGATGGTGACGCGCTTGCCCGGCACGTTCGGCAGCGCGTAGGAGTCGATCGGCTCGACCTTGTCCAGCGGCGAGCTTTCGGCGGCGGTGGCGCAGAGCGGCGCGAGTGCGCCGGAAATGGTGTCCATCGTCACCGGCAACGCCTTGCCGATCGCAAGCGCGCACGCAAGCCCGCCGACGACGGCGATCGCCATCGAACGCGATGGCGCCAATGTGGTGGGCAAACTTACTACCGTCATCACGATCTCCCTTCGTTGCAATCAGGATGCCGCCGCATTCGCTCCGACCGGTCGCTTCGCCGGTGTCCAGCGAAACGCCGCACCGAAACGATTCCAGACGTTGATCGAGGCAACCGCAGAGGTCAGGTACGTCAGCTCGGTCTCGGAGAATTCACGGCTCGCCTCGGCATACACGCCCTCGCCGACTCCGTCGGGCAGGCAGGTCAGCGCCTCGGTCCAGGCCAGCGCGGCACGTTCGCGCGCGGAAAAGATCGGCGCCTCGCGCCAGACCACGACCAAATTGAGCTTGTCGACGGGCACGCCGATCCGCTCCGAAAGCAGGATGTGATGCTGCACGCAGAAGGCGCAGCCGTTGATCTGCGATGCCCGGAGCTTGACCAGTTCGAGAAGCTGCTTGTCGAGACCGGCCTTGGCCGCCACCTGGCCGAGCGCCAGCACCAGCTCATACGCATCCGGCGCGATCTTCTTGAAATCCTCGTATTCGCTGCGGGCGTGTGACATTGCCGTTCACCTCGTGGTATTGTAAGACCGCTTACATCTTATAAGAGCACTTACATGTTGCGCAAGTCGCCCAGTATCACGAGATCGAAATCCCGGCGCAAGACTGCCAAGCCTGACGCCGTGCGCGTGCCAGCCCCAGGGGAAGGCAAGCGCGGCGAGCAAGGCTATCTCGGCTATCTCTTGCGCCAGGCCCACGCCGCAGTCCGTCTGACGATGGAGCGGTCGCTCGCCGATCTCGGTGTCACCTCACCGCAATTCGCGGTGCTGACCATGCTCAACGCCTATCCGGGCCTCTCGGGCGCCGACGTTGCCCGCCTCACCTTTCTGACGCCCCAGACCGTCGGCGTCATCATCCGCAATCTCGAGCGTGACGGCGCGATTGTGATGACGCCGCATCCCGTCCACGGCCGCATCCAGCAATGGACGCTGACGCCGCGCGGCACGGCGCTTTTGAAAGCGTGCCGGGAAAGGGTGATTGCGTTGGAGAAGCGGCTGGCCGCCGGGCTCGATGTCAAGGCCGAGGCAAGCATTCGCCGCTGGCTCGCCGGCATCGCGGCCGATTTGCAGGAGGACTAGGCGAAGCGCGCTTGCCGCTGGCGGGACCTAGTCACCGCAGCCGCCGCCGTCCGAATCCGAGAAGTCACTGACCGCGCCGTCGCCTTGAATACCGCGCCCAAAGTTCTCTGCGAGGATCATCAGGATGACGACGAACAACCCGGCGCCGAACGGCCAGGGATTGGCGCGGATGATGTCGAACAGCTCCTGCATTCACGCATTGTGCGCAGACGGAAGCAAACCGACCGTAAAAGTGACAGGCTCAAAACTGGGGATATCCGACCCGTTGCAGGCGCGCCCTACCCGCCCTTCAATACTTTCTTAACCTCGCCATCGGGCCAGGTCTCGCCCGCTGCGATCACCCGCACGCGGCTTTGATCGGCGTCGTTCACCAGCTCATGCGAACTCACCCGCTCGCCGCTTCGCTCCAGGTGCAGATCGGTTTCGGGCTTCCAGCTCAGTGTGGTGGCGAGATCGCCAGGGAAAATCTGCCATTGTGATCCGTCGTCGAGCTCGACGACGTGGCTCTCTGCATGCGCGCGTATCTTCATTCGATCCCGGATTCTCGACGGAAGGCGGGCCCCGACCATCGGCCGGGGCCCCGCTCCGTTAGTCGTTGTGGTGATGAATCACGGTCTTTTCGCGGTTACCGAATTCATCTTCCTTCTTGATGACGGTGGTGCGGTCGGCAGGCTCGCGCTCCTTGATCACGGTGGTGCGATCACGATCGCGGTCACGCTCTCGATATTCCGGGGACTGTCCGACGGTCACGCCGGCGCCGACCGGACCAACATGAACACCGACTTCGTCGGCGAATGCGGGGGCTGCGATAGCGGTGACCATGGCGGCCGCAAACAGATACTTCCTCATCTCGTCCTCCTCGATTGCATGCGGAGGGAATGCGTGAGTGCGACAATTTGTTCCGGAAGGAACAGGACGGACGTCCCGTTCCCAACCCTCCAGGAACCGACTCACAGGAGCCGCATTTCCCGCTACAATAAGTCGATGAAACACGCTGATTCCTCGATCCATCATACCCGCCGCGCCTTCACGATCGGCGCCGCCACCCTGCTCGCTTTCCCGACGCATGTCTTCGCCGCACCTCCAGGCTTCGACGAATGGCGTGAGGGTTTTCGCGCTCGTGCCATGGCCAAGGGCATCTCGGCTGCGACATGGCAGCGTGCGATGGCGCGGGTCGAGCCCGACATGAGCGTGTTCAAGCAGATGCGTACCCAGCCCGAATTTCATGAGCAGGTCTGGCAATACATCAACCGTCGCGTCTCCGACTGGCGCATCATCAACGGCAAGATCGCGCTGAAGAACAACGAGGCGCTGCTCGCGCGCATCGAGCGCGATTTCGGCGTCGAGCGCGGTACGCTGCTGGCGCTGTGGGGCGTCGAGTCCGCCTATGGCGATCCGCTGGTACAGCAGAACCACATGACGCCGGTGTTTCCCTCGCTCGCCGCCCTTGCCTGGAACGAGCCGCGTCGCAAGGCCTATTGGGAGACCGAGTTGATCAACGCGCTACGCATCGTCGACAAGGGCTGGAGCACGCCGGAGCAGATGCAGGGCTCCTGGGCCGGCGCGATGGGGCATTCGCAATGGATGCCGGAGGTCTGGCTCAATGTCGGCATCGACTATGATGGCGACGGCAAGGTGTCGCCGTTCGGCAAGCCCGACGACGCGCTGGGCTCGACGGCAAAATATCTCGTCAATCGCGGCAAGTGGCACCGCGGCGAGCATTGGGGCTACGAGGTGCGCACGCCCGGTGAGATGAGCGGCAGCCGGACCTATGCGGCTTGGCAGGCGGCCGGCGTCACCCGCGCCGACGGCCAGCCATTCCCGCAAGCCTCCGCATCCGCGCAGATGTGGACGCCGGTTGCGGGCGGGCCGACGTTTCTGCTGGGACCGAATTTCAACGCGGTGAAGAGCTACAATCCCTCGATGAACTATGCCCTGGCGATCTGCCATCTCGGCGACCGCTGCCTCGGCGCCCCGCCTTTCATCCAGCCGTTCCCCGGCTCCGAGCGCGCGCTGACACTCGCCGAGGTGCAGGAGATGCAGACGCGCCTGACCAAGGCGGGCTTCGACACCGGCGGCACCGACGGCCGCGTCGGCAACGACACGATGAAGGCAATCAAGGATTTTCAGCAGAGGGCCGGTATCGTGCCTGCGGACGGCTATGGCGGGCTGAAGGTGCTGGCGAAGCTACGCCAAGGGTCGTAGGCGGCCTCAGTGCCTGTAGTGCGGCTCCTCCGCATCGAGCTGGCGACGGATCGCCGCAAGATGCAGCCGTGCAGATTCGGAATCGCCCTCGCGCATCTGCCTGTAGGTCTCGGCTGCAATCGCGGGATCGACCGGCAGCACCTGTCGCCCGGTCGACATCGCCAGCACCTGCACCTCGGCGGCGCGTTCGAGATAGTAGAGATCGTCCCAGGCCTCCGCGATGGTCGGTGCCAGCACCATCACGCCGTGATGCTTCATGAAGATGATATCGGCATCCCCAACGGCGGATGCGATGCGCGCGCCTTCGCGGTTGTCGAGCGCAAGGCCGTTGTAGTCGCGGTCCACGGCCGTGCGACCATAGAACTTCAGCGCGGTCTGGCCGGCCCAGATCAGCGGATCGCCTTCGGTCATCGACAGCGCCGTGGCGTAGGGCATGTGGGTGTGGAAGGCGACCTTGGCGCGCGGCAGGCGCTTGTGCATCTCGGCATGGATGTAGAACGCGGTCGCCTCGGGCACGCCCTCGCCGTCGAGCACGTTGCCGTGGAAGTCGCAGATCAGCAGTTTTGACGCGGTCAGTTCGCGGAAGGCGTAGCCGTACGGGTTGACCAGGAAGAGATCGTCATGGCCCGGCACCACGGCCGAGAAGTGGTTGCAGATGCCCTCCTCAAAGCCGTTGCGCGCAGCCATCCGAAAGCAGGCGGCAAGATCCTCGCGCGCGCTGCGGATCGCGTCGCTCACGAGGTCCGGACGGTTCGAGCGGAACGTTGCTGGCGTGGAGGACGAAGAGTGAAGGCTGTGCGCCATGGCGGAAGGACACCTCTGTCGATCGGAAGACGCCCGCGTTGTACAGGTCCGACGCCTGCGCGTCAGCCCCCGCGGGCGCCACCCTGCCCTTCGCAGCCCGCGCGACGGCCTATTGCCGCCGCGGCACGCCGCCGGCATTCATGCCGCCGTCGATGACGAGTTCGCTGCCGGTGACGTAGCACGAGGCATCGGAGGCCAGATACAGCACGCCGGAGGCAATCTCAGAAGCATGGCCGGCGCGGCCGAGCGGCGTGACGAGGCGCGCACGCTCCTCGGGATCGATCGGTGCATTGCCCTGGTTGCCGGTCGCGCCGGTCGGGATCTTGCCCCAGATCGGGGTGTCGATGATGCCGGGATGGACGGAGTTGACGCGGATGCCGTCGCCGGCGGCCGCGCACTCCATCGCGATCGACTTCGCGAACAGCCGCACGCCGCCCTTGGTCGCCGAATAGGCCGACAGCCCAGGCGCGCCGCGCAGGCCCGCGAGCGAGGACATCATGACGATCGAGCCGCCGCCGGTCTTGCGCATCAAGGGCAGGCAATGCTTGACCGAGAGGAAGACGCCGTCGAGGTTGATCGCGTTCTGCTTGCGCCAGTCGCTGAGCGTCATGTCGACGATCGAGGGCACGGCGATGCCGATGCCGGCGTTGGAAACGAGAATATCAAGCCGGCCAAAGCGCTTCGCGATCTCGGCTGTGATCTCGATCCAGCGCTCTTCGCTGGTGACGTCCTGCTCCAGGAAAATCGCCTTGCCGTCGGCCTTGGTGATGCGATTGGCGAGCTCGGGGCCGCGCAGCTCGTCGATGTCCGTGGCAATGACGGTGGCGCCCTCGCGCGCGAATAGCTCGACGACGGCTTCGCCGATGCCGGAGGCGCCGCCCGTCACCAGCGCCACTTTACCCTCAACCTGCCCTGCCATGTTCACTCCCAGTTTTGCTGTTAGCTTTTTTGTTGTTTGCCGGGCCTATCTAATCATGGATGGTCCCTGATCGGGTAGCGCGACGTCGATGACGCGGAATTGCACACGCTCGGCGCCCTGATAGCGATCGACCGACAATGATCCCGCGACATGCAATTGCTGGCCGCGATTGGCAACGAGCGCGTTGCCGAGCTTCTGTCCGATCGAACGGAACGCGATGCCGTTGACGATGGCGCCGTCGCCCGACTTGAAGCGTAGCCTCAAATGTGCCTGTCCCACCTCGTCGGCATAGACGAGCTGGTGCGCCGGCAGCGCCAACACGACTTCCGGATTGCCGCTGCCGAAGGGACCCGCGCGGTTGAGCGTCGCTGCAAGCTCGGTCGTCACCGCGCGCGCGGAGACCGCGCCGTCGATGTAGAGCTCGTTGACGTGGCGCGCCTCGGCAACGTCGCGCCCCAACGCATTCTCGAGGTAGGCGCGAAACTCGGCGAGTTTTTCCTTCCGCAGCGTGACCCCCGCAGCCATCGCGTGGCCGCCCCCCTTCAGCAGAATGCCATCGGCGACCGCCTGCCGCACGGCCTTGCCGATATCGACGCCGGCAATCGAACGGCCGGAGCCGGTGCCGATGCCCCCGGGCTCCAGCGCGATCGCAAAGGCGGGCCGCGAGAACTTCTCCTTCAACCGGGACGCAACGAGACCGACCACGCCGGGATGCCAGCCTTCGGAGGCCGTGACGATCACGCCGATCTTGTCCTCGAGCCCGATCGAGGCGAGCGCCTCGGCTTCGGCCTGCGCTTCGGCCGCCTGCTCGATGACCCGGCGCTCGCTGTTGAGGCGGTCGAGTTCGGCGGCGATCCGCGCGGCCTCGACGCTGTCACCCTCCAAAAGCAGGCGCACGCCGAGATCGGCGCGGCCGATGCGACCGCCGGCATTGATGCGCGGCCCCAGCATGAAGCCGAGATGCCAGGCCTCCGGCGGGCCGTTGAGCCGCGCCACGTCCATCAGCGCTGTGTGGCCGACATGGTCGCGCCGCCGCATCGCGATCAGGCCCTTGGCGACGAACGCGCGGTTGAGACCGATCAGCGGCGCGACATCAGCAACCGTGCCGAGCGCGACGTGATGCAGCATGCCGAGCAGATCCGGCTCGGGCATCTCCGCATTCCAGAAGCCGCGCTGGCGTAATTCACGATTGACCGCGACCAGCGTCACCAGCACGAGGCCGACGGCGGCGAGATGGCCGAGGCCGGAGAGATCGTCGAGCCGGTTCGGATTGACCAGCGCGTCGACCTCCGGCAGCTCCGTGCCGGCCTGATGATGGTCGATCACGACGACGGACATGCCGATACGTTTTGCTTCGGCGAGCGGCTCGATGCTGGTGGTGCCGCAATCGACGGTGACGAGCAGCGTGGCGCCCTTTTCGGCCAGCGCGCGCACGGCTTCCGTGTTGGGCCCGTAGCCCTCGAAGATGCGGTCGGGAATGTGGATCAGCGGATCGAGCCCGCAATGCCGCAGATGCCAGGTCAGCAGCGCCGCCGAGGTCGCGCCGTCGACATCGTAGTCTCCGAAGATCGCGACCTTCTCGCCGTTCGCTGCGGCATCCGCGATCCGCTTCGCGGCGGCCTCCATCTCCGTCACCGTGAACGGGTCCGGCAGAAGCTTGCGGATGGTGGGATCGAGGAAATCTGCGACGGCGTCGCTGTCGACGCCGCGGCCTGCCAGCACCCGCGCCAGGAGCTCGGGCAGTTGGTGGCGCTGCACGATGGCAAGCGCTTTCGCCGCCCCGCGGGCATCCAGCCGGTCGCGCCAAAGCTTGTCGGTGAGCGAGCGCGCCACTCCCAGGAACGCCTGGGGCGCTTCGACGGGCAAGGCGGTAGCGGGCGGCGTCATGAACAGCTGTCGGTTTGAGGAACCTGGGAGCCGGAGGGATTGCATCGTCCGGCCGACGGACGATTGGCCCGCAATCCCTCGGGATTTGCAACGTCTGCGCGGCACAAAGCGGTGGATTGCCGCTTTGCTACGCGGACTGACTATCATTTGAGCATTCCGCAAAACAGCAAATTAAGCAGGCGTTAGGCGGAATCTTCGAAAAAGAATCGTATTCGATCTGTCAGTGATTGTTCCGGGTTCGTTGCAGATCAGACCTCATTGCCAAGGGAAGCCCCCGATGTCTGCTGCGCTGGGTCTCAAAGCCAAGCCGATCGCAAATGAACCCGCTGATGATGATTCCGATATCTCCGCGCTGATCAACCGCCTCACGGCGGAGGTCAACCAGATCGCGGTCGACAAGACCAAGGCGATCCAGCAGATCACCAACCAGATGAAGATGCTGGCGCTGAACGCGTTGATCGAAAGCTCGCGCGCCGGCGCGCAGGGCGCGGGCTTCGCGGTGGTGGCGCAGGAGGTCCGCGGCGTCGGCCAGCAGGTCGAGACTATCGCCCGCGAACTCGAAAGCCAGCTGACCAAGCGCACCGGCGACCTCGTCGCCTCGATCGACCGCATGAGCCAGCGCTCGCGCGGCGAGCGCATGGTCGACCTCTCGCTCAACGCCATCGAGCTGATCGACCGCAACCTCTATGAACGGACCTGCGACGTGCGCTGGTGGGCGACCGATTCCGCGCTGGTCGATTGCGCGGCCTCGCCCGACGCCGCGGCCGTGTCCCATGCCTCGCAGCGTCTCGGTGTGATCCTAGGAGCCTACACCGTCTATCTCGACCTCTGGCTCTGCGATCTCGACGGCAACGTCATCGCCAACGGCCGCGCCGACCGCTTTCGCGCTGTCGGCCAGAACGTCGCCCACACCAAATGGTTTCGCGAGGCCAAGACCCTGCGCTCCGGCGACGACTATGTCGCCGGCGACGTCGAGAACCAGCCGCTGCTCGGCAATGCCCAGGTCGCGACCTATTGCGCCAGCGTCCGCGCCGGCGGCCAGGCCAACGGCGCGCCGATCGGGGTGCTCGCCATCCATTTCGACTGGGAGGCGCAGGCCCGCGCCATCGTGCAAGGCGTGCGCGTTGGCGACAGCGACAAGGCGCGCGTGCTGCTGGTCGACTCCAATCTTCGCGTGATCGCCGCTTCCGAGGGACAAGGCATTCTCAGCGAACGCATCTCGCTGTCGCTCAACGGCCAGCGTTCCGGCTTCTACCAGGACGGCTCGGGCACGCTGGTCGCGTTCCATGCGACGCCCGGCTACGAGACCTATCGCGGCCTGGGCTGGTACGGCGTGATCGTCTGCGGGGCCTGAAGCTGGAGGCGGCTCGCCTATCCAACTCAAAACCGTGAAAACAACCCCATACACGGTAGCCATCCGGTTGTTTTCATGACAGTTTTTTCGCCGTTTGACGCCTGCAAAACACTGGCATGCATGCCATCATGGCGTCGTTCGCGGTCCAGGCTCAAAGCGCGAGGCTCTGGCGATCTCGTCTTCGGCGGCCTGCACCGCCGCGATTCCGAGCGTTTGCGACGGACGCTCTCCGAACATTGCCAGGTAGTATTGCGAGAACCGGCCGAGTTCGTAAAAGCCCTGCTGCATGGCGACCGCTGTCACGGTGGTCGAGCCGGGTGCGCTCTGGTGCAGGATCGAATGAACAGCGCAAAGACGCTTGTGCCTGAGGAAGCTGACCGGGCCGAGACCGAATACCTCCTGAAACGCGCGGTGTAGGGTGCGCCGCGATACGCCGAGCGCCGCGCAAATTCCGACACGTGCATCGGACGGGTGCCGGCGTCGTCGAGAAACTCCTCGACCTTGCGGATCAGCCGTCGCGCGGAAGGGAGCCAGCCATTGCCGTCGGGTGGCAGCGACGACGCGACGTTGGCAGCCATGCATTCGGCGATCGATCGTTTCCAGAAATCGGCTGTTGATGGCGTCAGTCCGTATTTGTTGTCGCGCAGGTGCGACATGATCCGGACCAGGCGGCGCGAGGCGATCGCGCCGCTCTCGATGTCCGCGCGGAAATGACCGCGGCTGCGCCAGGTGTCAGGATCACTCAGCCGTGCTTTTCCGGCGAACAGCGTCGCGACCTCGTTGAGGTCGAACCGCATGGCGGCGTAAGCGGAGCCGCCGTGAAAAACACCGTCATGTTCGAGCAGCGGCGGAATGACGAGCACATCGTTGAGCTGCATGTCGAACGACCAGTGGGCGACGCGCTCTTCGGCCGCGAGCAGCATCCCGATGATCAGCTTGTCGTCGCTGGAAACCCGCTGCGTGCGCATGCCGACGTTGAACGCACCAATGCTGAGCGAGAAGTCGCCGATGCCGACATGGGACAACGTTCCGCGCAACCGACCGCGGCCGAGTTGCATCACATCGACATGCGAGCCGTGGACGGCCTGCTGAAGTCCTTCGAAACCGTCCAGCTTGCGCGAATCAACCAGGAGGACTTGCCCCATGGCTGTACCGTGTTACTGAAGCGCGACAATTCTGCGGCACGCGAGGCCTCACCAACTCCCCCGCAGACTGGCACAAACTGCACATCACAGCCGTCCAATCTTCGGGTACCGTTTGCAACCTTAGCGATATTGAGCGGACGCGCTTTGGGGATGGCAGAGCGCACGCGGCATGGATTTGCCGCGTGGTCGAAAACGTGCGTGCAAAAGAAAGAGATGTTGACGCAGCGTCCTCCTCTCCCCGAGTGCCAAAAAAATGGGGCTAGACAATGCGTCTAATGGGCCGGGCAGAGAGCTATCGTCGAAGTCTGCCAGGTTGGCGCAGTAGCATCAGGTGGACTACGAGCATCGGAGCTTCCACCATGTTGCGAGCAGATCTGCGAGATGGTCTTCATTCCCGGCGGAACCTTTCGCATGGGATCCGACCATCATTATCCCGAGGAAGCGCCGAGCCATCGCGTTGCTGTCGACGGCTTCTGGATAGACCGCACGCCCGTGCGCCGGTCTTCAAATCATCCGGCAACCACTCGCAGTGATCCAGACCGGCAGTTCAAGCAGTTCGTCGACGCAACCGGCCATGTCACCGAGGCGCAGATCGTTCCCGATCCGAAGGACTATCCGGGCGCGCTGGCAGAGATGCTCTACGCGGGATCGCGGGTGTTCTCACCGCTGCCGCGCATCACCGATCTCACCGACTGGAGCCAGTGGTGGACATTCCTGCGCGGCGCCAACTGGCGTCATCCCTATGGTCCTGGCAGCAACATCGAGGATCTCGACGATCATCCCGTCGTCCACGTCTCCTTTAGCGATGCGGCAGCCTATGCCCACTGGGCCGGCAAGGGCCTGCCGACGGAGGCGGAATGGGAATTTGCGGCGCGTGGCGGCCTCGAGGCGGAGGAATACGCCTGGGGCGATGCGCTGATGCCGGGCGGCAAACACATGGCCAATATCTGGCAGGGCAACTTCCCCGTCCAGAATCTCGGCGAGGATGGGTACGAGCGTACCTCGCCGGTCATGGCCTTCCCGCCGAACGGCTACGGCCTCTACGACATGATCGGCAATGTCTGGGAGTGGACCTCCGACTGGTGGTCGTCAAAACACGCCGCCGACGCCGCAAAACCCTGCTGCATCCCCAAAAATCCCCGCGGCGGCGGTGAGCACACAAGCTACGACCCTCGCCTCCCCGACATCCAGATTCCGCTCAAGGTCCTCAAGGGCGGCTCGCACCTCTGCGCGCCGAACTATTGCCGCCGATACCGCCCGGCCGCGCGGCACGCCGAGCCGGTCGATACCTCGACCAGCCATGTCGGGTTCCGCTGCGTAGTGCGATTGCCGTCTGTAACCGAACGCCGACACGAAGGACGTGCTGCAATCTAGCGCGCGCCGCTGGTGGTGGCTGGCGCCAGCGGTGCGCTCCGCGCGTCGGGCTATTTCGATATGCAACTTATCTATCGGCGATCGATAAACATCTTCATCATTTTTGGACAAGGCGGGCCGGTTACAGGCAAGAGCCTGCCCCATTTCCCCGGTAAGAGTCGCCTCATCGCATCGCGACGCGCGCGCCGTCGACCCTGAAACGCTCGCGCCCGCAACGTGCCGAGGAGATAGGCCATGAAGATCGTCGTGATCGGCGGGACCGGATTGATCGGATCCAAGCTGGTGGCGAAGCTCAAGCAGCAAGGCCACGACGCGGTCGCGGCTTCGCCGAAGTCGGGCGTGAACGCGGTGACCGGGGAAGGTCTCGCAGCAGTGCTGGCGGGCACCGATGTCGTCGTCGACGTTGCCAACGCGCCGTCCTGGGAGCCCGCGGCCGTGCTGGAATTCTTCGAGCGTTCGAGCAAAAACCTCGCTGCGACTGAGGCCGCAGCGGCCGTGAAGCATCATGTGGCGCTCTCGATCGTCGGAACCGAGCGCTCGCCCGATAACTCCTATTTTCGCGCCAAGCTGGCGCAGGAGACTATCATCAAGTCTTCGCCGGTCCCCTACTCGATCGTCCGCGCCACCCAGTTCTTCGAATTCCTCAGCGCCATTGCCGAGATGGGTGCGGCCGAGGGTGGGATCGTTGTTCCCTCGGCATTGTTTCAGCCCATCGCGGCCGAGGACGTGGCCGATCGCCTCGCAGAAGTCGCGATTAGCCCGCCGCTTAACGGCACGATCGATATCGCAGGACCTGAGAAGGCGCCCTTTAATGAATTCATCGCACGCCGCCTGAAGGCGTCCGGCGACCCCCGACCGGTGGTGGGAGACCCAAAGGCGCCGTACTACGGCGCTCCCATCGACGACACATCGCTGAACCCTCTTGGCGAGGCGCGGCTTGGCACGACGCCGCTCGCAACATGGCTCGCGAGACTTTGAGGAGACCCCCATGCGCAGATTGCTGATCGCAACCGCTGTTTATGCCGCATCATTCCTGACAGCCCATGCCGCCGAGACGGCGACGCCCACGGCCAAGGTGACGGTCGTGTTCGACCAGGCGCTGCCCAATGTCCCGGGCAAGAGCATGAAGGGCGTGCTGGTCGAGTATGGTCCCGGAGGCTCCTCGCCGGCCCACATCCACGCGCCCTCGGCTTTCATCTACGCCACCGTCCTGGAAGGAGCGATCCGCAGTCAGGTCAATGACGGCCCGGTCAAGGTCTTTCACAAGGGCGAGAACTTCTCCGAAAAGCCCGGCGACCGCCATGCCGTCAGCGCCAATGCCAGCGAGACCGAACCCGCAAAATTGCTGGCCGTCTTCGTGGTGGATACGGCCGACAAGGAGCTGACTATGCCGATCCCGAAATAGCGCACAATCGGCGAGCGGCATTGCCACCTCGAGGCGTTGATTTCATCCGGGGCTGCCTACGAATGCCACCGGCGTGCCTTTCGAGACACGCCCGGCGACGCGCTCGGCATCCCAATTGGTCAGACGCACGCAGCCGTGAGATTCCGCCTTGGAAATCTTCTCCGGCGAGGGCGTGCCGTGAATGCCGTAGCCCTCGGCAGACAGGTTGATCCAGACCGTGCCGACCGGATTGTTCGGGCCGGGCTTGATGGTGAAGGGCTTGCGGGAATGGACGCCCTTGAAGCGATAAGCGGGATTGTAGCGATAGTACGGATTTCGGCTGACTTCCGTGACCTTGAGCGTGCCTGAGGGCGACGGCTTCTCCTCGCTGCCGACCGTCGCGGGATAAAATCCGATCAGCGCATTCGTTTTGTCGAACAGTTTTACGGTCTGCCTGACCTTGTCGACCTCGATCCTCTCGGCCTTGGTGGGGATGCCCTCGCCTGCGCCTGATGTGTCCACCACGACGATGGTGTCGCCGGCGCGATCGAAATGGCGCCCGGAGTTGA
Organism: Bradyrhizobium sp. 87; assembly: GCF_023073015.1. Classification (NCBI taxonomy): domain Bacteria; kingdom Pseudomonadati; phylum Pseudomonadota; class Alphaproteobacteria; order Hyphomicrobiales; family Nitrobacteraceae; genus Bradyrhizobium; species Bradyrhizobium sp. 87. Next base: position 34,852 of record NZ_JADPIQ010000090.1, read on the forward strand.
GCGCGGCCAGGAGCTGCTCGCTCATGTGAAATTTCTCGGCCAGGGCCTCGCGCGCACTGGTGAAGCCGAGCTTTGTAAGCTCCTTCATGTCCTCCATCTTCGACGGCAGCTTTTTCAGGAAAGGACCCGCCACGTCCTGCTCGGTGATGGCATAGGTCATCGTCACCGGCCGGTCGTCCGCCCGTAACGCGGTCCAGACATCGTCCGTCACGGCGTCCGAAACCGGCAGCTGCCGTGCTTCGGCATAGGCCCGCAACGCTTTTTTGGCGTTCTCGCCGAATCTGCCGTCGATCGCGCCGGGCGAGAAGTGCGCGCGGTCCAGCAGGACCTGCAACCGGACCCCGGCCGCGGTCGGCTTATCGTTCGACAGGGTTTTCTTCGACGGCTCGGCGACGTTGATGGCAGCGGCGTTGATCTCCGCGGCGAACGCCGGCGGCGCAGCCAGAGCGAAGACCAGAAAGATGCAAATCTGCCCCGCTTTTCCGAGCGACATCGCCGGGTCCTTTCACGTTTCCGACGGTTCAGTGATCAACTCCCGAGCCGCGGCGCTAGCGAGCTTGCGGTATTGGTGTTCGTACTGCCTCGCCATTCGGCTCGCAGAGAAGCGCTCCTCGAAGCGGGCGCGCACCTTCCTTCGATCCAGTTTTCCCAGTTCGCCGATCGCCTTGACGGCCTGCTCCTCGTTCTCGACGATGAAGCCGGTCAATCCATGCTCGACGACTTCGGGGACGGAGCCGGAGCGATAGGCGATCACGGGCGTTCCGCATGCCATCGCTTCGATCATGACCAGCCCAAACGGCTCCGGCCAATCGATCGGAAACAGCAGAGCAGCGGCTTCGGCAAGGAAGGGCTGTTTCTTTGCGTCATCGACTTCACCAACAAGCCGGATATCCTTGCCGTCGACGTTCGGCTCGATGTGGTTCCTGAAGTAGGCCGTCTCGGCGCGCGGGACCTTCGCGGCGATATGGAGGGGCATCTGGACTGCGCGCGCGATACGGATCGCGTCCTGCGGACCCTTGTCTGCGGTGAGCCGCCCGAGAAACGCCAAATAGGACCCCTGTTCGTAGGACGGCCGAAACAGATCGGGCGGCAGCCCGTGCTGGATGGTTCCGATCCATTTCGCATCCGGAAGCGGCAGCCGCTGATGATCGGAAATCGACACGAAACATGCTTCAGGGAAGTGCCTGACGACGTCGGGTAGTCCGGGCAAGTCGAGGCGGCCGTGCATGGTCGTGAGGAACGGCACGCCGAGACGACTGAGCAACGGCAGGGACAGCCAGTCGACATGCGCGTGGATTACGTCGAATTCTTTCGCACGCCTTGCGATTGCCTCCATCAGCATCGCGCTTGCGGCGGTCGGGTCCGCCCCCTTTTGTCCGAGCCGCAGCGCGCGGGGCCAGACAGGATGAAGCGCACCATTCGTCCTGGAATCGCCGCTCGCAAACAGCGTGACTTCGTGGCCGAGCTCGACCAGCCCATCCACCAGCCAGGCCACCACCCGCTCGGTGCCCCCGTAGAGCTTCGGAGGGACGCTTTCGGCCAGGGGAGCAAGCTGAGCGATGCGCATGGCAGGCTACCCGTCAAGCCGCCGCACGCACGATCAGCACGATCGCGGCGGACAGAAGGTTCGAAATCGCGAGCAGCGTCCAATTCGGCCTGGCACTTGCGGCCGCGACCCGGCAGACGAGCCCTTCCACGAGCCTTAACATTCGTCCTCGGGAAGCCGATCGAGGTAGGCAATCCCGAATCCCGTGAGTTCTTCGGCATCGCTCCCGCGCGCTTCCCATCTCCCTTGCAGATGACGCTCGAGCAGGCAGCGACGGCAATCTGCGGCATCGACGTGGCGATGCCGGGCGCGGTAAACGGACCAAGCAATATCCACCGCCGTTCGCAGCGGGTCGTCGTCTACCATGTTCCAACTCCGAGATGGAGACGTTCATGGGACAGCAACTCGTTACGACGGCGGAAGTTTCCACTTTTTCCCGGAGGCCCGAAGCTGCGCACGGCCACCGCGGGCACAAGCAGGCGCCCTCGGAGAAATCAGGCGACGCGACGAGCCGCCATCTCTCCGGCTAGCAGCAGCGCGGCGCGGCTGGCCCCGATTGATGCAATGCCCTGCCCGGCAATGTCGTACGCGGTGCCGTGCGCGGGCGTGCAGATCGGGAACGGGAAGCCGCCAAGCAAAGTCACGCCACGATCAAAACCCATCAGCTTCATCGCGATCTGGCCCTGGTCGTGATACATCGTCAGCACCGCATCGAAGGCGCCGCCCTTGGCGCGCAGGAATACGGTGTCAGCGGGAAACGGCCCTTCCGCGGCAATACCATCGCGCCGGCCGGCGGCGACCACGGGCGCAATGATGTCGATCTCCTCGCGGCCGAAATTGCCGCCGTCACCGGCGTGCGGATTGAGCCCGGCCACCGCGATGCGCGGCCGCGCAAAGCCGGCGTTGCGCATGCAGGCATCGGTCAGCTTCAGCGCGCGATGGATGCGTTCGCCGGACAGTCGCGCGGCGACGTCCTTGAGCGGGATGTGGGACGTCACGCGGGCGTTCCACAGCCGGTCCAGCACATTGAACTCGCTTGCGGGGGTTTTGAGTCCGACCACTTCGGCGGAGAATGCGATCTCGTCGTCATACTCTGCGCGGGCCAGCCGCATCGCCTGCTTGTTGAACGGCGTAAAGCAGACGGCATCGACCCGGCCGTCGCGGCCGAGCTCGAGCGCATGCTTGTAGTTGGCAAGCGCGAACCTGCCGCCGGCAAGGCTCGCGATCCCCTGCTGGATGTCGCCGGGATCGGGATGGCCGAGATCGACGAACAGAGTCTCGCCCTCCGCCGCGCGCAGATCGGCTCCCTGCTCCACTGTTGTCAGCTCCGGCTCGACGCCGGCAACGCGCGCGCCCGCGTCGAAGATGCGGCGGTCGCCGATCACGACAATCTGGCTGCTGGCGCGGATATCGTCCTGCACCACGAGCTTTGCGGTCAATTCCGGGCTGATGCCGGCGGGATCTCCCATTGCCAATGCGATGAGCGGCTTTGCGGTCATATGATCACTTTCTCCCGAGCGGTCTCTTGAGCTCTCTCTTGCGTTCTCTCTTGGGCTGTCGTCTCGTCGGTGGACGGCGCAGGCTTGCGCAGCAGGCGCGCAAGCTGCAGCACGAGCGGAAGCAGCAAAAGTGCGATGCCGGCCACGATCAGGCATGTCACCAGCTTGTTGGCGAAGAAGATCCCGAGCGATCCCTTGGACATCAGCATCGACTGCCGGAACGCGTCCTCGGCCTTATCCCCGATGACGATCGCGAGCACGAGCGGCGCCAGCGGATAGAACAGCTTCTTGAAGAGATAGCCGACGATGCCGAAGCCGAGCATCATGACGACATCGAGATAGGAGTTCGATACCGAATAGGCGCCGACGACGCAGATGATCACGATCAGCGGCGCGATGATCACGAAGGGAATCCGCATCAGGGCCGCGAAGACCGGAACGGTCAGCAGCACGAGTGCGACGGCGACGATGTTGCCGACATACATCGAGGCAATCAGGCCCCAGACAAAGTCCTTCTGGTCGACGAACAGCATCGGCCCGGGATTGAGGCCCCAGATCATCAGCCCGCCCATCATGACGGCCGCAGTGGCCGAGCCGGGAATGCCGAGCGAGAGCATGGGCAGAAGCGCGCTAGTGCCAGCCGCATGATCGGCCGTCTCCGGCGAGATGATGCCTTCAAGCTCCCCGGTGCCGAAATATCGGCCACGGCGCGAGAAGCGCCGGGCGATGCCGTAGCTCATGAACGACGCCGCAGTCGGGCCACCGGGCGTGATCCCCATCCAGCATCCGATCGCCGCGCTGCGCAACAGCGCAACGCTATGCCGCGGCAGGCGACCGATCGCGCGAAACACCTCGCGCCACTCTATCTTCGACGAGACCGCGCGGGCATGAAACTCCTCTTCGACGGCCACGAGCAGCTCGCCTATGCCGAACAGGCCCATCACCGCGACGACGAAGTTGACGCCCTTGACCAGCTCGTCGACGCCCATGGTGAGGCGCACGCTGCCGGAGACGGTGTCGATGCCGATGGCGGCGATGGCAAAGCCGATCGCCAGCGCGACGACAGTCTTGATCGGAGCAGCCCCGCCCATGCCGACGAAGCTGGCGAAGGCAAGAAAATAGACCGCAAAATATTCCGCCGGCCCGAAGGCGAGTGCGACTTGCGCCACCCATGATGCGAGGAAGGTGATCAGGATGACGCCGATCAGCGCGCCGAATGCCGCCGAGCCGAAGGCGGTGGCGAGCGCCGTCGTCGGCCGTCCATCGCGCGCCATCGGGTAGCCGTCGAAGGTGGTGGCGACAGACGACGGCTCGCCCGGGATGTTGAACAGGATCGAGGTCACGGATCCCCCGAACAACGCGCCCCAATACATGCTGGAGAGCAGGATGATGGCAGAGACCGGCTGCATGCCGAAGGTCAGCGGCAGCAGCAGCGACACCCCGTTCGGAGCACCCAGCCCAGGCAGCACGCCGACGAGAATGCCGAGCAGCACGCCGATCACCATCAGCGCCAGATGCGGCAGCGTGATCGCGATGCTGAAGCCGTGAAGGAGTTCTCCGAGATTGTCCATCGGCCTCTCCCTCAGAAGCCGAACGCCGCGGCGAGCGCGCCGTGCGGCAAGCTCACCTGGAACATGCGCTCGAACACGACGTAGAGCGCAAGCGCTGTCGCCGCCGCCATGCCAAGCGCGCGCGGCACGGATTGTTGTCGGGGGATCGCCAGCACCGCGAAGATGTACAGGGCCGAGGCGACGTACATCCCGGCCAACGGGATCGCAGCCACGAAAATCGCGGCCGGCACGAACAGGCCGGCAAGCCGGCGCAGCTCGATCGATGTGATGGCAATTGGGACGCTGGCGAGCGTCGCGGCCGGCATGACACCTCGAAACAGGTTGTAGAGGCTCCCGAGCACGATGATGATCCCGGTCAGGAACGGAAACGTCCCGGCGTCCACGCCCGCGCTCGACCAGCCGATGCCGTTATCGAGGCTGGAAATGACGACCGCCACACCGAAGCTTCCGGTGAGAACGGCTGTCGCAAGTTCGAGAGCGCGGCGCGATATCATCGAGGGCTCCGGTCAGGCCACGTACAGTGTCCGATTATGGCGCACGTGTTTTCCCAGCGTTCGCTGTCGTTCCGGCGGAGGGGTTTGAGGCGTGCGCCGCCTCACTTGACCAACCAACCCTGCTCGCTCGCAACCAGCCTGACGCGCTCGAGATCCTCCTTGATGAACTTGTCGAACTCGGCACCGGTCAGGAACGTGTCGACCTGGGAGGTTTTCTCGATGTAGTCCTTCCAGTCCGGCGTCGCCTGCACCTTCTTCATCAGGTCAACATAGAACGCGGCCTGGTCCGGCGTGACCTTGCCGGGGAGCCACACTGTGCGCGGCTGCTCATACTGCTTGATGTCGAGGCCCTGCTCGACGCAGGTCGGAACATCACCCCAGCCTTCGGTCGCGGTGACCTTGGCGCCCTGCGGCAGCCGCTTCGGGCTGAAGACGCAAAGCGGTCGCTGGGTGGCGCCACGCCATTGCCCGAGACTCTCGCTGGGATTGTTGACGTGAGAGTCCAGGTGTCCGCCGGCGAGTTGCACGGCCGTCTCGGCGCCGCTCTTGAAGGGAATATAGGTCAGCTTGATGTGGCCGGCCTTCTCGATCATGCGGGTCAGCACCTCGTCGGTATCCTTTGACTGCGCGCCGCCCATCTTGAACTCGCCTGATGCGGCCGCCTTCAGATAATCGCCCGCCGTCTTGTAGGGCGCGTCCTGCTTGACCCAGAGCAGGAACTCGTCCTGCGCCATCGCCGCGATCGGGGTGAGATCGGTGTAGTTGAAAGCGACCTTGGAGACGAGCGGCTGCTGCCAGGCATTCGACGTGCCGAAGATCACCTTGTAGGGATCGCCGGCGGACGCCTTGCCGTAGACATAGCCTTCCGCGCCGCTGCCGCCGCCCTTGTTGACGACGACGATCGGCTGCTCCACCAGCTTGTGCTTGGTGATGATGTTCTGCACGGCGCGCGCGAGATTGTCCGTGCCGCCGCCGGGCCCGGCGGTCGCCACGAACTCGATCGGCTTTTGCGGCTGCCAGGCCGAGAGCGCCGGCGTCGTGCCGGCGAGCACAATTACGGCTGCGGAGAGCAGAAGTTTTGATGTCTGACCCATGATGTCCTCCAGCTTATTTTTGTCTCTTGTTCTTGTTGTTTTCGACGTCCGGTCAGGCGACCCGTTCCTCGCCTCTTCCCGATGCCAACACGATTGCGCCTTCTTGTTCGAGCGCGTCGATCTGCTTCCGGTCGAACCCATGCTCGGCCAGCACCTCGCTTGTATGCTCACCGTAGACCGGCGCGCCCGTGCGCACTTTGCCTGGGGTCTCCGAAAACTTGACCGGCAAGCCGATCGTCTTCACGGGCCCGAGCGTGGAATGCTCGACCTCGACAACCATCTCGCGCGCCAGCGTCTGCGGATCGCTGAGCGCCTCCAGCATGTCGTGCACGGGGCCGCACGGCACGCCCTTCTCGTCCAGTGCCGCCAGCCAGTGCGCGCGCGTGCGGGTGCGGAAGCGCTCGCTCAGAACAGCTTCGAGTTCCTTCAAATTGGCCATGCGGTCGGCGCCGGTGACGAAGCGTGGATCGGCTGCGAGCTCGCTTGCGCCGAGCGCCTCCAGCATCAACAGCCAATGCTTCTTGTTGGCGCCGCCGACCACCAACCAGCCGTCCGAGGCCTCGAACGCCTGATATGGCGCGTTGAGCGGATGCGCCGAACCCATGGCCCGCGGCGCGGTGCCCGCGGCCAGCGCGATGGTCGACTGCCAGTAGGTCTGCACCAGCGCGGCCTCATAGAGCGAGGTCTCGACCCACTGCCCTTCGCCGGTCTTGAGACGGTGCGTGTAGGCCGCGAGGATGCCCATGCTCGCCAGCAGGCCGGCGGTGATGTCGGACAGCGGCGGGCCGCATTTCACGGGCGGACCATCGGGACGTTCGCCGGTAAAGCTCATGATTCCGCTCATGGCCTGGGCGACCAGATCGAAGCCGCGGCGATGCTTGTAGGGTCCGGTGCGGCCGAAGCCAGACAGCGAGCAATAGATCAGCGTTGGATGCTGCTTGTGCAGGTCGTCATAGCCGAAGCCGAGGCGCTCCATGGCGCCCGGCGCAAAATTCTCGACCAGCACGTCGGCGCCCGCGATCAGCCGCCGCAACACCTGCTTGCCGCCATCGGTCTTCAGATCCAGCACGATGCCGCGCTTGTTGCGGTTCATCATCAGGAAGGAGGCCGCCTCGTCGCCGATCTTCGGCGGCACCGAATGGCGGGTGTCGTCACCGTTCGGCGATTTCTCGATCTTGATGACGTCGGCGCCCATATCGGCCAGCATCAAGGTGCAGGTCGGCCCTGCCATGACATGGGTGAGATCGATGACCTTGAGGCCGGCAAGCGGCCCCGAACGGCCGGAGGTTGATTGCGAGCGATCGCTTTGCATCGGGGCGTCCTATTGGCCGCGCCATTGCGGCGCGCGCTTGGTGAGGAAAGCATCGAGCCCTTCGCGAAAATCCTGGCTCGTGTAGCACATCAGGATGAGGTCTTCGCCCTCGTCGGGCGTCAGGCGCCTTTGCAGGCGCGCCACGGCCTGCTTGGTCGCATTCAGCGTCAGCGGCGCGTGGCTGGCGAGCAATTTGGCAACCTCGTCCGCGCGCCTTTCGAGCGCGGCGATATCCTCGACGACCTCGCCGAGCAGCCCGACACTGGCAGCCTCGGTCGCGTCGACGAGCCGCGCCGTGAAGATCAGATCCTTGACGCGGGCGGCGCCGATCAGCGCGGTGAGACGACTGACATTGGACATCGACAGGCAGTTGCCGAGCGTGCGGGCAATGGGAAAGCCGATTTTCGCGCTTTGGGTGCCGATGCGGAGGTCACATGCCGCGGCAATGCCCGCGCCGCCGCCGGTGCAGAACCCGTTGATCGCTGCGATGGTCGGCACGCGGCACTGCTCGAGCGTGGTCAGCACCCGATCGATGCGGTTCTCATAGTCGATCGCGTCCTGCGGCGACTTGAAATCGCGGAACTGATTGATGTCGGTGCCCGCGGCAAACGCCTTGTCGCCGGCCCCGCGCAGCACCAGTACCTTGATCGCGTGATCGTCGTTGATCTCCTCGCAGATCGCGGCGAGCCGCTCATACATCGCGAAAGTGAAGGCGTTGCGCGCCTGCGGGCGGTTGAAGGTGATCCGCCCGATCCCGTCCTGGCGCTCGAAAACGAGGTCTTCCGCCTTCACCTGCTGGTCCATTTCCTCATTGTCCTTCTACTTTTCTCCATTTGTGAATGCAAAATTGTCGATTTACAAGCTGGAACTTGCCTCAATCGGAATGTAGCTTCATTTTTGCATTCAAATGGACTTCAGACCCATGCTTCATGAGGAAGTCGTCGGCCGCATCCGGGCCATCCTGCTCGACGGCGAAATCCCGCCGGGCGCGCGGATTCGCGAGCGTGAGCTGTGCGAGCGGCTCCAGATATCGCGCACCCCGCTACGCGAGGCGCTCAAGGTGCTCGCCGCCGAAGGTCTCGTGCAGCTCCTGCCCCACCGCGGCTCGCGTGCGGCAAAACTGACCGACAAGGACATGCGCGACCTGTTCGAGGTTTGCCAAGGCCTCGAAGCGCTCGCCGGCGAACTCGCCTGCGAACGCATCACCGATGCCGAGATCGCCGCGATCGCCGCCGCGCACGCTGACATGGTGCGACATTATCGCGAACGCGATCTGATCCAGTACTATCGCGGCAACCGCGCCATTCACGAAGGCATCGTCGCTGCGGCCGGAAACCCGGTGCTCGCGGGGTTGTATGCGTCCGTGACCGCGCGCATCCGGCGCGCGCGTTATGTCACGCCGATGACGGCCGAGCGCTGGGCGGTCGCCTTGCAGGAGCATGACGCCATCCTGAATGCCCTGCAGAGGCGCGACGGCGTCGGCCTCGCCCATATCCTGCGCGCGCATCTGCGCCACAAGCGCGAAGAGGTTTTGCAGGCGGGCTTTGCCGAAACGGAAGGGAGCGAGCCCACGCCGAGAATTGCGTGAGCCATAGGTTCGCGACGTACAAAGAATCTTGCGGTCACGCCAGATCGGGCGGCCAGCAGACACAATCACGACACAATCATTGATTGCTTTTGGCCGTACTGGCACGGATCGTGCTGACGAGGCTCGTCGGCAACGGACGTCTTTTGTCGCGCGCCGGAATTGCGCATCCAACTTCGACAAACCGAGATCATCGCCAAATCAATTCCACTTGCTCGCCTGCCTGAACCGGCGCAGCATTCGACCATCGGCGCGGGCCGAATGTAACGCGCAAGCAATTGCGCAAAACAAAAGACAAAAGCGGAGGAAACGCATGACAATCGATGTCTCACGTCGGTCCTTGTTGACCCTCGGGGCTGGCCTTGGTGCCAGCGCAATGCTCGGCGGCAGCGCCTTGGCGCGCGCTCCCAAGCTCGGCACCCAGACGCCCTACTGGCACCGCTTCGTTCTCGGCGACGCCGAAGTCACCGTCGTGTCCGACGGACCGCTTCCCCTGGGCGATCCCTCGGGCACCTTCACCGGTGTTTCCAAGGAAGAGGTGAAGAAGATGCTCGTCGAGAATTTCCTGTCGCCGGACAATGTCGTGCTCGAGCAGAACTCGCCGATCGTCAACACCGGCGACAAGCTCATCCTGTTCGATACCGGCATGGGCTCATCCAAGATGTTCGGCGCCACCACCGGTCGGCAGCAGAAGAGCATGACCGAGGCCGGCATCAAGCCCGGCGACATCGACGCCGTGGTTTGCTCGCATGCCCATATCGACCACATCGGCGGCATCGTGGACGACAGCGGCAAGCCGCTGTTTCCCAACGCGCAGATCTACATCTCGCAGACCGATTTCGACTTCTGGACCGACGAAGGCAAGCTCGGTAGCGCGGCCAAGGATTTCGTCGTTCACGCCCGCAAGAACCTGCTGCCGGTCCGCGACCGCATCGTGTTCTTCAAGGACGGCCAGGAATTTCTGCCTGGCGTGCAGGCAATCGCAGCGCCCGGTCATACCGTCGGCCACACCATCTTCATGGTCTCGTCGGCCGGCAAGTCCTTCGCCTTCCTTGGTGACCTGTCGCATCATCCCGTCCTGCTGCTCGAGCGGCCGCGGATGGAATTCTCCTACGACACCGACCCGAAGCAGGCGGCCGAGTCACGCGTAAAACTGCTGACCATGCTTGCTGCGAACAAGACGCCCGTGATGTCCTATCACTTCGCCTGGCCGGGCTATGGCCATGTCGCCAAGGCGGGTGAAGGATTCCACTATTATCCCGAACCGATGCAGATGACTTTGTAATCGCCGGATCTGGTCCGGGCGACGCACGCGCCGCCCGGACCATCCGAACGATCACCGCCGTCCGACTGGCCGGTAAAGAACTTCAAATTCGTGATGCCTCCGGCGGCGTTGGCAAACATTACTTCCTGTTGCAAGTTAAGTTCATTTCGCTCAATTGCGTTTGGGAGCGTCAATGTCCCGCGAGAACGATGGTTTTGTCTTCCATCGCGACCTTCTCCAATGGGTCCCGGATGTTATCTATCGGGCCGTCAACTTCTTTGTCACATGGGACAAACTGCCGACCCTGCTCGGAGCCGCCAATCTCTCGGCGTTCCGCGACCGTCTGCGGGAGCGCAATCTGCACCATACCGGCTACGGCACGACATCGCCTCGCTGGAACACGGGCAATGACCGGTGGCGTTCCGCCGACGGCTCGTTCAACAGCCTCGACCATCCGCGCATGGGCATGGCTGGCGCCCGGTTCGGACGCAATTTCGCGCTGTCAGAATGCGTACCGGACAGCCTGGACGACCTGCTCGAACCCAGTCCGCGCGTGATCTCGGAGGAATTGCTGGCGCGCCACGAATTTATTCCGGCGACCAGCCTCAATCTGCTGGCCGCCGCCTGGATCCAGTTCGAAACGCATAATTGGTTCAGCCATGGGGCCCCTAAGTCGGGAAACGAGTTCAAAATTCCGCTGACGCCAAACGACGAATGGCCTGCGGATGAGCGGATCGACGACTGCATGAAGATCCGTCGGACCGTTTGCGACGAGACGCCACGTGAACCATGGCTCGGCGCGACCCCCACGTTCCGCAACCTCAACTCGCACTGGTGGGACGCCGGACAAATCTACGGCAGCGACCGCGCAAGGCAGATGCAGATCCGTTCCGGGGCAGATGGGAAGATCGCGGTCGGCGATGATGGGATGCTTCCAGCCGATCCGGTGCATCCCGGCGCCGATCTCACCGGCTTCAACGACAATTGGTGGGTGGGGCTCAGCCTGCTGCACAATCTCTTTGCACGCGAGCACAATGTCATCTGCGACGGCTTGAAGGCGCGGTATCCGACCTGGAAGGACGAGGAGCTATTCCAGCATGCGCGCCTGATCAACGCGGCCCTGATCGCCAAGATCCACACCGTCGAATGGACGCCAGGCATCCTCGGCCATCCCGCACTGGACTTCAGCATGCACGCCAACTGGTCGGGGATCCCGTGCCGGGTGCTGCGCGCCGTGCTCGGCAAGAACAGCGAAGCCGCCTTTGGCATCATCGGCTCTCCGACGGATCAGCACAGCGCGCCCTACGCGATGACCGAGGAATTCACCGCCGTGTACCGCCTGCACCCGTTGATCCCGGAAAACCTTGATGTACGGCGGCTCGATAGCACAGAGATTACCGCTAGCGACTTGGTCAAAATGCAGGGCCCCGCCTCCCGCAAGTTCATGCAGACTCACGGCTTCGCCAACCTGCTGTACTCGTTCGGCACCGCTCATCCCGGCGCCATTCGCCTCCACAATTTTCCCAACTTCCTGCGCCGGTTCACGAAAGACGGCCAGCCGCTGCTCGACGTGGCCGCGATCGACATCATGCGTGATCGCGAGCGCGGCGTGCCGCGCTACAACCGGTTTCGCGAGCTGGTCGGCAAGAAGCGGGTCAACACATTCGAAGAAATCACCAGCATCCCCGGTGCCGCCAGGAAGATGCGCGCGATCTACAAGGGCAACGTCGATCGCGTTGATCTGATGGTCGGATTATTGGCCGAGGACCTGCCGGAGGGTTTCGGCTTCAGCGATACCGCCTTCCGCATTTTCATCCTGATGGCATCGCGGCGTCTGAAGAGCGACCGGTTCTTCACCGATGACTACCGCGCGGAAGTCTACACCAACTTCGGTCTGGACTGGATCCACAACAACGGAATGAAATCGGTGCTGCTGCGGCATATGCCGCAACTCGGACCGGCGCTCGAGGGCGTCAACAATGCCTTCGCCCCGTGGAACGTCCTGCGAGGCTGAGCCTTGGCCCATATGTTCAGCATTCCGGGCCTCGTCCGCCTCGGATGAGCGTCAGCCGCCCTAGCACCCGAGCTTGTCGGCGATCCCACCAAAATCCTTGGCGACGATGTCCCAATTGCCGTTGGCCTCGAAATCGACCTTCTGAAGCGGACCGTATTCGGTCGGCCGCGCCACGAAGGCCGTCTTCAGCCCGTTCTTCTGCGCGGCGGCGAGATCGCCGTTGTGGGCCGCGACCATCATCACCTGCTCCGGCTTGAGGCCGAGCAGGCGCGCGGCGCCGAGATAGGTTTCGGGATCGGGCTTGTAGTGCTCGAACAGCTCGGCCGACATGATGAGGTCCCAGGGAAGCCCTGCGAACTTCGCCATGTTGGTGAGCAGCGCGACATTGCCGTTCGACAGCGGCGAGATCACGAATTTCGTCTTCAGTCGGGTCAGGCCGGCGACGCTGTCGGGCCACGGGTGCAAGCGGTGCCACCCCTTGGTGAGGTGATCGAGATCGGCCTCGGTCAGGCCTGGAATCGAAAATTGCGCGACCAGTTTTTCGAGCGAGCGGCGATGCAGATCATCGAGCATGACGTAGCCGCGCTCGGGATGTTTGCGCACGTCATCCATCGAAGCCATGTACATGCCGCGCCAGCCGTCGACCAAGGCGGTCCAGTCGGCGCTGATGCCGCGGCCGTTCGTCCACCACATGAAGTCGGTGATCAGGCTGGTGCGCCAGTCGACGACGGTGCCGAACACGTCGAAGACCAGGGCTTTGACGGCGGACAGATCGGACATGGGCGCTTTCCCGTATGTTACTTATTCTTGGTCATTCCGGGATGCACCGCGAGGCGCTGGCCCGGAATGACGGCAGCGTGTCGTGACCTAGTCCAGGTGGAATTTCGCCAGCTCGCGGTGCTCGGCCTTGATGTAGCGCACGGTGCCGGTGACGGAGCGCATCACCACCGTCTCGGTCTCGATCACGCCGTCCTTGCGGAATTTGACGCCTGACAGCAGCGAGCCCGTGGTGACGCCGGTGGCGGCGAACAGGCAGTCGCCGCGCGCCATGTCCTCGATGCCATAGATCATCTTGGGATCGCTGACGCCCATCTTGGCGGCGCGCTCGCGCTTCTCGTCGGAGTCGAGGATGAGACGGCACTGCATCTGGCCGCCGATGCAGCGCAGCGCCACGGCCGCGAGCACGCCTTCCGGCGCGCCGCCGGTGCCGAGATACATGTCGACGCCGGTATTGTCGGGGTCGGCGCAGTGGATCACGCCGGCGACGTCGCCGTCGGTGATCAGGCGCACGGCGGCGCCAGTCGATCGCACGCTCTCGATGATGCTGGCATGGCGTGGCCGGTCGAGCACGAGAACGGTGATGCCGTCGGGCTTGACGCCCTTGGCCTTGGCGAGCCGGCGGACGTTTTCGGCCGGTGTCGCATCGAGCTCGACGACGCCCTTGTCGTAACCGGGACCGATCGCGAGCTTCTGCATGTAGACGTCGGGGGCGTGCAGCAGAGTACCGCCGTCGGCCATCGCCATGGTGGCGATCGAGCCCGGCATGTTCTTGGCGCACAGCGTGGTGCCTTCGAGCGGGTCGACCGCGATGTCGACCTGCGGGCCGGCGTTCATGCCGACCTTCTCGCCGATGAAGAGCATCGGCGCCTCGTCGCGTTCGCCCTCGCCGATGACGATGGTGCCCTCGATCGGGAGCTTGTTGAGCTCGCGCCGCATCGCGTCCACCGCGGCCTGGTCGGCCGCCTTCTCGTTGCCGTGCCCGCGCAGACGCGCCGAAGACACCGCCGCCCGCTCCGTCACACGCACGATCTCCAGCGTGAGAATGCGCTCGAGCAATGCTTGCGGCGGGACTGAAATATGGGTCGACATCGGCTCACTCCTTCGAAACAGTTTTGGACGGACATCTCCGCCGCATCAACTCGTAACACCCACAGTTCGTTCGAACCGTGTCAGTTCTTCTCGATCCTGATAACCTGCGGCCGTCCGCTGATCACCTTGTCCTTCTGCACGGCCGCGAGCGCACGGCGCACGGCGTCCTCATGCGTGGCATAGGTGATGAGAATGACAGGCACCGGGACCGCCTTGCCGTCTGCCGGCGCAGCGCCGCCATTGGGATGGCGCTGCACGATCGACTCGATTGAAATCTTCTGCTCGGCGAGCCGGGTCGCGATCGCAGCCGCGGTGCCCGGGAAATCGCGTGCCAGAAGGCGGATGTAGTAGCCGCCCTCGTGGCGCTCCATCGGCGCCTTCTTGGTGTCGCGCAGCTGCGAAATCGGCCGGCCGAACGGATTGGCGCGAATGCCGCGCGCAACGTCGGCGATGTCGGCGACGACGGCGGATGCGGTCGCGGCGCCACCGGCACCGGGGCCGACCAGCGTGATCGGCGGGATGCCCTCGCCATCGATCGTGACCGCGTTGGTGACACCCATCACCTGCGCTATCGAGGAGGATTTCGGAACCATGGTCGGATGCACGCGCTGCTCGATGCCCGTGGCGGTGCGAACCGCGACGCCGAGCAGCTTGAGCCGGTAACCGAGATCGTCAGCGGCACGGAGATCTTCCGGCGCGATGGAGGAGATACCTTCGACATACACCGCGCTTTGAGCAACTTTCGTGCCGAAAGCGAGGCTGGCGAGAATGGCGAGCTTTTGCGCGGTATCGTGGCCGTCGACGTCGAATGACGGATCGGCCTCGGCATAGCCGAGCCGTTGCGCGTCCTTCAGGCATTCGGCGAAGGACAGGCCCTCCTGCTCCATCCGGGTCAGGATGTAATTGCAGGTGCCGTTGAGGATGCCGTAGACCCGGTTGATGCCGGTTCCGGCAAGACCTTCGCGTAACGTCTTGATGACAGGGATCGCAGCGCCGACGGCTGCTTCGAAATTCAGCGCGCCGCCGTGCTTTTCGGCGGCCTTTGCCAGCTTGAGGCCGTGCTTTGCCAGCAACGCCTTGTTGGCGGTAACGACGGACTTGCCGGCGGCGAGCGCGGCCTCGACCGCCGCCAGCGCGGGATCGCCCGCGCCGCCCATCAGCTCGACGAAGCAGTCGATGCCCGGATGCGTGGCGAGGGCAAGCGGATCCTTGACCCATTCGATGCCGCGCAGATCGACGCCGCGCTTCTTCGCCTTCGAGCGTGCGGTGACGGCGACGACACGGATGCCACGGCCGCTGCGGCCGGCAAGCACCCGCGCCTGCGTTTCGATCAGACGGACAACTTCGGCGCCCACGGTGCCGAGCCCCGCTATGCCCACTTTCAGGGGTGCAACCATGATGCCTTGGAAAACCTGCGGAAGAGAACTTAACGCCGAGTGGCGAGCGGAACGACGTTGTGCAACGTTTCGATGCCGCTTTCAAGGAAGCGGCGCACGCCACGCGCGGCCTGCCTGATCCGTTGCTCGTTTTCCACCATGGCGATGCGGACATATCCTTCGCCATGCTCGCCGAAGCCGACGCCGGGCGAGACCGCGACACCGGATTTCTCCACCATCAGGGTCGCGAACTGCATGCTGCCGACGCTGCGGAAGGCTTCCGGCAGCGGCACCCAGGCGAACATCGATGCTTCCGGCGGCGGGATCTCCCAGCCGGCACGGCCGAACGATTCCACCAGCGCGTCGCGCCGCTTGCGGTAGGTGTCGCGCATCTCCTTGATGCAATCGTCCGGTCCGTTCAGCGCGGCGGTCGCTGCGACCTGGATCGGCGTGAACGCACCGTAGTCGAGATAGGATTTGACGCGGCCGAGTGCCGCAATCACGCGCTCGTTGCCGACCGCGAAGCCCATGCGCCAGCCAGCCATCGAATAGGTCTTCGACATCGAGGTGAACTCGACGGCAACGTCCATCGCGCCCGGCACCTGGAGCACCGAGGGCGGCGGGTTGCTTTCGTCGAAATAAACCTCGGCATAAGCGAGATCCGACAGGATCAGGATCTCGTGCTTCTTCGCGAACGCGACCAGGTCCTTGTAGAAGTCGAGGCTCGCGACATAGGCGGTCGGGTTCGAAGGATAGCAGACCACGAGCGCCAGCGGCTTCGGGATCGAATGCACGATCGCCCGCTCGACAGCCTCGAAGAATTGCGGCGTCGGCTCCGAGGGCACCGAACGGATCACGCCGCCCGCCATCAAGAAGCCGAAGGCGTGAATCGGGTAGCTCGGATTGGGACAAAGGATGACGTCGCCGGGCGCGGTGATCGCCTGCGCTACGTTGGCAAAGCCCTCCTTGGAGCCGAGCGTCGCCACCACCTGGGTGTCGGGGTTGAGCTTCACGCCGAAGCGGCGGGCGTAGTAGCCGGCCTGGGCCCGGCGCAGCCCGGGGATGCCGCGGGAGGCCGAGTAGCGGTCGGTGCGCGGCTTGCCCAGCGTCTCCTTCAGCTTCTCCAGCACGTGCGCTGGCGCCGGCAGGTCCGGATTGCCCATGCCGAGGTCGATGATGTCGGCGCCGGCGTTCCGCGCAGCTGCCTTGGCCCGGTTGACCTGTTCGAACACGTAGGGCGGAAGGCGGCGGATGCGGTAAAATTCTTCCATGGCTCTCTCGGCTCCGGGCAACCGGTCAGGACAGAATCGACAGGCCATAAAGACCAGGCGGAAGGCGCCCGCATCTCTCGCGAAAATTACTCAAGATCAAATACTTAGAGCAATCATCGACGATATTGACTGAAGTCGTTCGCCCTGACTCTCGGCTGAACTAAGGTCTTTTAGCACGGCGAGGCGGAGGCGCCAGCGATTACCTTGCGGCGCCCTATTTCGCGTCCTTGGTGGCAACCGCCTGACGGTCGCGGGCGGCAGCAAGCTCGGCCTCGATCTTGGCGCGTTGGTCCGGCGGCATGACGGCCTGATCGCGATCCGGCGGCAGATCGTGCACCGG
Source organism: Bradyrhizobium sp. 87 (assembly GCF_023073015.1). Lineage (NCBI taxonomy): Bacteria > Pseudomonadati > Pseudomonadota > Alphaproteobacteria > Hyphomicrobiales > Nitrobacteraceae > Bradyrhizobium > Bradyrhizobium sp. 87. The sequence goes on from NZ_JADPIQ010000090.1 coordinate 52,087, forward strand.
CAGATAGCTACCGGCCTCTCTGGGATGCGCTTGAGCATCGGAAGGCGTCATATCCGCGAGCTGGCTCGAGCAGCCGCCCAGGGCGAGCGTCGCCATCAGCAGCGCGCCACAGATCCGCCGCGACTTTTGCAGGTCCCTCAACGCCAACACTAGGGAAATCCCCACTTCGTCCCAAAGCACGGCCCCGGGCAACCTTACCCAAGTCCGCGCCCAAGCTCAAACCATTGCTGCCCAAATGGTGCGAGCGAGAAAATAGCCCCAGTCCATCAAGCCGAGCGGTGCGGCTCGATTGTGACGGAACCAAGAAAATTTGTCGCACTGCAACACATCTTCGAGAGTGTTTAACGCCAAACATGCGAGCTTCGCGGTGACGAATACGGAATGAATCGTTACTGTTCTCCTCATGAGTATGGCCACCACCGATACGCCCAACCCCGAGACGAAGTTCGATGCGGAAGCCTTCGCGATGAATGTCGCGCGGGCGATGGAAAGCGGCGGCAAGGCGCTTGCCGCGTACCTGAAGCCGCGCGAGAGCGGCGAGGTGCAGGATCGTCCGCCGGCGGAGCTTACCGAGGTCATCAAGACCTTCACCGCCGTCGCCGAATACTGGCTGTCGGATACGTCGCGGGCCTCCGCACTCCAGACCAAGCTCGCCAAGGACTATCTTGACCTCTGGGGCTCGGCGGCGCGCCGCATGGCCGGTCAGGACGCACCGCCCGCGATCGCACCCTCGCCGCGCGACAAGCGCTTTGCCGATCCGGAATGGAAGTCGAACCAGTTCTTCGATTTCATGATGCAGCTCTATCTGCTCACGACCAAATTTGCGCAGGAGCTTGTGCGCGAAGCCGAGGGCCTCGATCCGCAGACCCGCCGCAAGGCCGAGTTCTACGTCCAGCAGGTCACCAACGCGATATCGCCCTCCAACTTCGTGCTGACCAATCCGGAAGTGCTGCGCGCGACGGTGGCCAGCAGCGGCGAAAATCTCGCGCGCGGCCTGAAGATGCTGGCCGAGGACATCGCCGCCGGCAAGGGCACGCTGAAGATCCGTCAGTCCGATCCGGACAATCTCGTCGTCGGCGTGAACATGGCGACGACGCCGGGCAAGGTGATCTACCAGAACGAGATGATGCAGCTGATCCAGTATGCGCCGGCGACGGAGAAGGTGCTGCGCACGCCGCTCCTGATCATCCCGCCCTGGATCAACAAATTCTACATCCTCGATCTCAAGCCGGAGAAATCCTACATCAAATGGTGCGTCGATCAGGGCATCACCGTGTTCGTGATCTCATGGGTCAATCCCGACAAACGCCTCGGAGCCAAGAGCTGGGAAGACTATATGAAGGAAGGCCCGCTCACGGCGATGGACGTGATCGAGAAGGTCACCGGCGAGATGAAGGTGCACACCGCGGGCTATTGCGTCGGCGGCACCATGCTCGCGACCACGCTGGCCTGGCTCGCCGAGAAGCGCCGCCAGCGCGTGGCGTCCGCGACGTTCTTCGCGGCACAGGTCGACTTCACCCATGCCGGTGATTTGCTCGTGTTCGTCGACGAGGAGCAGATCGCATCCCTCGAGCAGGACATGAAGGCGGCGGGCGTGCTCGAAGGCTCGAAGATGGCGATGGCCTTCAACATGCTGCGCTCCAACGATTTGATCTGGTCCTATGTCGTCAGCAATTACCTCAAAGGCCAGCAGCCGAGCGCGTTCGACCTGCTGCACTGGAATTCGGACGCGACCCGCATGACCGCGTCGAACCATTCGTACTACCTGCGCAATTGCTACCTTGAGAACCGGCTCTCGACCGGCACGTTGGTGCTGGACAACACCTTGCTCGATCTCTCCAAGGTCATGGTGCCGATCTACAATCTCGCAACCCGCGAGGACCATATCGCGCCGGCTGAATCGGTGCTGTACGGCTCCCAGTTCTTCGGCGGCCCGGTGAAATACGTGCTGTCCGGCTCGGGCCACATCGCCGGCGTGGTCAATCCGCCCGCCTCGAACAAATACCAGTACTGGACCAACGACAACGTGAAGTCCGCCAACGTCGCCGAGTGGATGAAGGGCGCGGTCGAGCACAAGGGCTCGTGGTGGCCGGACTGGCGGCAATGGCTGGGCGCACTCGATCCCGAGGAAGTCCGGGCCCGCACGGTCGGCAGCGAGGCGTTTCCCCCGATCGAGGACGCGCCCGGCAGCTATGTCAGGGTTCGCGCATAGCAGAATCTTCCGCGCTTTCGTATAAGCTCCATGCCTGCAGCAGAAATTGATGAGGGGACCGGGTTATGACGCGTGAATTGTTCTGGCTGACACTGACGGTGGTCCTGACCGGAATCCTCTGGATTCCCTACACCATCAACCGCTGCCAGATTCGCGGTCTTGGTGGCGCGATGGCCAATCCCTCGCGCACCGACAAGCCGCAGTCGGAATGGGCGAACCGCCTGATGTTCGCGCATGACAACGCCGTCGAGAACCTCGTGCTGTTCGCGCCGCTGGTGCTGATCCTGAACGCGATCGACTACTCCTCGAAGTGGACGGTGCTTGCCTGCGCCGTCTATTTCTGGTCGCGCGTTGCGCATCTGATCGTCTATGCGATGGGTATTCCCGTCTTCCGCACCCTCGCCTTCACCGTCGGCTTTCTCGCCCAAGCCGTGCTGGCGCTAGCGATCTTCAAGGTACTCTGATCGGCCCCGGATGGGTTGGCGCCCGCAACGAACGGGTGAAATCTCAAAGGCCTATCGCGGCTGCCGGTGTTGCCGAATGACGACAGTGCGTAAAAAAGCAGCAATGCCCTCTTGGGCTGACGCGATGGATCGCACATCCAGAGGTATATTCGCCCATCGCAATTGATTGATTCGGGGCAGACATGAATTGGAAGATTGCATCCGCGCTCGCCGGCCTCTCGCTCGCCGCCGTCGCGACCCAGGCTAACGCCGCAGATCTCGCCGCCCGTCCTTACACCAAGGCGCCGCCGATGATCGCCGCGATCTATGATTGGAGCGGCTTCTACATCGGCGCCAACGGCGGCTATGGCTCGTCACGCAATTGCTGGGACCAGACGGTTGGTTTCGCGGCCGGCGTTGCGGAAGGCTGCCATGACGCGACGGGCGGCGTCGCCGGCGGCCAGATCGGTTATCGCTGGCAGAGCAGCGCCTTCGTATTCGGCCTCGAAGCGCAGGGCGACTGGGCGGACCTCTCCGGCCGGAACGCCAGCACCGTGCTCGGCGTCGCGAACCGCACCCGTGTCGATGCTTTCGGCCTGTTCACCGGCCAGATCGGCTACGCCTGGAACAGCGCACTGCTTTACGCAAAGGGCGGCGCCGCCGTCACCCGCAATCGCTACCGCGGCATCGGAACCGGCGGTCTGGCCGGAGCCGAGTTCGACGGTGCCGACGACACCCGCTGGGGCGGCACGGTCGGCGTCGGCATCGAATACGGCTTTGCGCCGAACTGGTCGGTCGGCCTCGAATACGACCATCTGTTCATGGGCCGGCGCGACGTTACCCTCACGGCAAACGGCGTGCTGGCACCCGTCGGCACGTTCTCACGTACCGACCGCATTGGCCAGGACGTCGACTTGATCACGGCCCGCATCAACTACAGGTTCGGCGGCCCGATCATCGCGAAGTACTGAGAAGCGCCCCTCGCGGCCGTCATGCCCGGGACAAGCCCGGTCATGACGAGCAGCGAATGTTGCTCCTACGCCTCCGGCAATCCCAGCATTAGTCGCATGTTCTGCACGGCCGCGCCGGACGCGCCCTTGCCGAGATTGTCGAGCCGCGCGACCAGCACCGCCTGATGGTACTTGTCGCTGGCGAAGACGTAGAGTTCGAGCGTGTTGGTCTCGTTGAGCCCTTCCGGCTCGAGCTTGCCACCCTTGGTCGTCTCGTTCTGCAGCGGCATCACCGAGACGTATTTCGAGCCGGCGTAACGCTTTGCCAGCGCGGCCTGGAGATCGGCGCCGCTGGGCTTGCCGGGCAGCGTGTCGAGCTGGAGCGGCACCGACACCAGCATGCCCTGCCGGTAGTTGCCGACCGACGGGATGAAGATCGGCCGCCGCGTCAGGTTCGAATAGAGCTGCATCTCCGGCAGATGCTTGTGCTCGAAGCCGAGGCCGTAGAGTTCGAAGGACGGCGCGCTGCCGTCCTCGAAACTCGCGATCATCGACTTGCCGCCGCCGGAATAGCCGCTCACCGCATTGATGGTGACGGGATAGTCGCGCGGCAGCAGGCCGGCATCGACGATCGGTCGCAGCAGCGCGATCGCGCCGGTCGGATAGCAGCCGGGATTGGACACCTTCTTCGCAGCCTTGATCTTGCCAGCCTGATCCGGCGTCAGTTCCGGAAAGCCATAGGCCCAGTCGGGCGCGACCCGGTACGCGGTCGAGGCATCCAGCACCTTCGGGCCCGACGGCCCCATGCTGTCGATGAGCGCAACCGTTTCCCTGGCAGCATCGTCGGGCAGACAGAGGATGACCAGATCAACCTTCTCCATCAGCGCCTTCTTGGCCGCGGGATCCTTGCGCTTGTCGTCGGCAATCGTCTTCACGACCACGTCGCTCTGCAGCTTCAGCCGCTCGTTGATGCCAAGCCCGGTGGTGCCGGAGCCGCCGTCGACGAAGACGGTGGCCGGCTTTGTCGCAGCGCCAGTGGTCGGTGCTTTCGTCGTTTCAGTGAGGCTCATGGCGCGCTCCTTTCGAGCATGTTGGTTTCGGATGCGAAGGCATCCGGCCTTACGTCCTGCATCAGTTGCGCGATCTCCCTGGCGTCGGCATGGGCTTGCGCGCCAAGCGCATTGGCGATCGCCGCATAATCGGCGTCGGACTTGTGCTGGTTGAGCTTGAAGCTGGCTTCGACCTCCTCAACCGTCATGACCAGACCCACGATCGCCTTCTTCATCGCCTCGAGCCGCCCGGCCGTCATCTTGCCCGACGTCCACGGCTTCTTCGGCAACAGCCAGTTCTCGAACTTGTTGCTGAGCGTATCGATTTGCACGGCCAGTTCACCATCCGACAACAACCGCACCGGCCCGGTCAGATGGACCGACTGGTACAGCCAGGTCGGCACCTGATCCGGCGAGACGTACCAGTCCGGCGACACGTAGGCATCGGGGCCGTTGACCGCGAGGAGCCAGGAGGTCGTCCCGTCCGCAAGCTTTAGCAGCGGATTGTGACGGGCGACATGAAACGCGGCCTGCGGCGTGCCGTCCGCGGCATAGGTCAAATAGAACGGCAGCGGCGAGGCGATCGGCTTGTGGCCGTCGAAGGCGCACATGGTGCCGAAGCCGCGCGTGTCGGCGAATTTCAGGCTCGCGGCGCGGTCCTGCTTGAAAAAGGGTGGCGTGTACATCGTAGTCTCCTGCTGGCCTCCTTGGTGGCCGCCGGATCAGATCGCACTGACAGGAGAGAGAATGCCGCGGATCGGATCCAGCGGCAAAGACGATGATCTCAAACGCGATCGACCGCCCAAACCGCAAAGCTGCGGCGGCGGCGACGGGCGAACAGGATGGTCGCGGCGTTGATCATGGCGCGGTGCTATAAGGCCAGTTGCGGTCGCCGTCAAGGTTCCGACGTCACACCACGCCCCAGATCCATTCCATGATCTTGGCGATCACATCTCCGAACAGCAGCAGCGCCGCCGACCAGATCAGTGCCGAGACGAAATTGGCGGCCTGGAAGCTCCAATAGGGCATCTCGAAAATGCCGGCTGCAAGCGGCACGGAGGCACGCAAGGGGCCGAAGAAGCGGCCGATGAAGATGCTCGGCACGCCCCAGCTGCGCACGAAGGCCTCGCCTCTGGGCAGGAGTTCCGGATAACGCGAGAGCGGCCACATCTGCGCGACCTGCTCCTTGTAGCGATAGCCGAACCAGTAAGAGACCCAGTCGCCCAGCGCCGCCCCGATGCCACCGGCGATCCAGACCGGATAGAAGCTGATGCCACTCGCGCCGATCAGCGCGCCGATAGCGACCAACGCGCCCCAAGCCGGGATCAGCAGCGAGATGAAGGCCAGCGACTCCCCGAAGGCGAGCACGAACACGATGGGAGCTGCCCACGTCTGGTGAGCGCGCACGAAATCGGCGAGCCCGTGCGCAAACTGCTCCATTCAAAAATAGCCTTTCCGTCCTGCCCGAAGGTGCTGCTCGATGAAAAGGACTGGTAAGCCAATGACTTGTGTGACATCAAGTCACAAAGCCAGGTCCAGCCGGACCGGACCGTCACATTGCCGGGAATTGATGGGGATGCGGCGTAAAATCGCCGGGATTGGCTCCCAACCACACCGCCCGGCCCGCCCCGCGATAACCTTTCCAGGCGAGAAGTGGCATAGTCGGCCCAACCGATTCGCCGCTCATGCGGCCCTCAAAACGCATAAAGATATATGTCCAAGCAGTTGAAGCCCAAAGCAAAAGACGATTTTTTCGGCGGCGATGAGCCCAAGCCCCGCGCCGCCAAGGCCGCCCCGCGCGCGGGCGGTGCCGAGGCCGACTACACCGCAGCCGACATCGAGGTCCTCGAAGGTCTGGAACCGGTGCGCCGCCGGCCCGGCATGTATATCGGCGGCACCGACGAGAAGGCGCTGCATCACCTCTTCGCCGAAGTCATCGACAACTCGATGGACGAGGCGCTCGCGGGGCATGCGACCTTCATCGGAGTCGAATTGAGCGCGGACGGCTTTTTGACCGTCACGGACAACGGCCGCGGCATCCCGGTCGATCCGCATCCAAAATTCCCGAAGAAGTCGGCGCTCGAAGTCATCATGTGCACGCTGCACTCGGGCGGCAAGTTCGACTCCAAGGTCTACGAGACCTCGGGCGGCCTGCACGGCGTCGGCATCTCCGTGGTGAACGCCCTCTCCTCGCTGCTCGAGGTCGAGGTCGCGCGCAGCCAGAAACTCTATCGCATGACGTTCGAGCGCGGCCACCCAAAGGGCAAGCTCGAGGATCTCGGCAAGATCAACAACCGCCGCGGAACCCGCGTGCGCTTCAAGCCGGACACCGACATCTTCGGTGCCAAGGCAGCGTTCAAGCCGCAGCGCCTGTTCAAGATGACGCGTTCGAAGGCGTATCTGTTCGGCGGCGTCGAGATCCGCTGGAATTGCGCGCCCGAACTGCTTAAGGGCGTCGACGACGTGCCGGCGGAAGCGACGTTCCACTTCCCCGGTGGCCTCAAGGACTATCTGGCCGCCGCGATCCACGCCGACACGCTGGTGCATCCCGACATCTTCTCCGGCAAGTCGGGCCGCAACGGCGCGCATGGCGCCTGCGAATGGGCGGTGGCCTGGACCGCGGATGCCGACGGCTTCCTGTCTTCCTACACCAACACTGTGCCGACGCCCGACGGCGGCACGCACGAATCCGGGCTGCGCAGCGCGCTGCTGCGCGGCCTCAAGGACCACGCCGAACGCGTCGGCCAGGGCAAGCGCGCGTCGTCCATTACGTCAGAAGACGTGATGGTGGGTGCAGCCGTGATGCTCTCGGTGTTCGTGCGCGAGCCTGAATTCCAGGGCCAGACCAAGGACCGTCTCGCCACCGCCGAAGCGCAGCGCATCGTCGAACAGGCGATGAAGGATCCGTTCGACCATTGGCTGTCGGGCAATCCGAACCAGGCCAACAGGCTGCTCGACTTCGTGGTCGACCGCGCCGAGGAGCGGCTGCGCCGCCGCCAGGAGAAGGAGACCGCGCGCAAGACCGCCGGCAAGAAGCTGCGCCTCCCCGGCAAGCTCGCCGATTGCAGCGATGCAGGGTTGGAAGGCTCAGAACTCTTCATCGTCGAGGGTGACTCGGCCGGCGGCAGCGCCAAGCAGGCGCGCGACCGCAAGACCCAGGCCGTGTTGCCGCTGCGCGGCAAGATCCTCAACGTCGCGTCCGCCGGCAAGGACAAGCTGACGGCGAACACGCAGCTCGCCGACCTCGTGCAGGCGATCGGCTGCGGCATGCTCGCGCAGTATCGCGAAGAGGATCTGCGCTACCAGCGCATCATCATCATGACCGACGCCGATGTCGACGGTGCCCACATCGCGTCGCTGCTGATCACCTTCTTCTACCGGCAGATGCCGCGGCTGATCGATGAAGGCCATCTCTTCCTCGCCGTGCCGCCGCTCTACAAGCTGACCAACGGCACGAAGTCGGTCTACGCCCGCGATGACGCGCACAAGGCAGCGCTGATCAAGAGCGAGTTCAACGCCAACGCCAAGGTCGAGGTCAATCGCTTCAAAGGCCTCGGCGAAATGATGCCGGCGCAGCTCAAGGAAACCACCATGGATCCGGCAAAGCGGACCATGTTGAAAGTGGTTCTGCTCGCCGACGACCGCGACACCACGGCGGATTCGGTGGAGCGCCTGATGGGCACCAAGGCCGAAGCGCGCTTCGCGTTCATCTCGGACAAGGCCGAATTCGCCAACGACGACCTGCTGGACGTCTGATCCGCAGGCGCTGCCCGGTCGTATCCATCCAGAGCCCCGGCATGATGCCCGGGGCTCTTTTGTTTTTGGAAGATGACAACCGCTCTTTCCCGCCAATCCCGCCAACGTCCGCCTCGATTTCGTTGATTCCCGGCCTCATCGCGCCGCGACTCGGCCAACGACTCACCGAGCCATGACTGATGCAGGACTGCCTCCATTTCGCACAAAGCCGGATTCGCTAACGAGAAGCTACCAAAACGCAAATCGCAAAATTCGACGTACTGCATTGATAATGCGTACTTATTTCACATTTCCACGACGGCACCCAGAATCCCTGCCGTGCGGCGTTTCCCGGCGACTGTGCCTGCTCTGCAACAGCATTTCGGAGAGAAGCAGGTATAGTCCGGGACATCAGATCACACGGACTTCAGTGCGCTCGCGCCTGCCAGACAGACCAAAGCTTGGGGATTTTTAAGATGAAGAAGATTTTGCTCGCACTGACCGCGGTTGCTGCCATGACCGCTTCGGCTTCGGCCGCTGACCTTGGCGCCCGTCCCTACGCGAAGGCCCCGATGGCGGCTCCCGTCGCCAACTGGACCGGCTTCTACATCTTCGGCGGCGCCGGCGGCGGCCTCTCGGCCTCTGACCAGCGCGTCCAGACCACGGTTGGCGCAGTTCCCCTGACGATCGATCAGCGCCAGGGTGGCTCGGGCTGGTTCGGCACCGTCGGTCTCGGCTACGACTGGCAGTTCAGTGGCACCTGGGTCGCCGGCGTGTTCGCTGACGGTCAGTTCGGCAGCATCCGTGCTACCATTCAAGATCCCCTGCTCGGCATCACCGGCAACCAGAAGCTGGAAGACTCCTGGGCCGCTGGTGTGCGCCTCGGCTGGCTGGTCGCTCCGAACGTTCTCTCCTACGTCAACGGCGGTTACTCCGGCGCCCACTTCGGCAGCACCAACTTCATGACCTTGGCTGGCGCTCCGGCCGGCGTTCACCTCAACGGCTACAACCGCAATGGCTGGTTCATCGGCGGCGGCGTTGAGAACAACCTGAACATCTTCGGCATCCAGTCGCCTGGCTGGTTCATGAAGACCGAGTACCGTTCGGCCTTCTACAATGCCAAGACCCAGGACATCCTGTTCGATGCCGGTAACCTCCCGGTCGGTCAGAGCATTCGCGCCAACAGCTGGAACCAGACGATCTCGACTTCGCTGGTTTACCGCTTCAACTGGACCGGTCCGGTCGTCGCGAAGTACTGATCCGAACGCAAGTTCAGACGTCAAAGCCCCGGCATCGTCCGGGGCTTTTTCGTTGTACGGTGCTTCAGCGGACCTTGCGTATGGACATGCATCCGCCCTGCGGCCTGCATCAGCGGCCATTGTATCCGAACCACGGCTACGGCTAGTCTCCTGCTAAGTTTTCGGGCCGCGGCTATCGTCATGCCGCGTCACGACAGAAGCGGACTAATGGGGAGGAATGCATGCGCAGATTTCTGCTTGTAGCAGGCCTGTTTGCCCTTGCCGTCGGGCTGCTCTGGATCGGACAGGGTACGGGCACCGTCGCGTGGCCGCGATCGAGCTTCATGGTCAACCAGCTGCAATGGGCCGGCTATGGCGCAGCCATGGCCGGCTTCGGGCTGGTGCTGATCTGGCAGAGCAACCAATAGAAGAACCAGGGAATAGCAGCATGACAACCAGTCGGTTCGATCTCCGCGGCAAAGTCGCGATCGTCACGGGAGGCAATGGCGGCATCGGGCTCGGAATGGCCCGTGGCCTCGCCGATGCCGGCGCCAACATCGCCGTGGTCGGACGCAACGAAACCAAATCCGCCGCCGCCGTCGCCGACCTCAGCCAACGCGGCGTGAAGGCGATCAGTGTTGCCACCGACGTCACTGACAAGGCGGCCATCGCCGCGATGATCGATCGCGTCGTCAGGGATTTCGGCCGCATCGACATCCTCATCAACAATGCCGGCATGAGCATCCGCAAGCCGCCGCACGAGCTCGAGCTCGACGAGTGGAACACGGTGATCAACACCAATCTCACCAGCGCCTTCCTGTGCTCGAAGCTGGCTTATCCGGCGCTGAAGGCGTCCGGCAACGGCAAGGTGATCAACATCGGCTCGATGATGTCGATCTTCGGCGCGAGCTTCGCAACGGCCTATGCGGCGAGCAAGGGCGGCATCGTTCAGTACACGCGCGCCTGCGCCAATGCGTGGGCGCCCGACAACATCCAGGTCAATGCCATCCTGCCGGGCTGGATCGACACCGACCTGACCCGCGGTGCGCGGCAGCAGGTATCGGGATTGCACGAGCGGGTGCTGGCACGCACGCCTGCGGGGCGGTGGGGCGACATCGACGACTTCGCCGGCATCACCGTGTTCCTCGCCTCATCCGCCTCCAACTTCGTCACCGGCACCGCGATCCCCGTCGATGGCGGGTTCTCGGTGATGGCGTAGGCCGCACCAATAAATCTGCACACAAAAAAGAAGCCCCGGACAATGCCGGGGCTTTTGAATTTGGGCAGTGATCGTCTTTTATGGCTGCTTGGTCGTTCGTTGACCCACTTAGTAGCGGGCGATGACCGGCGCGTCGAACTTGTAGCTGGCGCGCACGACGGCCCACTGCAGGTCGCGCGGCTTGGCATCGAAGCTGTAATTGCCGGAGGTGCCGCCGAGTTGATAGGTCTGGCTGGCGAAGGCTGCGTAGTTGTACTCGAGGCCGACGATCCAGTTGCGGGTGATGCCGTATTCCCAGCCGGCACCGACGGTCCAGCCGTTGGCCCAATGGGTCTGACCGCCGGAACCGGTGGCCGGACCGACCGTATCGGTGACCGACAGACGGTTGTTCACGCCGGCATAGCCGCCCTTGATGTAGAACAGGTTGTTCTGCACGGCGAAGCCCGCGCGACCGACGACGGTGGCAAGCACATTGGTGCGCCAGGAGAACACGTCGTCACCCGCGCCGAACGCGGTGTTCAAGAACGAGCCCTTGTTGTCGAGGCCCGAGATCGTGCCTTCCATACCGAACACGTAGTTGTTGGCCTGCCAATTGTAGCCGATCTGGGCGCCGCCCAGGATGCCGGAGTTGCGCTGACGGTAGCCCTGCCCCGGGGTCAGATCGCCGAACGGTGCGCCGGTCCCGTTGTTGATGAACTGCTCGTTGGTCCATGCACCGCCGATGTGGCCGCCGACATAGAAGCCGGTCCAGTTGAACATCGACTCCATATAGGCCGGCGCCTTTGTGTAGGGCCGAGCACCGAGATCGGCGGCGGAAGCGGCGCCGGTCGAAATCAGAGCGGTCGTGCAGGCGAAGGCGGCAATCAACTTGTTACGCATGGTACACCCCGTGTCCTTTGATGGGTGCACGCTCACACGCAGGTCTTACTCAAATTTGAATCAAGACAGTTAAGACGTCGGATTGGCAAGCAGCGCGCCTTCAATCCGTTTGCGCTGTTGCACGCAGGCAACGCGTCGAGCGCGATTTAACGCCGCGTTATCCCTACCGGGCCCTTGCGCTACCGTGCCGGCGCAGCCTTCGACTGCACGTGCTCGGGCCGGACGCCAAGCGCGAGCAGGCGCGCCGGAATGCCCTGGAGCCACGGCAGCGCGGTGATGAGGCGCAGGACCAGCGGCACTTTCAGCGGCCGGTCGCCGCCCTGCAAGGCGCCGCTGATGATGTTGTTCTGCACGATCATCTGCATCCGCTGCGTCATCTTCACCGGGAATTCGCGGCGACGGCGCACGGCATCGAGTTCGTCCTCCGACGGGCAGCCGCGCTGCAGCTCGTCCGCCAGCAGGTTTGCGGTCGCGACCGCATCCTGGACGGCGAGATTGACGCCGACACCGCCGACCGGCGACATCGCATGTGCGGCGTCGCCGATCAGAAGCAGGCCCGGCCGCGTCCAGCGCGGCAGGCGGTTGATCGCGACGGTGAGCAGCTTGACATCGTCGAAGTTCTTCACCTCGGCTATGCCGCTCTTCAGGACCGGCGCCATGCGAACGACGTCGTCGAGCAGCGCCTGCAATCCCCTCGCCTTCACCGCGTCGTATTGTCCCTTGGCGATGACATAGGCGCACTGCCAATAGTCGCCGCGGTCGAAGGTGATCATCATCTTGCCGGGCTCGACGCGCGCGAACAGGTTCTCGGTCTCGTTCGCCTTGCGTCCGACGCGGAACCACAGCACGTCCATTGGCGCGCCGATCTCCTCGACCTCGAGGCCGGAATGCTGGCGCACGGTCGAATGCCGGCCGTCACATGCGATGGTGAGATCAGCTTCGATGTCCACGATACCGTCAGGCGTATTCGCCCGCACGCCGGCGATGGTCTCGCCGCGGCGGATCAGATCGACGGCCTCCGTGTTCATCATCACCTGCAGCGAGGCGAAGCGCTGGCCGGCCTCGCGCAGGAAATTCAGGAAATCCCATTGCGGCATGAAGGCGATGAAGGGGTACTTGGTGCGGAGGCGGCTGAGATCGGCGATGCGAACGGGGGTACTGCCGAACAGGCCGTCCAGCTTTTGCAAGCGCTGATGCGGCAGCTTCAGGAATCCGTCGATCAGGCCGAGCTCGTCCATCACCTGGAGCGTCGAAGGATGCACGGTGTCGCCGCGGAAGTCGCGGAAGAAATCCGCATGCTTCTCCAGCACCACGACATCGATGCCGGCGCGCCCGAGGAGATAGCCGAGCATCATGCCCGCCGGTCCGCCGCCGACGATGCAACACCGCACCTTCAGCGGGGAGCCCTGGGGACGCTGCAACGTATCGGGTTTCACGGTCGGGTCCTCCTTCACGAGCCAAGCATTCTGTGCAGTGCAGCAAACAAGATTCATTTGCTGCGGTTGTGAATGGCCGTTAGCCTTGCCTCCAATTCCGACTCATTCGGGAAATTGCAGTGCAGACAATCCTCATACTGCTCGGCGTCTGGATCCTGATCAACGTGCTTTTCGTCTTGATCATGATCGCACCGCGCAGGCCGCCGCTTGCGCCGGTGCGCATCGAACAGAACGGTTATCCGCACGAGGAGTAGGTCAAGCTCCTGCCGCGCCAAGTCATCATCTCGATCGCGATGGGCGCTTTCTTCCCGCTGACCCCGTCCTTGATCGAGGCCCTCAAACGCTTCATCCGGAAGCGCCGCGAATAGCTAAGCGGCCTGCTCGACACCTCAGTTGTTGCTGCGGTTCGCGCTGCGGAAGCTCTTGATCTCCGACACGCTGCCGTCGCGATAGGTCAGCTCCACCGAGATGAACTGCGTTGCCGGCGCGAGCTTCATGGAGAGCGGCATGCCGGCGCTGATCGCACTGGGATCGCGCATGTCGCAGCCCGGCATCTTCAACACCTGGTTCGGAACGGCGGTATCGATGCCGATGCGCACCTCGCGGATGGCGCAGCGGTAGGACACTAGGTGCGTGTAGTAGACCAGCAGCCCGTTGAACTCGCGGAATGACAGCCAGCTCGTCGCGGTCATGTCCAGGATCTTGCGCTGGTCACGGATCAGCGCGGCTTCGGGATCGAACCTGATCGGGAACGGCCCCTGCATGTCACCGGATTGGTCGACATAGCGAACCTCGATGGTGCCGGCCTGCGCGTCCGGCGGCAATTCGATCGACGGGTTCGGCATCCTCTTGCGCGTGCGCGGGTCGAGCGTATCGATGAAGCCGGTTTCGCGGAAGTCGCCGTTGCCGGCCATGCGCCAGGAAACGCCGAGGGTCGGATCGGCAAAGGAGAACACCACGCTCCAGCCGCCATTGTGACGCGAGAAGCTCGCGATCGGCGCGTTGGTGGTCTCCTCCTTCGGCACGCGCGGCACCGACACCGGTGGCAGCGCCGCGAGCTTCTGCGCCGGCGGATCGGCCGGGCGCGCGGCGGCATCCTTGGCGATGCCGCTGAGGAAGACGTCATCGACCATCTGATCGAAATAGACCGGCACCTGCCTGTGCTTGACAGTGTCGGCCATCTCGCTCACGAGACGGCGCGTACGCTGCGCCACTTGCACCAGGTTCTCGCCGGGCTGGAGCAGTTCCTTGGCGAAGGTGCGCGTGAATACCGAATTGGGATTGGCGTCGTCATTGGAGAGGCGGTCGAGCGCGGTCTGGCGCGGGCCCGCCGAGAAGACCGAGAACACGCCTTCGGGCAGCTGCACCATCGGGGCAAGCCCGCCGCCACCGGAGACGGCGCGGGTACCCTTGCGCTCGAACGGGTTGTTGCGGCAGGCGTCGAACACCAGGATCGAGGTCCGCGCCTTCTTGTTCTGGAGGCGCTCGACGATGCGATCGGCCAGGATGGAGGCGTCACGCACCAGTTCTTCCTGCCCTTCCGTCGCCGCGGGCACGTCCGTCGGCAGCAGATAGTTCTGGCCTGCGATCTCGAAGCCGTGGCCGGCATAGAAGAAGAACGCGGTGTCGCCGGGCTCGATCGTCCGATCGAACGCGAGCAGCGTCTCCGAAAATTGCTGCCGGCTCTGGTTTTCGGCGAGCATCACGGAGAATCCGAGCTGCTTCAGCGTATCGCCCATGGTGCGGGCGTCGTTGACCGCCTTGAGCAGCTTCGGAACGTTCCTGTAGTCGTTGTTGCCGACGACGAGCGCAACGCGCTTCTCGGCACAGGCGGGAAGCGCGAAACCGCTGAGGCCGGCCGCAAGGCCAAGCGCTGCCAGTACTCTGAGAAGCCGACGCGTCATCGAAAATCCCTCAAGAACGGCCCACGCCGGTTCCCTCGAACAGCGGTTCATGGGAACCGCGCCTTTGATGTGATAGTCGGCCCAGCCACATCGCTGGTTCAACCGCCCTGAGGACTCAGGTCTGTTGTCCAGCCTATGGTAGATGCCACCGGAATTTGCTTTTTCTCGGTCAATTCTTGTGGGCAATTCCGCTGGAAGCGAGGGGCCGCCGTGTATCGCTGGTGCACCGACGAGGTCGAGCCGCACGACCGCTTCGACTTTTGGCGCGAGGTGCGCGCCAAGGGCCTGTTCGGCGTCACCGTCGAACTCGAGCCCGAACGCCGCGCGAACTTCTTCGGCGAATTCTCGCTGCGCCGGCTTGGCGGAGCCGGCCTCGTCGAGCTGAAGGCCTCCCATTACACGGTCGAGCGCAGCGTGACCGACATCGCTCACGCGCCGGGCGACAGCCTCTGCGTCTATCAGCAGCTCGGCAGCGGCGCGTGGTTCGGCGGCATGCGCGGCAGCGACTTCACGATCGCCAATGGCAGCTTCGCCACCAGCCATACCGACCAGACCTATCGCGCCACGCCGCTGGGCACGGGCGGCTTCCACCTGCGGATCCTGAAGATTCCCGTGAGCGGCCTCTCCATGCAGGACAAGCGCATGCGCGAGCTTGCGCCCCGGACGTTCGACGATCCCGGCTTGAAGCCCCTGCTCGACGCCTGCTTCGCCGATCTCGGTACGGTTGCCGCGGGTGATGACGGCGCCGCCGATGCCGCTTCGCTCGTCGAGGCTTTAGCCCATCTGGCGCTGATCGAGCGCGGCATGCTGCGGGCCGGCAGCCGCCTCGGGCAGGCCGCGCTGCGGACCGCCCGGCTCTCGCAGGCGCGGCGCCTGATCGCGCGGCACCTGCAAGACCCAAATCTGGCGCCGGCCATGGTGGCCGACCTGCTCGGTGTCTCCGTGCGTCACCTGCACATGCTGTTCGAAAGCGCGGCAAGGAGTTTTTCGCAAACCGTGACGGACGAACGCCTGAACCAGAGCCGCCGCTTGATGCGCGAAGCCCCGGACCGGTTGATTGCCGACATCGCGACCTCCTGCGGCTTCGAGAGCGTCGCGACCTATTACCGGGTCTTCAACGCCGCCTACGGGATCGCGCCCGGCGACTTCCGCGCGCAGGGGCCGGAGGGGCGCTAGCCGACGTTTGGGCGGAAAACCGCAGCCGCTCCCACTATTTGGGCGAAAACCTCAGGTTTTTTAGGGCCTTCCCGCGCCCGCTCCATTGACTTTGGCCGATTCCCCCCTATGTTCCGTGGCGACGCGGCTCAGATCGAAGAGCGATTCCTGAGTTTGGCGCTTTGTTCGCGTGAGTCAGCACCCCCAGCTTCTTTGAGAGCGCGCCGTTTTGGGGTGGAACGCGACAGCCTTATTACCCTCGATTCCGAACGGCGGTTTCGACCAGAGGCTCAATGTCTTTTACCCATCTCGGACTATCCGAAAAAGTCCTCGCTGCAGTGGCGGCCACCGGTTACACCACCCCCACCCCCATTCAGGAACAGGCGATCCCTCACGTCCTCGCTCGCAAGGACGTGCTCGGCATCGCCCAGACCGGCACCGGCAAGACCGCGGCCTTCGTGCTGCCGATGCTCACCATTCTCGAAAAGGGCCGCGCCCGGGCGCGCATGCCGCGCACCCTGATCCTTGAGCCAACCCGCGAACTCGCGGCGCAGGTGAAGGAAAACTTCGACCGCTACGGCGCGGGCCAGAAACTCAACGTCGCCCTCCTGATCGGCGGCGTTTCCTTCGGCGACCAGGATGCCAAGCTAACGCGCGGCGTCGACGTGCTGATCGCCACTCCCGGCCGCCTGCTCGACCACACGGAGCGCGGCGGCCTGCTGCTCACCGGCGTCGAGCTGCTCGTCATCGACGAAGCCGACCGCATGCTGGACATGGGCTTCATTCCCGACATCGAGCGCGTCTGCAAGCTCGTCCCGTTCACGCGGCAGACCCTGTTCTTCACCGCGACCATGCCGCCGGAGATCCGGCGCATCACCGAAACCTTCCTGCACAATCCGCAGAAGATCGAGGTATCGAAGCCCGCCACCACCGCTGTCACCGTTACGCAGTGTCAGGTCCCGGCCGGGCGCGAGGCGCACGAGAAGCGCGAGCTGCTTCGCCGATTGCTGCGCGAGGCGAAGGATCTCCAGAACGCGATCATCTTCTGCAATCGCAAGCGCGAGGTCGCCGTCGTTCACAAATCGCTGCAAAAGCACGGCTTCAGCGTCGGCGCGCTGCACGGCGACATGGACCAGTCGGCCCGCACGGCGGCACTCGAGCAGTTCCGCAAGGGCGAGCTGCCCCTCCTGGTCGCATCCGACGTCGCCGCCCGCGGCCTCGACATCCCCGAGGTCAGCCACGTCTTCAATTTCGACGTTCCCCACCATCCCGACGATTATGTCCACCGCGTCGGCCGCACCGGTCGCGCAGGGCGGTCCGGCATGGCGATCTCGCTCGTCACGCCGCTCGACCAGAAGTCGATGGTGGCGATCGAGAAGCTGATCGGCCAGAGCATTCCACGCGCGGAGGGCGATTTCGAAGTCCGCACCGATGCTTCCGACGCGAGCGAGCGTCCGCGCGAGCAGCGCGGCCGTGAACGTTCACGCGGCGGACGCGGCAAGCCGCAGCGCGGCCGCGATCGTGAGCGCAGCCACGAGCCGCGCGAACCGCGTGGCGAGGCACAGCCTTCGGCCGAAGCACGGTCCGCTCCCGAGACAAGGCCCGCTTCCGAAGCAAGGCCCGCGCGCGAGGCAAGGCCTCCGCGTGAAGCCAGACCTTCGCGTGAAGCCAGGCCGCCGCGCGAAGCCAAGCCATCATCCGAGCCGCGTGACGGTGCGCGCCAGCAGGCCAATCCGTCGCATGTGCCGTCGATCGGCCGTCCCGAGCCGCGCCGCCAACGCGAAGCCGACAGCGAGCCGGGTGACCACTCGCATCTGCCGGCCTTTCTGCTGCGTCCAGTTCGCTCCCCCGCCGGCGCCTGAAGCACGATGCGCGCCCGGCTTTGGTTGAAACCAAGCCGGCGCGCACTTTTTCGGATGCATTCGTGGACGTATATTTACGGGGCGTTCACGATCGTCCGTTAGCCTACGAACATAATTTAAGTATTGCTGCGGTCGTCGGCGCGCCGGTCGCTGTGGGGTATGTTCCGTGGTCAAGGTGCTCGACGAACACGAACGCACGATGGCGTTCGCCCAGGTAGCGCTCGGTCAGATCCGATCGCTACGGCAGACGGCAATTCCCCGCAATTACGAGATCTGGTACGTCTACGCCACCGGCTACAACGCCCCGCTCAACAAGATCATCAACGAGACGCTGGCGCGAAGCGGCAAGCTGACCGAAGCCGATCTCGATCAGATCTACGAGACCTACCTCTCCCACATCAAGACCACCGAGCGCATCGACAAGGTCGGCGCGCGCGTCATCGGCGAGATCGACGACGTCATAAAGGTTCTCGGCGACGCGCTCGCGATGACCGGCTCCTACGATGCGAGCCTGTCAGACGCGACCAAAAAGCTGTCATCGGCCGAAAGCCGCGAGCAGATCAAGTCGATCATCGAGACGCTGCTGCATTCGACCAGCGAGATGCGCGAGACCAACAAGGCGCTGGAAGACCGGCTGACGCTCTCGAGGAGCGAGATCAGCAACCTCCAGCAGAGCCTGGAGGCGATCCGCGCCGAGAGCCTGACCGATCCGCTGACGGGGCTCGGCAACCGCAAATATTTCGATCGCATGATCGACATGGCCGTGCAAGGCGCGCTCGCCTCCGGCGAGCCGCTGTCGCTGCTGCTGGTCGACATCGATCATTTCAAGTCGTTCAACGATTCCTACGGCCATCTCACCGGCGACCAGGTGCTGCGGCTGGTCGGCCTGTCGCTGAAGCAGACCATCAAGGGCCAGGACATCACCGCCCGCTATGGCGGCGAGGAATTCGCGGTCGTGCTGCCCAACACCGCGCTGCGCCAGGCCCTCACGGTGGCCGATCACATCCGCCGCGCGGTGATGGCGAAGGAACTAAAGAAGAAGTCCACCGGCGAAATCCTTGGCCGGGTCACCATCTCCGTCGGCGTCTCCATGCTCAAGCAGGGTGACGACACCGATGCGCTGATCGAACGCGCGGATGCCTGCCTCTACGCCGCCAAACGCAACGGCCGCAACCGCGTGATCTGCGAGGCCGATCCGGAATTCACGGTCGAGACCCATAACCGGGTGGCGTGACGCCGAAGCCGCGCACCGCCAGCGCTTGACATTCTGACCCGACGAACGACATCTCCCTCGCCGTCTTGAGGCGTCCGACTGCGAAGATCCGGAGGACTTGTCGTCTTGCCCAATCCGCATGATTTTCACTCACCGCAACCGTCCTACACCAGGGACGAGCTGCTGAGATCGAGCGAGGGCGGCTATTTCGGGCCGGGCAATGCGCAATTGCCAGCGCCGCCGATGCTGATGATGGATCGCATCACGGAGATCAGCCTGGATGGCGGCGAGTTCGGCAAGGGCCATATCGTCGGCGAACTCGACATCGCGCCGGGCCATTGGTTCTTCGATTGCCACTATCACGGCGATGCCACGATGCCAGCGTCTCTGGGTTTGGATGCCATGTGGCAGATGGTCGGCTACTGGCTGGGATGGTCGGGCTCGCCGGGCAAGGGCCGCGCCATCGGCGTCGGCGAAGTCGCGTGCACGGGCGAGGTCACACCGAACGCGCAACGCGTGCGCTACGAGGTCTCCATGAGGATGGTCCGGCGCGGCAAGCTGGTGCTCGGAATTGCCGACGGTCGCGTGCTGGCCGACGGCGTCTGCGTCTTCACCGCCAGGGACATGCGGGTTGGTCTGACCAAGGCCGTGGAGTGAAGTCCCATCGGGTGGGCAAAGGCGCTCAGCGCCATGCCCATCATCTCCCACACCAGCACCTCAGCGGAGGGCACGCTTCGCTTTGCCCGCCCTGCGCACTGTTTTCTTCTTGGTCGGCCGCTTCGTTGCAACGGGCTTCTTCGCAACCTTCTTCGCCGCCTTCTTCACCTTGGGCGGCTTCTTCACCTTGGCGCGCTGGGCAGCAGCAAGCGCGGCCCTCGCCCATTGCGCGAGTTCCGCGGAATCGTCGAACAGGCGGGCCGGCAGCTCCCAATAGGAGTTCACCACCACGGTCTTGGCGCGGGTCGAGTATTGGAACGGCTTCGAGCCTTCCGCCTCAAAATCCGGGATGGTCATCTCGTCAGCGCGGAAGAACAGGCCGGCGCGCAAGGCCAGCGCGAAGTTGACGCCGTCGGCGGAGATGCCGTAGCCGGAGAACATTTTCCGGATGGCGACGGGGCCGAAATCGGCGAACAGGTCGATCAGAAATTCGCGGTCCATGGCTGAACTATTTCCGCACGGTCGTCCTGGCGAAAGCCAGGACCCATTCCACGGGAGGGAGTTTAGCGAAGACTGCCAGTCGTGCCAGCGTCGGTATTGGCACCGACGATCACCGCGAGATCACGCGGTATGGATCCTGGCCTTCGCCAGGACGACAGCGGAGCGATTTGCGAGAAACGGACTACCCGTCGATCTGCGCCGGGCGCAGCTCGACGGACTCGCCGCAGCCGCAGGCGGAAATCTGGTTGGGGTTGTTGAAGACGAACTGGGCCTGCATCTTGTCGGCCTTGTAGTCCATCTCGGTGCCGAGCAGGAACAGCACGGCCTTCGGATCGACCAGGATCTTGACGCCCTTGTCCTCGACGACCTCGTCGGTCGGGCGGACATCATGGGCGTATTCGACGGTGTAGGACTGTCCGGCACAGCCGCCGTTCTTGACGCCGACGCGCAGGCCAACGATCTCGGAATCGGCCCGCTGGGTCAGCTCGCTGATGCGCTGGGCGGCAGCGTCCGTCAGCCGCATGACCTGCGGGCGGGGCCGCCTCGGCTTTGGAGTGGATGCTGGTGTCGAGCCCGACGATATCTGTGTCATGTCAATGATGTGGTCCGTTGCCGAGCGAATTCAATGCCAAGGATCTAACAAGGATCTAAAGCCGAGGTTACGCGTCACCACATGTTGAGCACGAGGCGGGCCTCGTCGCTCATGCGTTCCGGCGTCCATGCCGGCTCCCAGACCACCTTGACGTCGACCACGCCGACGCCGGGGACGCTGGCGACCGCGTTCTCGACCATGGTCGGCAGCTCGCCGGCGGCCGGGCAATTCGGTGTCGTCAGCGTCATTTGCACATCGACGGAACGATCGTCCTTGATCTCGACCTTGTAGATCAGGCCGAGCTCGTAGATATCAGCCGGGATTTCCGGGTCGAACACGGTCTTGAGCCCGGCGATGATCTCGGTGGTGAGACGCTCGGTCTCCTCAGGCGGCAGCGCCGACTGGGTTTCCATCGGATTGGCTTTGATTTCGGCCGTGTCACTCATGCGAACAAATCCCGCGCCTTCAACAGCGCCTGTGCCAGATGATCGACTTCTTCCCGCGTATTATACATGCCGAACGACGCCCGGCATGTGGCTGTGACGTTGAACCGCTCTAAAAGCGGCATCACGCAATGGGTGCCGGCGCGCACCGCGATGCCCTGGCGGTCGATCACGGTGGCGACGTCGTGGGCGTGCGCGCCCTTGAGTTCGAAGGAGATCACCGGGCCCTTGCCCCGCGCCGTGCCGATCAGCCGCAGCGAGTTGATCTCGCGCAGCTTATCCTGGGCGTAGGTGACGAGATCGTGCTCGTGCGCGGCGATGCGCTCCTTGCCGATCGAATTGACGTAGTCGATCGCCGCGCCGAGCCCGACGGCCTCGACGATCGCCGGCGTGCCGGCCTCGAATTTGTGCGGGGGATCGCCGTAGGTGACGATGTCGCGCGAGACCTCGCGGATCATTTCGCCGCCGCCGTTATAGGGGCGCATCGCGACCAGGTGGTCGTAGTTGGCCCAGAGCACGCCGATGCCGGTCGGCCCGTAGACCTTGTGGCCGGTGAAGACATAGAAGTCGCAGCCGAGGTCCTGGACGTCGACTGGGATATGCACCGCGCCCTGGCTGCCGTCGACCAGCACGGGAATGCCGCGGGCGTGGGCGATCTTCACGACGTCCTTGACCGGGACGATGGTGCCAAGCGCGTTCGACATCTGCGTGATCGCGACCAGCTTGGTCTTCGACGTCAGCAGCTTTTCGAATTCGTCGATGAGGAAATTGCCCTCGTCGTCGACCGGCGCCCATTTGATCACGGCACCATGGCGTTCCCTGAGGAAATGCCAGGGCACGATGTTGGAGTGGTGCTCCATGATCGAAATGACGATCTCGTCGCCTGCTTTGATGTTCGGCTCGCCCCAGGACGAGGCGACGAGGTTGATCGCCTCGGTCGCGTTGCGGGTGAAGATCACTTCCTCGGTCCGCGGCGCGTTGATGAACTGCGCCACCTTGGTGCGGCCGCCCTCATAGGCTTCGGTCGCGGCGTTGGCGAGATAATGCAGGCCGCGGTGCACGTTGGCATATTCGGAGGTGTAGGCCTGCGTCATGCGATCGAGCACGGCGCTCGGCTTCTGCGCAGATGCGGCGTTGTCGAGATAGACCAGCGGCTTGCCGTAGATCTGCATGGCCAGCGCCGGAAAATCCTGGCGCACGCGCGCAACGTCGTAAGAGCCGTTCTTGACTGCCGGATGCGTGCTCATTGGCGCCGCTCCAGCCAGCGCTCGGCAATGCCGATCACGTGCTCGCGCAGATCATCGTTGGCGATCTGCTCGATCGCCTCGCCGACGAAGGCCTGGATCAGCAGCGCCTGGGCCTGCTTCTCCGGCAGGCCGCGCGCCTTCAGATAGAACAGCAGACTGTCGTCCAGCGCACCGGCGGTGGCGCCGTGACCGCAGGAGACGTCGTCCGCAAAGATCTCGAGCTCGGGCTTGTTGTCGGCTTCCGCCTCATCCGAGAGCAGCAGCGCGCGGATCATCATCTTGCCGTCGGTCTTCTGCGCATCGGGACGAACGATGATGCGGCCCTGGAACACCGAATGGGCGCGATCGTCGATCACGGCGCGGAAAACTTCTCGGCTGACGCAGTTCGGCACGGCATGGTCGACCACCAGCGTGGTGTCGCCATGTTCGGTCTTCTGCAACAGGTTCACGCCGTTGACGGAGAGCTCGCTGCCCTCGCCTGCCAGCGTGATGAAGCCCTGCAGGCGGCTGACTGCCGCGCCGGTCGTCATGTTAAAGAAGTTCAGCTTTGTATTCGCGCCGACCGTGACGAACTGCGAGGTGATGTTCACAGCATCCGGCGAATCGTCCATCAGACGGATATGCGCGATGTCGGCATTATCGCCAACCGAGAGGATGACGGCATCGTTGACCTGGTAAGCCTTGGCGCCGGCCGCGACAAAGCTCTCGATGATCGTGGCACGAGCGCCCTTCCCGACCGCAACCTGCGAGCGGGTGAAAGCCGACGCGGAAGATGCAACCGCGATGTGAATGATCTGGATCGGCGCGGACAGCTGCGTGCCGTCGGCGATATGAAGCACGACACCGTCGGTCGCCATCGCGGCGTTCAGCGCGATCACCGCATCGGTGGCCGCGGTCTTTAACAGACCGGAATCCTTCTCCAGCGTCTCCCGCAATGTCTTAAAGCCCGCCTCGGAGGCCAGCGCCTTGACGTCGGAGAGATCGGGAGCGAACACGCCGTCGACCAGCACCAGCTTGCGGGCGCCCGTGATCGCATGCGCTTTCACCGCGTCCGCGGCGCGCTTCAACGCAGTCGCATCGGGCGCAGCCGCGAGCGGCAGTACCTCGCCGACCAGCGCGCGCAGATCGGTGTACTTCCACTCCTCGATCCGGCGGTGCGGCAGGCCGAGACGCTCATAGGTCTCGAACGCCTCGCGGCGTACCGCGATCACGGAAGGCGAACCCGGCAGCCGGCCTTCGGCGCTGGCGAAGAGATCGCTCACCGCGCGGCCGTTTCCGGTCTTTGCCACAGCAACGTTCATCTCAAAATTCCTTACGCGGCGTCCTCGAACTGGGCGTAGCCGGACGCTTCCAGCTCCAGCGCCAGTTCCTTGCCGCCGCTCTTCACGACACGGCCTTTTGACATCACGTGCACGACGTCAGGCACGATGTAGTTCAGCAGCCGCTGATAATGGGTGATGACGACCATCGCGCGCTTGGGCGAATGCAGCGCGTTGACGCCGTCGGCCGCAATCCGCAGCGCGTCGATGTCGAGGCCGGAATCCATCTCGTCGAGGATGCACAGGCTCGGCTCGAACAGCGCCATCTGCAGTACCTCGTTGCGCTTCTTCTCGCCGCCGGAGAAGCCGACATTGACACCGCGCTTGAGCATGTCCTGCGGGATGTTCAGCGACTTCGAGACTTCGCGGACTTTCTTCAAAAAGTCGGGCGTCGAATATTCGCCCTCGCCGCGCGCCTTGCGCTGCGCGTTCAGCGCGGTGCGCAGGAAATTCATGGTGGAGACGCCGGGGATCTCGACCGGATACTGGAACGCCAGGAACACGCCCTTGGCGGCCCGTTCGTTGGGCGCCATCGCGAGCAGGTCTTCGCCCTTGAACAGGATCTCGCCGTCGGTGACCTCGTAACCAGGCTTGCCGGCGATGACGTGGGACAGCGTCGATTTGCCGGAGCCGTTCGGCCCCATGATCGCGTGGATCTCGCCCTCGTTCACGGTCAGCGTCAACCCATGGAGGATCTCACGCTCCTCGACACGAACCTTGAGGTCTTTCACTTCAAGCAAAGCCATCTTGGTGTCCAGTTTATTCAAATGATGCATAGGGCGCGCGACGCGCGCCGCGAGGGCCGGCGCTAGCCGACCGATCCTTCAAGCGAGATCGAGATCAGCTTCTGCGCTTCCACCGCGAATTCCATCGGCAGTTGCTGCAGCACGTCCTTGACGAAGCCGTTGACGACGAGGCCGACCGCCTCCTCCTGCGTGAGGCCGCGCTGGATGCAGTAGAACAGCACGTCCTCGGAGATCTTGGACGTGGTGGCCTCGTGCTCGAACGTCGCCGACGAGTTCTTGGCTTCGATGTAGGGCACGGTGTGCGCGCCGCATTTGTCGCCGATCAACAGCGAATCGCAGGCGGTGAAGTTGCGCGCGCCGGTCGCCTTGCGATGCGCGGTAACGAGCCCGCGATAGGTGTTCTGCGACTTGCCGGCTGCGATTCCCTTGGAGATGATGCGGCTCGACGTATTCTTGCCGAGATGGATCATCTTGGTGCCGCTGTCGACCTGCTGATAGCCATTCGAGATCGCGATCGAGTAGAATTCACCACGCGAATTGTCGCCGCGCAGGATGCAGCTCGGATACTTCCAGGTGATCGCCGAACCAGTCTCGACCTGGGTCCAGGAGATCTTGGAATTGTTGCCGCGGCAGTCACCACGCTTGGTGACGAAATTGTAGATGCCGCCCTTGCCTTCCGAATTGCCGGGATACCAGTTCTGCACCGTCGAATATTTGATCTCGGCGTCGTCGTGCGTGACGAGCTCGACCACGGCCGCGTGCAGCTGGTTCTCGTCGCGCTGCGGCGCGGTGCAGCCCTCGAGATAAGAGACGTAGGAGCCCTTGTCGGCAATGATCAGCGTGCGCTCGAACTGGCCAGTGTTGCGCTCGTTGATGCGGAAGTAGGTGGACAGTTCCATCGGGCAGCGCACGCCCGGCGGCACGTAAACGAACGAGCCGTCCGAGAACACCGCCGAGTTCAGCGTTGCGTAGAAATTGTCCGACGTCGGCACCACGGATCCCAGATATTTCTGCACCAGCTCGGGATGCTCGCGGATCGCCTCCGAGATCGGCATGAAGATCACGCCGGCCTTCTTCAGCTCGGCCTTGAAGGTGGTCGCAACCGAGACCGAATCGAACACCGCGTCGACCGCGATCTTGCGCCTGTTGGGGTCTTCCTCGCCGGGCTTCGGCTCGACGCCTTCGAGCATGGCGACTTCCCGCAAGGGAATGCCGAGCTTCTCGTAGGTCTTGAGGATTTCGGGATCGATCTCGTCGAGCGAGGTGATCGTCTTTTTCGGCTTCGGCGCCGAATAGTAATAGAGGTCCTGGAAGTCGATCTTGGGATAGTCGACGCGGGCCCAGGTTGGCTCGGTCATGGTCAGCCAACGCCGATAGGCCTCGAGCCGCCACTGGAGCATCCAGGCGGGTTCGTTCTTCTTCTCGGAGATGAACTTGACGGTCTCTTCCGACAGCCCCTTGGGGGCCTTGTCGGACTCGATCAGGGTCTCAAACCCATAACGATACTGGTCGACGTCGATGCGCTTCACGCGCTCGACCGTCTCTTGCACGGCTGGCATTCTATCCTCCGCTCGCGGTTTCAAGGACCGCGGTGGATCATCAAACTCGGACGACTATTACGATGTTTCTTGGCGGGACGCACGCGCTTAGAACCGTTCAAGGCGTGTTTCATCGCTTATCCCTTAAGTAGGGTATTACCGAGCTTTCGCCAAGCCTCTAACGCCCTGTTGATGTCATCCGGCTCCGTGGACCAGCCCAGACTGAGACGCACCGCTCCTTGGGCGACGGTCGGATCATACCCCATTGCCGACAACACGTGGGACGGCTGCACCTTGCCCGAGGAACAGGCAGATCCCGAGGACACCGCGACACCTTCGAGGTCGAAACCGATCACCGCCGTCTCGGCTTTCAACCCGGGAGCCGTGAAAAGAACGGTGTTAGGTAACCGCCCAACATCACTTGAGAAGACCGTTGCACCCGCCATGGAGCAAATGCCATTTTCCAAGCGATCTCTTAGGCTTGCCATCCGCTCCGCATCCTCGGGCAAAGCCTGAAGGGCGACCCGCACCGCTGCGCCGAAGCCGGCAATACCGGCGACATTCTCGGTTCCGGCGCGCCGGTTCAGCTCCTGCCCGCCGCCTCGGAGCAACGGCTCAAGTCCGGCCACGCCCTCGGCCACGACCAGCGCGCCGACCCCCTTGGGGCCGCCGATCTTGTGTGCAGAAAAGGTCGCAAGGTCTGCGCCGATCACTTTGATATCAAATGAGATTTTTCCAAACGCCTGGATTGCGTCGACGTGCAGCAGGCCGCCAGCCCCGTGAACGATTCCCGCGGCCTCGGCGATGGGCTGCAGCGCGCCCGTCTCGTTGTTGGCCGCCATGATGGAGATCAGCGCCGGCGGGCCGTCGCCGAGCAGCGCCTTCAAATGGTCGAGGTCGATCACGCCGGAGCGCGTGACCCTGATCTGACCGATCTGATCGGTCGGGAACCGGCCGCCCGCCAGCACCGAAGCATGCTCGACAGCCGAGACCAGAAGCCGCTCGACAGGCCCGCCAGAGGGCCCTCGAAGACCCGGTGACAGCGCCAGCGCGTTGGCTTCGGTTCCCGTGGAGGTAAAAACCGCGTTCCGCGGCAGCGCGCCGACGGAGGTCGCAAGCAGGGCCCGCGCGTCCTCGACAAGGCGCCGCGCCTCGCGCCCCTCGGCATGAACCGAGGACGGATTGCCGATGAGCTCGGAGGCTGCGAGCATCGCGCTTCGGGCCTCGGCGCGAAGCGGCGTGGTCGCATTCCAGTCGAGATAGATGCGGCTCGGCATAGAGTATTATATTACCTGAGACTGATTGCTGCGCCAGCGCTGGTACCCGACATGGGCTCCCCTGGAGCACTTGGCAATCTCGATTCCGGATTCCCCCATCGCGCGACGACGCGGCCATGACGCTAACGCCTTGAGCTCATTGGGCGATGTTCAAGATGCTTGCTTTTTGACCCTCGGCTCATGTTAGAACGCGCGCGTCAGTTCGCCGCGCGCCGCTCGCGCATCATCCGAGGGCGCCGCTCCACCCTTCCATTCGCGGCTTGATCGGCCCAGCAGCCGATGAAATCCGCACAATCGGTTGATTGTTGAAGAGCGTCTTCAAGGGATCAATCAAGAGATCATCATGCCTGAAGTTATTTTCACCGGCCCCGCCGGCCGCCTCGAAGGCCGCTACCATCCGGCCAAGCAGAAGAACGCGCCAATCGCGATGGTCCTGCATCCGCATCCGCAGTTCCACGGCACGATGAATCATCAGATCATCTACCAGTGCTACTATGCGTTCGCGCATCGCGGCTTCTCGGTGCTGCGTTTCAATTTCCGTGGCGTCGGCCGCAGCCAGGGCTCGTTCGACCACGGCACCGGCGAATTGTCGGACGCGGCCGCGGCGCTCGACTGGGCGCAGACCATCAATCCCGAAGCGCGCGCCTGCTGGGTTGCCGGCTTCTCCTTCGGCGCCTGGATCGGCATGCAGCTGCTGATGCGCCGCCCCGAGGTCGAGGGCTTCATCTCGATCGCGCCGCCCGCCAACCTCTACGACTTCTCGTTCCTCGCACCCTGCCCGTCCTCGGGGCTGATCGTGCATGGCGAGAAGGACGCGGTGGTGCCGCCCAAGGACGTCAACACGCTGGTCGAGAAGCTGAAGACCCAGAAGGGCATCGTGATCGACCAGCAGGTCATCCCGGGCGCCAACCACTTCTTCGACGCCAAGCTCGAGCCGCTGATGGAAACCATCACCGCCTATCTCGACATGCGCCTCGCCAACGTGCGCTGAGCTTTCCGTGGGTGCGTTCATCGCATTGCTGCGTGCCGTGAATGTCGGCGGCACCGGCAAATTGCCGATGAGCGAACTCAAGGCCATGTGCGAGGAGCTCGGCTACGCCGCCGTGCGCACCTATATTGCAAGCGGCAACGTCGTCTTCACAAGCCGCAAGTCGCAATCTGCGATCAAGACCGCACTCGAAAAGCGGTTGCACGCCTATGCCGGCGCGCCGGTCGGCGTGCTCGTGCGCAGCGCCACCGAGATGGCGCAGGTCTTGGCCGATAATCCGTTTCCAAAGGCCGCCCCCAACCGTACCGTCGCGATCTTCCTCGACAAGGCGCCGCCGGCGGATGCGCTCGCCGGCATTCGCGGCCAGAACAAGGAGGAGATCCGCCTCGGCCGCCGCGAGATCTACGTGCATTACGGCGACGGCATGGGCACGTCGAAGCTGGTCATCCCCGCCGCCAAGACCGGCACCGCGCGCAACATGAAAACGATCGCGACGCTCGCGAAAATGGCCGCAGAGCTCTAGGCCAGCTTGAGCGCCGCGATCCCCGTCAGCACCAGCAGGATCCCCGCGATCTTCATCGCGCTCAGCGCCTCGCCGAACAGCACCACACCCATGACGACGGTGCCGGCGGCGCCGATGCCGGTCCAGACCGAATAGGCGACGCCGACCTCGAGCACCTTCAAAGCACGCCCGAGCAGGACAACGAAGGCTACGAGCAGCACGAGCGAAACGACGCTCCAGCCAGCGCGCGTGTAGCCTTCCGCATATTTCATCGAGATCGCCCAGCCAACATCGAGTGCGCCTGCGATCACCAGCATCAGCCAGGCCATGGATTGCGACATCGGCGTGGGCTCAGGCCGCAAGCTTGAGCAGATGCGCGTCGTGGCGCACGAGGAAGGCGCGCAGCAATTGCGGATAGTCCGCGCCC
The DNA here is from genome assembly GCF_023073015.1 of Bradyrhizobium sp. 87. Taxonomy (NCBI): domain Bacteria; kingdom Pseudomonadati; phylum Pseudomonadota; class Alphaproteobacteria; order Hyphomicrobiales; family Nitrobacteraceae; genus Bradyrhizobium; species Bradyrhizobium sp. 87. The sequence goes on from NZ_JADPIQ010000090.1 coordinate 81,619, forward strand.
ACCGCAGTACGGACGCTCGGACGCTTCGCCAGTTCGGCGCGCCATGCGCGGACCTTCGGCACATCGCGGAAAATGCCGTGGTCGGTCAGCTCGTCGAACAGATCGAAGTAGCGGAAGACGGGGGCGAATACGGCGTCGACGAGACTGAACGCTTCGCCAGCAAAATAAGGACCGGCACCGAGCGCCGCTTCGACCCGGGCGAACTTCACCATCAGCGCCTGGCGCTTGCTCTCGAACGTCGCCGCATCGGTCGTGGTCTCTAGGCCCCAGAGATCGGCGAGCACTGCTGAACCGAACTCCATCCACGCCCGGTGCTCGGCACGCTCCAAGGCATCCGCCGGATGCAGTCTCACGCCGCCTTGCGTCTCCTCGATGTACTCGCAGATCACGTTGCTCTCGAACAGCGCGACCTCGCCCTTCTCGCTCGTCACGACCAGCACCGGCACCTTGCCGAGCGGCGACAGTTTGAGAAACCAGTCGGGCTTATTGGCGAGATCGATGTCGACCCGCTCGAACGGCACGCCCTTCTCGTTGAGCGCGATCACCGCGCGCTGCACATAGGGGCAAAGCTTGTGGCTGATCAGTTTCAGTGAAGCGGTCATGGCGAGAATCCCGACGGTTAGATGCAACTGCATCAAAGATAGATGCATGTGCATCTACCTGTCAAGATCAATGCATCTGCATCATCCCGCCTATCATCTCAAGGCCGCGCGATCACCCCGCCCGTCATCGGCATCGGCACGCCCGTGGTCCCGGGATACGACAGCGGCAGGCCCTTCAGGCCGCGCGCGGCGAGGAAGCCGAAGGCCTGCGCCTCGATGGCGTCGGAGGCCCAGCCGACTGCCTCCGCGGCCTCGACAGTGGCGGACCCAACGCGCTCCCGCAGCATCTGGAGCATGGTCCGGTTGCGGGCGCCGCCGCCGCAGACGATCCAGCTCCGCGGCCTGCGTGGCAGCAGCGGGATGATGCGGGCGATGGCCGCCGCGGTGAAGGCGGTCAGGGTCGCGGCGCCGTCGGCCGGCAGGACATCGCCGAGCTTTAGTGCGGCAAAATCGTTGCGGTCGAGCGATTTCGGCGGCGGGCTTACGAAGAACGGCAGCTCCAGCGCCCGCGCGATCCAGGCTTCGTCCGCCTTGCCGAGGGCTGCGAGCTTTCCGTCCGCGTCGAACGCCTGGTTCATGGTGCGGTACATGAAATCGTCGAGCAGCGCGTTGCCGGGTCCGGTGTCGCAGGCAATCAGCGTGTCGTTGCCGTCGATATAGGTGATGTTGGAGACGCCGCCGATATTGACCACGATGATCGGCCCTTCGCGCTCCAGCGAATGGGCGAGCGCGCGGTGATAAACCGGCACAAATGGCGCGCCCTGCCCGCCGGCCTCGACGTCGGCGGCGCGAAAATCATGCATCACCGGGATATGGATCGCCCTGGCCAGCGCCGGCGCGTCGCCGATCTGCACCGTCAGCCGCTTCTCGGGGCGGTGCAGCACGGTCTGGCCGTGGAAGCCGACGATGTCGATGTCTTCCGGCTTCATCCGGTTCTGGGCGACGAAGGCGGCCACCGCCTCGGCATGCGCGAGCGTCACTGCGCGTTCGGCCTCGGCCAGAACTCCCGGCCTAGCATCGCGTTGCGCCAGGTGCACGGCCTCGCTCAGCGCCTGACGCAGCAGGTTGCGCTCCGCCGGGCTATACGGCCGGTAGCCGGACGGCCCGAATGCCTTCACCTGCTTTCCGTCGGTTTCGATCAGCGCAACATCCACCCCGTCCAGCGAGGTGCCGCTCATCAAACCGAGTGCCGTCAACATCATGGATCAGCGTCCTCAAGAGACCCTTCCGGCATGCCGATCTTGTGCCAGAGGGACACATCTTATAATGCCACAGGCCAAAGTAGCGGGCAGCAACCGAGTTCCCACGGATGACCCTTAAATTGCTCCCAAAACAGTAAACCAAGAATTGTCAGGCGCGCCGACAAATGACTGCATTCAAATCGGATTTCCTCAATACGCTGCAGGAACGTGGATTCATCCACCAATGCTCCGATTTCGAGGGGCTGGACGCCCTCGCCGCCAAGGGCGAGGCGACGGCTTATGTCGGTTACGATTGCACCGCCCGCTCGCTGCACATCGGCAACTACCTGACCATGATGATGCTGCACTGGCTGCAGCAGTCCGGCAACAAGCCGATCACGCTGATGGGCGGCGGCACAACCATGGTCGGCGATCCCTCCGGAAAGGACGAGACGCGCGCGATCCGCACCGTCGCCGAGATCGAGGCCAACAAGGAATCGATCCGCGGCGTGTTCGCAAAGGTGCTGCGCTATGGCGGGGGCAAGAGCGACGCCATCATGCTCGACAATGCCGAGTGGCTGACAAAGCTCAACTACATCGAGATGCTGCGCGACGTCGGGCGGCATTTCTCGGTCAACCGCATGCTGACGATGGACTCCGTGCGCCTGCGCCTCGAGCGCGAGCAGGAGATGAGCTTCATCGAGTTCAACTACATGATCTGCCAGGCCTACGACTTCGTCGAGCTCGCCAGGCGGACCGGCTGCAACTTGCAGATGGGCGGCTCCGACCAGTGGGGCAACATCATCATGGGCGTCGATCTCGGCCGCCGCATGGGCACGCATCAGCTGTTCGCCCTGACGACGCCGCTGCTGACGACGGCGTCGGGGGCCAAGATGGGCAAGACCGCTCAGGGCGCGGTCTGGCTCAACGCCGACCAGTTCTCGCCGTATGATTTCTGGCAGTACTGGCGCAACACCGAAGACGCCGACGTCGGCAAGTTCCTCAAGCTGTTCACGACGCTGCCAATGACCGAGATCAGGAAGCTCGAGGCGCTCGGAGGCTCCGAGATCAACGAGGCCAAGAAGGTGCTCGCCACCGAGGCGACCGCGCTCCTGCATGGCCGCGACGCAGCGAACGAGGCGGCCGAGACCGCGCGCCGCACCTTCGAGGAAGGCGCGCTGGCCGAGAGCCTGCCGACCGTGGAAATTCCGCGCGGCGAGTTCGACGCCGGCCTCGGCGTGCTCAACGCCTTCGTCAAGGCGGGCCTCGTTGCCTCCAACGGCGAAGCACGGCGCCAGATCAAGGGCGGCGGCCTGCGCGTCAATGACGAGCCCGTCACCGACGAGAAGATGGCGTTGTCGGCGGCCGACCTGACGCCGGAAGGCGTGGTCAAGCTGTCGTTCGGCAAGAAGAAGCACATCCTCCTGAGGCCTGCATAGGCGTATGAGCTTTTCGCTGCTTGTCAGGGCGCGCTGAAGCGCGCTCCCTGATCGGCAATGGACCAGAACACGCTAGAGGAACAGTCCAAGCAAGCGACCAGGGAACGCGTCACGGCGACGCCGCAGGGCGTCGTGCGCACCGCGCTGGTGGTGCTCGCGCTCTGCTTCACACTCGCCGTGCTCGGCCGCGGCCTCAGCGAAAGCTTCACCGTCTTCCTGAAGCCGATCTCGGAAAACTTTGGCTGGGATCGCGCCCAAGTGGTCTCGATCTATTCGCTGACGTGGCTCGTCAGCGGACTGACGGCGCCGTTGGTCGGGCGCCTGTTCGATCATTCCGGACCGCGCATCGTCTATGCACTGGGCCTTTTGCTGCTCGGCTCGGCCTTCCTGATCGCAAGCCACGCGCAGTCACTCTGGCAGTTCCAGCTCTCGATCGGACTCTGCGTCGGCATTGGCGTCGCCTTCATCGGCAATGTGCCGAACTCGATCCTGCTGGGCCGCTGGTTCGGCCCAAAACTCCCGACCGCGATGGCGGTGGTCTACTCGGCCATGGGTGGCGGCGTGCTGGCGCTGCTGCCGGCCTCGCAGCTTTTGATCGATCATCTGGGGTGGCGCGAAACCTACCAGCTGTTCGGCTTCGCCGCGCTCGGCCTGCTGGTGCCGCTCATGCTGCTGCCATGGCGGCTGTTCGCCTCGGGCTCGCCGCAGATCGCGAAGAAGACCGATCCGGATTTCGTCGATCACGGCTGGACCCTTCCGAGCGCGATGCGCCATCACGCCTTCTGGGCGCTGTTCTCGACATTCTTCTTCACCGCGGTCGGCATGTATGCGATCGCCGCCCAGATCGTGGCCTATTTGATCGATGCCGGCTTTCCACCGCTGCAGGCCGCCACGGCCTGGGGCTTCTCCGGCATCGTGCTGGTGTTTGGCATGCTAGGCGTGTCCGCGCTCGACGGCCTGATCGGTCGCCGGCCGTCGGTGCTGCTCAGCTACGCGATCTCGATCCTCGGCATCTTCCTGCTGTGGCTGTTGCAATACTCCGCCAATTTCCTCCTGCTCACCGGATTCGTGGTCTGCTTCGGCAGCATGATGGGCTCACGTGGACCGCTGATCACGGCGACCGCGATGAAGATCTTTGGGGGCAAGCGCGTCGGCACCATCTACGGCACCATCTCGATCGGCAGCGGGCTCGGCTCGGCTTTCGGCTCCTGGAGCGGCGGCCTGATCCATGACGCGACCCATGGCTACAACGCGCTGCTCGCCTTCGCACTCGCGAGCGTGGTGCTCGGGATGATCCCGTTCCTGGTCGTGCCCGCCTTGCGGCGGTAGGTCTCCTGAAGGTAACTTGAGCGCATTCGCGTCACCGGGAAATTACGGATGGGCACGACGCGAACAGCTACGAAGATGTGGATCGCACGCGGCTGAAAGTCCTTCCTGCGGTGTTTTGTCCGACATGACAAAAATGTCAGCGCAAATTGCCCTTGGGCGGCTTGCAGGGCGGAACTGAATGCGGTCCTAGTCGCAGCATTGGATGGAGGGCACAAACCAATGAACTTTCCCTATCTCGTTCGCTTTCAACCGGTTCTCTTGAGCCTGTTTCGCTTCATCACCGGCCTGCTGCTGTTCCAGTACGGTGTCGCCAAGCTGTTCAAGTTTCCGGTGCTTCCCTACTTCGCAAACATCCCGCCGATCATCTACGCAGCCGGTACGCTTGAGCTCGTGCTTGGCGCGTTGCTGATGATCGGCCTGTTCACCCGCCTCGCGGCATTCATCCTCTCGGGTGAGATGGCCTTCGCCTATTTCATGGGGCACATGTTCAAGGGCGAAACGCCGGTGTTCCTGCCGCTGCTCAATGGTGGCACCGCGGCGATCCTGTTCTGCTTCGCCTGCCTCTACCTCTCGGCAGCCGGCGGCGGCTCGGTCAGCGCCGATGCGGCGATGGGCAAGGACTAGCGGCGCGTTCGCGCGGCGCTGAGGCGTCAGCGATTGATTCGCGAATGAAGAGATGGCATCCGTATGTTCACGGGTGCCATCTCAGCGCGAGCCCAGCACGTTCCAGACCAGGACGAGGACCGCGACCAGCAGCATCGACATGATGAGGCGGTGAACGAATCGGTTCATTGCCGCTCCCAACGGATTAGGTCGCGACTAAAGACCCACACGATTTTTCTCCGAGTTGACGCGCCATGCGCCCGAGAAGCGCATGACGACCTGCATGTTTGCGCACGCCGCTTGCGCGGCAGCCGTCGCACGCGTCCATTCATGATTGGTAAGAATTTCATGCTACCGACGCGAGCAACAATAACCATTCCGTCGAGGCCGTGATGAAGCTGCTGAGTCACCTCAAGATCCGCACCAAGCTCGCCAGCATGGTCTGTCTTTCGGCACTCACGGTCACGGCCATCATCGGGGTGTCGTCCGTGCTCAGCAAGAGCCGCATGCTGGAGGATCGCGTTCAGCAGATGCGGACCGCGGTCGACATGCTCCACAACCTCGCCCAATCACTCGAAGAGGAGGTCGGCGCCGGCAAGCTGACGCAGGCCGAAGCGAAAATCCAGTTCCATCTGCGCGGCCGCCGCATGAGCTTCAATGGCGGCCAAGGCTATCCGGTGGTCTATAACGCCGATACCTCGATCCTGATCAATGGCGCGAACCAGCAGCTCGAAGGCAAGATCACGGGCGCCAAGGACTCCAACGGTGTCCTCATCGCAGATGCGATCGTAACGGCCGGCAACCAGGCTGCTCAGGGCGGCGTAACCTCATATCTCTACCCCCGCCCCGGCCAGACGGAGCCCGTCCGCAAGACCGTTTTCGCGCGCAAATTCGCGCCCTGGAACGCGACGATCAGCTACGGCCTCTATGTCGACGACATCGACGCCGACGTGCGAGCCTTGACGCTGGAGCTGGGGGCGATTGGCATCGGCTTGATGCTGCTGATGGCGACACTGTCCTGGCTGATCGCCCGCGACGTGCTCGGCGCGCTCGATCGCCAGAAGAACCGCATGCAGGCCATTTCCGAAGGCGCCATCGACACGGCGGTCGAGGAGACCGGTCGCGGCGACGAGATCGGCCGCATGGCCGAGACCCTCGAAGTGCTCAGGCAGACCGCGCTGACGGCCCGCAAGCTGGAGGCGGAGCAGGTCGCCACCAAGACCCGCAGCGAACAGGAGAAGCGCGACGCGCTGATCTCGCTTGCCGACCGGTTCGATGCCTCCGTCGGCCAGCTCGTCGGCCTGATGGCCTCGGGCTCCGGCGAGCTGGAGGTCACCGCCAAGTCGATGTCGTCGACCGCGGAAGGCACCAACCGCCGCGCCGCCGTCGTCGGCTCGGCCGCCACCGAAGCCAGCCAGCGCGTCCAGACGGTCGCGGCCGCCGCCGAGGAGCTCTCCTCCTCCATCACCGAGATCAGCCGTCAGGTCGCGCAGTCCGCCGTGGTCACCGGCCGCGCCGTGGACAGCGCACGCCGCACCGACACCATCGTGCGCGCTCTCTCGGACGGCGCCCAGCAGATCGAGCACGTCGCCGAGCTGATTTCCAGCATCGCGGCGCAGACCAATCTGCTCGCGCTCAATGCCACCATCGAGGCGGCACGCGCCGGTGAAGCCGGCCGCGGCTTTGCTGTCGTCGCTTCGGAGGTGAAATCGTTGGCGAGCCAGACTGCCGAAGCCACCCGCGAGATCGGCGACAAGATCGCCCAGATCCAGGGCGCGACCAAGGAAGCGGTGGACGCCATCGGCGGCATCACCGCCACCATCGAGGAGGTCAGCCGGATCGCCACCTCGATCGGCGCCGCGATCGAGGAGCAAGGCGCCGCCACCGCCGAGATCGCCCGCAGCGTCTCGCAGACCGCGGAGGCCACCCTGGAAGTCACCACCAATATCGGGGGCGTCAGCACGGCAGCGAACGAGACCGGCAATGCCGCAGGCATGGTGCTCGCAGCAGCCTCAAACCTCTCCAAGCAGGCCGAGCAGCTCTCTGGCGAAGTCGGGACTTTCCTGGCGGGCGTGCGCGCGGCGTAAACGGCAGGCACCAAAGCCAGCACGTCGTCATGGCCGGGCTTGTCCCGGCCATCCACGTTCTACTTGCTTATGGACATAAAGTTCGTGGATGCCCGGGACAGGCCCGGGCATGACGAAGTCGGCAGCCCCTTCGCTATCGCCGCGCGAGGGTGCACCCGCTCGATAGCTGGCGCGTCGATCCGGTCGAGCCATCGTTCGACTGCGACGGGAATTCCTCGAACGGCGAGTTCTGTTTGCCGGTGTTGAATTCGAAGATCTTGCGGAACAGACCGGGGGCCATCGCCGAAATCGGGTTGACGCGCATTACGGGCGCTGCCGGCGTGCCGACGACCTCGTAGGTCACGCCGATCAATCCTTCATTGTTGCCGCCGCCGAGGAAGATGCCGAACAACGGGATCTGGCCGAAGATGTTGTTGACGCCGTACATCGGGACGAAGGTGCCGCTCATACAAACCTGGTTGCCGGGAAAGTCGATTGAGCCCTCGATGGTGGCGCCGATCATCGGCCCCTTGACCACGCCGTCGCGGATCGTGAGCGCGCCGTTCTGCCGCGTGAACTCCGCGCGCATCGCCGTGAAGGCTACGCCGTTCTGGGCGCCGTTGGGAGCCCCCGCCGCGACGCGATCGAGTTGCTCCATTCCCTTGACCGAGAAGTCACGCACATTGATCAGTCCTTCCCGTGTCGTAGGCTCGGACGTCGGCGGCTCCATCGCCACCACCATCTGGCCGCCGAAGACCTTGTTGGTGGTGTCTGTGAAGCGCAGGAAGTTGCCGGCATCGCTGGTCTGGAGATAGATCACCTCGCGGTTGCCCTGGGCGCGGCCGCCGCGCAGGTCGGCGGCCACGGGCGTGTCTTTTCCGATCCTGCCGCTCAGCGTGAAGGCTTTGACCGCACCATTGCGCCGCGACATCTTGGCGTCGACGCTGCGCATCGCCTCGCCGTTGAAACCCATGACGGCGCCGAGCTTCACGTCGATGTCGAAATCGAGGTTCTTCGTCTTGCTCTTGGCATCGTCCTTTGAATTGCCTGAGATCGCCGACTTCAGGAAGCCGCGGCCGTCGAATACGTCGCCGCGCATCGTACCCTTGAGCACGCCGTCCTGGCTGCGCTCCACTTTCAGTGAGGCCTTGTCGCCGTCGGATGGCGCGTAGGTCGGGAAGTTCGCGTTCATGAGCTCGCCGTTGGCATCGACCTCGAGCGACCCCTTGATCGAGGCGCCGCCGCCTTCGATGACGATGTCCTCCAGACGCGTCGATTGCGCCGTCGGCACCACCTTGAAGCTGGCCTTGCCCGCTCTTCCCGGCAGCTTGACCCAGCCGGGCAGGATGTTGTCGAGCTTGACCGAGGTCAGGTCGGCCTCGATGCCGAGCTTCGTCGTCTGGTCGGGTCCCCCGGCGATCTTGCCCGACAGTTTGATCGGCACCGATCCGCTGACGGCGGGACCCAGATCGAATCCGAGGCGCGCGCGGCTCGCATCGTCCAGCGTGGTCTGCAGTTTGACGTCCGCATCGCCCTCGGCCGGCTTGCGGTAATCGAGCGAGGCCGCCTGCCCGTTGATCTTGACGTCGCCCTTGACCTGATAGCCCTGGTTGCTCGCGACGATCTTGAGGTTGTTGGCCTCCAGCTTTTGGTTCATCACCAGCTTGTCGGCACCAAAACCGTTGAGATCGGCCGTAACGCTGTAGGTGGTGTCGGCTTTGGTCAGCTCGCCCTTGACCGGCAGCCCAAGCTGGACGTTCGCCGAGAACGTCCCCTTGCTGGTATTGGGATCGATGACGGTCGACGACAGATCGCTCAAGCGATCGTTGGAAAGCATTTCGGCGGCCGCAGGCACCGGACCTTCGACACGAAACCTCGTCCGCGACGGCGACGGCTTGGGCGCCATATCGGGCACCTCGAAGACGAAGTCGGAAATCGTGACCTTGCGGCCCGCCGGCGTATCGGCAATGCCCTGCCCGATGTTCACCGTCGCGGTGCGGCCGGTCACGCGCGCCTTCAAATCGGCATCGTGCACCACCGGCAGGCCATCGACGGGGCGAACCGTGACACCGCTCGCCACGATATTGACCGACAAGCCGTCGTCGGGAATGGGTGGGCCCTTGCGCGGAAGATTCTTCGTCGGTGAATTAACGCCGATCTCGATGCGCTGGAGCGTTCCACGCTCGATCCGCTCGATCACCCATTCGCGCAACTCGGGAACGACAAGGGTCGGCCACATCCGCTTGAACGCGGAGGCCGACATCGGCGTTCCCGCGAAACCCAATGTCAGCCGCGGCTCGCCCGAATAGTCGATGGCACCGGTGCCGGCGACGCCGATCTCTCCGTTGGAGATATCGGCCTGGGTCAACAGCAGCCTCTTGTGGTCGGTATCGAAGCGGAAGCCGATCGCAATGCGGTTGAAGACCAGCGGCGGCTCGTTGTCGATGCCGGCGAGCAGGATCGAACCGCCGCTGAAACCGAGCTGCCAGTCATTGACGGTGCCGTTGGGCGGCTCGACATGAGCCAGAAGCGTCAGGCGGTTCGCGCCCGAGAGGACCTTGAACGGAGCGACCAGCACCCGCCGGTTGGCGTCCCACTCGACATTGATCTCGGCCGAGTCGATCGCCATCGGATAATCGGGCGTATCGGTGTCGATGATGTTGCCCGCACCGACCGTGATCTTGCCGCGAAAGAAAGTCGGCACGCCGTCGCGGCCGAGCTCGCCCTTGATCTCGCCGGTCAGCGGCAGGTCGGCGGTGTAGGTGAGGTCCTTCACCCGCAGCGCCAGCAGGATGTTGGCGGTCGAGACCTTGTCGGCGCGGATATCGACCGAGCGCACGCCGTTCTCGGTGGGGCCGATCGTGGCACGCAACGACCACGGACGCGCGCCCTCTTCACCGAGGCTGAGCGCGACGCCGCCACGGCTCGGTCGGCGCAGGCTGAGCGTGATGTTCTCAAACGTCCATTTGCTGCCGCGCTGCTGGTCGTCGACGATCAGATTGCCGTTCTTCAGGCCGATCTCGTTGAGATTCTGGCCGTCGAGGCCGGTCATGCTCAGACTGTCGAGCCAGTCGAGGCCCTGAAGAATGCCAGTCGGGGACGTGGCCTGGGGCGCGGCTTGCGGTGCGTCGGAGGTCGCAGGCTCGGTGGCGAATGGCGGCGGTGGCACACCGTTGCGCGGGAAAGTCGGCGGCAGTCCCGCGTCCCTTTTGGAGGCGACGCCGGTTGCGAGCGGCTTTGCGGTGTCGCCGGCCGATACCGTGACGGTGCCGTCAGGCGCGATCCGGATTGCGAGCTCGGCATCGACGAGGTTGAGGCTTTCGGCGCGCAGATGCCCCATCAGCAGGCCCGCACCCGACAGCTTCACCTCGGCCTTCGGCGCGGTGGCGACAATGACGTGATCGTGGTCGCGCACGACGATATCACGGATGCGCACGGCGATGCGGATCCGCCCGGCCCGCTCGATCTGCGTGCCGCCGACCTCCACGGTGTTGCCGTGACCGATATTGTCCTCGATCGCGGCCGCGAGCCACGGCGTCGCAATGTCGAGATTGATGGGACCGGCGCCGAGCCGCCACCACAGCGCGCCGAAACAGCCGACGAAGATGACGACCAGGACACCGACGACCACGGCCACGCGCTTCAGCCAGCGACCGCCGCCCAACCAGCGGCGCAACGGCCCAAACCCGTCAGCGAAGCGATGGAAGCCCGAATTGGAACGCGACAACAGCCGGCGCGCCCGATGGCCCGCCGCCGCTTCCTGATCCGGATCCCAGTCGGCGTCGTCCCATTGCTGCTGCTCTGGTTGGCTGCCGCGCCGATCCAAATCCCGATTGTAATCCTGGGGCGACGTATTCCTTGCCATTGCCTCTCGATACAGGCGCCCGTCGTGGGATTGAGCGCCGCCGGGGCCGCAGCCGTCGACGGGAAGCGAAGCTTCCCGCGCCGGCATTGCCGCCATACCTCGAATATTCCTTCTGTTCGTCATGTCGCCCCGGGAGCGCGTTCAACGAGCAGTGGGGTGGTGCGTGGAATTCCTTGTAACCAGACTCCGGCGTCGTCAGACTCGCCCCGCCGAGGGCACGATTCCGGCATAGCGGAAAAGGGCTGCAATACCGCTTTGGTTGACCCGCCGAAAGCGACGAAAGGAAGGCGTATGTCCAAGAAATCCCAAAAGAAATCGTCCAAAACGCCCTCCGTCACTCCGACGGCTAAAAAGACGCCCGTGAAAGCGCGGGCTGCGACTCAAACCAAGTCCGCAAAAACACAGCGGACACCGGCGAGCAAATCAACTGGGACCATAGCAAAGACAGCATCGCATAAGGCCGCATCGAAACGGTTAAATTCTTCCAAATCGGCATTCGCGCCTGAAACGGCGGCGAAGGCCGGCTTGGCTGAGGGGCAGAAGGCTCCCGCCTTCCGCCTGCCCCGCGACGGCGGCGGCGTCGTCGCGCTGTCGGATTATACCGGCCAGAAGCTGGTCCTGTTCTTCTACCTCCGCGCCGACACGCCGGGCTGCACCAGGGAGGCCATCGATTTCACCCGGCTCACCGGCGCCTTCGCCAAGGCTGGCACCGCCGTGCTCGGTATCTCCGCCGATCCGGTCAAGGCTCAGGACAAGTTCCGGGACAAGCACGGTCTCGGCGTGCCCCTCATCTCGGACGAGACGCACGAGATGCTGGAGGCCTACGGCGCCTGGGGCGAAAAGTCCATGTATGGCAAGAACTTCCTGGGAATTCTTCGCACCACGATGCTGCTTGGCGCCGACGGCAAGATCGCGTGGATCTGGCGCAATGTCCGGGTCGAAGGCCACGCCGACGAGGTGCTGGAAGCCGCAAGGAGCCTTTAACCAATCATTTAAATTCAAGGGGTTCCGTTTCCGGAAAATTAACCATGACCGGCCCAGATTGCCGCGGCAATTAGGCCGAACGGACTCATCCGATCGGCGCGGGAGTGCCGATGTCGAAAAGTTCTGCCCAACTCTCGCAGTACCCCCAACATCACCCGCACGACCATGGACGGGCCTTTCATCGCCGTGCCGCCGCAGTGGCAACCGCGCTTCCCCTTCCGGACACCGACGACGCCTACACCATCGTGCATCACGGCAAGCAGGTTCGCCTGGGACCTGTGGTGTTCTGGATCGTGGTCGGCACTGTCGTGTTGCTCGGGCTCTGGTCGGCCGCAACCGCGACCTATTTCGCCTTCCGCGACGACGTCCTCACCCGGCTGATCGCCCGGCAGGCCGAGATGCAATACGCCTATGAGGACCGCATCGCCGAGCTGCGCGCCAAGGTCGACCGCACCACTAGCCGGCAGCTGCTCGACCAGGAGCAGTTCGACCAGAAGCTCGACCAGATCATGAAGCGCCAGACGGCGCTGGAGTCCCGTGCCACGGCGCTCGGGTCCATGCCGGACGTGACCGGATCGATTCCACGTTCCACCCCGCAGCGTGGCGATGCCAGCCAGACGACGCAGGGCACGCCAAAGCCCTCGCCGATCAGCGACACCGTGATCTTCGTGGCGCCGCCGGATCGCGAAGCGCGGCTCGAATCGCGCGCGCCGACCCTCGCAGCTCCGCCCGTCAATCAATTCGCCAAGAACCAGGGGTTCGACAACGTCGTCGTTCGGCTCACGACCTCGCTGGACCAGGTCGAGCGTCGCCAGATGGCGGCGCTCAACGCCGTCGAGGAAGGCATGGATTCGCGCATGCGCCGGATGCGCGGCGTCGTCAGCGATCTCGGCCTGAACCTCGCAAATCTCGAAGCCGCCGTGCCGCGCACCGCGATGGGCGGGCCGTTCGTGCCTGTTAAAATCACCGCCAGTTCGGGGCCGTTCGAGAAGCAGCTCTATCGCATCAACAACACCCGAGCCGAGATGGACCGGCTCAATCGCACGCTCGCGCTCGTGCCCTATCGCAAGCCCGTCATCGGCGAGGTCGAGTTCACCTCCGGCTTCGGCGTGCGCAGCGATCCGTTCCTCGGCCGGCCCGCGATGCATACCGGGCTCGACTTCCGCGCCGCGAGCGGCGATCCCGTTCGCGTCACCGCCAACGGCAAGGTCGTCTCGGCCGGCTGGTCCGGCGGCTACGGCCGCATGATCGAGGTCGATCACGGCAATGGCCTTGCGACGCGCTACGGCCATCTCTCCGAGATCAATGTCCGGGTCGGCGAGATCGTTAGAATCGGCCAGGTCGTTGGTCTCGTCGGGTCGACCGGCCGTTCCACCGGGCCGCATCTGCACTATGAAACCCGGATCGACGGCGAAGCGGTCGATCCGCAGAAGTTCTTGCGCGCCGGCGTGCGACTCAGCGCGGGCTAGGCTCGTTGAGAGCGCGCTCGTCTCGTCCCAGGTTTACATGGCGGAACTTCGGAGTTCCATCCGCGTTAGGTCGCAGGTCCTCAATGGCGCGATCTTCTGATGCAACAGATCCATACGAAAGCTCGTCCGGCCAAGGGCAAAGCGGACCAGCCACGTAACAACGCGGCTCAACTCTTCAGCGATATTGCTAACCGAACATCTCAAGCGGCCGGGCGAGCGCTGACATTCATGATTGCAGCCGGCATCATCCTGGTTTGGGCGGTCACCGGTCCCATCTTCCATTACTCCGACACATGGCAGTTGGTGATCAACACCGGCACCACCATCGTGACATTCCTGATGGTCTTCCTGATTCAGAATTCCCAGAATCGCGATAGCGCGGCCATTCAGGTGAAGCTCGACGAACTGATCCGGGTGAGCGCGGTGCAAAATTCCTTCGTGGGAATTGAGCATTTGACCGACGACGAGCTCGACGAGATCCGCACCAAATGTGAGCTTCGCGCCAAGGCCGAAAAGGTCGGAGACGAGACAGTCAAGAATACCGGCAAGAAGGCGAAACGCGCCGCCGATCTCGTCACCGAATAAGCGGACGGATGCCGGGAACGACGAGGTGCGCAGCTTCGTTCGCAATCGCAACGCTTCGGCAGGCTCGCCCCGTCTTCATCACACCAGGCAACTGGCCCGCCGCGGAGCCAGCCCTGACTATTGGCCGCGCTCGTGGCCGACCTCACCGGTGATGACGTCGCCGAACAACTCCCAAGCCTGGCCGTTGAAGCGCATCAGCTGCATCTGCTCGATCGGAAAATAATCGTCGGCCGAAGTGTTGACCATGATCCCGGGCAGCATCAGGTCGGTGTGAAAATCCTTCAGGCTGGTGGCCTGCTTCATCACGTTGTCACGGGTGAGATTGTCGCCGCACTGCCTCAGCACCTGCGCCATCGCCTCCGCCTGGACGTAGCCATAAAGGTTGTTGGCGTTGGTCTTGTCCCCTTCGGGATAGTACTTATCCATGAAGGTGCGCCACGCGACGACCGCCGGATCCTTGTCCCAGGTCGGGTCGGTCGGATCCTTCAAATATGCTGTCGAGATGATATCCTTGGCATAGTCGAGCCCGGCGGGCTTGAGCACCGAGGCGATCGAGGTAGCCGTATTGGCGAGGAAGAATTTTGGCTTCCAGCCGAGCTCGCCGACCTTCCGGATCGCCTGTGCCGAGCCTTTCGGCGCGGCCCATGAGAAGAAGATGTCGGCGCCGGAATCGTGAAGCGCAACGATCTGCGAGTCGATCGAGGGATCGCTGACCTCATAGGATTTGTCGGCGATGATCATATCGGCCTTGTCACCGAGTCCGTCCTTCAGGCCCTTGAACTGGTCCTTGCCAGCATCGTCGTTTTGCCAAAGAACGGCGATCTTGCTGTTGGGGAAGTTGTCGCGGATATACTTCGCGTAGATCCGCCCCTCGCTCTGGTAGTTCGGCTGGAAGCCCATGGTCCAAGGGAAATTCTTGGGGTCGCCGAATTTGGTGCCGCCGGAGGCGACGAAGAGCTGCGGCACCTTCTTGGCGTTCATGTATTTCATGATGGCGGAGTTCGAAGGCGTGCCGAGCGGCTGGAAGATCAGCAACACCTCGTCGCTCTCCACCAGCTTGCGCGCCTGCTCGATCGCCTTTGGCGGCGAATAGGCGTCGTCATAGCTGATGAAATTGATCTTGCGACCGTTGATGCCGCCCTGGTCGTTGATCATCTTGAAGAACGCGGCCTCGGTCTTGCCGATCACGCCATAGGACGACGCCGGCCCGCTATAGGGCATGATGTTGCCGAGCTTGATTTCGGTGTCGGTGGCGCCGGGATCGTATTTCTTCTGCGCCAGGGCCGGCGTCGTGACGAGCACGCCGGCAGCAAGAATGGCGAGGGCAGCAAGGTTATTGCGACGACCCAGCATCGTTCTCTCCCCTGTTTTGTAGTCTTGTTTTGCCGAGAGTGTCGCAAGCTCGCTTACGGCTGGCAAGCGCCGCGATTTTCCGTGAGATGAAACGAGCGCTCCAGAACTATGTGCCGCGCCGCAGCAGCTCCAGAACGCGCCCGTCGATCACCAGCAATGCGCTGCCGATCACGATCGCGCCCGCGATCTCTCGCATCCAGATCGGCTCGCCCAGCACAAGCCATCCCAGAAGAATGGCGGTGACGGGAATGAGCAGTGTCACCAGCATCACATTGGTCGCGCCCGACCGCCGCAGGATCTGGAAGAAGACGATATAGGCGAGCGCCGTCGACAACCCGGCAAGGCCGAGCACCGCGAGCCAAATCGTCACGCCCGGCAGCGGGAGACGCCACGGCTGCTCCGCTGCGCCGGCCACGATCGCCATCATCACCGTGGAAGCCATCAGTTGAAACGCGGCCGTCCCCAGCGGCGGGGAGTCCTTCAACAACCGGCGCGCCGCCGGCGCGGCGAAGCCATAGCTGAAGGCGCCGCCGAGGCAGAGCAGGATGCCCAGCCCCTGCCCCGCCCGTGTCTCGACACCCCATCCGTGCAGGATGATCACGCCGGCGAGGCCCAGTGCCACGCCGGCGACGCGGCGGAGCCGCAAGGCCTCTTCGCCCGCCGCGGCCATCACGATGACCGTGAACAGCGGCGTGGTGGCATTCAGGACCGACGCCAGCCCGCTCGGAATGAAGGTCTGGCCGACCACGATCAGCGAGAACGGAATGACGTTGTTGAGGAGCCCAATCGCGACGAACGGCTTCCAGCCGGCGATGCCCTTGGGAAAGCCAATACCCTGGATACGGAGCAGCGGTAGCAGAATGGCGGCGCCAAGTGCAACGCGCAAAAGCACCAGCGTGAGCGGCGGCAATTCCCGCAGCGCCGCGCCGTCGAAAAAGAACGAGCCGCCCCAGAGCGCCGAGAGCACCGTGAGCAGCGACCAGTCGCGCGCGTCGATACGGTTGTCGTTCGGGGACATGGGCGTCTCACAGCGATGGTCCGATCTGCTAGGACTGCGCGACCAGAATTGCCACCCGATTTCCGGGTAAAGGGCGAGATTCAGGATCGATCGCGACTTCGCGCGTCAACCGCGATATCCGCAACCACCGCCCCAATGACCAGGGCACCGCCAACAAGGGCGTGGACAGCAGGTATCTCGCGAAAGGCAATCCAGATCCAGAACGGCATCAGCGGCGTTTCCAGCGTCGCAATCAGGGAAGCCTGGCTCGACGGCAGGAGGCGCGAGCCGAGCATGTAGAATGTCAGCCCCAGCGCCACCTGAAAGCAGCCGAACATCGCGAGGATCGCGAGGTTGGCGCTGTCGATATGGACGAGGTCGTGCGCAAACGGAAGGCTGACGAGGCTTCCCAGGAAATTCGACAACGCCGCCGCTGCCACCATCGATGTCTCCTGGTAGCGTCGGATCACAACCGTCATCGCCGAGATGGCGAGTACCATGAGGCAGCTCAGCGCCACGCCTCCAACATCAGCCCCGGCTTCGATGCCTCCGACCGTGATGGCGACGCCGCCAAAGGCAACGAGGCTCGCGATCAGGGTACGCCATGTTACGGCTTCGCCAAGCCACAGCCACGCCAGCGCCGCGGCCACGAAAGGCTGCGTGGAGATCAGCACAGCCACATTCATCACCTTGGTCATCTGGAGCGCGGGGATGAAGGAAACCATGCCGAGCGTGGACAATGAGGCGACGAGCAAGCCGCCGCGTCCCGGCGCCACCAATTGCCGCAGCGCGCCGCGTCCCTGCATCACGACGAGAAACACCGAGATCAGACTGCCGCCGAACACGCCGCGCCAGAACAGAATGGTCCAGGGATCGAACGGCAACAGACGTGTGAAGAACGGCGCCGTGCTCCAGGCAATCGCAGCTGATATGACGAGGGCAATGCCGAGACCGCGTTCCGAACGAGGCTGCCCCATGTCGATGCGGCCGCTAGGACGGTTTCTTCGGCCGCGACACCAGTTCGATCATCTTGCCTTCGTCGTCGTCAGGCATCGCGGCCTTCGCTTGCGCGTAGGCTTCCACCGCGGCGCGCGCGACCAGCGGCTTGTCGGCCAGCAGGCTCTCGGCGAGCTTCACCGCGTAGGCGGCATCCTTGTGCCGCAGCGCTGCCGTGAATGTCGCGCCGGAGAAATCGCGGGAGACCATGCGCTTGGAATGACGCTGCACCTGCGGGCTCGCGGCCACGCCCGCCTGAATCGACTCCAGCACGAGGTTCATGTCGAGCCCGGCCTGCTCGGCAATGGCAAGCCCCTCGGCGAGGCCGGCGATCTGGATCGCGCCCATCAGATTGTTGATCAGCTTGTAGACCGTGCCGGAGCCGACCGCGCCGAAATGGCGGATGGTCGAGCCGATCGGCGTCAGATAAGGCCGCGCGCGTTCGAGATCGGCGGCATCGGCACCAACGAGCAACGTCAGCTTTCCGCTCGCGGCCGCATCCGGCAATCCCGTCACGGGGCAATCGATATAGATCAGCCCGCGAGCGTTCATCTCGCGGCCCATCTCGCGCGCATGGTCATAGGAGACGGTGGAGCATTCGATCGCAATGGTGCCGGCCTTCGCGGTCTTGGCTGCGCCCTCGGGCCCGAGCCAGACCGCACGCGAGGCCTCATCATCGGCGACCATGGTCACGACGGCGTCGGCGTCGATCGCCGCGTCCTCAGGCGAGGTCGCCCAGAGCGCGCCGCGCGCGATCAGGTCTTCCGCTTTTGTTTTACTGCGATTCCACAGCGTCACCGTGAAGCCAGCATCGAGATAGCGGCCGGCCATGCCATGGCCCATCCGCCCAAGCCCGATGAAGGCGATCCGGGGCATCAGTCGACGTCCTCGATGTCGGCGCCGGGAGTGCCGAAGGCGCGCTGCGCCAGGGTCGCGGCCATGAAGTCGTCGAGATCGCCACCGAGCACGCCTGATGTGTCGGAGGTCTGCACACCCGTGCGCAGGTCCTTCACCATCTGGTAGGGCTGGAGCACGTAAGAGCGGATCTGGTGGCCCCAGCCGATGTCGGTTTTGGCGGCCTGGTCGGCGGCGGCCTTCTCTTCGCGCCGCTTCAGCTCGATCTGGTAAAGCCGCGCGCGCAGCATGTCCCAGGCCTGCGCCTTGTTCTTGTGCTGCGAGCGGCCGGCCTGGCAGACCACGGCGACACCGGTCGGGATATGCGTCAGCCGCACCGCGGACTCGGTCTTGTTGACGTGCTGGCCGCCGGCACCACCGGAGCGCATGGTGTCGACGCGGACGTCGGATTCCTTGATGTCGATCTTGATGGTGTCGTCGATCACCGGAAACACAGCAACGGACGAGAACGAGGTGTGCCGCCGCGCGTTGGAATCGAACGGCGAGATCCGCACCAGGCGGTGCACGCCCGCCTCGGTCTTCAGCCAGCCATAGGCATTGTGGCCGGAGACCTGGATGGTCGCGGACTTGATGCCGGCCTCTTCGCCCTCGGACTCTTCCAGCACCTCGACCTTGAAGCCGTGGGTTTCGGCCCAGCGCGAGTACATGCGAAGCAGCATCTGGGCCCAGTCCTGGCTTTCGGTGCCACCGGCGCCGGCATGCACTTCGAGATAGGAATCGAAACTATCCGCCTCGCCCGACAGCAACGCCTCGAGCTCGCGCCGGGCGACTTCCTTCTTGAGGGTCTTGAGCGCGGCTTCGGCTTCCTTGACAACGCCCTCATCGCCCTCGGCTTCGCCGAGCTCGATCATGCCGATGTCGTCTTCGAGCTCCTGCTCGACCTTGCCGATGCCGGAGAGCGCATCCTCAAGCGAGGTGCGCTCCTGCATCAATTTCTGGGCTTTCTGGGGATCGTTCCAGAGATTGGGATCTTCTGCGAGCTTGTTCAGCTCAGCGAGGCGCGCCGTCGATTTCTCGACGTCAAAGATGCCTCCTCAGCAGCCCGACAGACTGCTTGATCTCTTCTACCAACCGTTCGATTTCGGCGCGCATGTGGTTCTCTGGTCTCGCGGAATTTTTCCGCGTCTAATGACAACGGGATGTAGCGGCGGCGGCTGCAAAGCGCAACCGCCGCGGCGACGAACGTCTGTCTTGTCCTAAGCCTTAGTACAGCCCGCCGGTGCCCGGCCGCATGAAGAAACCGGAATCCGGCTGCTGCTGCTGCGACGCCGGCACGCCGCCTCGCCCATCGGCATCGGCAACGCCGATGACGGAGTAGTTATCCGGCGGCGCCGTGCCCGGCTTGAAGGCTTCGAGAATGGTTCCGCCGGTCTCGCCCGGACCGGCGCGCATGCCGGACTTGGCGACGACCCGCACCAGCTTGATGCCGGCCGGCACCTTGAACGGGACCGCGGGCTTGTCGGCGAGCGCGAGCTGGAGGAAGTCGCGTGCGATGGGAGCTGCGAGATGGCCGCCGGTCGCGGCGTTGCCCTTGCCGAGCGGACGCGGTTTGTCATAGCCCATATAGATGGCAACGGCGACGTCGGGCGAGAAGCCGACGAACCAGGCGTCCTTGGCCTCGTTGGTGGTGCCGGTCTTGCCGGCGATCGGCTTGCCGACCTGCTTGACCACGGTCGCGGTACCGGCCTGGACCACGCCTTCCATCAGCTCGGTGATCTGATAGGCGGTCATGGAATCCAGCACCTGCTCGCGGCGGTCGATCAGCTGCGGCTCGTTCTGGTTCTTCCAGCCGCCGGGCGCGTCACAGCCACGGCATTCGCGCTGGTCGTGCTTGAAGATGGTGTGGCCGTAGCGATCCTGGATGCGGTCGATCAGGGTCGGCTTCACCCGGCGGCCGCCATTGGCGAGCATCGAATAGGCCGTGACCATGCGCATCGCCGTGGTCTCGCCGGCGCCGAGCGCGTAGGACAGATAGTTCGGCAGTTCGTCATAGACACCGAAGCGGCGGGCATATTCGCCGATCAAGGGCATGCCGATGTCCTGGGCGAGGCGCACCGTCACCGTGTTGAGCGACTGCCGCAATGCGTTGCGCAGCGTCACCGGCCCCTGGAATTTGCCCGAGGAGAAGTTTTCAGGCCGCCACACGCCCGCGCCCTGGCCTTGATCGATTTCGATCGGGGCGTCGAGCACGACAGTCGAAGGCGTATAGCCGTTGTCGAGCGCAGCCGAATAGACGATCGGCTTGAACGACGAACCGGGCTGCCGATAGGCCTGCGTGGCGCGGTTGAACTGGCTCTGGTCGAACGAGAAGCCGCCGACCATCGCCAGCACGCGACCGGTCCAGGGGTCCATCACCACCATCGCGCCGGACACTTCCGGGATCTGGCGCAGCCGGTACTGCCCTTCGACAGGCTGGGCGTCCTTGTACAGCGGATCGGCGTAGATCACGTCGCCGGGCTGGAGCACCTGCGACACCGCACTCGCCGCCCTGCCCTTCGCAGCCCCCGAGGCCGCTCTTGCCCATTTGATACCGTCGAGCGTGATGAGGCCGGTCTCGCGCTGCTTGCTCACGGCGCCGCCGAGTTCGCGGCTCGGCTGGAAGCCGATGCGCGCCGACTGGTCGCTGGTCTCCAGCACCACCGCCATGCGCCACGGCGAGATATCGGACAGAGACTTGATTTCGGCGAGCTTCACGCCCCAGTCGCCCGAAATGTCGAGCTTGCTGATTGCGCCGCGATAGCCCTGCTGCTCGTCATAGTTGACGAGACCGGCGACCATGGTCTTGCGCGCCATGACCTGAATCTTGGGATCGAGCGTGGTGCGGACCGAAAGGCCGCCCTCATACAGCTTCTTCTCGCCATAGCGCTCGAAGATGTCGCGGCGCACTTCCTCGGCGAAATATTCGCCGGCGAAGGTGTGGGCGCCGTTGGAACGGCTGGTAACGGCCAGCGGCTCCTTGCGCGCCTTGTCGGCGTCGGCCTGCTTGACCCAGCCGTTCTCAACCAGACGATCGATCACGTAGTTGCGGCGCTCGATGGCGCGGTCGCGGTTGCGGACAGGATGCAGCGTCGCGGGCATTTTCGGCAGCGCCGCGAGATAGGACGCTTCCGCGACGGTCAGCTCATTCACCGACTTGTCGAAATAAACCAGCGACGCAGCCGCGATTCCGTAGGCACCTAAGCCCAGATAGATTTCATTCAGATACAGCTCGAGGATCTTGTCCTTCGAGTAGGTCTTCTCGATCCGCATCGCCAGCAAGGCTTCCTTGATCTTGCGCGCGAAGGAGACCTCGTTGGTCAGAAGGAAGTTCTTGGCGACCTGCTGGGTGATCGTGGAAGCGCCCTGCGGACGGCGGTTGGAGCCGTAGTTCTGGATGTAGACCACGCCGGCGCGCGCCATGCCGGTGTAGTCGATGCCACCATGCTCATAGAAATTCTTGTCCTCGGCCGCGAGGAAGGCGTTGATCACGAGTTTCGGCACCGCCTGGATCGGCAGGTACAGCCGCCGCTCCTTGGCGTATTCGCCGAGCAGCGAGCCGTCGGTCGCGTGCACGCGGGTCATTACCGGCGGCTCGTAATCCTGAAGCTGAGAGTAGTCAGGCAAGTCCTTGGAGAAATGCCAGATCAGGCCTGCGACGGCACCCACCCCGACAAGGAACAACACCGTTCCCGCGGCGAACAGGAAGCCCATGAACCGCACCAGCAAGCGCATTATCTGTTTATCCGTTCAAACTCTGGATCAGCCCAAGATCAGCCCTGGCACCAGAAACAGGCACCAAACCATCGCGAATTCACCGGCTTTACTCAATACTATTAGTGCCGGACTCAAGGCGCTTGCCGAGCGGGATTCTCGCCGATTCCGGAACCCCCTGCGGCGTTTTTATAAAGCGCCCGCTGTGGCCAAACTAGGGCTTTTGCGGCGGGACGGAAAATCACTCTCAATTCAACGATCCCCGGGTCGTCAACTGGACGATCGCCCGGTCGTCAATTCGACGATCCGGCCGTGGCCATCCGTTTGGCCAAAAACCCGTCGATCGCCTGCGCCATCGAGCCCACGGCACGCGACCGCCATCCCTCGGAGACCAGATGCTCGAGGTCGCCCTTGTTGGAGACATAGCCGATCTCGACCAGGACCGACGGCACGTCGGGCGCCTTCAGCACCCGGAAGCCGGCTGACTTCAGGGGATGCTTGTGCATCCGCACCGTCGACTTCATTTCGCCCATCAACAGGCGAGCAAAACGGCTTGAAAAGGTACGGGTTTCCCGCTGGGTGAGATCGATCAGGATGTCGGCGACATCGGTCGGCTCCTCCGCGAGGTTGAAGCCGGCGATGGCGTCCGCCCGGTTTTCCGCATCCGCCAGCCGCTGCGCCTCGGCGTCGGAGGCCTTGTCGGACAACGTGTAGATGGTCGCGCCCTGCGCATCGCCCTCGGCGCGCGGCAGCGCGTCGGCATGGATCGAGACGAACAACGCCGCCTTGAGGCTGCGGGCGACTTTGACCCGGTCGTTGAGCGGGATGAAGGTGTCGTCGTCTCGGGTCATCACCACGCGATATTTGCCGGTCTTTTCCAGCCGTTCGCGCAGCGCCAGGCCAAAGGCCAGCACCAGATTCTTCTCGCTCTCGCCGCTCGACTGCGTGCCGTTGTCGATGCCGCCATGGCCGGGATCGATGACGACGACCGCGCGGCCATCGGCCTTCTGCCCGGCTTCAGGGTGGGCAGATGCGGGAACCGTCGCGGGCGGCGGATCGGCAATAGCCGGCCGCAGCTCAGGACGGTTTTCCGGAGCCAGCGACGGCACGAAGGCGGTGCGCTCGACCTCCTCCATTTCGAGCACCAGCCGCGCCGGCTGGCCGTTGGCAGCCTCCACCACGTAGGAATTGGCGATCTTGGCCGGGCCCGTCAGGTCGAACACGATTCGGGAGCCGCCGGGCATCACAAGCCCATAGCGGAAGGCCTTGACCAGTCCGCGTCCGCCGGACCCGGTCCCGGCGGGAAGTTGAAAATTGACCTGGGGAACGTCAACCACCACCCGATACGGGTCGGCCAGAGTGACTGCGCGGAAGCTAACGGTCTGATCGATGTCGAGGACAAAGCGAGTCTGCCTGCCGTCCCCGGCCAGTCGGGCGGCCCAGGCCGTTGGGAAATTCGCTGATGCAACAGGGAGTTGAGGCTGACTTTCCGCGGCCTTCAGGCGCGAGGAATCAGCACACGGCAATGCCGCCGCGCAGAGCAGCACGCATCCCAGCAGGATCCTTTGATTTGCGCGGCTCGCCACCGATTCCGTGCCTCCGAGCAGCCTCTTTAACGCAATAGAACCACAGGGTTAAACGATCCTTAATGACGGACACGCGAAACTCGCTGACTGTGACCGCCGTGCGACGCTCCTTGCACGGATGGCCCAATCCACGTATGTACGGAATGCTGACGGCCGATATTTCCGGTTGTGTCGCATTCAGCCTCCCGGTGCAGCGCCGGAACTCTCAAGGTTTGGGAATTCCAGCGTTTTTCCGTTCCCCTCTAAGTCCAGCGCGGTGCGCGGCAGCAAGGTGGAGCGGGGCAAGCCCCGGCGGCGGAACGGTCCTCGGTTACCAACACGTTTCCGGGACGGTTCTGACAGCGGCGCAACCCGTTACCCGGTCCCTTAATCCCAAGGGAGCGGTTTGTAATACCCCAAGGCGAGCGCGCTCGCGCCATGCCTGGCCAACAGCAACTGATTGAGGGGCGGCCCCGCCGCCCAATGTTTCATACGGGCCGACGCTTGATGCGCCAGACTGTGCCGACCAATTCTGAAGGACCATTCGCGACGCTGCGGAGTGACAATTCCGCGCGCCGCTTCGGTCCTCCGGCTTTCGGTTCGGCAAGGCGCGAGAGACGGTGTTTCGGCCTTCCCCTCACCCCCGAATCAGGTGGACCGTCGCGTCACCCGGCAGCGCTGATGGCGCCCACGGTGAATCGCGCCCGCCGCCGCCAAGAGTTAAGACATGCCCAACAAGATGTTGATCGATGCCACCCACCCGGAAGAGACCCGGGTCGTCGTGGTCCGCGGCAATCGCGTCGAAGAGTTTGATTTCGAGACCGCGCAACGCAAGCAACTGCGCGGGAATATCTACCTCGCCAAGGTCACAAGGGTCGAACCCTCGCTCCAGGCCGCTTTCGTCGAATATGGCGGCAACCGCCACGGCTTCCTCGCCTTCAGCGAAATCCATCCCGACTACTACCAGATCCCGGTTGCCGACCGGCAGGCGCTGATCGAAGCCGAGGAGCAGGCCCATCGCGAGGCCGAGGAAGAGAGCGAGAACCGCTCCCAGGGCCGCCGCCGCTCCCGCCACCGCAATTCCCGCCGCCGTAGCCATGGCGAGCGCGTCCGCAGCGAGGTCGTCGAAGGCGATCCCGCGGCCCGGCAGGTCCAGGGCGAGGCCCTGCCTGAGGGCGCTTCGCACGAGGGCGAGCACCTGCACGCCGACGCAGAGCATCACGGCGAGCACGAAGGCCACGATCATCACGGCCGCGAAGCACATGACCACGAGGGGCATGACCACGACGACCATCATCATGCCCATGGTGACGATCATCACGTGCACGAACATCACGACCACGATCATGATGGCGAGCACGATCATCACGACCATGATCATGCCGACGAGACACCGGCGCCTGTCGCAGCGATCGGCGCCGAGCCCGCGGTCGCCACCGAGGCCGTTGCCGAGCCGCAGGAGTTTGCCTCCGACGCACACGCCGACGATCTTGCCGAGGCCGTGACATCGGCTGCTGAGCCTGCCGACGCCGTGTACGCCGCGGGCGAGAGTGCGCAGGCTCCGCATCACGACTCCGAAGCGACGGCCGAGGATGACGACGAAGACGAGGACGACGAGGAAGCCGAAGAGGACGTCGTTGAATCCGTCGGCGGCGACGATGTGCTGGAGGAAGTGCCGGAGCGCACCTTCCGTCCTCGCCGCCAGTACAAGATCCAGGAAGTCATCAAGCGTCGCCAGGTGATGCTGGTGCAGGTCGTCAAGGAAGAGCGCGGCAACAAGGGCGCGGCGCTGACGACCTACCTCTCACTCGCCGGCCGTTATGCCGTCTTGATGCCGAACACCGCGCGCGGCGGCGGCATCAGCCGCAAGATCACGAGCGCGCAGGACCGTTCGCGCCTGAAGGAAGTGGTGCAGGATCTCGACGTGCCCGAGGGCATGGGGATCATTCTGCGCACGGCGGGTGCCGCCCGCACCAAGCCCGAGATCAAGCGCGATTTCGAGTACCTGATCCGCATGTGGGAGACGGTGCGCGACATGACGCTGAAGTCGCAGGCCCCGACCCTCGTCTACGAGGAAGGCTCGCTGATCAAGCGCTCGCTGCGCGACCTCTACAATAAGGAGATCGACGAGATCCAGGTGGCGGGCGATGCCGGCTATCGCGAAGCGCGCGACTTCATGAAGATGTTGATGCCCGCCAATGTGAGCGCGGTGAGGCAGTATCGCGACGGCCAGCCGCTGTTCTCGCGGATGGGCGTCGAAAGCCAGCTGGATGCGATGTTCTCGCCGACCGTACAGTTGCGCTCCGGCGGCTACATCGTGATCAACCAGACCGAAGCGCTGGTCTCGATCGACGTCAACTCCGGCCGTTCGACGCGCGAGCATCATATCGAAGATACCGCGCTCAAGACCAATCTCGAGGCCTCCGAGGAGGTTGCGCGTCAGCTTCGGTTGCGCGACCTCGCCGGCCTGATCGTCATCGACTTCATCGACATGGACGAGAAGCGCAACAACCGCGCGGTCGAACGCAAGCTGTCCGATTGCCTCCGGCAGGACCGCGCGCGGATCCAGGTCGGACGCATCTCGCATTTCGGCCTGCTCGAGATGTCACGCCAGCGCATCCGCGCTAGCGTGCTGGAATCCTCAACCGATCCCTGCACGCATTGCGGCGGCACCGGCCATGTCCGCTCGGTGTCCTCGGTTGCGCTCCAATTGCTGCGCGGCCTCGAAGAGATCCTGATGAAGGGCGCAACCCACAACCTCGTGGTCCGCACCCGCACCGACGTCGCGCTCTATGTGCTGAACCACAAGCGCGGCCATCTGCGCGACCTTGAGAACGGCTTCAAGGTCACGTTGTCGGTCATCGCCGACCCGAGCGTCAGCGGACCGCAGGCCTATGTCATCGACCGCGGCGAGCAGGTGCATACGCTGGAAGCCGCCAAGGCTCTGCTGGCGGCCCAGGCGGCCGCAAGCCCGCCGCCCCTGGTCGAAGAGGCCTATGACGACGAGGAGTTCGATCCGGAGAGCGAATCCGAGGTCGAGACCGAGGAGACCGAAGGTCTCATCGAGGAGCAGACCGCAGGCGACGCCGCTACCGAGCAGGACAGCCAGCGCCGCAAGCGTCGCCGTCGCCGCCGCGGTCGCGGTGGTCCGCGGGACGAGGAGACGCGCGAGGATGGCGCGCCCGCTATTGCCGAGACGGCCATGGCGGCCGGCGAAGGCGAAGAGGATGCCGAGGCCGAACCGGAAGGCGAGGAAGGCGAGGAACAGGCAGCCCGTGGCGAGCAGCAGGGCAGCGCCGATCGCCGTCGCCGGCGTGGTCGCCGTGGTGGCCGCCGCCGTCGCGGTCCTGGCGAGGAAGGTCTCGCCGGCTCCATCAGCGACGAGCTTAGTGCCAATGCGCCGTCGGAAGCCACCAACGCAGTCGCCGATTTCGACGGTTTTGGCGGCGAGGCAGCGCCCTCGATCGCGCAGGCCGAGCACACGTCAGAACCTCAGGTCACCCAGCCTGAGCCGCGGGCCGAAGCACGGATTGAAGCAACGGCCCAGCCTGAGCCGGCTCCTTCGGCCGCGGACGAGGAGCACGCGGACGACAAGGCTGCACGACGCCGTTCGACGGTTCGGGAAAAGGTGAGCTTCCTGTCGAGCAGCCAGAGTGAACCGGCACCGGTTGCACAGGCGGCCGAGCCGGTTGCCCCGCCCACACCCGCTCCGGAGCCCGCGCCCGCAGCGGCAAGCGAAACCTCGCCCGCACCGCGTCGTGCCGGCTGGTGGTCCCGCCGCTTCGGCGGCGGCGAATAGAGCAACAAGATAGTTGAAACCGCCCGGCCAAACCGGGCGGTTTTGATTTGGCGAGGTCAGTTCAATGCAAAGCGCGATCGTCCTCGGCGGCGGCATGATCGGCGTCAGCGCGGCGCTGCACCTGCAGCAGCGTGGCTGGTCCGTCACGCTGATCGACCGCAGAGAGCCGGGCCGAGAGACCAGCTACGGCAATGCCGGCATGATCCAGGCGGAAGCGGTGCGCCCCTACCCGATGCCGCGCGACCTCGCCACGCTCCTGAAGATCGCGACCGGCCGCACCAACGACGTGCGTTACAGCCTGTCTTCGCTTCATCTCCATATCGAGCCCCTGCTTCGCTATTGGTGGCATTCGGCGCCGAAGCGGCATCGTGAGGCGATCGACGCCTGGGCGCGGCTGATCGCCTACGCGACGGCGGAGCACGACATCCTCATTCGCGAAGCCCACGCCGACAATCTGATCCGCCGCGCGGGATACCGGCACCTGCATCGCGACGCAGCTTCGTTCGATCTCGCCGTCAAGGCGGCGGAAGAAGACCAGCGCGAATTCGGCGTGAGGTTTCGTGCGCTCTCGGGCGCCGAGCTCGCCAAGGCCGAACCTGTCCTGCGCGACGACCTGCCCGGCGCGATCCATTGGCTCGACACCTGGACCGTGTCCGATCCCGGCGCGCTGGTCACGGCCTATGCCGATCTGTTCGAGCGCCTCGGCGGCACCATCGTGCTCGGTGATGCCCAAAGCCTTCATCAGACCGCCACCGGCTGGTCGGTCAAGACAGACCATGGGCGCGTCGACGCCGCCCACGCCGTCGTGACGCTCGGGCCGTGGTCGCCCGATCTCCTGCTCAAATTCGGCTATCGCATCCCGCTGGTGCGCAAGCGCGGCTACCACATGCATTACAGCGGCGGCGCCTCGCTCGATCTGCCGCTGGTCGACAAGGCCGGTGGCTACGCCATGGGTCCGATGGCGAAGGGTATCCGCATCACCACCGGCGCGGAGCTGACCGGCCTGGACGCGCTCGCAACGCCCGTGCAGCTCGCCAGCGCGGAAGCTTCCGCGCGCGAGCTGATCGACCTCGGCAAGCGGGTCGAGCCCGACCCATGGTTCGGCACCCGCCCCTGCACGCCCGACATGCTGCCGGTGCTCGGCCCTGCCCCACGCCATGCCGGCCTCTGGATGAACTTCGGCCACGGCCACCAGGGCTTTACGCTTGGACCCGCGACCGGCCGCCTGCTCGCGGAGATGATGAGCGGCAAAACGCCCGCGATCGATCCCACGCCGTACCGGCCGGAGCGGTTCTAAGCCCTCGCAGCGAAAGAAAAAGGGCTGATCGAGGATCTCGACCAGCCCTATTATTTCAACATCTGACGGCGCTCGGCACCGTCACATGCAGATCAATCCGTCGTGACCGCCGTTTCCATGTCGGTCGGATCGATCTGCCGGGCGAGGTTGGCGTTGAGCTTGTCGCGATCGAGCTCGCCCTCCCACCAGGCGACGATCACGCAGGCAACGCCATTGCCGCACAGATTGGTCAGCGCGCGGCACTCGCTCATGAACTTGTCGATGCCGAGCACGATCGCCATGCCCGGCACGAGGCGCGGATCGACCACGGCGAGCGTCGCCGCCAGCGTGATGAAGCCCGCGCCCGTGATGCCGGAGGCGCCCTTCGAGGTCAGCATCGCCACCACCAGGATGGTGAGCTGCTGGCCGAAGGTGAGATCGAAGCCCAGCGCCTGCGCGATGAACAGCGTCGCCAGCGTCATGTAGATGTTGGTGCCGTCAAGATTGAACGAATAGCCCGTGGGCACCACGAGGCCGACCACCGACTTGGAGCAGCCGAGGCGCTCGAGCTTTTCCATCAAGGACGGCAACGCGCTTTCCGAGGACGAGGTGCCGAGCACAATCAGCAGCTCGTCCTTGATGTAGGCGAGGAACTTAAAGATGGAGAAGCCGGCGAAGCGCGCGATGATTCCGAGCACGACGAATACGAACAGCGCCGCGGTCAGGTAGAACGTCGCGATCAGGCCGACCAGGTTGAGGATCGCCCCGGTGCCGAACTTGCCGATGGTGTAGGCCATCGCGCCGAAGGCACCGATCGGGGCTGCGCGCATCACGATGGAGATGACGCCGAACACCGCATGCGCGGCGTCGTCGATGAACGAGCGGATGGTGTGGCCGCGTTCACCGAGCCCCATGATGGCGAAGCCGAACAGCACCGAAAACAGCAGCACCTGCAGGATCTCGCCTTGCGCGAAGGCGCCGACGACGGTGTCCGGAATTATGTGCAGCACGAAGTCGACCGACTTCTGGCCTTCGGCCTGCTTGGCGTAGTTGGCGACGGCCTGCGCATTGGCGGCGGCACCGCCGAAGCCCGCACCCGGCTTCACCAGATTGCCGATGACTAGGCCGATCACCAGTGCGAAGGTCGAGACGATCTCGAAATAGACCAGCGCCTTGACGCCGATGCGGCCGACCTTCTTGGCGTCCTGGATATGGGCGATGCCCGAGACAACGGTGCAGAAGATGATCGGCGCGATCACCATCTTGATCAGCTTGATGAAGCCGTCGCCGAGTGCCTTGATCCACTCATTGGTGGCGACCGACGGCCAGAGCCAGCCGACGATGGCGCCGAGCACGATCGCGATCAGCACCTGGATATAAAGTACCTTGTACCACGGCTTGGCGGCGGGCGGCGCGACCGGCGCCCCCACCATCGTTGTCGTCGTCATTGTTTCACTCCCCCTCAAAACGCCAGGCCAGCCAAGATCAACTTGGCCGGCCCTGTCAATCGGAACTGCTCGATATTGCGCGCTTTACCCGCGATCGACCACCCGGCGTATCGCCGGCATCAACGTCGCGCCCAGCGCGTTCTTGACCAGCGACGCCGCAACGAACGGCATCAGGCCGACCTGCCACGCCTTTGCGGCACCCAGGCCGAGACCGAAGGCCAGCCAGCCAAAGCCCGCGGCCAGCATGAGGATGTGGCCGGCCGCCATGGCCGCAAACAGCAGCGTTACGCTGCGATCCCAGCCGCGCTCGGCGAGCCAGCCGGTGACGAAGGCGGCGCCAATGAAGCCGAACAGATAGCCCGCGGTCGGGCCCACCAGCGGTGCAATTCCACCGACAGGGCCGGCGAACACCGGCAGGCCCATTGCACCCTCGGCGAGGTAGGCGATCATGGTTGCGCTGCCAAGCCGCCAGCCATAGGCGGCGCCGGTCATCAACACGACCAGCGTCTGCAATGTCATGGGCACGTAAGGCAGCGGCAGGTTCACCTTGGCTGACAGCGCCATTAAGGCGGTGCCGAGCGCAATCAGCACGACAGCGCGCAAGGCGCCGACGGTTTCACCCGGCCGGATCGGCCACATCAATGCGGCGAGAGGAGAATGCGTGGCGGTAGAGGGGACGGAACGGTCAGACAAGTTGCACTCCAGAAGGCTGGCGAAAACTGGCGGCTATTTAAGCCAGTGAGCGATCCGGTCAACTGCTTCCCGCATCTCCGCAGCCGAACGCGCATAAGAGAGCCGTATGAATGAACGACCATGGATGGGATCGAAGTCGAGGCCCGGCGTGACCGCGACATGGGCCTGTTCGAGCATCTGCTTGGCGAACTCGAAACTGTCGGAGGTGAAATCCGAGACGTCCGCATAGAGATAGAACGCGCCGTCGGCCGGCAGAAATCTGGTCAGGCCGGCCTTGGGCAATCCCTCGATCAGGATGCGCCGGTTTTCCTGATAGCCGTGCTTGATCTCCTCCATCTCGGCCGCGCCGTCGAAGGCCGCTTCGGCCGCGATCTGCGACAGCGACGGCACCGAGATCGACAGGTTCTGCTGCAGCCGCTCGATCGGCCGCACCAGAATCTCGGGCACGACCATCCAGCCGACGCGCCAGCCCGTCATGCAGAAATACTTCGAGAACGAGTTGATCACGAGCGCGTGGTCCGACAGCGCCGCAGCCGTCACGGCGGGAAACGCGTAGTCGAGCCCATGATAGATCTCGTCCGAGATGAAACGGATGCCGGCGTCTTCCGCCGCAGCGATCAGGCCGGCGAGCGCCTCGCGGGACATCATCGTCCCGGTCGGATTGGCGGGACTGCCGACCAGCACGCCCTTCAGCGGCGCCTTGCGATGGGCGGCCAGCAGCGCCTCGCCCGTCAGCGCATGGCGGGTCTCGTTCGTGGTCTCGATCAGCACCGGCTCGCAGCCGAGCGCGGTAAGGATATGACGGTACGGCGGATAACCCGGCACCGTCACGGCAACGCGGTCGCCCGGCTCAAACATCGCCAGGAAAGCCAGAATGAACCCGCCGGAGGAGCCGGTGGTCACTACGACCCGCTCGGGGCTGACGTCACAGCCATAGGCATCGCGATAATGCCGCGCGATGCGCTCGCGCAAGGAGGGGATGCCGAGCGCTGAGGTATAGTCGATCCGCCCGGCCTCGAGCGCCACATGGGCGGCTGCAATCGCGGTCTTAGGCGCGCCGGCGGCGGGCTGGCCAACCTCCATGTGGATGACATGGCCCCCGGCCGCCTCGATTCGGGCCGCCGCGGCCATCACGTCCATCACCATGAACGGGGGAACATCGCTGCGGCGGGAGGCCGCGAGCCACTGCCCCAACCGGTTCCTCAAGGTCGCATCGTGCATCGATTTCTGCTATTCGCTGGCGGGGCCGATCCGTCCGACCCGGGAAAAACGGGGTGCTTGCGCCCCAGACTGGCCGCATTGTACGGCTCATAAGGGGAACGGCTCAAAAGGGCATATCGCGTATCCGGTCCGCCGCCAATCGCCAAAACCAATCACGAAACTGCTCGACCAAGACTGCTCGACCAAGAATGCTTGACCAGCCTGCTGATAAGACCGTTTGACCCAGACCGCTTGATGTTGTTCCAGATCGCATTGCGCAAGAAGGCCACCGCCCTCATCTCCCTCCTCGCGGCGGCTGCGATCGCGCTGACGCCGTTCTCGGCCGCGCATGCGCAGGCCAAGGGGCCGCCGGTCCTGCGCGACACCGAAACCGAGCAGCTGCTGCGCGAATACACCCGCCCGATCCTGCGGGTCGCCGGCCTGGAGAAGCAGAACATCCAGATGGTGATCGTCAACGAGGGCTCGTTCAACGCGTTCGTCGCCGATGGCCGCCGCATCTTCGTCAATTACGGCGCGATCCTCCAGTCGGAAACGCCAAACCAGATCATCGGCGTGCTCGCGCACGAGACCGGGCATCTGGCCGGCGGCCATTTGTCCAAGCTGCGCGAGCAGCTCGCCAACGCCCAGACCCAGATGATCATCGCCATGCTGCTCGGTGCTGGCGCGATGGCGGTCGGCAGCACCCGCGGCAGCGGCAGCGCCGGCAACAATGGCCTTGCCAATGCAGGAGCCGCCGCCCTTGCCGGCCCGCAGGAGATGATCCGCCGGACCTTGCTGTCCTATCAGCGCCAGCAGGAGGAGAACGCCGACCGCGCCGGCGTGAAATTCCTGACTGCGACCCAGCAGTCGCCGAAGGGCATGTACGAGACCTTCAAGCGCTTCACCAGCGAGAGCCTGTTCGCGGCTCGCGGCGCCGATCCCTATCTCCAGTCGCACCCGATGCCCGCCGAGCGCGTCGCTTCACTGCAGGAGTTCGCCAGCGCCAGCCCTTATTGGGACAAAAAGGACGATCCCGCGCTCCAGCTGCGCCACGACATGGTGCGCGCCAAGATCTCCGCCTTCATGGAGCGGCCGGAAACGGTGTACCGCCGCTATCCCCTGACCAACGACAGCATGCCGGCGCGCTATGCCCGCGCCATCAGCACCTATCTGCACGGGGATTTGCGCAGCGCGCTCACCCAGATCGACGCGCTGATCCAGGTCCAGCCCAACAACGCGTATTTTTACGAGGTGCGCGGCCAGGCGCTGCTGGAGGGCGGCAAGCCGGCGGAGGCGATCCCGGCCCTGCGCAAGGCTGTCGCACTTTCGAACAACGCGCCCCTCATCGAGATGTTACTTGGGCAGGCTCTGGTTGGGTCCGATAATAAGGCCTACACCGATGACGCCGTTCGGATTCTCCGGGCCGCGGTCGCACGGGAACCGGAGGCCGTGCTCGGCTACATGCAGCTCGCGATGGCGTATGGCCGGAAAGGCGACTATGCCGAGGCGGATCTGGCGTCGGCGCAGGCCGCCTATCTGCGCGGCGACAACAAGACCGCCCGCGAGCTTGCGACGCGCGCGAAAACCCGTTTCGCCGTCGGCACGCCCGGATGGGTCAAGGCCGACGACATCGTGGCGTCGAAACCGCCGCGCAACTGACAAGACCAAGACGATCTTACAAGACGACGCCTTACGCCACGACGCCTTACGAAACGACGTCACGACACCGAGCTTAAGTCCGCCGGGACGTTTTCCGAAACCTGCTTTGGATAAGAGGATTTGCCTATGCCTTCGCTGCGCCTGCTTGCTCCCGCGCTGTTTGCGCTCGCCATGTTCGGCGCAGCCGCGCCCGCGTCGGCCGACAGCTTCTCCGATGCCCAGCGCACGGACATCGAGGCGATCATCAAGAACTATCTCGTCACCCATCCCGAGGTGCTCGAGGAAGCGATGACCGAACTCACCAAGCGCCAGGCCGCGGCGGAGACGCAGAAACACGAGACCAGCGTCGCTCAGAATTCCGATGCGATCTTCAACTCTCCGCGCCAGGTCGTGCTCGGCAACAAGGACGGCGACGTCACCTTCGTCGAGTTCTTCGACTACAATTGCGGCTACTGCAAGCGCGCGATGGACGACATGCTCACCCTCATGAAGGCCGATCCGAAGCTGAAGGTGGTGCTGAAGGAGTTTCCGGTACTGAGCCAGGGCTCGGTCGAAGCGGCCCAGGTCGCCGTCGCGGTGCGCATGCAGGATCCCTCCGGCAAGAAGTACCTCGACTTCCACCAGAAGCTGCTCGGCGGTCGTGGCGCGGCCGACAAGGCGCGCGCACTTCAGGCGGCCAAGGAAGCTGGCCTCGACACCGCTCGAATCGAGAAGGACATCGGCAGCGCCGAGGTGCGCAGCACCATTGAGGAGAACTTCAAGCTCGCCGAAGCAATGGGCATGAACGGCACGCCGAGCTACGTGATCGGCAAGCAGATCGTTGTCGGCGCCGTCGGTGTCGATAGCCTGAAGGAAAAGATCGCTGTGGCCCGCTGCGGCAAGGCGACCTGTTAAAAAGGCGACCTGCTAACAAGGCGACTTGCTGATCAGCGATCTGCTCTACAACTCACGCACGCAAAAGGCCGGCTGAAAAGCCGGCCTTTTCATTGCGCCGAAATCTGGCGCGCGCATTCATCTGGCATTCAACAAACAAAAGCCTCGGAACCACCGAAGTTCCGGAACAACTCAAATCTCCTTTCGTTGTCGGCGCGGGCAATGACGCAAATGAACACGTGAGGAGAATTCCATGTCTAACCGCTTTATGATCTCGGTTGCCACACTCGCGCTCGTCGCGGGCACCGGTCTGGCGAACGCACAGGGCACCATGAACCGCGACAGCGGTGGCGGCGCCGGTGGTGCGCAGACGCAGCATTCGCAGCCCTCCGGCGGCGCCGCCGAACGCGGCGGCTCGATGGGTAAGGAATCCGCCCATGAGAAGGGCACCGTCGGCCAGGCCGGCGGCTCCAGCAGCATGAAGTCCGCCACGTCCGCCGAGGACAAATCCTCCGGCGCAACAAAGGACGAGCACTCGGGCCGCGAGATGAACAAGAACGCGGCTGAGGACAAGTCCGGCGCCACCAAGGGCCAGCACACCGACGAACGCGCGCAGGGTCAGCAGGACAAGTCCAAGAGCATGAGTCAGGACACGAGCAAGTCCGGCGCCAAGGACCAGAAGGACATGAAGGCTGAGGGCGCCAAGAGCGGCACCAGCAGCACCAACAATGCCGAGAACCAGAAGGGTACCGAGACGCGCACCAACCAGAACGCTCAGGGCCAGACCGGCACCAGCACCAACCAGAACGCGCAGGGTCAGACCGGCACCAGCTCCAACCAGAACGCGCAGGGTCAGAGCAGCACCAACACGACGGTCGGTCAGGCCGGCGCGGGCGCCAAGCTCTCGACCGAGCAACGCACGCAGATCACCTCGGTGATCCGCGAGGAGCACGTGCGTCCGGTGACCAACGTGAACTTCTCGATCTCGGTCGGCACCCGCATTCCGCGCGAGGGTATTGAGCTGCACACCCTGCCGTCCCGCGTCGTGACGATCTATCCGGAATGGCGGACCTATCGCTACGTCCTGGTCAAGGATGAGATCGTGATCGTGAATCCGGACACCTATGAGATCGTGGCTGTCCTGAACACGTAAGACGATACCCGGCAACCATCGGGGGCGGGCAGCAATGCCCGCCCCTTTGCCGTTCGGCCGGCAGCCATGCTTCGGACTGGTTAACAAGCAATTTCCGTAGCTTCCACACAGATTTTTGCACCCCGGATGAGGTATCTGAAGCCACCTCGAAGGTCCTTCAAGGCTTCCCCTCACGCGCTTTGTTACCTATAACCCCCGCCACGCTGAAGCAGCTCTTGCGGGATTGGAATGGCCGAACCAGCAACCGACACGATCCTTGTCCTGAACGGGCCGAACCTCAACATGTTGGGGACGCGCGAGCCCGAGAAGTACGGGCATGCGTCGCTGGCCGACGTCGAGGCGCTGTGCCGGGAGACGGCGGCGACGTTCGGCCTCAAGGCCGACTGCCGGCAGTCCAACCGCGAAGGCGAGCTGATCGACTTCATCCACGAGGCACACGCCCGCAAGATGAAGGGCATCATCATCAATGCCGGCGGCTATTCGCACACGTCGATCGCGCTGCACGACGCGCTGCTCGCGGTGCAGATCCCGACGGTCGAAGTGCACGTCACCAACATCCACGCCCGCGAGAATTTCCGTCATCACTCCTACACCGCGCGCGCGGCCTTCGCCTCCCTCTGCGGTTTCGGCGTCGAGGGCTATCGCCTCGCCATCCAGGGCCTTGCCGCCAAGCTCGGCCTCAAGCCCAAAGCCTGACGCTCCCCTTCACACAGAACATTCGGATCAAACAACATGGCGCGCCAGCCAGACGACAAAGCAGCCGCAAAGTTTTCCAGCGAGGATTCTGCCCTCGTCCGCGAGCTCGCCTTGCTGCTCGATGAGACCAGCCTCACCGAAATCGAGATCGAGCGTGCCGGCCTGCGCCTGCGCGTCGCCCGCAATATCAGCGTCGCCGCGACCATGCCGATGCAGATGGCAGCTGCCCCTGCCGCGCTCCCGGCGGCCGCAGCTGCCGCCGCGCCTGCCGCTGCCGACCTGTCGAAGCATCCCGGCGCCGTGACCTCGCCGATGGTCGGCACCGCCTATTGGGCGCCGGAGCCCGGCGCCAAGCCGTTCATCGAGGTCGGCAGCAAGGTCTCGGTCGGCCAGACGCTGCTGATCATCGAAGCCATGAAGACCATGAACCAGATCCCCTCGCCGCGCGCCGGCACGGTGACGCAGATCGTGATCGAGGACGGCCAGCCGGTCGAGTACGGCGAGCCGCTCGTGATCATTGAGTGACGTTCGAGGGCGGTCTCATCGCCCTCGCCGCTTTCCGCGCGTCAGTCCAATAAGGACACCATGTTCGACAAGATCCTCATAGCCAATCGCGGCGAGATCGCCCTTCGCATCCTCAGGGCCTGCAAGGAGCTCGGGATCGCGACCGTCGCCGTGCATTCAACCGCCGACGCCGACGCCATGCATGTGCGCCTGTCGGACGAGAGCGTGTGCATCGGGCCGCCGGCCTCCAAGGACAGCTATCTCAACGTGCCCGCGCTGCTCGCGGCCTGCGAGATCACCGGGGCCGATGCCGTGCATCCCGGCTACGGCTTCCTGTCGGAGAACGCGCGCTTCGCCGAAATCCTCGCTGAGCATAATCTGCATTTCATCGGCCCGAAGGCCGAGCACATCCGCCTGATGGGCGACAAAATCGAGGCCAAGAGGACCGCCAAGAAGCTCGGCATTCCCGTGGTGCCCGGCTCCGACGGAGGGGTCGGCCCCAACGACGACGCGATGGCGATCGCCAGGAAGATCGGCTTCCCCGTGCTGGTCAAAGCCGCGGCGGGCGGCGGCGGCCGCGGCATGAAGGTGGCCGAGAGCGAGGCCGATCTTCAGGTCGCGCTGTCGACGGCCGCCAACGAGGCCAAATCCGCCTTCGGCGATGCTTCCGTCTACCTCGAGAAATATCTGCAGAAGCCGCGTCACATCGAGATCCAGATCCTCGGCGACGGCCGCGGCGGCGCGATTCATCTTGGCGAACGCGACTGCTCGCTGCAGCGACGCCACCAGAAGGTCTGGGAGGAAGGCCCCTCGCCCGTGCTGACCGCGGCTGCGCGCGCCAAGATCGGCGAGACCTGCGCCAAGGCGATGCGCGAGATGAAATATCTCGGCGTCGGAACGATCGAGTTCCTGTTCGAGGACGGCGAGTTCTACTTCATCGAGATGAACACCCGCATCCAGGTCGAGCATCCCGTCACCGAGAGCATCACCGACATCGACCTCGTGCTGGAGCAGATCCGCATCGCCGCCGGCGGCGACCTGCCGGCGAGGCAGGACGAGGTCCAGGTCATCGGCCACGCGATCGAGTGCCGCATCAACGCCGAGAATCCGCAGACCTTTCGTCCTTCGCCCGGCCGCATCACGCAATATCACCCGCCCGGGGGGCTCGGCGTGCGGATCGATTCCGCAGTCTATCAGGGCTATACGATCCCGCCTTATTACGACTCGCTGGTCGGCAAGCTGATCGTGCACGGCAAGACCCGCGGCGAGTGCCTGATGCGGCTGCGCCGGGCGCTGGACGAGATGGTGGTCGAGGGCATCGAGACCACCCTGCCGCTGTTCCGCGCTCTGGTGCGCGAAGACGACATCATCAACGGCGACTATCACATCCACTGGCTGGAACAATATCTCGCCAACAAGGCGGAACCCGCCCCGAAGTAGCCGTCCTTTCCCGTGGAACCCTTTGGCCCCAATCGCGTTTGGCACGATGGGGACAGTTCCGAGGGGCGTTTTGAAGTCCGGCAAGCCTGATCGAGCGAGACCGTCGTGATCGCTGACGCGCAGCGGCGGCGTAGATTCTGGCAGATCCTGCTGTTCGCAGCCGGTCTCATGGTGCTGACCGTGATCAGCGCCGGCTCCGTCTACCTCGTCAACAAGGCGAGAGACGACAGCAAATGGGTGATTCACACCATCGAGGCGGAGAACCAGATCAACGCCCTCCTGCTGGAAATCCGCCGCGCCGAGAGCACCGCCCGGGGTTACCTTCTGACACAAGGCGAGGATTTCAAGGTCGACCATGACAAGGCCGTGGCGGCCATCGTCCCGGCTCTCGACAGGCTCACGCGCCTGATCGGCGACAATCCGGAGCAACGCCAAAGCATCGAGAAGCTGAGCGCGGCGATCGAGACTAGGCTCGGCCAGTTCGTGCAGGAGATGGACTTCATCCGGCGCGGCGAGCCGGAGAAGGCCGCAGCGCTGGTCCGCGAGATCGCCTCCACGGACACCACGGCCGCGATCGCCAATGTCGCGACCGGGATGATTCAGGAGGAGGAACGGCTGTTCCGGCTGCGAACGGTCAATTCGGACCGCAGCCAGACCCTGGCCGCGTCGATGACCGGCATCGGCTCCGGCCTCGTCGTGCTGCTGGCCCTGATCTCGATCTGGCTGGTGCGGCGCTCGGCCCTTGCCCGCGACGATGCCGAGGCGCGCCTGCGCGATGCCAATGTCAATCTGGAGGGCGTGGTCGACGAACGCACGGCCGATCTGCGCGAAGCCAACAACGAGATCCAGCGCTTTGCCTATATCGTCAGCCACGATCTGCGCTCGCCACTCGTCAACATCATGGGCTTCACCAGCGAGCTCGAAGAGCTCGGCGGCGACATTTTCCGCCGTATCGGCAGCCTCACCCATGTCCCGGCCGACGGGCCGCCGTTGCCGGACGGCGAGATCGCGCTCGAAGGTCCGGACAAGCAGCTGTCAGAGGATTTTTCCGAAGCGCTGGGCTTCATCAAGTCGTCGATCGCCAAGATGGACCGCCTGATCTCGGCGATCCTCAATCTCACCCGCGAGGGCCGGCGCGAGTTCCAGCCGGAAAAGATCGACACGCGCGAGCTGATCGAAGCGATCGTATCGACGCTGGCGCATCAGGCCGCCGAAGCGCAGGCCGAGATCCACGTCGCGCCGCTGCCGGATCTCGTCAGCGACCGCCTGGCGCTGGAGCAGATCTTCTCCAATCTGATCGACAACGCCATCAAATATCTCAAGCCCGGCGTCCCCGGCGAGATCAGAATCCGCGGGCGCACCAAGCTCGGCTACGCTATCTTCGAGATCAGCGATAACGGCCGCGGCATCGACGCCAAGGACCACCAGCGGATCTTCGACCTGTTTCGCCGCGCCGGAACCCAGGACAAGCCCGGTCAGGGCATCGGTCTTGCGCATGTGCGTGCACTTGTGCGTCGCCTCGGCGGCACCATGTCGGTATCATCGGAACTGAATACGGGCAGCACGTTCACCATCACGCTGCCCATCACCTGGAACGCCAGCAACCGGAACGCGGATCAATGACTCAACCCGTCACCATCATCATGATCGAGGACGACGAGGGCCACGCGCGGCTGATCGAGCGGAACATCCGGAGGTCCGGCGTCAACAACGAGATCATTTCCTTTGCCAACGGCACTGAGGCGATGAAGCACCTGTTCGGGCCCGACGGCAGCGGGCTCGTGCAAAAAGGCAATGCGCTCCTGATCCTGCTCGATCTCAACCTCCCCGACATGACCGGGATCGACATTTTAAAGCAGATCAAGGAGAACAAATACCTGAAGGCCTCGCCCGTGGTGGTGCTGACCACTACCGACGATTCCCAGGAAATCAAACGCTGCTACGAACTCGGCTGCAACGTCTACATCACCAAGCCCGTGAACTACGAGAATTTCGCCAATGCCATCCGGCAGCTCGGCTTGTTCTTCTCGGTCATCCAGGTCCCACCCGCCGCCCCATGAATCAACGTACGCCCACACTGCTCTACATCGACGATGACGGGGCGCTGGCGCGCTTGGTCGATCGCGGCCTGACACGGCGCGGCTACAAGGTCGTTCACGCCGCAAGCGGCGAGGAAGGCCTCGAGCACATCCGCCGCGCGGCCACGACCGGCGGTATCGACGTGGTGGCGCTCGACCAATACATGCCCGGCCTCGACGGACTGGAAACGCTGGAGCAGATCATGGCGATCCCGGGCGCGCCGCCGGTGGTCTTCGTCACGGCCTCACAGGATTCCAGCATCGCGGTGACGGCGCTGAAGGCGGGCGCGGCCGATTATCTCGTCAAGGACGTCAAGGGCGACTTCATTCCCCTGCTTCACGTCGCGGCCGATGGCGCGCTGCGCCAGGCCGAATTGCAGAAGGCGCGCGAGGAAGCCGAAGCCGAGATCCATGCCTCGCGCGACCGCTACGCTGCTCTTGCAGCCGAACGCGAGCTGCTATTGCGCGAGGTCAACCACCGCGTCGGCAACTCGCTGCAGATCATCGCCTCCCTCCTGCACCTGCAGGCCAGCTCCGCCGCGCAGGACGAGGTCAAGGCTGCGTTGACCAATGCGATGGGCCGCGTGGCCGCAGTCGCGCAAGTGCACCGCCGCCTCTACACCTCGCAAGACCTGAAGAGCGTGGTCCTGAACCAGTATCTGGACTCGCTGCTCGAGGATCTGCGCCGCTCGGCCGAGGGCAACCGGATGTCGCGCCTGACGCTGAAGGCCGAACCGATCGAGATCGATCCGGACCGTGCAGTCGCCGTCGGCATCATCGTCAACGAGCTGGTGATGAACGCGGTAAAATACGCCTACCCTGACGGCGCCGGCCCGATCCATGTGGAGCTGACCTCGCAGGGCGACGATCTCCTGCTGTCGATCAGCGACGATGGCGTCGGCGACAACGTCAAGGCCGATCCGCGCTCCACCGGCATGGGCCAGCGTATCGTCGCAGCCATGGCCAGCAAGCTCGACGCTTCGGTCGAGCGCGACCCCAACCATTCCGGAACCCGCGTCATGTTGATGTTCCGCCGTGTCCCGGCTGCCGCCGGCAAGCCGGCTGCTGCCGCAGCGAACTGATCCGCACCGCCCATCGCAACCGCCTTGCGATCCTGCTATTATGGCGCGCCATGACTTCGCGCGACTCTGCCCCGTCTGAAATCACACCAGCCGTGCTGCTGCGCGCCTATGCCTGCGGCATCTTTCCGATGGCCGAAAGTGCCGATGATCCCACCCTGTTCTGGGTCGAGCCGGAGTTGCGCGGCGTCATCCCACTCGATGGTTTTCGCGTGGCCTCGCGGCTCGCGCGCACCGTGCGTTCGGACTCATTCCGCGTCACCGTCAATACCGCCTTCAAGGCCACGATCGCCGGCTGCGCCGCACCCCAAGCCGGGCGCGAGGACACCTGGATCAACAAGCGCATCCGCGACCTCTATGGCGGGCTGTACGAGCTCGGCCATTGCCACAGCGTCGAGGCCTGGCAGGGCGAGGACCTCGTCGGCGGCCTTTACGGCGTCAGTCTGGGCCGGGCTTTTTTCGGCGAAAGCATGTTCCACACCGCACGCGATGCCTCCAAGGTCGCATTGGTGCATCTGGTCGCGCGGCTCATCCATGGCGGCTTCGAGCTGCTCGACACCCAATATGTCACCGAACACCTGAAGAGTTTTGGCGCGGCCGAGATTTCGCGGCGGCGCTACACCGCGCTGCTCGACAAGGCGCTCGCGGGCGAGCCTGGCGATTTCCTGAGGCTCTCGGCCGGCGAAGCGATCCCGGGCGCGCGCGCGCTCGAGATCATCGCTGCGCGGCAATAATCAGCAATTACCGGCCAAACCCGGGGAAACCGAACAGACCAGGCCGCTGCTCGGGCGGCGGAGGTGGTGGCGGCGGTGCCGGCTGCTGCTGCTGGATCGGCGGTAACGGCTGCGGCGGACGCTGCTGCACCTGCTTGGGCGCGGCCTTCTTCTGCGCGGGCGGCGGCGGTGCCGGCTTGGTGCCGGGATCCGGTGCCGCGGTCGCAATCGTTTGCTGCGGATCTTTGCAGTCGGTGAGCCAGATATCGTAGATCGGGTGCTCGACGCCGTGCAGGCCCGGACTTGCCGCGTACATCCAGCCCGAGAAGATGCGCTTCACCTCACCCTGCAAGGTGATCTCGTCGACCTCGACGAAGGCGTCGGTGTTGGCGGCCTCGGTCGCCGGCCGCGTGTAGCAGGCGTCGGTTTTGACGCGCAGCGCCCCGAATTGCACGGTCTCGCCGATCTCCTCGTCGAAGTTGATGATGCGCCCGGTGATCTTGTCGAGGCCGGAGAAGGTCGCTTTCTTGTTCACGATCTTCTGGGCCGGCGGCTCGGTGACGACTTCGTCGCCCGGCTGAAGGCTCGCCGGCGTCTGCGGGACAGCGCCGCCCGGTCCGCCCTTCTGCTGTGGCTGGCGCTGACCGGGCGCACCCGGGGCGCCTTGCGGATTGGGCGGAGCGACCGCGACGGGCGGCGGCTGGTTTGGCGGAGCGGCGCTAGAACCGGGCGGCGGCGCCAGAGGTTGGGTCTCGACCGGCCC
Organism: Bradyrhizobium sp. 87; assembly: GCF_023073015.1. NCBI lineage: Bacteria > Pseudomonadati > Pseudomonadota > Alphaproteobacteria > Hyphomicrobiales > Nitrobacteraceae > Bradyrhizobium > Bradyrhizobium sp. 87. The sequence continues at coordinate 124,632 of NZ_JADPIQ010000090.1, forward strand.
CGGCATCACATTGCCCTGCCGGCCCGGCGGTGGCGCCATCGGACGTGACGGCAGCACACGGCCCTGCGGCGGCAGCTCCGGCACCTCTTCGTCGTCATCGGGGATCTGCGGCTGCGGCTGGGGCTGGCCACGCGGAATGGTGCCGGGCGGCCGCAGCGGCGGCGGATCGGAGAAGATCGTGCCGATCTGCGCCTGCGCCGGCGTCGCAGCCGTCAGTGCGGTGGCGGCCAGAAGCGCCGCAAGACCTGTCAGGGTAAATGTTCGAAACATATCTCGCGCGGCTTCAACAGCGAATCGGGCTTGCTGGAGGACATTCTACAGGGGCTACCGCCGCTCGCAGGCCATCCGGTTAACACGGCGAATACGGCGGGGGAAGGGCGGCATCCCTGCCCTTCCCGGCCCGGTCTGGCCAGATCGGCCCCCGGATGGAATAGTCGAGCACGCTTCCCGGCGGCCGAGGCGGCCCGCCCCCGAAAAGAACTCCAACGATAACTGGAAACCCAGAGGTCGCTCCCCATGCCCGTTGTGCTCGATCCCGATGCCGCCGCCGTCTACAAGGCCTTCCAGGAGGCCGGCCGGCCCGCCTACGAGACCCTGACCGCGCCGGAAGCGCGGGCCTATTACGCGCAGGCGCGCTTTGCGACCAATCCCGAGCCACCTGACCTCGCGCGCGTCACGCCGCTGTCGATCCCGGCACCGCACGGCGCCATTCCCGCGCGCCTCTATGTTCCGAAAGAGCCGCGCCGGTATGATGGCTTGTCCCCGGCGCTGGTGTTCTTCCACGGCGGCGGCTGGGTGATCGGCGATCTCGACTCCCATGACGTCGTCTGCCGCCAGCTCGCCGACGCCGGCGCGCTGATCGTGATCTCGGTGGACTACCGCCTCGCGCCCGAGCACAAATTTCCCGCCGCCATCGATGACGCGATCGCCGCGACCAAATGGGTCGCCGCCAACGCGCGCGAACTCGGCATCGACGCCTCCCGGCTTTCGATCGGCGGCGACAGCGCCGGCGGCAATCTCGCCGCAGTCGTCGCGCTCGCCGCGCGCGACGGCGACGGTCCGGCCATCGCGGGCCAGTTGCTGATCTACCCGGCAACCGATTTCGCCATGACGCACGGCTCTCACCGCGAACCCGAGACGAGCGTGCTGCTGACGCATTCGGTGATCCGCTGGTTCTGCGACCATTATCTCAACGGCGCCGCCGATATCCACGACTGGCGCGCCTCGCCGGCACGGGCGACAAACCTGGCCGGCCTGCCGCCGGCCTATGTGCTGACCGCCGGTGCCGATCCCCTGCGCGACGAAGGCGACGAATATGCCGAGCGGCTGAGGCAGGCCGGCGTGGCCGTGGCCTACAAGCACTATCCCGGCCAGTTCCACGGCTTTCTCACGATGGGGAAATTGCTGCGAGAGGCCAATGTCGCCGTAAGCGAGATCGGCGCGTGGCTGAAAGGATTGGCCTGAACGCCATTCCCGATGCCGCCCGTTCTTCAAAGCATATTCGCCCTCCCGCTGCGCGGTCTGACATGGCTTGGCGGCCAGGGCACCCGCGCGGTGGCCGCCGTCGTGTTCATCGCGCTCGCGGTGCCGCCGCTCGGGGCGTTGCTGCGCCCCTACGTCACCGAGGCGATCTTCGTTCTGCTCTGCATCTCCTTCATGCGGGTCGACCTTGCCGCGCTCACCGGCCATCTGCGCCGGCCGGCGCTGGTCGCGACCGCGACCGTCTGGACCATGATCGGCGTGCCTGTGATCATCGGGCTGATCGTCCATGTCACCGGGCTCACGGCGCGCGCGCCCGACCTTGCCCTGGCGTTGATGCTGCAGAGCATGGCCTCGCCGATGATGGCCGCACCGGCGCTGGCCGCGCTGATGGGCCTCGAGGCCACGCTGGTGCTGGTCACGCTGGTGAGCGCGACTGCGCTGGTACCGTTCACGGCATCGCTGTTCGCAAGCCTGTTCCTCGACGGCATGCTCAGCATCTCGCCGCCTGCGCTGGGCTTGAAGCTGCTCGGCATCCTCGCCGCATCGCTCCTCGCCGCCACCGTGGTCCGATATATCTTCGGCGCGGCCGCGATCCAGCGCCACAGGCAGCCGATCGACGGCTTCAACATCGTCATCCTGCTGGTCTTCGCGACCGCGATCATGGGCGACGTCGCGAGCGATCTCGTCGCCCGGCCGGTCTCCACCCTCGGCTTCGCGGCTCTCGCCTTCGCGATCTATTTCACGCTGCTCGCCGTCACGACGCTGCTGTTCCGCCGCATCGGCTATGAGCGCGCGCTGGCGCTCGGGCTGATGGTGTCACAGCGCAATCTGGGCCTGATGCTCGCCGCGACCGCCGGCGCGCTGCCGCCCACCACCTGGCTCTATTTCGCGATGACGCAGTTTCCCATTCACCTGGCGCCCTACATGCTGATGCCGATCGCGCGGCGCTTGACGGCGCGCGCGCAGGCCTCGGGCGCTGCGGCGACCGGCGGCAAGGCCGCATCGGGCTGAACCAATCCGCAAGCCTTGCCAACACGCAAGTCATGACCGCTCTGCCATCGCGAGGCCGCTGGTGACCCAGCGAATGTCGTCACGCAGCGCGCCAATGTCCCTTGTGAATATCAAACTTCACGGCGCCTTCGTCACGCATCTTCAACAGGAGCGATTGGCAGTCGTCCTGATTCTTGATGTTCACGCGCTTCATGACTTCGAAGGTCTTCAGAGGTTTTTCGCGAAGGGCAATCAGAATCTTTTCTCGATCGGTCATTGGGGTTCCTTGCATCGGATCGGCGACGGTACGTGTTGTACACATCGTCTACAACGGGTGCATTCGCTTGACGAGGTCCGTTCCGGCTCCAAAAGGGGAAATGCCGCGCAATATGCAAGTCTGCTCAAATATCCAAGTGTGCTCACCTGCTCAAGCGGGCTCTCCAACTCGATCAATTCTCCCTACCCGGCCCTTGCCGCGCGCCGCAGCGCTTGCGGCGGCTGGCCGAAGGCGCGGATGAAGGCGCGCCGCATGCGCTCGGGATCGCGGAAACCGGTTGTCTCCGCGACGAGTTCGATCGCCTCGCGCGAGGACTGCACGCGCTCGCGCGCGACCTCGATGCGCAAGCGCTCGATGGCCTTCGAGGGCGTCGTGCCGGTCTCGGCGGCAAAGGCGCGGGCAAAATGCCGCGCGCTCATGCCGGCACGGTCGGCGAGATCTTCGACAGTCAAGCGAGCGTCGAGGTTCTCGCGCGCCCAGGACAGCAGCGCACCGAAGCGGCCGTTCGGCGTCTTCAATTCCAGAAGTGACGAGAACTGCGACTGGCCGCCGCTGCGGCGATGATACAGCACGAGCTGCCGCGCCGTGTCCTGCGCGATCTGCTCGCCGTGATCCTCCGTTACCATCGCGAGCGCAAGGTCGATGCCGGCCGTGATGCCGGCCGACGTCCACACATTGCCGTCGCGGGTGAAAATCTGGTCCGGCTCGAACTTCACCTTGGGATAGCGCGCGACGAAATCCCGCGTGCGTCCCCAATGCGTGGTGGCGCGGCGGCCGTCGAGCAGGCCTGCTTCGGCGAGCACATAGGCGCCCGAGCAGACGCTCGCGACCCGCACGCCGCGCCGCGCCAGCCGCTGCACGAAGGCGCGCGTGACCTCGCAGCGCGCGGCATCCGTCACGCCCGCGCCTCCCGCCACGACCAGCGTCGTGATCGCATTGGCCGACTTGAAGTCGCGCGCCATCATCTCCACGCCCGACGAGCTGCGCACCGGCCCCGCGCTCACCGCCAGCACGCGGATCCCGGTCGTCGTCTTGCCCGTGCAGCGCGCCGCGATCTCGAACACGGAGATCGGGCCGGCCGCATCGAGCAACTGGAAGTCCGGGAAGATCAGGATGCCGATCATGGTCATGTCCGAAAGCGAGGGAAATACGCCATTCTGGACGGAAAGGCATCATGAGAGGCTGCTTCCGTCAAGCTCATAATTGGAGGCTCTCATGTCGTCCCCGCTCCAGATCGGTCTCTTGGTGTTTCCGCGCGTCACCCAGCTCGATTTCACGGGCCCCTTGCAGGTGTTCTCCTCCGTGCCCGGCGCAAAACTGCATTTGATCTGGAAACGGATCGAGCCCGTGCCGAGCGATTCCGTGCTGACGCTGACGCCGACCACGACATTCGCCGACTGCCCGCAGCTCGACGTGATCTGCGTGCCCGGCGGCGGCGGCACCAACGATCTGCTCAATGACGAGGAGGTGCTCGGTTTCCTGCGCCGGCAGGCCGAGGGTGCCAAATACGTCACCTCGGTCTGCACGGGATCGCTGGCGCTCGGCGCCGCCGGCCTCTTGAAGGGCTATCGCGCCGCCACGCATTGGAGCGCGATGGAGATGCTCGCTCAGTTCGGCGCGACGCCGACCAAGACGCGCGTCTGCGTCGACCGCAACCGCATCACCGGCGGCGGCGTCACCGCGGGAATCGATTTCGCGCTGACCCTGGTGTCGATCATGGTCGATCGCACCACCGCGGAGGCGATCCAGCTTCAGCTCGAATACAATCCGGCCCCGCCGTTCAATGCAGGCTCGCCGGATACCGCGCCGGCGGAGGTGCTGGCATTACTCAGGGAGCGCGGCGCAGCGAACCAGGCTCGCCGCCTCGAAGCGGTGAAGCGTGCGGCCGAGCGGATGACCTAGTCTCCACTCTCGTGTCCCGGACGCGCTGCAGCGCGTAGCGGTGCTGCGCAGCGTCCGGGGCACGCGAAATCCAGTCGCCCGTCTACCAAAGAAAAAGGCCGCCCGGTTTCCCGAGCGGCCTTTCCTGTCTTACGGCGGCTGCACATTTCATCGGGCGATTTCGGAGCTTCCAGACCGGGGGCCTATCTCCCGATCGAGTCCTGGTCGGCGGCCGCTGCATTTCGGGACAGTCGCGAACTGTTGCCCGAACCGAACGCGATGGTCTCCCATCTCCGTAAGATGCGACCATTGAGCCGCATCGCCCGCGTGGCTGCAACCCCCGCGCAGGACTCATCCCCGCTGTTCCCGTTGTCCACAGTAAAGCGAGGCGGATGCGGCTGCATCCACTCCCACGACAAGGGTGAGACGGGAATCGGAAGGCTAGCTCGGCGTCCAGGGCTGATAGTCGCCGGTCGCCTTCGGCCGCTTGCCGCTGGCGAGCGTCGAGCCCGCGGGACGGTAGGCGTTGGCCGTGCCGGTGAGATTGGGCTGGTGCGGCTTTTCCCATTCGCGCGGCTGGTAGTTGTCCTGCGTCGGCGGCACGTCGACGGTGTGATGCATCCAGCCGTGCCAGGACGGCGGGATACGGCTGGCCTCGGCGTAGCCGTTATAGACCACCCAGCGGCGCTCGAAGCCGAGCACCGGGTCGATCGCCCCGCCGCGGGTGCGATAATAGAGGTTGCCCTGCTCGTCCTGGCCGACCAGCTCGCCGTAGCGCTTGGTCCAGAGTTGGGTGCCAAACGTCTGGCCATTCCACCAGGTGAAAAACTTGAGGAAGAACTGTTTCATGCGGCAAGGGCCCTGCTTCGTCGGGTCCTGATGCCATCCGGACGGCGAAATGTCCAGTTCGGCGCGGGCGGCAATGCCCCGCTGCAGATGCGGTCCCCGGCACGGAACGCTGCCGCAAATCGGACGCGATCCGTTCATGCCGGATACAGCGTCGCCATGAGAACTTTTCGTCGCACGCAAACCCCCGTGATCCCAGGAACTCCGGCCCTTTCATGGGGTTTGCTTCCGGGAAAAGGAGTTTTGATCATGAAAAGTCTGAAAGTCTTGAGCACGGCTGCGGCAGTGACATTGGTTATCCCGTTGGCGACGCCGAGCTTTGCCCAAAGTCGGGCCGCAGCGGTCGGCGGCGGCGGAGCACACTTTGGTGGCGGCGGCGGCGGAGCACACTTCGGTGGCGGCGGCGGCGGAGCACGCTTCGGTGGCGGCGGCGGCGGCGGGGCACATTTCGGTGGCGGCGGCGCCCGCATGGGCGGCGGCAACTTCGGCGGCAACTTCGGCGGCGCGCGGATCGGCGGCGGCGGCGGCAATTTCGCGGCCGGCGCAGCAGTACGTCCGGGCGGTGGCAGCTTCGCAGCCGGCACGGTGAGCCGACAGGCCTTCTCGCCGTCCTACAGCGGTACACGCAGCGTCGCGACTGCGGGCAACTGGCAGGGCGGTGGCGGCAATTGGAGTGGTCGTCACTGGCATCATCGTCACGGCGGCGGCTTTTGGCCCGGGTTCGCGGCCGGCGCTGCGATCGGCGGCCTCGGCTCGTACGCCTATTACGGCGGCGGGTATTACGACGACCCCTACTATTACGGCGACAGCTACTATGATGAACCGACAGTGGCCGTGGTCCCCGATGGCGGCGGCGACTCCGCGGCCTACTGCGCGCAGCGCTACAAGTCCTACGATCCGGCGTCCGGCACCTATCTGGGCTATGACGGCCAGCGTCATCCCTGCCCGTAACAGGACCTGAAACACTTGAAGAAGAAGGCGTCGCAGCGATGCGGCGCCTTTTTCATTCAGGCGCCTCACCTGTTTCGCTCGCCTCGTATTCGACATCGGCAAGTGTCGCGTACAATCGATGCGAGCGGACCTTTATTCACCGCACCGTGCATATCTACCCTTATCCAATCCCAAATTGACCCGACGCGCGATTCACCTGTATCAACTTGGCTGTGGGGACTTCGATGACTGGGAAGTGTCATGCCGCGCATTCTCGTGGTTGATGACGATCCGATGGTCGGCGCGACCATCGAGGTCCTCCTCCAACGTCAGGGCTTCGACGTCACGTTGACTGACGGCGGAGAAACGGGTTTGGCTGCGCTCGAAACACAGAATTTCGACGTGATGCTGGTTGACATCTTCATGCCGCATATGCGCGGCTTCGAGTCCATTCGCATCTTTCACGAGCGCGCGCCGGCGGTTCCGCTAATCGCGATGTCCGGCTACGCCTTCGCATCATCCGCCTCGCCCTCTCCCGACTTCCTCCGGATGGCGCTGGAGCTTGGCGCGACCCGCTGCCTGCGCAAGCCGTTCACGCCGGACACGCTGCTGACCACGATCCGGGAATGCATCGCCGTGCCGGGCGATGGCTCGCAGCCGAAGGACAAGAAAGAAGTCCCTTGATCCCAACGCAGCGCGTCATTCTCGGTGCTGGACTTGCCATCCTCCTGATCATCACCGCCTCGATCGGCCTCGACGTCAAGTCACGGTCCGATGCGGCCTGGGTCAATCACACCGTCGGGGTGCTGAAGAAGATCTCCGACCTGCGCGTGCTGATGCGCAGTGCCGAGAGCGCCGCACGTGGCTACGAGATCTATCGCAACCCGAGCTTCAGCGAAGAATTCCAGGCGGTGCACGCCCGTATCGCACCGGCACTCGCCGACCTCAAGCGCAGCGTGCGCGACACTCCCGAACATGTCGCGCTGCTCGAGGGCACCGAGCCGCTGGCGCTGCGCCGGATCGAGATCGCCGCCGAAGTGATGCGCCTGCGCGCCGGAAACGATCAGGCCGGCATTGCCGCAGTCCAGGGCAAGGGCGAGGGCCGTGGCCTCATGGACACGGTGATGGGCAATTTCGATCATTTGAGCGCAGAGGAAGAACGATTGCTCGCGGCGCGCTCCCAGGATTCGCGCCGCACCGGCATCGTGCTGCTCGGCATCGACGTCGCCGGCGCGTTGGTGATCCTGCTGCTGGTCGTGATGATGATGCGCGAGAGCCGGCGCAGTGAGGGCGCACTCAAGAGCACGCTAATGGAGACCACGGCCGCCAAGCAGCAGCTCGAGGCCGCGGTGGCCGAGCGCACCGAGCATCTGGTCACCGCGCATGACGAGCTGCGCCTCTCGGTCAACGTGCTCCAGAGCACCTTTCACAGCATGGCGGAGGCGGTGCTGGTCATCGATGCCGAGGGCAATGTCCTTCTGTCCAATCCCGCCGCCGAGCGCATGCTGCTGCACCGGACCGGCATGAACCTGCGCAATCTGCGCGCGATGTCCATCGTGCTTCACGGCGACGGCGTCACCCCGCTCAAGGCCGACGAGTTACCGTCGGCACGCGTGCTGCGTGGCGAGCCGTTCGAGAACATGGAGATGATCGTCCGCCCGCACAGCGGCAATGCTCCCCGTCATCTCATGATCAGCGGCCGGCCGATGCTGGACGGGAAAGGCAACGTCTCCGGCGCGGTGCTGGTCTATCACGACGCGACCACCTCGCGCGAGACCGAGCGGCAATTGTACCAGTCGCAGAAGCTGGATGCCATCGGCAAGCTCACCGGCGGCGTCGCGCACGACTTCAACAACATGCTGACCGTGATCTCCGGCAATACCGAGACGCTGGTGGCGAGCCTGAAGCAGCAGCCCGAGCTCCAGCGCGTGGCACGCCTGATCGACGAGGCCGCCGAGCGCTGCGCCGAGCTGATTCAGCATCTGCTCGCCTTCGCGCGCAGGCAGCCGCTGCAGCCGCGCAACGTCGAGATCAACGCCGCGGTCGCGGACATCGCGAAACTCCTGCGCCCCACCCTCGGCGAGCAGATCGAGATCGAGACCGTGCTCGAACAGGGGCAGATGACCGCGCACATCGATCCGTCCCGCCTCACCAATGCCCTGCTCAACATGGCCATCAACGCCCGCGACGCCATGCCGAACGGCGGCAAGCTGCTGCTCGAGGCCCACCGCGTCGTGCTCGACCAGGCCTATGCGCAAAGCAATCCCGACGTGCGGCCCGGCCCTTACGTGATGCTCGCCGTCAGCGACACCGGCACCGGCATGCCGGCCGAGGTGCAACAGCAGGCGTTCGAGCCGTTCTTCACCACCAAGGAGGTCGGCAAGGGAAGCGGCCTCGGCCTTTCCATGGTCTACGGCTTCGTCAAGCAATCCGGCGGCCACATCAAGATCTACAGCGAGGAAGGCCACGGCACCACGATCAAGCTCTATCTGCCGCCGGGCGAAGGCATGACCGAGCCAGTCACCTCTGCCGCACCGCCGGCCGAGGGTGGCGCCGAGACCATTTTTGTGGTCGAGGATGATCCGCTGGTGCGCAACTTCGTCACCGTGCAGCTCCAGAGCCTCGGCTACCAGACCGTCGCCGCGCCCGACGGCAAGGCCGCGCTGGAGTTGATCCGGGCCGGCCAGCCGTTCGATCTGCTGTTCACCGACGTCGTCATCCCCGGCGGCATGAGCGGACGCGACCTCGCCGACAAGGTGGCGACGATCCGCCCCGGCGTGAAGGTGCTCTACACTTCCGGCTATACCGACAACGCCATCGTCCACCACGGCAAGCTCGACGACGGCGTCATGCTGCTGACAAAACCCTACCGCCGCAACCAGCTCGCCGCGATGATCCGCAAGGCGCTCGGACACATGCCCACCGGCTAGCGTTTCTGCTTGGCGATATGTCCAATGGCGTTGCAGATGATCCGCGCTGCGCAGATCGCCCCAATATTCTGCGGATCACGCTCCGGCACCAATTCGACCAGATCAAGACCGACAATTCTGGCCTTCGAGGCGACGCCCGCGATCAGGTCTATGACGTCGAAATAGGACAAGCCGCCAGGCTGCGGCAGCAGCACGCCGGGAATGACGGACGGATCCAGGCCGTCGCAATCGATCGTGATCAGGCAGTTCGCGCTGTCCTCGATTGCACTCAGGACGGCTTGAACGCCCCGGCTTTTGACGTCTCGTGCCGTAAAAATCCTGGAGCCCCAGTTCCGCGCGCAACTGAGCTCCTGCAGGCCCGAGCCACCGATACCCCTTAAACCGACCTGCACAATGCGTTCGACCCAAGGCAACTCGCTGGCGCGCCGCATCGTGCTGGAAAACGTATGTGCTGAGCCGTCGCGCTGGTCCTTCCAATCCAGATGCGCGTCGATCTGCAGGATCGTCAGCTTGCCCATGTCTTCGAACGCCTCGAAGAACGGTATGGGGACAGAATCATCTCCGCCGAGCAGCATGGGTACCGCGCCGGACTTCAGGATCTTCCTGGTGGCGGACCTGATTGCATTCCGGTTTTGCTCGGGGGCCTCGGGTGACGTGGCAAGATCGCCGCCATCGACGACCCGGATTTGCTCCGGGTCGAGCAGGATTCCGTCTTGGTCGAAATCCCACCTGGCAAGGTCGGTCTGATAAACGCGCAAAGCATTGCGAATGGCCGCTGGGCCATTCGCGGCATGGCTGGTCCTGCCCTTCAAATGCGGCGTGGCGTCGGCAGCTCCGAAGATGACGACGTCGGCTTCGCCAAGAGGCAGGGCAAGGTCGCACGCCGCGACGCCGAGGAATGTGTTGCGGTCGCTCGCCATAGCCGTCTCGCTGGAGGCACTCAGTCCGGCCGACAGAGCCAATCCGCAACGCCTCCGCGAGTTCCTGACCTGCTCTTGGCCTGCCGCCGAGCCGAGCGGTCGAAGCCGCTCTCGCGGAGGACGTGACCTCATAAACGTCGGCTTACCAAGGCAAAGCGGAAGCTCCCACCTTCGGCGTGGTCGGCGGCTTGTGACCACAGCGGACTCCAGCGCGTCGAGCTTCCCCTGAGGGAGTGGACGAGCCGCTTTCTTCTGGAACGAATTAAATTGATTTAATTCAGTTATTGTGATTTAATTTGGGCTTATCTCTGGACGGAGAAACGCATGCCAGATCAGGACGACCGTCGCGAGTTCTTAAGAACCTGCGGAAAGTTCGCGGCGGTGACACCTCCAGCCGTCACCCTACTCCTGTCGACATCCCTTACATCGGATGCGATCGCGAAGTCGGGCGCAGGCGCGGTCCACGACGACCATCACCATCACGGCAACAACGGCTGGGGCAACGGCGGCGGAGACGGCAGCCCCAACGGCAAGGACGATAGAGGCCGCTGAGACGACGACACACGGCCTCCGGAAGGAGACACAATGCAGCCCAGGCGCCGCGACGTAGATTGGCATTTCGCCAGCTTCGTTGTTTCGATGATCTGGCTCGCGATTGTTGCTGCCGCTCTTCTTGCAGTGCTCTTCCGAGGGCACCCTTGAGGAGTTATGAAGTACATTTTCATCGCGGTCGGCTGCTGGCTGCTGCTGAACCTGCTCTTCGTTGTGCTAGTCACGCCGCCGCGTAGTCGCCGGCCGCGACAGCTTGCTCGCACGATTCATGCGGTCAAGAAATTCATTATGAGCAGACGGCAGCCCCCTACCTGATGAGGGCAGTGACGCGCTGCAAAAAAAACGACAGTAAGGCTGGCTGTTTATTTCCAGCGACGCCGCACCGCAGTTCGCTGTATCGTGGCGTTCCGTTTTTCCAACAGCGGATTTGATTGCCATGCACCACATCCAGAGTACGCATATTGCCGCGATATTGAAACTGACCGCCCAGCAGCTTGAAGCACTTCGCACCCGCCCAGAGATCCAAAAGGAATATTCCGAAATCCTCGTTTTGAGAGAGAAAATAAAACTGGCGACCGATCTGAAGAAGGCTCGCCGGCAGCTCCTTACTCGGTCCCTGCCAAGCGCCTGAAGGGAGAGAACTCCACCCGTGCCTTGCGCTGTGAGGCTCGAGCAAGGAGCTGCTCGTTGGCATTCCCGCTTGTGGACCCGAAGCGGACATCTTAGCAGCGCCGCACGGCATATCCCGTCGCTGTGGCAGCGCAAACAATACTTCCCGAATGCTGATAGCGCCTTGTCGGTTATCTCCCTCACAACCGATGTTTTGTTTTGCGAAAGCCCTCGATGTTCTTGCCAAATTCATCCGCGAGCGATTTCTTTTGGCTTCCGTACGCGGCAGCGATTTCCGGGTGTAAGCGCAAGTAGTCGCGAAACAGCAGGAAATCTCTCCAGCGTGGATTGCATTGCTCCATGATGTGAAGATGGTGTGTCCAGGGTCCAGGCATCCTCTTCCGAAAAAACAGTTCACCAGGTAACCATGCTTCGTACTCGGGGATGTAGGTGTATCCGAGTTGCGCGAATGGCCTCACAAACGTGGACTTCGCGCGCAACAAGTTCGGGAGGCCGACCAAGATGTCGATAATCGGTTTGGCCGAGAGGCCGGACACAGACGTACTGCCCATGTGTTCGATCTTGAGCGCCGGACCGACCACAAATCGCAAGCGACGGCACTCCTGCTGGAAACGAACTGGCCAGTCGGGGTCATAGTCACGCACCTCGATGGCGCCCCTCCATACTTCTCCATTCTGTCCCCTCGCTGGAAGCTACCCTTCTCAAACGGCCATGTTGGAACAGACCACCGTTCCTGCATGTGATCGGAGTCACTGCAATGCGCGGCATCTCCCGATATACGGGTCAGCTTTTGGCGCTTCAGCGACGTCGTCGGCGCACCATATTGAGGTCCATCTAGCAGGCATGGCGGAGTAGATTTGCTCAGGTTGAGTTCTTCCCACTTTGACCCGTAGCGGACATCTCACGTTCCGCTATCATGTGAACTTCAGATGCATGGAGGCAGCTTGTTCCCTGATCCCACTCTCAAATGGCGGCAATATGCGTCGATTATCGATGGTATCGAACGCCCGCCTTATGTTTTCGATCAAGGCCTTTGGCGTGGCGTGCTCTACCTCATTGTCGTGGCACCAAATCCCAGTCCTCGCGCTTATGGCATCGAAGTGTCCTGCGAGATTTACGCGGGTTTCGATGAAATGATCTACTCGGTAGCCGATCATGGGGATAGCGCGGGAATGTACGACGGCGGTGTTTATGTCAAGGAGGCTGTAAATTCCGCACTGTTGAAAGCATACGCGGCGACCGATCCAGTCGGCCGGAAGCCACGACATTTCTCCTTCGTCGGTAGCGAGTACTGCTATGAGGTGCTCGGCTTCTCGGAGCCGATGATCCGACCGTTCGACAGCCGCGAGGAGGCGTATGCGTGGGGACCCTCCAGACAGGGCTCACCGTGGGATTTCCACTAGCTTTGTTCCCATGAGGCGTGACGCCGATGCTCGCCCAAAATGACTCCGACCAAAACAGCATGTCTGTCGCCTTGTGGACCCATTGCGGACTAACTGGTCTCGCGCGGTTGTGTTGAAGCTGCTAGACACGTGAAGTGTCGCTGTTCTTACTCTTTTTTGGACTTTCACTGCTGGGCATTGCCGGATGGGGATTTCAATCCATCGTGGCAGAGCTAGATAGGTCGTGCCTCCCCCGGACGGACGCAATTTCTCGCAAGTTTCAGGTTGAGGCGTTTATCTGGGGGGACCGCGCGCCATTGGCGCTGAGGCGTCGGTATATCGCAACACAAGCCTGCGCGGTCCCGGCGCTCCTTTGCCTGGCGGCTCTCGTGTGGCTCAACGAGCCGCGCCGCGATGTCCGCGCTTTGGGGGTGATCGCGTTCTGTTTTGTGTCGTTTGTCGTGGCCGCTTCCTTGGCCTGGAAGACTGCCCGAAGCAGCGGCTCAAAATTATCCTGACGGAGGCAACAATGCGTGGCCTGAGCTACATTTGGGGCGCGGGAATACCGCTTCTGGTCGGGCTTGAGATATATCTCGCTAGAACGCTCTCCGAAACCTCGTTCCCGGGGTAGAAAGAAAAGACGTAGTATTTCTGAGAAGGTTTGCAGATGGCGGCAGCCCTCCAGGAGGTCGCTCCCCGAAGCATGGCGGACCAGATTTGCTCAGTTGAGTTCGTATGCTGACCCGAAGCGGATGTTGTACTGTTTGCCAATGGCGAGTTGCTTTTGTCCCCCCATCGGACCACGTACGATGGCGCCCGACCCATGAATGATCACCGAAAGATCAAAGTCTTTTTCGAAGTGTTGGGACGGCTCCTGTCGCGAGTTGGGTCTCAAGCGCTGGCCCGTATTGGCGCCGAGCTGGGACCTGAGGAAAAAGTCACGCTGACCAATGGGCTGTACTTCCGCGTCGAACGGTCTGGTTTGACCCTTGTGTCGGTCGGCGCTGGTGAGTGTCAATCGATGAAGCTTTCGGTCGATGAAGCAAAGCAGATATTCTCATCGATCGAGTCCGCGTGCACCAGTCGCGATGTTGTCAAGGTCCGGGCCGGAGAGCTATCTTGGACGACCGATGCTCGGCCGAAATCCAATCCTGAAAAGGTGGTTATCAGGTTCACAGGACCGCTGGGATTCACACGCACGGACGCCAGGCGTAAAGATGTTGCAGCAGCGGTCGTAGAGTTCGCCAACCGATTTGGTAGAGACAATCCCCCGCAAGGCAGGTCGGCTCTTGGCCCATCTGCGAGCTCGGAGACCTTCCGCTCTCCGGCCGATGTTGACGATGAACCGGAAGTCCAGGCGGCCAGCCGCTCATGAATATACGCCCTACCGCGTCGCCAGCACCACGGCCGCCAGCGTGAAGATCAGCGCGGCGATCTGCCCTGCCCCCAGCGGCTCGTGGAGCGCGATCGCGGACGCCACGACGCCGATGACGGGCACCGCCATGGTGCCGATCGCGGCGACGGAGGCCGGCAGGCGCGCAAGGGCAGCGAACCAGCTGACATAGGCGATGCAGAACTGCACCACGGTCGAATAGACCAGGAGCCACCAGCCGACGGGCGTCACCAGCTCCAGATGCGTGGTCTCGATGGCGAGGCCGATGATCGTGATGGGCAGGCAGCCGATCCCGATCTGCCAGGCCGCGGCCGTGATCGGCGGCAGTCGGATCGGGTACTTCTTCGAAAACACCGTGCCGGCGGCGAAGCCGAGCGCGCCGCACAGCGCCATAACGATGCCCGGCAGCTTGTCCGCAGTGGCGGCAAAGCCGTTGCCGCCCATGATCGAGGCCAGGCCGGCAAAGGCCATCACCAGCGCGATGGTGCGCAACAAGGTCGGCCGCTCGCCGAGCACCGGCCAGGCGATCAGCGAGGCCCAGACCGGCATGGTGTAGGCGATCAGCGCCGCTTCGCTCGCCGGCAGCCACAGCAGTGCCAGACCCATCAGCACCATCCAGCCGGTGACGTTGAGGATCGCGGCGGTCACGAGGCGCGGCCAGATCGCGCGCGGGACGCTGAGGCTGTCAGCGCGGATCAGTGCCAGCGCCGCCAGCAGCACCGCGCCGAGCACGCCCGTCGCCCCGCGCAAGGTCAGCGGCGGCAGCTCGGAGAGCAGGAATTTCGTCACCGGCCAATTGAAACCCCAGCCCACCGAGGTGATGGCGAGGAATATCAGGCCGGCCGGGGCGATGCGCGCTCGCAGCACCGGCCGAGTCGAATCAAGCATATGGGTAGTCCGGCAAAATCGAGGGCAGCTTGGCGCGGATTCGCGCCTCCCACCACCACCCCGGCGGGCATGCCTGCCCTCACCTTCCGTAGCCCTACGTGAGTCCCCCCGAGGCAAGCCCGCGATTCAAAAATATACCTGCCCTGTGAACAGCGGGGTGAAGCCTCAGCGGCCCCCCAAGATGCAAATTTTTTCGGTTGGGAATCCCTGAGGACTCACTGATACTTGGCTCAACAACAGGCGCGGGCCTGCCCCCTGTTATCCCCCACAATCCACCATATTTAGTATTTGATTCAGGAACTCGCACTAGTTCTTGACGGGCGTAACGGAGAGTCCTAGTTTTCGATCCGTTCGGCGCGAGTGTGTTTGCGTCCCGCCGGCACTCCCCCAAAGGGTCTGCAAAACAGCACTCCGCCAAGCCAGACAAGGGCAGCGGGATACGGGCTTGTCTGCCCGGCGAGAGCGGACTTTTCGGGCGCCTGAACGGGCTGGAAACAGGCCCGGATGGCAATGGTTGAAGACGTGACGTTGTGGGGCGTTGAACGCATGTCGGGCTCATCCCTTTGGGGCGGATGGGTCTGGACGTGCCGGCGGATGATCGGTGCGCGCATCGAGCAATCGCGTCGGGAGAAAACGGGCCGGGTCTACCGGCTGAGCTGCGATGCCAAGGGCCAGGCGGCCTCGAGCACCGCGAAATGAAATGATGACCCGGCACGCCTGAACGGAGGCGGTCCGGTCAAAGATAGGACGGGGCAAGACCATGCGGATTGAGCGGCGCCACACCACTTCGGGACAGTCACCTTACGCCGGCATCGATTTCCGGCTGACCACGTCGGAGATCAGGAATCCCGACGGCTCGGTCGTGTTCAAGCTCGACAATGTCGAGGTGCCGACCGCGTGGTCGCAGGTCGCCTCCGACGTCCTCGCCCAGAAGTACTTCCGCAAGGCCGGCGTTGCCGCGCGCCTGAAGAAGGTCGAGGAAGAGTCCGTCCCCTCCTTCCTGTGGCGCTCCGTTCCCGACACCGAGGCGCTCGCCCTCCTGCCCGAGAAAGAGCGCTATGTCAGCGAGCTCTCGGCCAAGCAGGTGTTCGACCGTCTCGCCGGCTGCTGGACCTATTGGGGCTGGAAGGGCAAGTACTTCTCCTCCGACGAGGACGCCCAGACCTTCTACGACGAGCTCCGCTACATGCTGACCATGCAGATGGTCGCGCCGAACTCGCCGCAATGGTTCAACACCGGTCTGCACTGGGCCTACGGCATCGACGGTCCCGGCCAGGGCCATTATTACGTCGACCCCTTCACCGGCAAGCTGACCCGGTCGAAATCCTCCTACGAGCATCCGCAGCCGCACGCCTGCTTCATCCAGGGCGTCGGTGACGACCTCGTCAACGAGGGCGGCATCATGGACCTCTGGGTCCGCGAAGCGCGCCTGTTCAAATACGGCTCCGGCACCGGCTCCAACTTCTCGCGCCTGCGCGGCGAAGGCGAACGCCTCTCCGGCGGCGGCCGCTCGTCCGGCCTGATGAGCTTCCTCAAGATCGGCGACCGCGCCGCGGGCGCGATCAAGTCGGGCGGCACCACGCGCCGCGCCGCCAAGATGGTCGTCGTCGACGTCGATCACCCCGACATCGAGACCTATATCGACTGGAAGGTGAAGGAGGAGCAGAAGGTCGCCGCTCTCGTCACCGGATCCAAGATCAACCAGAAGCACCTCAAGGCGGTGCTGAAGGCCTGCGTCAATTGCGAAGGCTCGGGCGACGATTGCTTCGATCCCGAGAAGAACCCGGCGCTGCGCCGCGAGATCAAGCTGGCGCGCCGCAGCCTCGTACCCGACAACTACATCAAGCGGGTCATCCAATTTGCAAAACAGGGCTACAAGGACATCCAGTTCGACGTCTATGACACCGACTGGGATTCGGAAGCCTATCTCACGGTTTCGGGGCAGAACTCCAACAATTCGGTGTCGCTGAAGGACGACTTCCTGCGCGCGGTCGAGACCGACGGCGACTGGAATCTCGTGGGACGCACCACGAAGAAGATCACCAAGACGCTGAAGGCGCGCGACCTCTGGGAAAAAATCGGCTACGCCGCCTGGGCGTCGGCCGACCCGGGCCTGCACTTCAACACCACCATGAATGACTGGCACACCTGCAAGGCGTCCGGCGACATCCGCGCCTCCAATCCGTGCTCGGAATACATGTTCCTGGACGACACGGCGTGCAACCTCGCCTCCGCCAATCTGCTGACGTTCTACGACATCCCCTCCAAGCGTTTCGACGTCGAAGGCTACGAGCATCTCTGCCGGCTCTGGACCATCGTGCTCGAAATCTCGGTGATGATGGCGCAGTTCCCGTCGAAGTCGATTGCCGAGCTCTCCTACGAGTTCCGCACGCTCGGCCTCGGCTACGCCAATATCGGCGGCCTCTTGATGACCATGGGTCTGTCCTATGACAGCAAGGAAGGCCGCGCCATCGCCGGCGCGCTGACCGCGATCATGACCGGCATCACCTACAAGACCTCGGCCGAGATGGCGGCCGAGCTCGGCACCTTTCCCGGCTACAAGAAGAACGCCGCGCACATGCTGCGCGTGATCCGCAACCACCGCCGCGCCGCCCATGGCCAGTCCAACGGCTACGAGGGGCTCAGCGTCAACCCGGTGCCGATGGACCTGGTGTCGTGCCCGCAGACCGACCTCGTCACCCATGCGCAAGCGGCCTGGGATGCGGCGCTCGAGCTCGGCGAGAAGCACGGCTATCGCAACGCCCAGACCACGGTGATCGCGCCGACCGGCACGATCGGCCTCGTCATGGATTGCGACACCACCGGCATCGAGCCCGACTTCGCCCTGGTGAAGTTCAAGAAGCTCGCCGGCGGCGGCTACTTCAAGATCATCAACCGTGCGGTCCCCGCAGCACTGCGCGCGCTGGGCTATCGCGAGAGCGAGATCGCGGAGATCGAAGCCTACGCCGTCGGCCACGGCTCGCTCTCCAACGCGCCCGGCATCAACGCCTCGACCTTGAAGGCCAAGGGCTTCACCGACGAAGCCATCGCCAAGGTCGAGAAGGCGCTGCCGACCGCGTTCGACATCAAGTTCGCCTTCAACAAATGGACCTTTGGCGAGGACTTCATCCGCGACCAGCTCGGCATCGGTGCCGAGGCCATCGCGGCCCCCGGCTTCGACCTGCTCCAGGCCGTCGGCTTCACCAAGCGCGAGATCGAGGCGGCCAACGTCCACATCTGCGGCGCGATGACGGTGGAAGGTGCCCCGCACCTCAAGGCCGAGCACTATCCGGTGTTCGACTGCGCCAACCCTTGCGGCAAGGTCGGCAAGCGCTATCTCTCGGTCGAGAGCCACATCCGCATGATGTCGGCGGCGCAGCCCTTCATCTCGGGTGCGATCTCCAAGACCATCAACATGCCGAACGACGCCACCGTGGAGGACTGCAAGTCCGCCTACATGCTGTCGTGGAAGCTGGCGCTCAAGGCCAACGCGCTCTATCGCGACGGCTCCAAGCTCAGCCAGCCGCTCAACTCGCAGCTCATCGCCGACGATGAGGACGAGGACGATGCGGTCGAGAGCCTCTACGACAAGCCGATGGCGGCACGCACCGCCCAGGTCTCGGAAAAGATCGTCGAGAAGCTGGTCGAGCGCATCATCGTGATGCGCGAGCGCGAGAAGATGCCGGATCGCCGCAAGGGCTACACCCAGAAGGCGGTCGTCGGCGGCCACAAGGTCTATTTGCGCACCGGCGAGTATGACGACGGCCGCATCGGCGAGATCTTCATCGACATGCACAAGGAAGGCGCGGCACTCCGCTCCTTCATCAACAACTTCGCGATCGCAGTGTCGCTGGGCCTCCAGTACGGCGTGCCGCTCGACGAATATGTCGATGCCTTCACCTTCACCCGCTTCGAGCCGGCGGGCCCGGTGCAGGGCAACGACAGCATCAAATACGCGACCTCGATCCTCGACTACGTCTTCCGCGAGCTGGCGGTGAGCTATCTCAGCCGCTTCGACCTCGCCCATGTCGATCCCAGCGAGACCGGGTTCGACGTGCTCGGCAAGGGCGTCGAGGAGGGCAAGGAGCCTGATGATCACGGCCAGCGCGCCTCCAAGCTGGTGTCGCGCGGCCTCACCCGCTCCCGCACCGACAACCTCGTGGTGATGCGCGGCGGTTCGACCGCGGTCGCCCAAGGCAACGACAGCGCACCGGCCGGCGGAAGCAAGGTCACCTCGCTCGCCTCCCACGGCGCAGGCCGTGCCGGCGACGTCCTGGAAGGCGCGGTCGCGCTGAAGCAGGAAGTGACCCACGACCTCTCGCCCACCGAGAAGCTCGAAGCCCTGCAGTGGAGCAAGGCCGGCAGCGCGCAAGTCGCGGTGCCCAGCAAGGCCGAGCGCCGCGCGGAAGCCAAAGCCAAGGGCTATGAGGGCGAGATGTGCAGCGAGTGCGGCAACTTCACGCTGGTGCGGAATGGTACTTGTATGAAGTGCGATACGTGTGGAAGCACGACGGGGTGTTCGTGAGGGGCTAGACAGCTAGGATTGCTGAGCCCGGATTTGCCTCGAGCATCTACGAAGGGCGGCCAGAAGGCCGCCCTTTTTTCATTGTCGCCTTGCAACTTATGGTTTTCTATCGATAACTACTTCTGAA
Source organism: Bradyrhizobium sp. 87 (assembly GCF_023073015.1). NCBI lineage: Bacteria > Pseudomonadati > Pseudomonadota > Alphaproteobacteria > Hyphomicrobiales > Nitrobacteraceae > Bradyrhizobium > Bradyrhizobium sp. 87. The sequence goes on from NZ_JADPIQ010000090.1 coordinate 144,385, forward strand.
CCTGGTTGAAATGAGCTTTGGGACACTTGGAGCCCGCGGAGGCGGCAGATCGAGGGATACAGCAGCCGTGACAAAATATGCATTTGTTGATGGTGGCTTTATCGACGCAATGGTGCGGAAGACATCCGAATATTTCGCGATCGACCTCAGTCGTAACAAAATCGATTACCGGGCAATCGCTGGCGGGCATCAAAGAACCTTTTACTACGATGCTTTGCCCGCCCAAAAGGACAATGAATCTGGCGAGGAATACGAACGACGAGTGAAACGCAAGCGAGAACAATTCGAGCTGGTTAATCGCACGCCTTTTATGCACGTTCGAGAGGGGCTGACGCGGGGACAAAACAAGACGCTGCGTCAAAAAGGCGTCGACATCTTACTCGCAATCGACGTTTTCAAACATGCAACGTCTGGCCACATGTCCGAAGCCCACATCATGACGAAGGACCTAGACTTCTTTCCACTTTTTGAAGCATTGCGGGACACCCCTGTAGCAGTGCATTTGCACTGCTATCCGGCCGAGACTTCCAGTGAATTAATGGCGTTGGCTGATGTCGTGGTGCCAGTCAATCCATTCAAGATATTGCAGTGGATGCACCACCAATCGAAGGATAGCTACGTCGAGTGGAACATCGCTTTGGGCGACGTGAATCCTCAGAAGCTATGCATGATCGGCAATTACGAAGGGCTAGACTTCTATATTTACCAGGACGACGACATGCCGTTCGTTGGTCGCGCCATGGCGTATAATCCTTCGAGCCTGATGCGCTCTAACCGATGGGAGCATATTGTCGATGCCTTTGAGGCCCGCGTCGGCAAGCGTGTCCACCTGGATCAATTGAACCGCTAACTGTAGCTCGCAGGATGGCTGGAGTGCAGCCCGTAGGATGGGTGGAGCGAAGCGATACCCATCGCCGCCAGATCGACAGAAGGGATGGGTTTCGTAAGGGCTCAACCCATCCTACGAGCTCATCAACACCCTGCCGCCGAATTGCCTTTGCGGTCGAGCCCTTCCCTCCTAAACTCTCGTCCTCACCGGCATCGGTTCCGGCGGGCCCGGTAGAAGCGGAGTCAGATTATGCCCAAACCGGAAAGCTTCCCGATCGAGAAGATCTTCGTTCCCACGAAGCAGAAGAAAGCCATCAAGCCCGAGATCGTCGGGGAGATCGCTGAAAGTATGCTGGACATCGGACAACAGGAACCCATTTCCGTCCGGCTCGACGGAGACCGCCTCGTTCTGGTCGAGGGACTGCATCGGCTCGAAGCCTGCAAGGCGCTCGGCGAGACAACCATTATCGGTGTCATCGTCCCGGCGGAGGTCGCTCAACACAAGCCGCAGCTTGCCGAACGGCCCGAAGTCGAGGCAGAGCGCCTCAAGATGGCGCGATTGAAACAGTTGCGCCTGGAGAAGGAAGCCGCGGAGGCATCGATCGCTGGCCGGAAGGGCGTCAACGGAACGGAAGCGCCGCGCACCCGTACGACGAAAGGCGTTCGCGACAATCCGAAGGCATCACCGGGCCGGACTGCGAAATCGACACCGAAAACATTGTCGGACTGGATCACGCAGCAAAAGGGCCACGGCGGTCGCTATTGATTGTTGGCTCCAGCTCGTAGGATGGGTGGAGCGAAGCGATACCCATCACCGCTCGATCGGCGAGAGATGAAGGGTTTCGTAAGGGCTCAACCCATCCTACGACCTAGAGCTCAACCCAGCCTACGCGCTATCTACGCCCGCCTCACCGTATCTCGCTCATCGACACCTTGGCGGCGATCCCGCTCAACTCGGGCTGTTGCGGTGCGAACTCCTCGTTGGACGATGAGCCTAGCGAGACGTCGACCATCCTGCGCTTGACCTGTTCGCATGTCTTGCGGACGTCTTCGGTGAACAGCGCGCATTCTTCGATGCGCTTGAAGATCTTCCGACCCTCTTCACGATACTCCGCCGCCGTTTCTCGCATGAAGGCGATCGCATCATGGACCTGGGCAGTCAGCGCCTCGCATTTTTGCGCGGCGTCGATCAACTCGGTGCCCATGGCCTCGATCTCTTTTGCAGCGGACTCATAGTCCCGAACGACCGCCTCTGCACTGAGCGCGCCGACGCGCGTCACGCCCGCGGTGTGCTCGACGTAATCAGGCAGAGCAATGGAAGCAAGAGAGCTTCCCGAGCGTATCGATGCAATGTCCTCCTCGAGCTGGACCAAGTTTACTCCGTCCCGCCTGCGCAATTGTTCGACATTTGCCATTATTGATCTCCCATACGCACCCCGAACCCTTAACAGCATCGGGTTTATTACGGGGATAAGCTCCGTTCTACTCTGATGTATCCTTGACAGCCGCAGTTTTGCCGCTTTTTCCCGATTGCCCAATTGCACGCATGGATAGATTTGTCGGCGTTCAACGTCTCTTGGTCGCGGCCGGCGAAGATGGCACGTGCGCCTCGCTAGAAGTCGACCTGTCGAGCAACAGACGCCAATACGCACGGTGAAGCGAGCACAGCTCGGATCGCGTGTGTGCGGGCCCGGAACTCGGATCACCTCTCCCCACTCGGAGAGAGGTGCTCCGCGCACAGCCGACCGACGGTGCTCTGGCCGCTGCGCAAAGACCGGCTACAAGACCGGCTAGTAGCAGGGCGGGTAAGGTTCGTAGCCGCAGCGGCGATAGCCGCCGTAGGCTCCGTAAGCTCCGTAAGCTGCCGCACCAACCGCAGCAGCTCCGACGCCTACGGCAACTCCGCGGCGCACGGCTGCACCACGATAGACGCCACCGCGATAGACACCGCCGTGATGAACACCAACCCGACCAACCCCGACGCCTCTTCGATAGGCGAAGGCGTCAGTCGAAACAGTCACGATGCAGGCGATGCCAATGATTGCGGATGCGGTAAGTGAAACGATGGTTCGGCGCGACATGTCCACTCTCCTTCCTGGATTGGGACGGTGCGTCAGCGCAATTCGCTAATGAGCGGGTTTGTTGATTTAGAACAATGCGGGCCCTTGCGATCTGGCGGCCGGTTCATAACGAGACAGCGAAAGTGTCACGCTTTACCTACATAGGGCATGAGCGGGAGCCACACCGCTTTCGGTCATGTACCTGACGCTCGCGACGCATGCCGGTTCGGCAATGCCACGCCCCACCCCCGTGCCCGCGATAATTTCTCGTTCGCACGCGCGTTGGGGGGACAGCGGCGCAACCTCTCCTTCCGGCGATAGGACTGCCGCACTCCGAGGCTGGGCGGCCCCGCCCCTACTTCGTATTGGCCTCGACCGCCTCCAGCAGCGGCATCTCGCGATGCGACTCGCAGAAGCGCGAGAGCTTGTTGCCGTTCTTGTTCAGCGCTTGCGTGTCCACGACGGGATTGTTGCGGCGACCGGCGTAGAACCCGGCGAGCCAGACGTTCACGGTCTGCATGTGGGTAATGCGCTGGGTGATGTACTGGTCGCAGCTGATTTTGGAAACGTCGACCAGCACCTGGGCCTTGGCAGGGACGGCCAACAGCAGGGCCGCGAAGGCACCAAGGATGATCGCTCTTGTCTGAACCATGTTTTCCTTCCGATGAATGTCTGCACGGTGGCGACGGTCGGGCGCCGCATGCTTGATCCAGATCAAGGGCGCCCGTTGCATACCCCGCGACCGCCCCACCCCGAGGCCTCGCCATAATTTCTCCTTCGGACGCGCGTTGTGTTGGATGACGGCGAGACCTATCGTTCCGATCGGACTGCCACACTTCCATTGACGCCCGACGGAAGCGAGAGCGCATCGGTGCCCGAGACGAACGACCCCAAACCTGACGACCACAAGCCAGACGCCCCCAAGCCGGACGAGGGGCGCGCCGATGGCGGGCTGGCGCGGGCCTACGATCGGATCAAGAGCGCGGAGCAAGACCTTGCGCGGCTGGACCGGCTGGTTTCCGGAATGGAACGCGGCAGCGAAATCCCAGCGGCCTCGCGAGCAAGCGCCGGTGCGGAGGCTGTCGAGACTCCCAAGGACAAGGCTCCCGAGGCCAAAACTCTCAAGAGCACGGCGCCGGCGCCGGATGGCAGGGTTCGCAGTCAAGGCCTGAGGGGAGATCGGCCCATGCTGCGCGCTTTGGTCGGCCTCGTGCTGGCGATCGGCATTCTCGGTGCCGCCTTCGCTTCGCAATACAGCGATCGGGCCAGGTCTATGACCAAATCGATCATGGCGCGATGGGCTCCGCCGGCCGCGACTGAGCCTCGCCAAACGTCCGCGGTTGAAACTCCGGCGCAACCGCCGGCGGTGCAACTGGCTGCCGCGGATGAGCCCGGCACGGTGCCCGCGCCGCCGGCCGGCAAGGACACGGAGAGCAATGCAGGGTTTGACGCTTCAAGACCCGACGCTCCAACAACGGGCGCCACGACGCCCGACCCCTCGTCGTCCGATCTCGCGCAATCGCTCAAGACCATCACCAGCGAGCTTGCGAACATCAACGGAAAGCTCGAGCAATTGAAAAGCCGCAACGAGCAGACGCTGCGCGAGCAGGCCGACACCATTCAGCAGCTCAAGGCGGCGCAGGAGAAGGATGCGGCGGCCAATGCGCGCCTCGCCGCACAGGTCCAGGCGCTGCAAAAGGAGCTGACGACGTCATCCGCATCGTCATCCGCACCTGCGTCCGCGAAACCCGCCGCGCGTAGCGTGATCACCAACGAGACCGCTGCGCCCGCACGGCCCCACGTGCAAGCGGCCGCACCTCGGCGACCCCGGCCGTCGCGAGGGCCCTGGATGCCCCCGCCCTATATGGTCGATCCCTACTATGGGGATCCGGATTGGTGAGCCCGCGGGGCGGATGAGCTGACGTTACGGAGCCGCCAATCGAAGGCGGCCCCGGATGTTGCGTTGGTGCGGCTAGCGCCAACCGCGATGACGGCCCCTGCTCCAGCCGTAGTGATGACCGCGACCGCCACGTCCCATGTGACCGTGGCCATGTCCTCCGCGCGCGAGAATCACCGGACTGTCGGAGCCAGCGACCAACGTCTCAGCCGCAACGCGGGGCATGGCAGAAGCGGAAAATGTCGACATTGCCGCGATTGCGCACGCGGCAACGCCGATCAACAAATGACGTATCATGTGGGGATTCTCCAGGAGCCGCGTGATAGCGGCAGAGATGAATGCTTCCGCCGCCCCAGAGTTCCATCGAAACATCAGGGAACGGCAATGAACGCGAGCCCTTCTGCGCCGGCACGCACGCTCGCGGACCGGCATCAATCACGCGGCGAGATCTGAAGCTCCATCAACGCCATGCGCTCCAGGACAGCGGGGTCTCGCTCGCCCTCCTTCGCTGTGCGAAGGATTGTTTCCGCGATCGACCGGACATGCGCGGAGCTGACCGGGGCCGGCAGTGACGCCACCGCCGTGTCCAGCGCAGTTTTCATGATGCCGATGGTTTCAGGCGTAAAAGATGCATTTGAAAAGTCTAACATGCTGGATCCGATCCGGAGGTCATCACGAGCGTCTTTGCCGCGGGCGTCTCACCGGCGCCTGATGCGGCTGCGTGAGCAAGGGTCACCAACGCCGGCCCCAGCTGCCGCGCCAGCTGCTTCCCCATCCACCACCACCGCGCACCAGCCGGACGACGAGGAGCAGCAGGACCGCGCCTACGGTCGCGTTGACGATCGCGCTGATCATGCCGCTGCCGAGATGCACGCCGAGCTGAGGCAACAACCAGCTGCCGACAAACGCGCCCAGGATTCCGATGATGATATCGCCGATGATCCCAAAGCCGGTCCCGCGGACGATCTGGCCCGCCAGCCAGCCGGCGACGAGACCGACAAACAAGACCACCAAAAGGCTTTCGCCGGACATTCTCATTTTGTGACCTCGATCACTTGGTTCGAATGGCTGCTGATCTGCGCAATCCGGTCGACCAGGGCCGTCAAATGTCGCGGTAATGGGTCGTGCTCACCCCGAAGCCTGATCCGAAGGCGGTCTGCTATTTCATGAGAGATCGCCAGGCTGGAGCCGCGGTCGATCTGAATGGCATTGCGAACATCGGGGTTGTTCATGAAGGTTTCCGGTTGATACGCACGGAGGACGCTTCGCGCCGAGTCGCACTCACAACGCGACTGCGGTCTTTAACTCAGGCGAGGATCGGAGGTTCGATCTCGCAACGCTCGGGGATCACTGACACAACAGCCTCATCGAGCAAGAGTTCCTTCCGATCACAACTTATGTTTGAAATTCATCGGTCGCGTCCAAGCCAACGCGGGATGCAAAGCTCTTGTTATCGCCGACTCATCTATTTTGCAGCTTTTTCGGATGTCGAGGCATCAATCGTCGTTAAACCAGAAATAGAATCGGAACTGCAGCCCGTCGAGACCGTTCGTTCCCGTGGCTGACGTTCGTCGGCATCATATTCAAATGAATTGAAAGAGATCAGATGAAACATACTTTGCTGGCTTCCGTCGCCGTTGTGGCGTTGTTCGCTGCGACCGGCACTGCAATGGCTCAAGGCGTCAATCAGGGCGGCGCCAAGGGTGCGGAGTCCCCCGCTGCCGTTTCGCCGAAAGCCGAAACCGCGGCACCGATGAATGCGCCCACAGCAAAGGACGCCCCCACCGCGGCACCGCACGGCTCGCCGGCAGCGGCAACGCCGCAGCACGCACAGGGCGCGCCTGACGCAAAGCACTCCGGCGACGTCAAGGCCGATGGCAAGGCGAAGACCACGGAAACAATGGCCCCGGCCACCACTTCGAAGCCGACTGCCGACAGCAAGACGCCCGGCGAGATGAAGGCGAATGGGATGACCAAGGCGCCCGATTCGGCCACCACGTCGAAGGACGTGAAGACCCCGACCGCCGAGAGCAAGCCTTCGGCGCCCGAGGGCAAGACGACCGGCAATGCCGCTACCACGGCGGTCGCGGCGCCTCCCGCCGAAAAGCGTACCCAGATCACTTCGGCCATCAAGCAGGAGAAGGTCGAGGAAGTCACCAACGTGAACTTCAACATCTCGATCGGCACCACCGTCCCGGCAGGCGTTCGTTATCATGCGATCCCGAGCCGCATCGTCGAAATCTATCCGGAGTGGCGCGGATACGAGTTCATTCTGGTGCACGGCAGGTACGTCATTCTTCGTCCGCACACCCACGAGATCGTCTATATCATCGAGGGCTAAGCGAAATCCGACGGATGACGCGCAAACCAAAAGGGCGGCTTATGGCCGCCCTTTTGTCGTTCGGCCCCACGCGATCATGATGGGTTTCGCAAGGGCTCAATCCGCCCGAACGGCTGCATATCCATTCACCCCTCTCCCAAGCCGAGAATGAAGGTTTCAAGATCGGGCGCGAGTTCGTTTGTGTTCGGGAAATCGGCGAACATGTCGCCACCGTCCACCGGTTCATGCTCGTGATCCCAGTAGAAGACCTGGCCATAACTGTCCTCCTCCAGACTCAGCAGGAACAGGTCGCCGCCGGGATCGGGAGCGAAGGGGCAGCTCAGTCGGGGAATTCGATTCATGCCCCGATACACATCGTAATTGTCGATGACGCCGTAGCTGTCGGTCGGATGCGTCGTGAACAGCACGTCCAAAACGGTGCGGTCGTTGCGCCAAGGCAGCTCGACGCCGCAGCGGTCGAAGCCGCCGCCGTCCGATTGCGCCAGTAGCTCCTTGTAGGGCGCGGGCAACGGCGCACCGATGTGTTGCTCCAGCGCACGGATGGCGTTGGAGGGCGCCGGTGGCCGTCGGTCGTCCATGAGATCCAGATAGTTCATCGGCCTAACTTTGTGCCCCGTGGGTCATCAAAGCGCCCGCGCCAGTGAGCCAACCGCCTCACCACACAACCAGATTGGTGTGGCCGAATCCCTTGGCGTAGTGGAACACCGAGCCCGTATGCTTCAGACCATCGCTTCGGTATCTGCCACTGGACGTTTTCCGCCGTCCGGATCTCCCGAGCGAAGCGTCCGGCTTCCGGCAGAGAAAATGTCCTGCACCAACCCGAGCTTGCCGAGTCCCAAAATGATCAGGCCGTTGATGTCGATCTCGTACCAGGCGTGCGAAATGTAGGCGTCGCGCGGAAACCGGTGATGGTTGTTGTGCAGGCCTTCACCGAAAGTGAGGATCGTGGTCACGAACTCGTTGGTGGTGCCGTCGTCGAGATCGAAGCGGCGGTAGCCGTAGCGGCCGTCGCTGTGGCAGACCGAGTTGACCAGTGATGTCGCCATGGTCATGAGGTAACTGCGGAACAGGCCGGAGAACAGGATGCAGCCGGTCATCGTGTGCACGCCGCCAAACGCGTAGCCGATCGCGCCCGGAATAATCACTGCCGAGAGCGCGTACCAGTACCAGCGCGTCCTGGTGAAGAACATGGCGATCGGATCGGCCAGGATATCCTTGGCGTAGTATTCGGCATCCGTGGTGGCCTGGTCCCACACCCAGCCGCCTTGCGCATGCATCATCCCCTTGGCGAAGGTGACATAGGGGTTGCCGTCGCCGTCATAGTAAGGGCTGTGGACGTCGCCGGGCTTGTCGGAGTGAAGATGATGCCGGCGATGATTGCTCACCCATTTCAGGATCGAGCCCTGCACCGCCATGGTGGCGATGGCCGCGAACAGCGTCCGCATCACCGGACCGCAGCGGAAGCTGCGGTGCACGAAGTAGCGGTGCATGAAGCCGATGCCGACCGTGGAAAGCGCGAACGTGCCGGCGAAGACCGAAACCTCCACCCAGCCGATGCCTTGCCAGAAGGCCCAGACCAGCGCCGCGATCGACCCACCGATCATGATGACGAAGGAGATGTAGGAATCGCGAAACTTGGCGTCGACCACGGGACCTTCGACCAGTACGCCCGGCGGCATTTTCCGCTCCGCAGCTTCCGCCGGCACCACGCTTTCGATTACGGTCATTCCAGCCGATCCATTCACACAAAATTAACCCTGCTGCGGCGCACAGTACAACCTCGGGTTATTTCCATCAAGGATTCGAGCTGCCGTGGGAGTACGGAGCGGCGACTTGAAAACAGGCGACCAGAGGAAAAAGAAGCCGGATTTCAAGGCCTGGTGACAGCGTTAACCAGGTACAAAGCCTCCGCAATGCACTCCCAGAAGACCGATGCCAGGACAAAGCAAGCGCCCCCTCCCTCGCCTTCGCAAGCTCCGGCGTAGCGCGCGATCGATGCGAAAGACCTTCGCCCGCGCACCGCGGATGGTTCGGATCGCGGGCGGCGCGGCGATGCTGCTTGCGGTCCTCGTCCTCGTGAACATCGCCTATCAAACGGTGCGCAAGCCGACCGAGCTGTTCGTCCTAGTCGGCCATGCGCTCGACAAGGAGCCATCGGACACGTGGCGGCAATACGGGCCGCTGTTCCGCAAGCATTCCACCGCGACGATCACGCCGGAATTGCTGGCCGCGCTGGCGCAGGTCGAGACATCGGGCAATCCGCTCGCGCGCACCTACTGGCGCTGGCGATGGAGCTTCAATCCGCTCGCGATCTATCGGCCCGCATCGAGCGCCGTCGGCCTCTTCCAGATGCTGGACGCAGCCTTTGCTGACGCCGCGCGGTTCTGCGTTCGTGGCAACGCGGTCACGGAGGCCGGCTGCGGCTCGACCTTCCTCTATAGCCGCGCGATTCCGAGCCACGCCATCGAGCTGGCATCGGTGTATCTCGACCGCAATCTCGCCGATGTTCTCGCCCGCGCGGGCGATGTGAAGGCGAGTGCACGCGAGAGGCAGGATCTCGCCGCCTTCATCCATCTCTGCGGCGCAGGCCCCGCAACGGCCTTCGCACGCCGCAAGTTTCAAATGGCCGCCGACGAACGCTGCGGCGATCACCTCGTCGCGAGCTATGTCGCCAGGGTCAACGCGATGAAGCGGCAGTTTGTGCGGCTCGCCGCGGAGGACGGCGACTAGCAAAGGAGCGTAGCCCGGATGAGCGAAGCGACATCCGGGAATGCTGCGGCAACGTCCCGGATATCGCTTCGCTCATCCGGGCTACAGGAGCCAATCAATTCCGCGTCCGTCGGTGGCCTTCACCACCAGTACGGCCAGCGCCATCCCTCGTAGCGGACATATGACGATACCAAGGGCGGGCCGTAGGGATCGACCCGGTCGTCTTCCGGGCGATAACGATAGCGTGGAACGATATTGTAATCCCACGGCGTCGGCCGGAGCACGGGGACATCCACCCTCAGCCGTTGTTCATCCACCACTCGCGCCTTCCGCGCCCGGGCTTCGGCATCCGATATCCCGAGATTGCACAGCACCAGGGCGGTTCCGAGCGCACACGCGACAGTCATGATCTTCATGCGTTGGTCTCCTTCCCCCAAGAGTGCAAAAGGACGTCAAGCAAGGCAAGCGAATTTGCGATCAAGCTTTGCCGGAATGACCGATGCCGGCCGCCCCGCCGTCATTGCGAGCGGAGCGGAGCAATCCAGACTGTCGACCGCGGCCCCTACTCCCGCGCGCGCCGCACCGCCTCCGTCAGCTTCATCCTCTGCTTGTCCCACCGGCTCTGCTCCGTCTCGGCACGCTCCTCGAGCGCCGCGCGCTCAGCTTCGATCGCCTCCGCCCGCGATTCGTGCTGCCGCCTCGCGTCGTCCAGCGCCGCCTGCGCGTTCGCGACTGCCTTGTCGCGGCGCGCGCGCTCCTTGGCGCGAGCGGCCTCCTCCTTGCGGCGCTCGGCTTCCCGCCGCCGCTCTTCCTTCTCGAACGCCGCGGCGGCCTTGCGCGCCTGTTGATCGTCGACCTTGCGGGATGGTTGCTTTGCAGCCTTCGCCGGAAGCTTTCTCGGCTTGGACTTCGCTTTGGGCTTTTTTGGCTTGGCCTCGTCGTCAGCGAGATCGGTCGGCAACTCGGAATGCTCGGTGAACGGGCCGTCCGAGCCGACCGGACGCCGGAGCACCACGCCCGGCTTCTCCATCGTTGCCGCGACGATGTCGGGGTCGTCGGTCTCCTTCGCGGCGCCCTGATGGAACAGATTGGACCTGGCGCCCCAGGCGTCCAGTGCCGCCTTCATCGAGGGCGCGGCGATCGCCTGGTCGTAGAAGCCGAGCGAGGTCTGGTAGGTCTTGAGTTTTCTTTTTGGTTTTGCTTTTTTCGGCATGTCGCTCCGCAGCTGGCAAGCCACCAGCTTCCTGCGGCGCCATCATGCCATACTGCCCCTGTTTTGCCCGACGAGTCAAATTCGATTCGGTATCGCCGAAGTCGATACCGGGCGCGGAGGCCCAATACCAACGTTTTCGGATTTCCAACACACTGAAATCCCTCGAGATTTCTACTGTGCATGGGGTTGTTTTCGACGTTTTTGTTTTGACGGCTCGCCACCTACGCTGCGTCGACATCCTCAGGCGCCGGCCCCGCGACGAGCCCGTCGAGGCCGACCATCAGGAGATCGGCGATGTGCATGAGCTGGTAGAGCGGAATGTCCGCCTCACCCTGCTCGGCCAGCGACACGAAGACCGGCGTGGCGCCGATCAGCTCTGCGAGCTGCGTTTGCGTGTAGCCGCGCCTCTCGCGCGCGCTTCTCACGCGCGCACCGATCCCGAGCCGGTGCCGGGACTGCTCGTCCGCGGTCATCATCACGGCCTGCTCGTCCGCGCTGGCATAGCCGTCCGCGAACGCGCTGCCGATCAGCCTCCCCTTGCGCCAGGCGACCCGGCAGTCCTTCCGCAGTCCGCTGCTGAAGACCAGCGTGAACTGCTCGGCGACCCAGAGCGAGGCGTTGAGGCCGAGGCGCGCGCCGGTGCCGGAGACATCGCGGATCGTGCAGGGCGCGCTGATGACCTTGCCGGTGCCGTTGTCGAACTCGACAATGCCGGTCCGCAAAATGTGATGTCTGACGGCGGCGCGATGCTCGCTCATGACGGGACGCTCCTTGCGCGGCGACGTCGCAGCCGCAAATTCCGGACCTCGATACCGCAGAGTTTTTCCTGAACTCCTAAATTTCCAAGGGTTCGACCAGGACTGAAAGCCATGGTAAAGGATTTGCTCCCAATCCACCTTTATCCGGCGGACAGCGTGCGGCGCGCCCGTGACGGGCGACGAGGCGAATAATGACCGACGCGATGAAATGCCCGACCTGCAACTCCGAGCACGCCTATCAGGATCGCGGCCTCTGGGTCTGCCCGGAATGCGGCCATGAATGGAGCGGCACGGCAGAGGCCGTCGCGGACGCCGCGCAAGAGGCCGGCGTGCGCGATGCCAACGGCAATGCGCTCGCCGACGGCGACAGCGTCATCGTGATGAAGGATCTCAAGGTCAAGGGCTCCTCCTCCGTGGTCAAGGGTGGCACCAAGGTCCGCAACATCCGCCTGCAGGACGCCACCGACGGCCACAACATCGCCTGCAAGATCGACGGCATCGGCGCGATGAACCTGAAATCGGAGTTCGTGAGGAAGGCGTAGCCGAGGCCCCGGACTCGCCAGGGCAAATCCGCCAGCGAGCGCGCCGAACGGCTGGGGCGGGAGCTGACCTGCCGCGGCGTCAAGTTTACCACCATCGAATGGTAAGCGCCGTCCGGTGGCTGCGATCTATCGCTGTCTCTGCGCCAGATAGAATCCGCACAGCACCGTCACCAATCCCGCCGTCTGCAATAGTGTCGGCGGCTCGCCGAGCAGGAGCCAACCGGTGAGCACCGTCAGCGCGGGCACGCAGGCGGGGACAACGGCGGCGCGGGCGACGCCGAGGCGTTGGACCGAGACGGCGAACAGATAAAGCGCAGCCGGGCCTGCAAGCACGCCCTGTGCCAGCGCCTGGATGGCGTTCTCACCGACACCGATCGCCGCGATCCGCGCGAGTCCGCCGGTCATGAGGTAGATCGGCAGCAACAGCAGCGACAGCACGTTGATGACGAGCGCAGCCGACACGGCGGAGACCCGCCAGTGGCGCACCAGCGCGCCGAAACCCGCGAACATCAACCCGGTCAGCACGAAGGTCAGATCGCCGAGCACGCCGTCAACGCCGATATGACCGATCGATTCCGCGCCGATCACGCCGAGCCCGCCGACGATGACGACAGCGCCGGCGATGCGCGACCAGGAGACATGCTCTTTCAGGAACAAGGCCGCGAGCAGCAGGCCGCCGAGCGTCGCGCAGGAGGGCTGGATCACGCTGCCATGGCCGAGCGGCACGAACAGAAAGCCAGTGTAGGAGATCAGCGACATCACGGGGCCGCCGAGCACCATCAGCACAAGGCCCCTGCCCCAGCCGATGCCGCAGAGATCGGAGATTCCGCCGCGTATCACCAGCGGCAGGAACGCGATGCCGGACCAGACATAGCGATGCACGAGCAGATCGACCGGCGTGAAGCCGAGCTTGAGGCCATGCCGCGTGCCGGCAAAGCCGAGCGCCCAGAACAGCGCCGCGGCGAGGCCGCAGAGCACGCCGACAAGCGCCGGCGCTTGATCGTTCTTCCGAATGCGAGCGTCAGCGCCGCTCGTCCGCTGATCCATGGGACAAAGCGGTACGCCGACAGAGGCCGTCGCTCAACCCATGTGCCTGCAAGGCTGGCACGCAAGCGAGAGACGCCAGCGCGCCTTCGCTCAGAAAAATCCCGGGCTGAGATCGAGCCCATACGTCAGGCTGAGCACGAACACGAACAGCGCGGCGGCTGCGAACAAGGCGAGATGCTTGAGAATGAACGCGCGGGGCGAGACGCTTGCAACAACGGCTTTCTGTGCAACGGGCACGACTACTCCATTATGAAAATGATTCTTGGCTACTCAATATGCGGCGCCCGCATCAAGCGCCGCGATCCAGAAAGCAACTATTAAAGAGATCACACTCGCTTTGAACGGCCGTACACAACCGGCACGTGATCATGACTCGCTGCGCCAAAAAAAGACCGCGCTCCCGAAAGGGAACGCGGTCCGGGCAGACTCGGAGAAAGCGAGCCTGCATCACATTGGCTTGACGTTGGCTTGTGGCGCCCCCAGATCAGCGGGCGCTACCCGTCGTAACATCAGCGGTCTTCACCTTGCGCGGCGACAGAACGCGGGCCTGGTGGACCGAAGCAACGTTGGTGGGCGCCGAGGCCTGCTGCTCGACATGCGCGGCACCGAGCACGCGCACCTGCATCGGGGAGACCGGAAAGCCGTTCGCCTCATAAGTCGGCAGTTCGGCGGCGAAAGCCGCGGTGCTGCCCGCGATCGTCAGGATGGCGGCGGCGATTGACAGAGTCTTCTTGTTCATGGGTGATGCTCCTTCAGTGGAAGATTCGGAGCACATTTAAGCGCATTTTGCTGCATTGCGACATGTGCTGTTGCAATGCAACAACGCGCCGGGTGCATGGCAATATGTTTAATGCGCGCGATGTCTTGGCAAAATCACCGCCCCGGCGCGAAATGACATCCTAATGAGCGGCGGTCAGCCGCCGAGCACGTGGCCCCAGCCGTCGAAAACGTAGGCTTTCCAGATCACGGTTCCGTCTTGGCCCGGCCGGCTGGCACGCCTGAAATCGTCGGCCTGCTCAGCAGTCCAGGTGATGATCGTATCGGAGAGTTGGTCGTGCAGGATGGCGGGCTCGGTGGGATCGAAGGCGTCCATCGGACGAAGCGAGGAATGCGTCATGCGCGCCTAACGCGCTAGCCGTGACAAGGTTGCCCAACGTGCCTGCGAAACACCGCCACGCGGCCTGCGCCAAAATATTCGCCTTTATCGAATTTTGCACAACGCTGGCGAGCAAGCGCCCGTGGAACCGGAACCCGCGTTGCCGCCGCGCAACACCTGCTCGAAAAGCCCGCTTTCGCCGAATTGCGCCATTGCGCCGCCACACCCTCCCCAGAACAATCGACGCGCGGCGTGCCTTTTCGTGCAAGACTGTTTGGCCAAGACTGTCTGGTCAGACTGTTCGGAGAAGACGAGGTTCAACAGAACCGTTTGGAGGCAGGGATCATGAATGATCGGCGGTCTCTTCTGGTGGCGGTCTCCTGCCCCTCGGCGGTTCTCGCCGGCTGGCTGGCGCTCTCTCTGTCCGCCTATGCCCCGGCCCTCATCGAGAACAGCGGCGCCAATGCTTCCGCCGTCTCGCGCGCGAAGGATCTCAGCCGACTTGACCTCGCCGACATCCCGCACGCTGCGGCCATCGAGGACGGCGTCGCCCTGACCTCCGATATCGCGGCCGCTATCGCTGCGACACCAGAATTGGTCAATGCTGAAGCGGCAGCGCCCGAGGCGCCAGCTCCGGCCATCAAGCTCGCCTCGGCCGACCCAGTGCTGATCTTGCCGACCGAAGCGCCGCTCGCGCCGCAGATGTCGCCTGACCCGACACCAGTCGCCAGCGAGGTTGCTCCGGCTCCGGCGCCGGAGCCCTTGGTAAAGCTCGCATCCGCCGATCCCACTGAGATCGTGACGACGGAGGCGCTGTCGCCCGCGACAATCGCGACCGGCCCCGCGCCCGTGGCGAGCAAGGCCTCGGCGTCTGCGGACACGACCGCGGTCCTCGACGAATGCTACGTGATGGAAGCCTGCATCGACCGCTATCTCTGGGCGCTCTACCAGCGCACGGCCAAGGAAGACTCGATCAAGGTCACAGATCGCCGGGCCGTCACCGTCAAGCGCAAGGGCAAGATGGTCACAGTGATGCGCAGCTTCACGAAGCTGGTTGACGAGGACTTTGGCTGGAAGGATCCGAAGGCGGCCGACCGCGCCGGCATGTCGATGATGGACTACGTCATCGGCGGCATGGACAAGAGTTTCAAGAAAAAGCTGTTTCGCACACTGCTCGCGGCTGAGGCTGCCGGGCTTTCGCCGGGCATCACCAGCGCGTTCCGCGACGACTATCGCCAGTCGATCGCGAGTGGCCTGAAGGCCGCCTCCGACCGTTCCTATCACGGCGGCAGCACGCGCGGCGGCTACGGGCACGGCATGGCGGCCGACATCGTCAGCACCAAGGGCGACAACCGCGCGCAGCGCTGGGTCTCGACCGAGGTGCTGTGGAAGTGGGTCGACGCCAATGGCAAGGCGCTCGGCATCGGCCGCCCCTATCTCGGCCGCGATCCCCCGCATGTCGGCCCGGTCGATGGTACGGAATACGTCTCGCGCCGAGGCACGTCGGACCGCAAGGAAGCCAACGTCAAGCCGAGAAAAGCGCGGGCCGTGGCAAGCGCAAAGCCGCCGAAGGCGAAGGCACAGGCGACGCGCGAGCAGAAGGTCCCCGCGAAGCCGCAGAAATCAGCGCAATCAGCCACGAAGCGCGCGACCTGAGTTTGACGGCTTATCGTCGCGGCGTCGGCAACGGCACAAGCCGCATCTCCGCGGTGCCTGCTTCCTGCGTGCGCACCAGCACCGCATAGATGGTTTCGACTGCGAGCCGCACCGCCGCCTCGGTCGCTGTGCCCTTGGCCAGATGCGCCGCGATCAGGCCGGTGAGAAGATCGCCGGTGCCTGAGGGGCGGATCGGAAGGCGCGGCGTCGCAAAGCGCGACAACTGACCGCCGGCGCACAGAATCGTTTCCACCTGCCCTTCCGCCGTATCAGTGAGCGTGCAACCGGTGGCGACCACGTCGATGCGCCCAGTCCCGGCCAGCGCCGCGCACGCCGCGCGCAGGCCCTGCGCATCCGCGATGTCGAGGCCTGCGAGCAGCCCGAGCTCGAACTGGTTCGGCGTGGTCAGATTGGCGGCGGGCAGCAGCCGGTGCCGGACCACGTCCAGGATGCCGTCGGCGACATAAACCCGGCCGTCATCGCCGATCACGGGGTCGCAGAGATAGACCAGCTTCGAATTGCGGGTCAGCGCCCGCTCGACGAAATCGGCAATGACAGCGGCATTGCTGGGCGAACCGAGATAGCCGGTAACGAGGACCGCAGCCTCGTCGACGAGATCGCGCTCTTCGACGCCTCTCAGCAGATCTGAAACGAGCTCTGTCTCCAGCACCCGCCCGCGCAAGGTCGGATAGCGCGGATGGTTCGACAGCAGCGTTGTCGGCACCGCCGCGACATTCACCCCTTCCGCCTGCATCGCATAGGCGGCGGCGCTGTTGCCGACATGGCCGTGGACCACCTGGCTTTGAATGGAGATGACGAGCATGAGGGAGGTCCGTAGGAGTAATTGTCTAGCGAGAGAAGGGTCGCCCGGATCACGAAAACTCATATCCAAGTCCCGGCCGCAGCGCTTGCATCTTCCGCGCCAGCCGCCGATGCCCGCTCTCCTCCGACCGCGCAAGCCGGCCGGCGACCGCGACGTGGTCCACATCGCTCTTGTGCTGATTGAGCTTGGCCTGCCCCTCGACGGTATCCACCACGAGATCGACGACGCGGATCGCAGCCAGCATGCTCTCGCGCTTGCCGGGCTCCATCTGTGCGAGGTCCCAAGTTTTTTTTGGCAAGCGCGCTTCCGAGACCGCGAGTAGTGCATCGCCGTGCCTGCGGTTCTCGTCGAGCCCGCGCAGATGCGCTACGCCCGACAGGTGCACGGCCTCGTAAAGCCAGGTCGAGACGTTGTCGCGCGAAGAATACCAGTCATTGGAGATGTAGGCGTCGTCGCCGGCAACGATCAGCAGAAAGCGCCCCGCACCATCCGCGAGCGGGACGAGCGGATTCCTGGCGGTGAAATGGATTTGCACGATCGTGTGCCCGTCGCGCTGCTCCAGCACGAAGGGCACATGCGAGGCGCGTGGACCGCGCTCATCCGCCGCGACGATCGTGCCGAAGCCGCGCTGGCTTGCGAATTCCAGCGCTTGCTGCTCCTCGATGCGGAATTGGGGGCGGAGGACATGCATGGCGGGGCGCTCGTTGACTGGCTGAAGGACAAACCGAGGCTAACTCATGATCCAGTCAAGTCAGAAGGGGTATTGGCCCGCAAACGCGGATGTCAGGAATGATCCCGGAGTCGTGCCAGCTCATCGATATAGGCGCAGAACATGTCGGCCATTGCGTCGGCGTGACGCGCGATCTCCGCCTCGTTGCGCGGTGTCTCCGAGAACTGCTTGCCAACCTCGCTCAGCGTCGTCTTGATCAACTCGCCGGCAAGCGCCCGCGTCGCATCCGGCGCCCTGGGCAGGGCCTCCCGCATGAAGGCCGCGACGATGCCCTTACCGGCGGCCCGCGCGTCGTGTGCTTCGGGCGCATCGCGATAGAGCGGCGCGGCGTCGCTGAGCGCCGTGCGGATCGCAGCCTCCTCGCACTCGGAACGAATGAAGGCGTGGACGAGCGCGCGCAGCCGTACCAGTGGCGGTTTCGCCCGGTCCGCCAGGATGCCGCGCAGGAGCTCGCTCGTGCGCCGCCACTCGTCGCTCTGGAGGCGGAACAGGATCGACGCCTTGTTCGGAAAATATTGATAGAGCGACCCGACGCTCACCCCGGCCCGCTCGGCCACTCGCGCCGTCGTGAAACGCTGCGCCCCCTCCTTGGCCAAGACCTGAACAGCCGCGTCCAGAATGGCCGCCACCAGCTCGTTCGAGCGGGCCTGCTGTGGCTGTTTTCGCGAGGAAACTGAATGGCTTCGGCGATCTGCCATGGCACCCTCGGGCAACGCGAATAGCGAATGCGACGAATTAGTCGTATTTCAATTCTCACGCAAGCACTCGCAGCACGGCGACATCTGGAGACTACACATGACCACCCCGACCATCACATCACTTGCGCCACTGCTCGATCGTCTGTTCGACCAGGACGAAGCGGCGCGCGGCGCGATGCGAGCCGCCTTCGCCGATGTGACCGACGCCGACCGCGCACGGATGATGCGGAGCAAGACCGCTTACCGCGACCTCTACGGGCGGCTGAAGGACGCACCGCTCGCGGTCTCCCGCGAGACCGGTCATCTGCTTTACATGCTCGCACGCAGCTCCCGCGCCAAAGCGATCGTCGAGTTCGGCACCTCGTTCGGCATCTCGACCCTGCACCTTGCCGCGGGCTTACGCGACAATGGCGGCGGCCGCCTCATCACCAGCGAATTCGAACCGTCCAAGGTGGCCCGGGCGCGCGAGAACCTCGCGGCCGGCGGGCTGCTGGACCTCGTCGAAATCCGCGAAGGCGACGCGCTGAAGATGCTTCAAGTCGACCTGCCCGACACGATCGATCTCGTGCTGCTCGACGGCGCCAAGGCGCTCTACCCCGATATCCTGGATCTGGTCGAAGGCCATCTCCGGCCGGGCGCGATCATCGTCGCCGACAACGCCGACGACAGCCCCGACTATCTGGCGCGCATGCGCAGCCCCGGAAGCGGCTACATGTCCACGGCCTTTGCCGAGGACGTCGAACTCTCCGTGCGGATCAACTAACGCCACGTCGAATCGGCGCGACACCAATGAGCCGCCGCGCGAACCATCGCGCGGCGGTTTCGTGCTGCGCTCCGCCGTGTCGCAGGTTCGTCACTGACGCGTGATAGTTGGACCCGGCAATGTCGCTGCCGCCTTCGTCGGCATCGCGCTGATCGTGTCCGGAGTGGTGGTCATCAACCTGTTCTCGGCGGCCACGGTGCATTGATGCCGGCAAGGCCTTCAGCTTCGCGACGCCGTCTCGCAGCCGGCTCACGCTATTGGCTTTGCGACGGCTTGGGAGGATGCGGCCTGGATCGCTTCGCGCCAGGCTTGGCCGCAACTCGCGGCGGCGCCGCATCGACCGATTCCAGATAGGCGGCAAGTGCCTTGGCTGTATCCGAACTGGTTGCGTAATGGTCCTTCAGGAACCAGGACAGCGTCAGGTTGAAGCGCCCTTTGGCAAGGCCGCGGGGGCTGCGATGGCACGTCGTGCAAGCATCGGCGAAGAGCTTTTGCGGCGACTTGCCGGCATCGAGATTTTGCGCGGCGGCAAATGTCGCCGTCAGAACGGCCGCGGCTGCAAGAGTCATCGTTGGAAGAGTCATCAGGGGCGCGATCAGATCGCGCCCCGGTCGAAAGTACGAGATCAATGTCGTCCTGCCCGGTCTTGCGGTCAGGCCGCCAATAGCTGATCGAAGTCGGGCGGCGCGTAGGCCTTGCCGTCCTGGTCGGTGATGACGACCTTCCACCCCTCGCTCGCCCAAACCTTCGCCTTCGCCACGATGAGCAAACGGCTCTCGCGGGCAAAACTGCACTTCTCGTTGTCGCGTTCTGCGACCATCTTGTAGGCCAATGCGCATCCCCTTGCGTTGCCCCTGCACCTGCTCTCGTCGTGGCAGCGGGCTTTGGCGGCAATTCGCCGGGAGCGTGGCAATTTGGTGCCATCCGCGGCAGCATTGTGCTTTGTTCCGGCTGAGCGAAGGAGATCGATCGTGCGCCGCTTCATCAATGCGATTCTGCTTGTCGCGGGCTTGTTTGGTGCGGGCCTGCTCGGCGTGCCGCCGACAGCCGCCCAGACCTACGATCCGCGCCATCCCGTCTGCATCGAGATCTACACGATCGACGGCCGCAGCATCGATTGCAGTTTTGCGACGATCGCGCAGTGCGCCGCGACCGCCTCCGGGCAGTCCGCCCAGTGCTACGCCAATCCTATGCCACGCGGAGCAGACAGCTGAGCCCGGTTCCGTCGCCGCCGCGACGAAGCCGATAGCATCAGGTCAGCGCTCCGATCAGTGGACGCGAATGATATGGGGACGGCCAAGATCGATCAGCCCCTGCACCGCCGAGAGGCGGTCGTCGAGAGCTGCGATGGTCAGCAACAAATTGTTGCGGCGTTCGTCGAGAAGGCCCATCTCGGCGCCGGAGAGTTTGGTGCTCGATCGCTCCTTTTGAATCACCTCGAGAGATTGGCGCAATCCGGCAATCAGGCCGGACAGCTGCTTGGCTTCCTTGGTCATCGACCGCTTGGCGACATTGTGGCGGCGCGTCTCCGCCTGGTTCTGTCTCATCGTCGTCATCCTCCCGTGCCCCGCTGCCCCGAGTGGAATGCTTACAGCTTTGAGTAGACATATTACGATCGATGAAATCTGCCCGCGAAGAAGCTTCTTAAATTGTATGGGCAGGGAACCCGTTCCGGCCCAAACAAAAAGCCCGGCGCGAGGGCCGGGCTTTCGTTGGCAACTTTAGTGCTTTTGGTGCCCGCCACCGGGACCGCCGGCCGGGGCACCGCCGCCGTGCGGCGCGGCGTTGATGTGAGGTGCGCCGCCGCCACCGCCGTGAGGCATCGCAGGCGCAGCCGCGCGCGGCGCAGGCATTTGGGCATGAGCGTTCATCGGCGAACCGTGGCCGACGTTCGGCTGAGCCACATGCGGCATCGCGGGCCGGCTTGCGGGAGCGGCTGATACGCGCGGCGCCTCATGTGGGCGCGCCATCGGCTGCGCACGCAGAGCCGCGCGGTGTGCGGCCTGCTCGTGCATGATGCGGGCCTGAGCGTCCCGCGGATTGCGGCTCTGCAGATTGGTCCGCTCATGCGCGATGGGGTCAGCTCGTCCCGCACGGCTCCGGTCCGTCGTCACCGGAGTCTCGTGCCTGGCGATGGCGGCGTCGTGCCGTGAAGTTGCGGCATCACGGCCGGAGACCGCGGCCGCGCCCTTGACACTTTCCTTGGCATTCGCGCCGTTGCGCCCGAGTGCGACCGCCGCATCGCGCGTTGCCGCGCGGCCGATGCGAGCCGCGCGTGGATCGATCGTCATCCGCGTCGCGTCGCGCTGATGCGAAGTCCAGTAGCTATTCCAGTGAGCATGCCGCCGATACCAGGGCCGCCCCTGATAATAGCTCGACCAGTACGAGGTCAGCACGAAGGGGACGATCGGCACGTCGACCTCGTCGACATAGTCAGGGAGATAGACGTAGTGATTGCGATAGCGATATTCGAGATATTGCGACGACACCCAGCCACGGTCATCCGAGAAGCTCACGTCGCACCAGGCGTTGCCGCGCAGGCAACCATGGATGTCGACGCGGGCGCCCTCGGGGATGCGATCGACCAGGGGAAAGCCCGAACCCGGCCCGGCGCGCAGGCCGGTCGAGACGGTGACCATGCCCGGTGCGGCCAGCGCGGCCGTCGGGGCGAGCAGCAATGCGGCTAACAACACGCTTCGGAATTTCATGGCGTAGTCCTCCTCTTTCGAGTCGGAACGCGCTAGCGGAACGGGCGTTCCGCGTACGAAGGTCTCATCCGCCAAAAGATCGAGACGGATGCCGCGCGCGGTTCAATATTCATTCGCCGTTCATCGACACCGCGCGCAGAGAGAGCCTACGTGTGCGCCGCCGGCCCGTCAGTTCACTTGCAGCATGAAGCCGTCGAAGTACGCAGCAAGCGCAGCAAAATCATCGAGCGGCAGCACGGTCGCGACATACTGATCCGGCCGCACCACGACCATGCAGCCCGCCTTGCGGTCAATGCCGCGCATGGTGAAAACGTCCTGACCATTCTTGAGGTCCGGACAGAACATCTTCTCGTAGTCGATCAGGCCGTAGCGGCCCTTGCGCGGCAGCAGCAGCGCAGGCATCGCCTCGAGAGCGAGCTCGCGATGATCCTGCTGGAAGACCGCCCGCAGGTCGATCACGCTATCGATGTCGGCGACCGCGGGGGTGTAACGCCGGACCGGCGACTCCCGCGCATCGGAGAGAAAATTGCACAAGGCGCGAACGGCCGATCCGGTTGCTGCAGGATCCTCAGCGCCGGAGAAAGCGTAGATGCGGAAGCGGCCATCCGCCTGCGCAGCGTGACCGAGATGCACCGGCTTGGCATCCGCAAGCCGGATCACCGGTGCGGAATGAAATCGCGTGCCGATGACGAGGCCTTGCGCGAGATGCTGGTGGGACGTCGCTCCCGTCAGAACCGACGGGCGGTAATGCGTCGCCGTGCCGGCGGTGTAGCGACCGTGCCTCACGAAATAGTCCTGCGTCCTGGCGGCGTCGGCGCCGCCGGCCTTGGCGGCGGACGCAAGAATCCCCGCCCATTCCCGGTCGAAATCGATCAGCTCTTTGGCAACCGCCTGGCGCTCGGCCGAATAGGAATGCAGCAGGCTCGGCGCAGACTGCTTCCGCAAAACGGCAGCGAGCTTCCAGCCGAGATTGAAAGCGTCCTGCATCGAGACGTTCATGCCCTGCCCCGCCTTCGGGCTGTGGGTGTGGCAGGCATCGCCGGCGATGAAGATCCGCGGCAGCCGCGTAGCGGTCTCGGTCTCCGGCACGTCGTCGAACTTGTCGGTCAGGCGCTGGCCGATCTCGTACACCGACCACCACGCGATCTCCTTCACATCGAGCGTATGCGGCTTCAGGATCCGCTGCGCCTTCGCGATCACGTCATCGGCGGTGATGTTGCGATTGGCGACGCGCTCGCCGATGTCGAGCTTGGCGAGCTCGACATAGAGGCGCACCATGTAGCCGCCCTCGCGCGGAATGATCAGCAGGCTGCCGTCCTTTGCCGACTGGATCAGAGCCTTGAAGCGGATGTCCGGAAAATCGGTCACCGCCAGCACGTCCATCACGCCCCAGGCATGATTGGCGGAATCGCCGAGCAACTCGCGACCGATCGATTTGCGCACTGTGCTGCGGGCGCCGTCGCAGCCGACGACGTAGCGCGCCTTGATCGTCTCGATCTTGCCCTCGTTCCTGCCATCGACCCGTTCGAGCCGCGCCGTCACGGCATGGTCGGCGGGACCCGCGGCCGGATCGACCTGAAGGTCGAGCAGGCGCCGGCTGTAATGGGGCTCGAGCCTGCCCGGCGCCTTGCGCATGACGTCGAGAAAACCGTCATGGATGCGCGCCTGGTTGAGAATGACGTGCGGGAATTCCGACAAGCCGTCCTCGACGTCCTGCACCCGGCCGCTACGGACGATATGTTCCGGCACCCGCTCGTCCGGCTTCCAGAATGTCGTCTCGTTCACCCAGCAGGCTTCCTTGAGGACGCGCTCGCTGAATCCGAAGGCGTGGAACATCTCCATGGTGCGGCATGCGATGCCGTCGGCCTGCCCGACCAGCAAGCGGTCCGGTTTCTGCTCGACGATGCAGGTCTTGATGTCGGCAAACTGCGCAAGCTGGCCCGCGAGCGTCAGGCCCGCAGGGCCACAGCCGACGATGAGGACATTGACCTCTTCAGGCACGGCGCCCGTTGCGCCAGAAGGCTGAATGCGCGCGGCGGGATCGGCGATTTCAGGGTCGCCCGGCTGAAATCCATTGAGATGGAATTGCATGAGCACCTCTCCCGCCGATGTTCCGGTTGGATATTGATCTATGCTGACTATCAGTATACTTGTCAACGATCCCGGCCGTCCCGCCCCAACGGAGAAATTCGGTGAAAGACAACAACGACATGCCCGGACATCTGGCGCGCCGATTCCAGCAGATCGCGGTCGCGGTGTTTTTGGCCGAGGTCGGGGATGCCGGCTTCGACCTCACGCCGGTGCAATACGCCGCGCTCGCGACCATCAAGGCCAATCCGGGGCTCGACCAGGTGACGCTCGCAGGATTGATCGCCTACGACCGCACCACCATCACCGGCGTGATCGACCGGCTCGTGCAGAAGGGGCTCGCGGAGCGCCGCGCCTCGCGCCGCGACCGCCGTGCCCGCGAGCTCGAGATCACCGACGAAGGCCGCCGCACGCTGCGCAAGATCACGCCGGCCGTCGAATCCGCGCAACGCATCATGCTGCGTGGCCTCAGCGCGAAGGAAGGTGATGATCTGATGCGCCTCCTGCACAAGGCGATCGCCGCCGGCAACGAACTCAGCCGCGCCCCGCTGCGCGGAGTGCAGGCATAGAGCGTTTTCGAGCGAGGTGGATACCGCTTCGCGTCAAGAAAACGTGCCAAGACAGAAAGCCCCGTAATTCTACCCCTCATTGTCGCAGTATCGCGAAACCAGGAACTAACCTTCGGCTGTTACGGTCGACGGCATTCGGCGTTTAACGCGCGATTAACTTTGCCGGTCTGGAGTTTCGGATGTTCAGGTTCCTCATTGCGGCGGCGGCGATCGCGCTCTCGACCGCTCCGGCGCTCGCGAATGGCCATGGCGGCGGCGATGCCCCTCCGCCGCCGAAGCCCGCGACCTCACCGGCGAAAGTCATCCTGACCAAGCAGGGCCCCACACTCGTGGACCTCAACGGCATGACGCTCTACTATTACGAGCGCGATACCACCGGCAAGACGTCGAACTGCAACGGGAAATGCGTCGAGAGCTGGGTGCCGCTGCCCGCAACGGCCGATGCCAAAGCGGTCGGCGACTTCACCGTGATCAACCGTAACGACGGCAGCAAGATGTGGGCCTATCGCTATCGTCCGCTCTACACCTCGCCGGCCGACAAGGCGCCGGGCGAGGCCAATGGCAATGCCACGACGCTGCAATGGCGCGTCGCCCGTCCCGAGAACTAGGGCGACCTCACCCGCGCCAGCTGGGCCGCGCCTCGACTTGCGCGTTCTGTCCGGGCGGCAGCACCACGACCATTGAGTTGAGCTTCACCCGGTCATAGAGATCGATCACGTCCTCGTTGCGCATCCGGATGCATCCGGACGAGATCGCCTGCCCGATATATTCCGGCTGGTTGGTGCCGTGGATGCGGTAGAGCGTGTCCTTGTTGCCGGCATAGAGATAGATGCCCCGCGCGCCCAGCGGATTGGCGGGGCCTCCGGGCACCCGCGCCGGATAGGGCCCGAGCCGCGCCTGGATGTCCGCCGTCGGAACCCAATCCGGCCATTCCGCTAGACGACCGACCCGCGCGACTCCGGAGAACGCCATGGCTTCCTCGCCGACCGCGACGCCGTAGCGGATCGCCTTGCCTTCGGGCAGCACGAAATAGAGATAGCGCGCATCGGTATCGACCAGGATCGTGCCCGGCTGCTCCTTGCGCGGATAATCGACGATATGACGGAGATATTGCTCGGGCACGTTTGCTTGCGCGTAAGGCGTATGCGCCAGCAACTGCCGGTCGCGGGTCGTCATGCTCGCGTCCGTCGATGGCGAAAGCGTCGTCTGCATGCAGCCGCCCAACGGAAGCATGGCAAGGACGAGTAGAACGAATAAGGATCTTGGCACCGCCGGCCCCGATAGCGATAGCAGCGCCCCCAGCAACACCAGATGCTGCCAAAATCGTGCTGAAAACAAGGCATTGTGGAACAATTACGCGTGTTTTCTGAGGCGGGTTCCATCACCACAAACGGCGCAAGAGCGTCGCACAGTCTCCATCCCCTCGCCTTGCTTTGGTCAAACCCGGCTGGACTCGTGGGTCATGGTGCTTGGGCCTCATCGGATTTGGGGATTTGGATGGGCCCACCTCAACGGATCTGCTCGCGCCAATGCGAACGACCGATACCTCAATACTCAACACCTGGGGCTTCAAAACACCCAGGCTTCAAAGGAGCTGCGATGCTCGCGACGCTGAACTCTCGGCAAATCGTCGATGAGATCGTGAAGGACACGGTCACGAACAACGACCCGCACGACGCCGTGCAGATTTCGCCTGACATTTTGCTGGCCTCGCGCCCTCTCAGCGTTGCGCCCGCGCTCGCGCCTGAGATCACGACCCGTCCGGAACCCAAAATAGATCCGGCGTTCCTGCTGAAGCCCAGAATGAATCCGGAGCCGAAGTTCAGTCCCGTCGCGGAGCCGCAGCCGGCAGCGCCCTCGGTCGACACCGCCGTGCGCGTCGCGGCCAGTGATGGCCTCAGCCGGCAGAAGCGCTCTTCCGCCGGCAAGTGGCTGCGCGGTGCGTTCGTCACGATGCTGTTTGCGGGCGGAAGCGCAGCCGCCACTGTCGCCTGGGAGAAACATGGCGACACCGCAAGACAGATGCTCGCCGAATGGACCCCGGCTTTGGCGTCGCTGTTGCCTTCGACGTCGCAGACGGCACCGGTCGCCGCCGCGCAGGCCGCGTCGCCTGCGGACCAGCCCGCAACTGATCAAGTCGCAACGGATCAAGCGGCCGACCAATCGGCGGCTCCGCCTGCAACCCAGGTTGCAGCAGCAGTGCCCCCGGCAACACAACCCGATCCTGTACAATCGGTGCAGTCGATGACGCGCGATCTCACCGCGATGGCGCAACAGATCGAGCAGCTCAAGGCCAACATCGCCGAGTTGAAGGCCGGGCAGGAGCAGATGGCACGCGAGATGGCGAAGCCGCCCGCGCCGAAGCCGGTGGCCGATACGAAGCCGCGCGTCGATCCGCGCGCGCAAATGTCCGCGCTACCGCCGCGGCCCGCGGCGCCGCCGGTTCGCAAACCGAAGCCGGTCGTGTCGCACACCTACATGCCGGCTTATTCGCCGGCGCCGCTCGCTCCGCCGCCGCCGGCCTCGCAGGCTGCCGCAGCCCCACCGCCCGCTGCCATGACGACGCAAGCCGTTGCCGACGACGACGGACCTGTCGTACGCCCGCCAATGCCGCTGCGCTGAACCATCGTCACGCGACGACGCGTCGCACCAGCGATGCTGTCAGAGTCGATGTGATGCGTTGAATCCGGATGACTACGGGAAGCGAGCTTCGATCGTTTTCCATCAAGAGAAAAGGCCGTCGGGATCTATGCCGGCGGCCTTCTCTTGCAGCTGCCGGTTCCCGGAGCCCGGTTCTGCTGCAATTCCATGCCTCATGATCACGCCGACATATTTAATAAAATCTTAACACGCTTGAATGCTGCACATCATTTCTGCGCATAAGCAGAGAGATTGCGCGCGCCGTTCATTCGATAAACATCGACTCAGTGGTACCATCGGTCATGTGTTGAAACGTCCACCCGAAGCTCAATTCGTCACACCGGGGAATTCGGATGCCTTACTATTCCTTCGATCTCGTGGTTGGTGAAGAGTTCAAGAACCAGGGCGGTATCATCCTCGAAGACATCGAGGTCGCCTCCGATCGCGCCGTTCAACTGGCCACCGAGCTGTCGCAGGTGAAGCCCGAGCTGCAAAGCAAGGGTTGCGCTGTGCGCGTCACCGACCGCGATCACAAAGAGGTCTATCGCACGCCGCTCGATCCGGTGCCGGCCTGGCGGCGCTAACCCGCCGGCCGGCTTCGCGGGCGCACGCTATCCCCATTGCGGAGCGGCGCGGCAGCCGCTAGCCTTCCCGAAAATTCGGGGAGGTACCAAGGATGCGCACTGGTTTTCTGATGACGGCCCTGTTGCTGCTGGCCGCGTCCGCCCAAGCGGCCGACCATCCACGCTCGACCTATGTCACGTTGGTCTTGCAGGCCTTCGCCGCCAAGGTCGAATGTCCGGGCACCGATATCGCCTACCAGGATCTGGTGCAGAAGGCGGAGCAGATGCAGCTGCCCGAAGGCACCACCGAGAAGGTCCGCAAGGCGATCGCCTGGATGCACACGGGTGGCAAGATGGGCGAGAAGCAGGACGACGATCTGATGGCCGAGGTCGCGGTGGCCACCCAGGCGACCGACCTCAACCAACGCCGCCTCGGCATGCCCAACTGGTGCGAGGCCCAGAAGACCAACCTCGCCGGCCTGATCCGCAGCAAGGGCGGCTAGCGTGATCGTGCGGCGTTAAGCACGCCGCGCCGGAATTTTTGCTTCGGCCAATAATCGTCACATTTCTCGCCAGCATGCGGCTCTTTCGAACTCGAACAGGGGAGCTCCATGCGGATCAACCATGTCCTTCTCGCGGTCGCGTTTGCCGTCGCACCGATGCTGACTGCGCCCGTGCTGGCGAAGAATTCCAATGCCCAGAAGGGCGAGGACAAATCGACCTCGTCTTCGTCGTGTAGCGCTTATCAGCAGGCGCCGGATGGCTCGTGGGAGCCGCTCCCCTGCAAGGAGACGGGCGAGCGCTCCCAGCCGCAGACACAGAATCGCACCTCGCCGCAGGGCGCTGACCGCGGGGAGCGTTGAACGCGGGGGAGTGTCAGCTCTGGTGCGGACCGCGGATGATCTTCATCGCGTCCGCGATGTGACGCCACTCTTTGGCCTCGTCGGCCTCGCCGCGGCCCTCACAAGCCCTGGCCTGTTCGGCGGCCTTCGCGATCGCAGCAAAACCATGCTGTTCCAGCATCTGGCGCGCGACGGTGTGGACCTGGACCTCGGTCATCATGGGCGTTCTCCCGTTTGACGAAACCGCGGTGCATCGCGCCGCCGCGGGTTGTTCACAACGATTGAGCCCCGGACCTCGTTCCGTAGCGTTCACGTCAGCAAGCAAAAGGCGGCCCGCTATGCCCAGCGGACCGCCTTTTCACCAACCCCAAATTTGAAGCGTCGCGGCCGAGGTCCCTAGCCGGCCGCCGCGCGCTTGCGCTCGAAATCGTTGGGCACCTCGATATCGACCTCGAGGGTCGAGACCTCGTCGCCGCGATCGAGCCGGACGATGACCTTGGTCGGGTCCAGCGTGACGTGCCTGGAGACGACCGCGAGAATTTCCTCACGCAGCACACCGAGCAGATCGGGCTGGCCGCGCAGTCCGCGTTCATGGGCAAGCAGGATCTGCAACCGTTCGCGCGCGACGGGTGCAGAGGCCTTGTTGCCGCGGAGAAGCCGAAGCAGACCCATGCTCATGCGGCCCTCCGTCGCAGCAGGCGGTCCATGAAGCCCTTGCGCTCGGTCGGCACCTGCATGGGCACGGTGTCGCCGCACAGCCGTCGGGCCGCGTCGATATAGGCCCGCGCCGGTGCGCCTTCCGCGTTCGACAGCGTCACGGGCGTGCCGACGTTGGAGGCGCGCAGCACGTCCTGGCTCTCCGGGATGATGCCGAGCAGGGGCGTTGCAAGAATTTCGAGGATGTCCTCGATGGTCAGCATCTCGCCGCGCGCGGCGCGCGAGGGATCATAGCGGGTGATGAGAATGTGCTTCTCGACCCGCTCGCCCTTCTCGGCCCGCACCGTCTTGGAATCGAGCATGCCGATGATGCGATCGGAATCGCGCACCGAGGAGACTTCGGGATTGGTGACGATCACGGCTTCGTCGGCAAAGCGCATCGCCATGGAGGCGCCGCGCTCGATGCCGGCCGGACTGTCGCAGATCACCCAGTCGAAACGGCTGCGCAGATCGTCGATGACCTTGCCCACGCCCTCTTCGGTCAGCGCGTCCTTGTCGCGGGTTTGCGAGGCCGGCAGCAGCCAGAGGTTCTCCAGCCGCTTGTCCTTGATCAGGGCCTGCGGCAGCTTTGCGACGCCCTGCACCACGTTGATGAGGTCGAACACGACGCGGCGTTCGGCGCCCATCACGAGGTCGAGGTTGCGCAAGCCGACGTCGAAATCGACGACGACGACCTTTTCGCCGCGCTGCGCGAGCGCAGCCCCCAGTGCGGCGGTCGTCGTGGTCTTTCCGACGCCCCCCTTGCCTGACGTCACGACCAGTACCTTGGCCATCTCTCAAATCTCCTTCTGGTCAGTTCAGCGCAGTAATTCGCATGGTGTTGCCCTGCAGCCAGGCCTGGGCCGGCTTGCCGCGCAGGGCCGCGTCGATATCGTCGGCGGTCTGGTAAAAACCATCGATTGCAAGCAGTTCGGCCTCGATCTTCTGACAATAGATGCGCGCGCTCGTGTGACCGTTCACGCCCGCCATGGCGCGACCGCGTAGCGCGCCGTAAATGTGAATGGAGCCGCCGGCAACGACCTCGGCGCCGGAGCCGACAGAGCCCAAAATGGTGACGTCACCCTCGGGGAAGATCACGGTCTGGCCCGACCGCACGGGGCTTTCGAGCAGCAGCGAGGTCGGCTTGGTCTCGACCTTTGCCTCGACCTTCTTGGGCGCACTCGGCTCGACCACGCAGCTGCGCCCGCCCGAAAGCAGCGGCGGCATCATGGGGTTCAACCGGCCCTCCTCCACGCCCTCGATCCCGAGCACGCGGATGTTGCGGTCCTGAAGGCTGGTGAGCAGATGGCCGATGCCGGACTGGCTGAGATCGACCGAGGACAGGTCGATCACCACGGGGCGGCCGGCGAAGAAGCCCGGCGAGCGCGCGATGGTGGTGTCGATCTCCTGCAGCCAGTCCTGGATGGGAACCGTCGGCACGAAGACGAAGGCCACATAGGAGCGCCCGCGCAGGCGAACCATTTGGCGTTGAGGTTTTACTGCAGCCTCCATAGCGGCCGACTCGTCCCCTGTTATTGAATGGTTAACGATGCCGCCGATATGGTTAATGGCCGGTTAATTTCTCCGTGGGGTTACGTGGCATGGAAGCGCACCAAGGGCGTTGAGCAGGCGCTCTCGCCCCGCACAACGGTCATCGCCCGCGAAGGCGGGCGATCCAGTACTCCGAGACGGTTGCGGGTCAGCCGAAAGGCTGCGGCGTACTGGATGCCCCGGTCAAGCCGGGGCATGACAGCGGAATGTGGGGCCGGCGCGGCGACCAGCCCCCTACTTCTTCACCTTGCTCGCATCCATCTTGATGGCGGGGTCCAGCATCTTGGTCGTGAACGCCGTCGTGACGTCGAACGGCTTCTCCATGCCGAGATAGGTCTGGACCAGATCGTAGTCCTTCTTCATCCGCTCGCCGTCGATCCAGCCGAGTGCCTTCGTCGTCGTGAATTCGTCCGTCATCAGGGACTTGATGCGCTCCCACTGGCGCTCCTGGTTCTCCTTGTCGAGACCGGAGACCTGATCGAGCAGCGCCTTCAGGCAGGGCGCGGCGTCGGCGACGCAGGTCGCGAAGGCCTTTTGCGTGACCCGCACGAACGCCTCGACCAGCTTCGGGTTCTTCTGCAGATAGCCGCCGTTGACGATCAGCGAATTGCCTAAGGGTTGAGCCCGATGTCCTTCCAATTGACGTAGCCGAGATCGCTTCCGAACTCGATCACCTTCAAATCGTGCTCGTTGTAGAAGTCGCTGATGATGTCGACCGTATGGCTCTTGAGCGCGGCGATCTTCGCCGTCGGCCCGACATTGACGAAGCCGACGGAGTCGGGCGCAAGCCCTGCAGCCTTGGCGAAGGCCGGCCACATCACACGCGAGGCGTCCCCGGGCGGATTGCCGATCTTGTGGCCGGCAAAATCCTTCACCCCGTTCACGCCGTAGCTCTTCAACCAGTAGAAGGTCTGGCCGGTGTTGGCGTAGACGCTCATCACGGCAACAGCGTCAGCCCCCTTGCTCTTCGCCACCAGCATGGTGGCGAGATCGGCGACGCCGAAGGGCGAGCCGCCGGAGCCGACCTTGGCGGCGGAGACGCCGGAGCCCTTGCCGACCTCGATGGTCAGATCGATGCCCGCTTTCTCGTACCAGCCTTGCGCCTTGGCGTAATAATAGGGCGAGTGATCGGCCGTCGGCGCCCAGTTCAGAATCAGATTGACCGCCTCGCCCGCGTTCGCGGGCACGACTGGTGATCCGAGCATCAGGGCCACCGCCAGGGCCGAGCCCGCCGCCTGCAAACGCTTCATCGCATCTCTCCTCGTTGCCCGCGACCGGCTTGTCGCTCTCCCCCCGTGAGGATACCAATGCAACAAGGCCGCCCTCAACTTGTCAACTGTTTGGTTGGAAATGCCCGCAAAACGTTCAGGCGACACCGTGCCGCAGCGGCGCGACCCGGTCGCCACACGCAAGAAGCTGCTCACCGCGGCGCGCGAGGAGTTCGCCCGGCACGGGTTTGCCGGCGCCCGCGTCGACGAGATCGCAGAGCGCGCCGGTGTCAACAAGCAGCTCGTCTACCACTATTTCGGCGACAAGGACGCGCTCTATCTCGCCGTGCTCGAATGGGTTTACGCCGATATCCGCGAGCAGGAACGTCAGCTCAATCTCGAAGGCCTGCCGCCGGGAAAGGCGATCCGGAAACTGATCGAGGCCTCGTTCGATTACCTCGCGACGAACCCCGATTTCATCGTGCTTCTGAACGACGAGAACCGCGGCGGTGCCCGCCACGTCCGCGGCTCGACGCGGCTGGAGGCGATGCATTCGCCGCTGGTGAAGAGCGTGTCCCACATCCTTCACGAAGGCGTCCGCGCCGGCATGTTCCGCAAGGGGATCGACCCGATCCAGCTCTATATCTCCATCGCGGGCCTCAGCTATTTCTATCTCTCCAACACGCCGACGCTGTCGGCGATCTTCGGCAAGGACCTGTCGAGCCGGGCCGCGCGCCGCGCCCGCCGCCGGCACGTCGCCGATCTCGTGCTGCATTCGCTCCGGCCATAATCAACCAACTGGTTGAAACTTCCCTCCGGGACGGCTAGGCTTGCGACCAGCGGCAAGGTGGCCGCTGACAGCAGGGGGTAACCGGTGACAGGAGACGGCGCCCGCAATACGCGCAGCTTTGCGATCGTCCTAATCGTGCACTTCGCCGTGCTGGTGCTCTGGCAGGTGCTGGTCGATGCCTTCCACGTCCCGAAGTTCATCCTGCCCTCGCCGCTCGCGACAATCCAGACGCTGGGAACCGCGAGCTACGCCTGGGGCGCCAACACGCTGGTGACGGCGATCGAGATCCTCGGCGGCTTTGCGCTCGGCGCCTTCGCTGCCGCTGTTCGTGACGCTGAACATGATCCCGAAGGTCGCGCTTGGTCCGCTCCTCATCGTCTGGTTCTCCTACGGCATCGTGCCGAACATCCTGATCGCCTTCAGCATCTGCTTCTTCCCGATCCTGCTCACCACCGCGCGGGGCTTGCGCGAGGTCGAGCCGGATCTGCTCGACCTCGTCAAATCGCTGCGCGGCTCGCGCTGGACGCTGTTCCGCAAGATCCAGCTGCCGGGATCGCTGCCTTACATCTTCTCCGGAATGAAGGTCGGCGCCATCCTCGCGGTCGCCGGCGCCATAGTCGGCGAGTTCATCGCCTCCGAGCGCGGGCTCGGCTACCTCATGATCCAGGTGCAGTCGTCGCTCGACACGCCCGCGATGGTGATGGCCGTCGTGCTGCTCACCCTGCTCGGCGTCGCGCTTTACGGCTTCGTGCTCGTCCTCGAACGCATCTTCGTCGTCGGCGACGCAAGACAAACTTGAAGATCAAGGACCAAAACCATGCTCCTCACCCGCCACAACCTGCCGAAGACCATCCCTGATATCGCTGCGCTCGACGATCTCCTGTGCCGGCCGACCCAGGCATTGATCGACGACCTCGCCCGGGTCGACGGCGACATCATGATCCTCGGCGTCGCCGGCAAGATGGGGCCGACGCTTGCGGGGCTTGCCAAGGCCGCAGCGCCCGATCGCCGTGTCATCGGCGTCGCCCGCTTCAGCGACGCCGGCGTCAAGGACTGGCTGCACGCGCGTGGCGTCGAGACTATCAATTGCGACCTAATGGACGAGACCGCGATTCAGGCGCTGCCGAAGGCGCCCAACATTGTCTTCATGGCCGGCCGCAAATTCGGCGCTGAGGGCGATCTCTCGCTGACCTGGGCGATGAATGCGCACGTGCCGGCACTGATCGCGCAGGCCTTCCCCTCGTCGCGGATCGTGGCGTTCTCGACCGGCTGCATCTATCCGTTCGTCCCCGTCGACGGCAAAGGATCGGGCGAGGACATGGCGCCGAACCCGCCCGGCGAGTACGCCCAGTCCTGCGTGGGCCGCGAGCGCATGTTCGAGTATTTTTCGCGCAAGTTCGGAACGCCCGGGCGGCTATTCCGCCTCAACTACGCGATCGACATGCGCTATGGCGTGCTGCACGACATCGCCTT
Organism: Bradyrhizobium sp. 87; assembly: GCF_023073015.1. Classification (NCBI taxonomy): domain Bacteria; kingdom Pseudomonadati; phylum Pseudomonadota; class Alphaproteobacteria; order Hyphomicrobiales; family Nitrobacteraceae; genus Bradyrhizobium; species Bradyrhizobium sp. 87. Next base: position 178,674 of record NZ_JADPIQ010000090.1, read on the forward strand.
GAAAGTGCTCACGGGCACGCCGATCGACCTCAGCATCGGTCATGTCAATTTCATCTGGCAGGGCGATGCCTCATCGCAGGCGCTGCGCTGCCTCGCGCATTGCACAGCGCCGACCTCGCCGATCAATGTCAGCGGCCACGAGATTTTGGCGGTGCGCGACCTCGCAGCAAGATTCGGCGCCAGGTTCGGCCGTATGCCGGTGCTGACAGGAAACGAAGAGCCGACCGCGTGGCTGACCGACACGTCCAAGGCAGTCGAGCTTTTCGGCCTGCCGGTCGTCGACACCGAGCAGCTGATCGCCTGGACGGCGGATTGGGTGTCGCGCGCCATGCCGAGCCTCGGCAAGCCCACCAAATACGAGGTGCGCGATGGACGCTACTGACGATCCGCGCATCATCCAGCTTGGCGTCGAGGATGCTGCGGCGGGCCTCGCGCTCTCGACAGAGGCGCACTGGAACCAGAATGAAGACGACTGGCGGTTTTTCTTGAGCGACGGCGTCGCGTTCGGCATCCGTGATGGCGCGCAACTGGTCGCGACCGCAGCACTCCTGCCCTACCCCGGCGACAACGCCTGGATCAGCATGGTGCTGGTGACGGCAAGCCATCGCCGACGCGGTCTCGCCACGCGGCTCGTCGACGCCTGCCTGGCGATGGCGCGCGAACGCGGCCTGACGAGCTGGCTCGACGCAACCCCGGACGGTGCTGCCGTCTATGGGCCGCTCGGGTTCACGCCGACCCTGCAATTGCGCCGGCTCAAGCTGGTGAAATCGGCATCCGCGTCCGGGCAGGCACCTTCGTCCGCGACGCTCGACGCGCTCCGCGCGCGCGACCGGCGCGCCACGGGCCTCGATCGAACCGCCCTGCTCTCCAACTTCGCGCAGCGTTCCGGCTCGCGCATCGTCGCCGCGAACGGCGCCATCGCGCTGGTTCGCGACGGACGTACCGCGCGCCATATCGGCCCGCTGCTTGCCGACGACGCGGCAGCCGCGCTGACCCTGGTCGATGCCATCGCGCGATCGGAGACCGGACCGCTGCTGCTCGATGCCGTCGCGTCGCAAGCCGCGTTCCCTGAAGGATTGACCGCATCCGGCTGGATCATCGAGCGCCCGTTCCAGCGCATGCGGTTCGGCCCCGCTAAGACCGCGGGTGAAGACATGCCATTCGCCGTCGCCGGCCCTGAATTCGGATAGGACATCATGCACCACAGCCAGATCAACAGCGAGATCCGCAAGCTGATCGCCGACGGCACCGTGCTGCCGGCGCATCCCCTCGCGCTCACCGCCGAACGCCAGCTCGACAAAAAGCATCAGCGCGCGCTGACGCGCTATTACATCGAAGCCGGCTCCGGCGGCCTTGCGGTCGGCGTGCACACCACGCAGTTCGCGATCCGTGACGTCGGCCTCTATCGTCCCGTGCTGGAGCTCGCCGCCGAGACGGCGGCGAACTGGACCAAGCGTCCGCTGGCGCTGGTCGCGGGCATCGCCGGTCCGACTAGGCAGGCCACCGCTGAAGCCCGCACCGCGCGCGACATCGGCTATCACGCAGGGCTCCTCAGTCTCGCTGCGATGAAGAGGGCGTCGGAGGACGAGATCATCGCGCATTGCGCAGCGGTCGCAGCCGAAATTCCGCTGGTCGGCTTCTATCTTCAGCCGGCGGTCGGCGGCGTGGTCCTGTCGAGCCGGTTCTGGCAGCGCTTTGCCTCGATCGACAATGTCATCGCGATCAAGATCGCGCCGTTCAACCGCTACCGGACCCTTGATGTTTTGCGCGGCGTCGCAGCAGCCGGCGCGCTCGACCGCGTTGCGCTCTATACCGGCAATGATGACCACATCCTGCTCGATTTGATGCTGCCGTTCGACCTCCGCGACAACGGCGTCACCACGCGCACTTATTTCAAAGGCGGCCTGCTCGGCCACTGGTCGGTGTGGACGGCGAGCGCGATCAAACAGTTCGAGCGCTGCAAAGCGGCACGGCACAAGGACAGCGTGCCGGCCGATTTGCTCGCGCTCGATGCCCGCGTCACCGATTGCAACAGCGCCTTCTTCGACGTCGCCAACGATTTTCACGGCTGCATCGCCGGCTGCCATGAGGTGCTGCGACGGCAGGGCCTGATGCAGGGCCTGTGGTGCCTCGATCCGAACGAGGGCCTGAGCCCCGGCCAGAAGGACGAGATCGAGCGCGTGTACCGCGAGCATTCCGACCTCAGCGACGACGCGTTCGTGGCCGCAAACTTGGATAAATGGCTGGCATGAGCTCAAGCCCCTTCATCAGCCTGCACGGCGTCCGCAAGGTCTATCGCAGCGGCGGCGCCGAATTCCTCGCGGTGTCCGACGTCACCATGGACGTGCAGGAGGGTGAGCTGGTCTCGCTGGTCGGCCCGTCCGGCTGCGGCAAGACCACCGTGATGAAGATTTTGGCCGGCTTGCACGACGCCGACGGCGGCACGGTGAAGATCGGCAACGCCAAAAGCCCGTTCGATCCGACCCGCGACATTGGCATGGTGTTCCAGCAGGCGTTGCTGCTGAAATGGCGGACCATCCTGGACAACGTGCTGCTGCCGGCAGAGATCGTCGGTCTTCCGATGAAGGCCGCGCGCGAGCGGGCGCGCGATCTGCTCAATCTGGTGGGTCTTGCCGGCTACGAGCAGAAATATCCGCGCGAGCTGTCCGGCGGCATGCAGCAGCGCACCGCCATCGCGCGCGCCTTCATTCACGACCCGAAACTGATCCTGATGGACGAGCCGTTCGGCGCGCTCGACGCCTTGACGCGCGAGCAGATGAATCTGGAGATGCTGCGGATCTGGCGCGAGAGCGGCAAGACCATCATCTTCATCACGCACTCGATCCAGGAGGCCGTGTTCCTGTCCTCGCACTGCGCCGTGCTGACGGCCGGACCTGCGAAGATGGCCGATTATTTCCCCATCGACCTGCCCTTCCCACGGGCTCTGCCGCTGAAAACGACGGACGCGTTCGGCGCCTATGCGCGGCGGATTTACGAGAAGCTGGGTTTGGGCGCGGCTTAATTCACCGCACGATAGATGCTGTAGGGTGGGCAAAGCGACTTGTCCGCCGTAGCTCGAAGAGCGAAGGAGGAAGCGTGCCCACCATGGCGAGGCAAGCAAGCAGTGGTGGGCACGGCGCAAGTGCGCCTTTGCCCACCCTACGGGAGTTTGCGCGATCAAGCCTTGTTGCGCATCTTGCCGAGCAGATAATTGTCGTAAAAATTCTCCGCGATCTGCGTGTAGAACAGCAGCTCCTTCATATAGGCGTCGTGGCTTTCCTTGGTGCGCTTGAACAGGTCGCTCTTGATGGCGAGCTCGTTCAGATGGTCCTGGGTCGCGGTGTAGCAGGCCTCCAGCACCGGCTGCGGAAACGCCTTCAGCTCCGCGCCGTTGGCGATCAGCCGCTTCAGCGCCGCCGGATTCACGCTGTCGTATTTCTCGAGCATCCAGGCGCCCGCGGCCGACGCGGCCTGGTTGACGATCGCCTGGTACTGCTTCGGCAGCGACGCCCACTTCTCGTCGTTGACGATCATGTGCAGCATGGCGCCGCCTTCCCACCAGCCGGGGAAGTAGTAATATTTGGCGACCTTCTGGAAGCCGAGCTTCTCGTCGTCATAGGGGCCGACGAATTCGACTGCGTCGATCGTGCCCTTCTCCAGCGCCGGATAGATGTCGCCGCCCGCGATCTGCTGCGGGACCACGCCGAGCCGCGCCAGCACATGACCACCCATCCCGGCGATGCGGAATTTCAGGCCCTTGAGATCGTCGACGGTCTTGATCTCCTTGCGGAACCAGCCGCCCATCTGGGTGCCGGAATTGCCGCAGAGGATGGCATGCGCCTTGAACGGCTTCAGCGCCTCATTGGTGAGGTCGGCGCCGCCGCCGAAATGCCACCAGGATTCCTGATGGCGATGGTTCATGCCGAACGGCGCGCCGGTGGCATAGGCCAGCGCCGGCTCCTTGCCGATGTAGAAATAGAGCGGGGTCTGCGCCATGTCGACAGAAGCGGTGCTGACCGCATCGAGCGCCTGCAGGCCGGGAACGAGCTCGCCGGCCGCGAAGGTCTGGATCTGGAATTTGTTGTCGGTGGCCTCGGCAACATATTTCGCAAAAGTCTGAGCGGTGCCGTAGATAGTGTCCAGCGACTTCGGGAAGCTCGAGGTCAGGCGCCATTTGATCTCGGGCGCGCTTTGCGCGATCGCAGGTGCGGCAACCAGCGTCGTCGCGCCGGCAACCGCGCCGCCCTTGAGGAATGTACGGCGTTTCATGATGGTCTCTCCCTGAACTATGTTTCAACGTATCGGCTTGAGCGCGATCTTCGCAGACCATGGCCTGTTGCTATAGCGGAGTTCAACTAGTGAGCGGTAGCCCGGATGGAGCGCGGCGCAATCCGGGAATCTTCCCAAATTTCCCGTGTCGCTCTCAGAGCAGCTTGGCGCTCACAAACAGCGCGCGCACGGCGTTGGTCGCCTGCACCACGAGCATGGCGTTCTCGGCGGCGCCTTCGAGCGCCGCGACCGCGTCTTCATGCAGCGAGCGGAATTCCATCCACTCGACCGATTTGAAATTGGTGAGGAATTGATAGGCCTGGCCGACGGTCGCGATCGCCAGCGTGTCGCCGTTCAGCTTGATCTTGAACGTCGTGCGCAGCGGGGTCTCGGAACTTTGCGGATCACTCATGGGCTGCTTCTGGACGATGACGGCTTAACGAAAGGAAAACGGCAGCCCCGCCGTAGCAGGCCAATATCCGGAGCAGATATCAGGACTCGGTGCTCGCGCGCTGCGAGGCGGTCGCCGATGGGGTCAGCCTCGGCACCACGACCAGACGGTTGAACTCACCGTTGTCGTAGGCTTTCATGAATCGATCATAGTCCTTGATCGAAACGCAGCCGTTGGAGTCGCCACGAGGCCCGAGCATGTAATTGTGGGTGAGCAGGCCGACGCGGCCGAGCGCGCTGGTGCCCTCGGTGGGCGTCAAGCGCAGTGCGCGGACGCCGTGAAACAGTTTTTCGCGCGGCTTCAGGTCGTAGGTCGCAGGCGGGGTCGCGCCAACCATGCGCTGGTCGACGTGCTCCGGGTCGTCCATCAGCGCGCCCATGCCGGAATGCGCTTCCAGCGCGATGCCGCTCGGCAGGTAAAGCGCCTTGGCCGAGATGTCGTAGACCGCGGTGCGCGAATCGTAGCCAAGCGCGGCGAGATCCGGCGCCTTGCCGAACAGGCCGCTGTCGGGCGTCAGCGAGGCCAGCCTGATCTTGTCGGTGAATTTTTCGAAGAAATTGCGGTTGTCGACACGGGGGTTGGTCTCGGCATAAGCCTGGCTTGAGGCAATCTGGGCGGAGATGTCCGCCTGGGGCGGGCGCGAGCGCGGCATCGGGATGGCGTCAGCACGCTGCGATTGTCTCGTCTCCTCGGACATATGCCGGTCGTCATCGGTCAGGGTCGAGCGCCAGTCGTCGGCCTGGAGCTTCTGGGCGAGCATCGCCTTGGCATCGCGCAATTTGAGCTGGACTGCATTGACCGCGGAGCGCTCCAGCGTTCGCAGGCCGAGCTCGCGGGCGGGCGGACTGCTGGAAGCCGAAGCGAATCGATCATCGAACGAAGGCGCATTGGCCGGCGGCAGTGCGGCGGTGACCAGCGAGGCCGAACCGCCGATATCCGCGACCCAGGCGGCAGCGCCCAGTGCCAGCGCGACGGCGGCCAGAGACAGCAATATCGTCTCGGCTCGCCCAATACGGCGGCGCGACAATAGCCCCTCGGCTCGTGCCCGGTCGGAAACCATCAGATCCCCAAAATCGACCCCCGAGGGGACCCACCCCCACCCGGAGATTCTCTACCAGCTACCACATTGGGAGCCAAAAGTTAGGCATAATCGCGGCCGGCAAGGGCCCCGGCAAGCCATTCCAGGGTATCCCAAGGTATCTTATGACCGATCCGTTCGATCTAGAGCGCTTTGTCCGGGCCCAGGACCCGGTCTATGGCGACGTCCAGGGGGAGCTGACCCGGGGCCGAAAGCAGAGCCACTGGATGTGGTTCGTCTTCCCGCAGGTCGCCGGTCTCGGCTTCAGCGCCATGTCCCAGCGCTACGCCATCACCTCCCGCGCCGAGGCCCAGGCCTATCTCGCCCACCCCATCCTCGGTCCGCGCCTGATCGAATGCACGCGGCTCGTGCTCGCCGTCGAGGGCCGGACCATCAACGCCATCCTCGGCGCGCCCGATGATGCCAAATTCCGCTCGTCGATGACGCTGTTCGACGCGGTGTCCGATGAGCCCGTTTTCGACGAGGCGCTCGCCCGGTATTTTTCGGACAAGCGCGATCAGGCAACGCTCGATATCCTCGCGGCCCTTGACCGACAGCCCAAGTGACCGCAGCCACCAGCGTAAACCCGGGATTAACATCGCCTGCCTATTGTCCGTGCAAATAATTTCCCGCGCCAGTTGCCGGACAGAATCATGAAAATCGGTACGCTCCTGACCACCGCCATCGTCTCGCTCTCGACAGTGGGCGGCGGCCTCGCCGTCTACGTCGCCGTGACGAAATACCAGACGATGGAACGGATCACCGAAGCGCAGGGGCGGCTGGCGATCGTCCGCGCCGTCAGCGACATCCCGCGCTACCTCAATCCCGAGCGCGGCTTTTCCACCAACATCCTCTATGGCCCTCCCGCGGTCGACCCGGCGCTGCTTGCCGAGCAGGACAAGCTGCGCAAGCAGACCGATGCCGCCCGCGACAGGATGAACGCGCTGCGCAAGGACCTGCCCGGCCCGTTCGATGACGGCAACACCACCGGCGGCAACATCGACGCCATCAATTCGAAGTTCACGGCGCTGCGCGAAGCCATCGACAAGGCGATGGCAGGCCCGCCGGAGGCGCGCAAGGATGCCGCCAAGAAGATCGTCGCCGACAACGCCGTGCTCAACGCCGGCGGGACCGCGCTGCTCAACGAGCAGGTTCGCCGCATGGCGATCCTCAACGGCGATGCCTACCGGCAGGCCAGCTACGCCAACATCGCGATGACATTGCGCGACGTGGGCGGCTTCAACTCCAGCCTGCACAAGAATCTCGTCGGCGGCAAGAAACCGGCGACCGATGCCGAGAAGGCCGAGATCAGCCGCTCGCAGGGCCGCAACGATCAGATCGTGATGTCGCTGCTGGAGTTGCGCGGCAATCCCGCAACGCCGGCGAACGTCGCCGCCGCGCTGGAAAAATTCAACGCGATCTACATCGAAGAGTTCGGCCGCGAGCTCAAGCTGGTGAAGGAGGGTGCGGTCACCGGCAGTACGAACACGACATGGACACCTATTACACCGCCACGCAGCGCGGCCTCAGCACCATTATCGAGGTCCGCGACGCCTTCTACGACAACGCCGAGCAGATTCTCGCCGGTGCCTCCACTGCGGCCCACACCAGCTTCACCATCGCACTCGCGGGACTCCTCGCCGTGCTGATCGCCAGCGCCGGCCTCATCGTAACGGTCCGCCGCCGCGTCTGCGCCCCGATCGTCAACCTGACGACGCGGATGTCGCGGCTTGCCGAAGGCGAGGTCACGGACCAGATTCCCGGCGCCGAGCGTTCCGATGAAATCGGTGCCATGGCCGCGGCGGTCCGGGTCTTCAAGGACAACATGATCAGGGCCGACAGCCTCGCGGCCGAGAAGCAAGCCGAGAACGACGGCAAGATGCGCCGCGCACAGGCGCTCGACGGGATCACCCGCGCGTTCGAAGCCAAGGTCACCGAGCTCGTCGGCGGCTTGTCCCGCGCTTCAGCCACCATGGAAAGCACGGCGCAGTCGATGACCTCGACGGCTGCCCAGACCAACAGCCAGGCCGCCGTCGTCGCCGCCGCCTCACAGCAGACATCGAGCAACGTGCAGACGGTCGCGAGCGCCACCGAGGAGCTGACCTCTTCGATTTCGGAGATCGGCCGTCAAGTGGCCCAGTCCACCGAGATCGCGGCCCGCGCCGTCGACAACGCCCGCCGCACCGGCGACACCGCCCGTGCGCTGGCCGAGGGCGCGCAGAAGATCGGCGACGTCGTCACGCTGATCCAGAGCATCGCCGAGCAGACCAATTTGCTGGCGTTGAACGCGACCATCGAGGCCGCCCGCGCCGGCGACGCCGGCCGCGGCTTCGCGGTAGTTGCTGCCGAGGTGAAATCGCTGGCGGGCCAGACCGCCAAGGCCACCACCGAAATCTCCGAGCAGATTTCGGCGATCCAGGCCGCGAGCGACGAGACCGTCACCGCGATCCGCAACGTCGCCGACGTCATCGGCGAGATCGACCAGATCGGCACCGCGATCGCGGCCGCGATCGAGGAACAGGGCTCGGCGACCAAGGAGATCGCCCGCAGCGTCCAGGAAGCCGCGCGCGGCACCCAGGAGGTCAACACCAACATTTCAGGCGTGCAGCGCGCCGCCGACGACACCGGTACGGCCGCGCGGGAGGTGCTGGGCGCAGCCGAGCAGCTCTCGTCCCAGTCACGCGATCTCGCCGGACAGTTCGACCGCTTCCTCGGTGAGGTCAGGTCGGCGTAAGGGCTTAGTACGGCGGCGCCTTGCGCGCCCGCTGCGCCTTGGCCGCCTCGATCCACCATGCGAGATCGTCGGCGAAGCGCGGGAACGAGCGTTCCAGCGCTTTGCCGCCCTCGCCGATCGGTTCACCCGCTTCCGACAGCGTCTGTGCGATCGGGCCGACGCCGATGGTGCTCGACACCACCACCATGCCCATCTCCGACAACGTGCCATGCCAGGCGGTCGAGGCACGCGCGCCGGACAGGCGGCCGGCCGAGTAGCTCACGATCGCGGCTGGGCGCCAGAACCACTCCTCGAGGAAGTGGTCGGTGAGATTCTTCAGGCCCGGCTGGATGCCCCAATTGTATTCGCCGGTGACGAAGACGAAACCATCTGCGCCGCGGATCTCTCCGGCGAGCTTCTCCAGCGCCTCGGGTGCGGAGCCCTTGCGGTATTCCTTGTACATGCGATCGAGCATCGGCAGGCCGATCGCCTTGGCGTCGATAAACACGACGTCGTCGCCGCGGGCGCGCAGGCGATCGATGACGAAATTCGCTAGGCGTATGCCCATGCGGTCGGAACGGTAGGAACCGTAGAGGACGAGAATGCGATTGCTCATGGGCAGCAGTATAGCACGGATCATCAGGCCGGCCCTCAACGTTTTGACGCGCTAAGTTCGCCGTCCGGATTCAAGCGTTTGCGACGGTGTCTCGCCGAACTGGTCGCGATAGCTTCTGGAGAAGTCGCCGAGATGCCAGAAGCCGAACGCCAGCGCGACGGCCTTGACACTATCGGCACCCGCGAGCAGCCGCTGACGCACCAGCCACAGCCGCCGCAGGCGCAAGTAGCGGTGCAGGCTCATTCCACGATAGCGGCGGGCGACGTCGTGCATGGTGCGAACGGACAAGCCGAGTTTGCGCGCGATCTCGTCGCTGTAGATGGGCAGCGAGAGGGCGTCGGAAAGCAGCGCGCGGATGTCCTGAAAGACTTTGAAGTTGCGCTCGTCATTGGGGCGCAGGGTCCATCGCGCGGGAACGATACTTTCGAAAATTGCGTCCACAGCGCCGAGCAGGGTCTCCTTCATGCCGGCCGCCTTCAGCGGCAAGTCGGGCGAGGCGACGGGCTCCGACGCGGCTTCCAAGACTTCCCGGACCACACCGCGAAGCCGGCTCAAGCCCGCAGCGGTCGTTTCGAAGATGTTGAAGCAGAGGGTTGCTTGTGGCCAGCCGCGATCCGTCACCTCCGGCCTGAACACCACCGAGGCGATTTGCCGCTGCACCTCCTCAATGATGGTGTAAGCCGCGCCGCCGCTGCCGATGACGATAACGGGTCGTATACGCCGCGCGCCGTTGAATCGAACGGTCACGTCCAAATCGTCCATCGTGAATCCGATCGCGGTACAATTCTCGACGAGCTGTGCGTCGACGACCCGCGGAAATGCCCGCGTCAAATTCACGTCGCAGCCGGGTAGCGACAGAATACTCTGCTCGGCCGAAATCCTCCGTACAAAAGGCGTGAACTCGAAGTCGAGCCCTCGTATGGCGTTTCGAATTCATCGACGTCGGTGAAGCGAAATACCTTTGGCGCCAGCGTCGGCGGATCATCACTTCTATTCATGGCAATGTGAACTTCGCGTCGCAACACACGCGTCCGGCGACGATGCCGGCCCGCTTCTGCGCTCCGTGTGCCTTAAGTCTGAAAGAATCACTTCGAACTATGCCGACCAGTTGGCGAGCGTCGAAGTCCAAGGACAAGGCGGCGCATCAAATCTCGCCAATTTTCGATAGCGTTTTCCGTGTGGCCAGCGGTGCAGATATACCTAGACGAGCAAAATCCAAACTTCAAATTAACGTCTGTCGGGCGGAATAGGTGCAGTTCGATAGTCCAAATTAATTTTAGGTCAGGCCCCTGCCATGATGGCAAATTCGCCTGCTGATATTCTTGCTGAATTGGAAGAGGTGGTCGCAACCTACCCACCGCACCGTTGCGCACGCATTCTCGCCGGCATGGTGCAGTTGCTCACTGGCAGCCGCGGCCAGTGCCGGGAATTGCTCGTCAACGTGGTCGACGGTGTTCTGCTGCGATTGACGGAACGGGTCGAGGCCAGCGCACTGGTTCAGCTCAGCACGGCGCTCGCGGAACTTGACATCGCGCCTCCCGAAACATTGTGGCGTCTCGCCTCGCACGATAGTCCGGACGTGGCATGTCCTGTGTTGCTCAAGTCGCGTGCACTTTCCGCAGCCGATCTCGAGGCTGTCATTGACTCCCGTGGCGAGTGGCATCGACGCGCGATCGCCGCGCGCAGCGACATCGCGCCGACGGTGACTGAGGCGCTGATCAAGCACGGCGGCCCGATCTGCCTTGACCTGATCAAGAACCAGGGAACGAAATTCTCCGACGCAGCCTATGCAGCGCTAATTGCCAAGGCCGACCAGGACGGCGAGATCGCGAAGGCGCTGGTGCTCCGGCCCGGCACGCCCGATCTGGTCGTGCGCAAGCTGCTCTCCGCCCCACCAGCCCGGAAGGCACCCGCCCCGTCCGCCGCAGCGCCGGTGCCGGAAGCGGAGCCGGCTCCGCCAAAGCGGCCTTGCCGGGCCGACTACGCGGGCGCGAGGCCGGAGATCGTCGCCCTCAACCGCGTCGGCAAGCTCAACGATTCCACGGTGAACCGCTTTGCGATCCGCGGCGAGACGGCCAATTTGTTCACGGCGCTGTCGGTGCTTTCAGGGGCGCCGCTCGAAATTATCGAGCATGTCGCGAGCGATGACGATTGCGAGGGGCTGGTCATGGCGTGCCGGGCGTCGCGGCTAAACTGGCAGACCACCCTTACCATCCTGAGCAACCGCAGCGGAAAAAGGCTCTCCTATTCCGAGCGCGAGCGCGCGCAACGGATCTTCGAGACGCTGCTTCTGTCCACCAGCCAATGGACAGTGCGATGGGGGCAAATAGTAGCAAACGCCAGCACAGGCGACCCGGGAAATTGCAGCCCGAAGATGGGGGTTAGCCGATGAAGTTCGACGGTCGCAAAGCGATGCGCGTAAAAATGGATCACAAGCAGCCTGTCAATCTAATGGGCTCGGACGGCACTTGGCGGCGCAGTTGCGTTTTGCTCGACATATCGCAAAGCGGTGCCAAGATCGAGGTCGAGGGCACGCTCGACGTGCTCCAGGCCAAGGAATTCTTCCTGCTGCTGTCCTCGACGGGGCTCGCCTACCGGCGCTGCGAACTGGTCTGGATCGACGGCACCACGGCCGGCGTGCACTTCGTCACCGCAGACGGCAAGAAGAAACCGGCAGCCTCTGTGCAGGCTGCCGCTCAGAACAAATAGGCCCAAGGATTCATCAGCCCGATCCAACTCCAGCATGATTCAGGTCAACCGTGCAGAACGCGCGAACTATATCCCGCCCCGTCAAAGGCGACGGCGGCATCCGAGAGAAGGAAGCGGCACGCCCATTCGTGCATGTGCTGGCTGACTCCTCGGAAAAATTGTCGAGCGTCTGTTCGATTCTCGAGCAACGGTTTGCCTTCGCAGGCGAACGGCTCGACGCAGAAGCCAAGCTGTCCCAGATGCCGTTCGCGATCGTCATCCGTGCGGAATTGCGTGACGTCCACACCATCGCGGCCATCAAGAAACGAGCCATAAAGTTCGCAAAGGCAACGAAGCGCATCTTCCTGGTCGAGCACCCCTCTCACATGAGTATCTCGCAGGCCTACGCGCTCGGGGCCACGCTCGTCCTTCCCGGGACGATCGACAAGATCAAGCTGCTGGCAGCGCTGGCTGATTCCGCCGAAGAGGCGTCTGCTTCCTCAGGTCAGGCGCCGCAGCAGGACAATGCCGTCGAGGCCGCGGCGACGGCGATCGCGTCGATGTTCACGGCCGTCGCGCTCGGCGAGCCCATCGATGTCGACGGCACGAAGGAAGCCGGCCGCAAGATCGCTGATCGCATCACCCAGCATGGCTTGTCCGAGTGGCTCACCACTGTGCGGCGCCACCACGAGGGAACCTACCAGCACTGCCTGCTCGTGACCGGCGTTGCGATCGACTTCGGACTGAGTCTCGGTGTGGGCCGCGCCGATCTCGAGCGGCTGTATTCGGCGGCCATGTTCCACGACCTCGGCAAGGCCCGGATCCCGCTTGCCATCCTCGACAAGCCCGGCCGTCTCGATCCGGCCGAACGTGCCATGATCGAGACTCACCCGATTGCGGGTTACGATTTCCTGAAAGACCACGACAATATCTCACCGGAGATCCTCGATGCCGTGCGGCATCATCACGAATTTCTTGACGGCAGCGGCTATCCGGATGCACTCGGGGCCGAGAGTATTGGCGACATCGTGCGGATTCTCACGATCTCGGACATCTTCGCGGCCCTGATCGAGTATCGGCACTACAAGCCGACGCTGCCACGCAGCGAAGCCTATGACATCCTATGCGGGATGAGCGGAAAGTTGGAGAAGGCGCTGCTGACCGCGTTCAGGCAGGTCGCTCTCACGAGGTAAGCGCAGCAACCCGTCTCGACCCCAGTCTAGTGCGCGGCGCGATGTCTGGTGCGGCGCGGAACGGTCCGGCAGGCGAGCCCTTCGGCCAGCAGCTTCATGTCCTCGTGCCGGCCGCTGCGGATCAGCCGGCCGAACTCTTCGGGTGTGAAAGGAAGACTTGGATCATCATCGATCGGACGCCGCACTCGCGGGCCGAAGAACCGTCGAACCAGGCTAGCGAGCCGCCGCATGTCAATTCCCTCGCGCCAGCATCAAACCTTTCAGTCCGCACATTGTTCCTCCTGCACGATCGAGATTGCAAGAGGCCGCCAAGCGGTCCGCACCAAAAATTTCGGCGAGAGAATAATCTCCTCTGCCCGCACTACTCGGCGAATCCGACGTAGCGCACGAAATCGTCGTTGCCCTCGCGATCGGAGCGCACCGCGTTCGCGGCAAAGTTGTCGTCAGGATAGCCCATCGCGACGCAGGTCATGATCACCTCGTCCTCCGGAATGTTTACGACCTCGCGCACGATGTCAGAGCGCATGATGCCCTGCCCGTTGATCACCGAACCGAGACCGCGGTCCCAGGCCGCGAGCACGATGCCGTAGCAGAGCGCGCCCAGGTCGAAATGGCAGACCGCGCCGGGATCGAGCACGCGGTCATAGGTCAAGACCAGCGACACCGGCGCATCGAACTGGCGGAAGCCGCGCAGCACCCAGTCCTGCCGCATCGGCTTGTCGTCGCGCGCGATCCCCATCGCGCCGAACAGTTTCTTGGCGACGTCGACTTGCCGGGTCCGGTGCACGCCCTGATACTCGCCGTGACTGACGATGTCGCGCTTCACCTTGGCGCCGCCAACCATCTCCTCCATGTTGCGTCGGCGCAGCCGTTCCAGCGGACCGCCCGTGAGCACGTGGACGTGCCAGGGCTGGGTGTTCATCGACGAGGGCGCACGCTTGGCGCTGTCGATGATCGCTTCGATCACCGCGCGCGGCACCGGCTCGTTCCTGAAGCCGCGCACGCTGCGGCGCGACTGGACCAGCGTTTCGAATTCCACCTCAAGACCTCCCTGCCCGTTCATCCCCTGGCGCGCCAACACGCGAGCGGTTGCCGATGCGGCGCGCAATATCTATGCTAACCCGCAAGCAAGACCAAGAACCCTGTGAGGATCCCATGAAAGCCAACATGGCTGCACCGCTCGATCCCGTCATCGCCCAGATCATTCCGCTGCTGCCAATGCGCGATGCCACGACGATGACGCCACAGAGCGCCCGCGATTCCTTGCGTGCACTGGCTGCCTCACGCGCGGCCATAGCGCCACCACCGGTCGACATCATCGCGGATATCAAGGTGAAAGGCGGCGCCGGTCCGCTGGATGCACGGGTCTACCGCGTCGGCACCACGCCGGCGCCGACCGTGGTGTTCTTCCATGGTGGCGGCTGGGTCGCGGGCGACCTCGAGACCCACGACCGGCAGGCACGCAACCTTGCGATCGAGACGGGCGCGGTCGTCGTCTCCGTCGATTATCGCCGTCCGCCCGAAACGCGTTTTCCCGGCGCGTTCGAGGACGCCTTTGCCGCGGTCAGCGACGTGTTTGGCCGCGTCGCGGAATTTGGCGGCGATGCAAAACGCTTCGGCGTTGCCGGCGACAGCGCCGGCGGCAATCTCGCCGCCACCACCGCGATCGCCTGCCGCGACGCCGGCATCAAGCTCGCGGCGCAACTCCTGGTCTACCCCGTGACCGACGTCCTCGGGAGTTATGCGGACGCGCGCGAGAACGCACGCTTCCCCTCGCGCGCCGAGAATGCCGAAGGCTACTTCCTCTCGCGCGCCGTGATGGAGTGGTTTTGCGGTCATTATCTCGCCGATCCCTCTCATGCGACCGACTGGCGCGTTTCACCGCTGCGCGCGGCTTCGCTCGCCGGCGTCGCGCCCGCGATCGTCACCACCGCCTGGTTCGATCCCCTGCGCGACGAAGGTGCAGCCTACGCACGGGCGCTGGAGGCAGCCGGTGTGCCGGTGAAGCATCATGAAGGCCCCGGCCTGATCCACGGCTATTTCGGCCTCGGCGACGCCTCCGAGGTGGCGCGAGCCGAAGCGCAGCGCGCACGCGCGGACTTCAAGGCGCTTCTCGCGCGCGGCGCCTGAGGGCGATATCCGGAGCGGCAGGATCGACCGCCGCGCCGGCCGGCGTTCAGGACTTGGCAGCGGGCACCTCGAAGAAGCCCGTCGCCTGAACGAGGCGGCCATCGTCGCCGAAACGGCCGAAGCTCTCGCCCGTGACGAACACGCGACCGGCGCCGTCATACATCGTCCAGCGAAAAAGCCCTTGATCATGGTGCTCGAGGAAGCTGTCATTCCTGAAATGCGCGCCAGGAAACTTGAGCTGGGTTTGACCGATGCGCGCCATCAAGGCGTCGCGTCCCTCAACCTGCGAGCCCGGATCGGTATACACGCAGTCCGCGACCACGCTTTGCTCGAGCAGCCGACGCCGCTCGTCCTCATCGATGGGTCCCCACGCCGCCTGATAGGTGTTCCAGGTCTTCAGTCGCGCTTCATCGTTCATCTCGCAGAACCTCTCGTGGCTTCATGCCGCTTTCGGTCATATTGACAATTATTGATACTTTGTCAATATGACCCGACGTTCAGTTCCGACGCTTGTGAGGCTCATGGCTCGTTCCAGCATTTCGAAAGAAGAGCTCGCCGTCGAGGCTGCGACGGAGGTCTTCTCCCGCTACGGCCATGCCCGCACGACGATGGGCGACATCGCCGCCAGGGCGGGAATGTCGCGGCCGGCGCTGTATTTGCTCTTCCCCGACAAGGACGCCGTGTTCGCGGCGGTGATCCAGCGAATGGACGAGCAGAAGCATCGGGAGATCAGGGCCGCAATCGCGCGCCTCGACGGCCTTCACGCCAGGCTGCTCCACGCCTGTAAATCCTGGGGATCGCATGGCTTCGACCTGATCGAGGCGCATCCCGATTCGGCAGATCTGTTCGACCTCCGTTTCCCCGCAGTTCGGAAGGTCTACGACAACTTCCAGTGTTTGGTCGCCGACCTCATCCGCGATCAGGTGAATGCCGCCGGGTTAGCGGTCGAGCCGGAGGTGCTGGCGCGATGCCTGGTGTTCGGCATGCGGGGACTGCGCGAAACCGCCAGGAACGGCAAGGAGATGCGGCGGCTGATCGCCGTTCAGGTCACCACGCTCGTCAGAAGCATCAATGACGGCACTTGAGCTTCGAAGAGCCGCCTACCGCGCCTTCCCCGCCCGCTGCGCGTCGGTGTGCCCCCAAGTTTGGTCCCAATCCTGACCGGCGGCATCGACGACGCGGCCGTCGGCTTCGAAGAACTTGTTCGGCACCTGGAAGATCGCCAGGATCAGGGCGCCCTCCGGGCACCAGGCGGCATGCCGGCTGCCCGCCTCGCGCCAGATGAATTCGCCGGCCTTGCAGGTAATCCCCTTGGCCGGTCCCTCGTTGTCGACGAGAGCGCCCTCGATGACATAACTCTGCTCGACGCCGACATGCTCGTGATCGGGCAGCACCGATCCCGGCGCAAAGCGCATCAAGGCCGTCATCAGACCGCTGCTGCGATCGAACAGCAGCGTCTTGGCCTCGCAGCCGGGAAAGCGCGTCTTCTGCCATTCCATCTCTTGCGGCCGAACCAGGTGAGAATGCCGGTCAGAAGCGGCATCCGGCATGTTCGCAATCAGGGTCTCCATTACGATGCTCCCTTTCGGCTAAACTCGCCTGAAGCTAGCAGGATCGCCCGTCCCGGTCAGCGAGCAGTGCAGCAGGCGTCGGCCCTTTCGTACCCGCGGTCGGAAATCGCCAGCAAGACCGGGCGGCAGGCGCTCATCCAGCTTGATTGCGCCACGATTTCCGGCTCCAATCCGCGTGCCATTTCTGGTTTAGGGAGACAATCATGATGAAGCGGATTTTCCTGGCTGCGATCGTTGCCACGTTCGCAGCGGGTTCGGCCCTCGCGGAGGACACCTGCGA
Source organism: Bradyrhizobium sp. 87 (assembly GCF_023073015.1). NCBI lineage: Bacteria > Pseudomonadati > Pseudomonadota > Alphaproteobacteria > Hyphomicrobiales > Nitrobacteraceae > Bradyrhizobium > Bradyrhizobium sp. 87. The sequence goes on from NZ_JADPIQ010000090.1 coordinate 195,663, forward strand.
AAGCAAGGCGGTCGGCAAGGACGGCAAGGCCCTGGCTGGCGCCGCCAAGGCCTCGTTCATGAAGAAGTGCAAAGCCGAAGCCTGCGCGCCCAAGGCCGTCAGCGCCGAGGGCAAGCCGCTCGCCGGCGCCGCCAAGAACAGCTTTATGAAGAAGTGCGAGATGGGCGCGTAAGGCGCCGCAAATTCGCTGCTGCTTTAGCGAGCAATCGCCAGACGAACTGCCACATGGCCGGGCTTGTCCCGGCCATTCGCGTGTGTGTTTCCGTGTGCCGGCTTCCAGACCAAATCATCCGAAAGCAGCGTCGCCCTAGACAGGAGCTCTCGACTGACCGATCATGCGGTGCTGAGCGAAACGGGGCGCATCGACAAGGCTTTCTAGCAAAGGGAACGTCAAGATGTGGCAACCTCGAGTGCGTCATCACTTCATCGCGGCAATGAGCTTGCTCTTCGCGCTGCTCATCGGACTTGAAGCCGCGAACGCGCGGGGCCCGGGACTGCCCAATGTCATGGTGCTCGCAACCGGCGGCACGATCGCCGGCAGCGGGGCGAGCAGCACCACCGTGGTCGGCTACACCGCCGCCACGGTGGGCATTGAGACGCTCCTGAATGCCGTCCCCGAACTGAAAACGGTGGCTAACGTCAAGGGCGAGCAGGTTTTCCAGATCGCCAGCGAGAACATGAACAATGACTACTGGCTCAAGCTTGCCAAGCGCGTCAACACGCTGCTCGCGCAGGACGACGTCGATGGCATTGTGATCACGCACGGGACCGATACGATCGAAGAAACCAGTTATTTTCTGGACCTCGTCGTCAAGAGCAAGAAACCTGTCGTCGTCGTCGGCGCGATGCGGCCGTCGACGGCGATCAGCGCGGATGGACCGATCAACCTCTTCAATGCGGTGATCCTCGCAGGCAGTGACGAGGCCGTCGGCAAGGGCGTGCTCGTTGCTCTCAACGATCAGATCAACGCGGCTCGCGATGTCACCAAGAACAACACCTCGACGGCGGACACCTTCCGTGCCCCGGAACTCGGCTTTCTCGGCTACATGCAGGGCAACAAGCCGTACTTCTATCGTCAATCGACGCGCCGGCACACGGCGGACTCCGAATTCGACGTCTCCAGCCTCGATGTCCTGCCGCAAGTCGACATCGTGTACGGCTACGCCAACATGAACCGGGTCGCGATCGACGCGTTTGTCGCCGCCCGGGCCAAGGGGATCGTGCATGCCGGCGTCGGTGACGGCAGCCTGGCTCGCCCCGCGGTCGAGCCAGCCCTCGACGAGGCCCGCAAGAAGGGTGTCGTGATCGTGCGCAGCAGCCGGGTCGGCAACGGCATCGTCGCGCGCAACGGCGAGGCCAAGGACGACGAGCACGACTTCGTCGTCTCGGATACGCTCAATCCTCAAAAGGCGCGCATTCTGCTGATGCTGGCGCTGACCAAGACGACCGACACCAAGGAAATCCAGCGGATGTTCTATACGTACTAAAGCGTTCGACGCGCGGGCGCTCCACGAACTCGTCTTGCCCGGGCTTGTCCCGGGCATCCACGTTTTTGTTTCGTGCAGCCATGGTCGTGGATGGCCGGGACAAGCCCGGCCATGACGGCGACCCAGTGGTCAATCCCGCTTGAAACGATAATCAAAGGCGGCGCCGAGCGGCCTGATCAGCCCGACCGTCGGCGCCGGGAAATGAATCGGCAGGATCAGCGTGTCGGTGTCGGCGACGGAAGCAAAAAACTTTCGCCGCGACACCGCGGACTGCTTCGCATCCCAATCCGGCTTGGCCGACCAGTCCGGCTCGCGGCACTGGATCTGATGATGCATGAGGTCGCCGGCGACCACCGCGCGGCGCCCCTTCGAAAAGATGTTCACGCAGCAATGGGAGGGCGAATGCCCCGGCGTCGGCGTCAGCGTGACGGTGTCGTCGAGCGCGTAATCGTCATCGACCAGCAGCGCTTGGCCTGCCTCGACGATCGGCAGGCAATTGTCGCGAAACACGGTGCCGGGCGGGTTGCGGCCCTTGGCATGCTCGGCCTCCCAGGCCGCATATTCACCCTTGTGGAAGACGTATTTCGCATTCGGAAACGTCGGCACCCAACGGCCATCGCGCAAGGTCGTGTTCCAGCCGGTGTGGTCGATATGAAGATGCGTGCAGAACACGTAGTCGATCTGCTCGAAGCCGATGCCGAGCGCGAACAGCTCGTTGCGCCAGCGTTCCTTGCCGGGAAAATCGAACGGCGGCGGATGGCCCTTGTCCTCGCCGGTGCAGGTGTCGACCAGGATGGTATAGCGCGGCGTGCGCACCACGAAGGTCTGATAGGTGATGACCATCATGCCGCGCGCGGCATCGAACACCTCCGGCTCCATGGTCGGCAGATGGTGCCTGAACACACCCTCGTCATAAGCCGGGAAAAAATCCTGCGGCCGCCGCCACGGCCCCTCCCGCTCGATCACCGCATCGATGGTGATGTCGCCGATCCGGAGTTGCTTCATGGCTATTTCGCTCCGCTTTTTTGAAACAGCGTAGCGAGAGCCCCTGAAACGTGCAAGCAAGCGAATGGATTGCAAATCTCTCGATCTGGTTGTAGCCCGATGGAGCGAAGCGTAATCCGGGAAGGTGCTCGCGTGGTTCGCTATCGGCGCAATCTTCTCCCTGGTGGGACCTTCTTTTTCACCGTGACGCTGGATGATCGAAGATCATCCGTGTTGGTCGATCATGTGGACAAGCTGCGCCACGCATTCCGGGTGGCGCGCGCTGAAAGGCCATTCACGATCGAAGCAATCGTGGTCCTCCCTGATCATCTGCACGTCATCATGACGCTGCCGGACAATGACGCTGATTTTTCCGGCCGATGGCGGCGGATCAAGAGCTCCTTCACGCATCAACTGGCTGTTTCAGGTGCCCCCATCTCCCGCAATCGTCGGGGGGAGTTCTCTCTGTGGCAAAGGCGGTTTTGGGAGCACACGATTCGTGACGACGCCGATTTCGAACGCTGCGCCGACTACATCCACTTTAACCCGGCCAAGCACGGGTATGTCTCTTCGCCGGCAGACTGGCCGCATTCATCGCTTCACCGCTAGGTCCGCGAAGGCGTGCTTCCGCCCGATTGGGGAGGAGCTGGAGAGATAGTTGGTAGCTTCGGCGAACGCGAAGACTGACCCGGATTACGCTTACGCTCCATCCGGGCTACGAGATTTCCACGGACTCCTGTCGCCCGGATGAGCGAAGCGACATCCGGGGCCGGACCATCCGCAGCGCACGACTAGCCACGCGGCACGAAACCCGGATTACGCTTCGCTCCATCCGGGCTACCGCCGATCACTACGACCGCAACCCCGGCGCTTCCTGCCCCGTGCGCGCGACATATTCGGTGTAGCCGCCGCCGAACTGGTGGATGCCTTCGGGCGTCAGCTCCAGCACGCGGTTCGACAGGACGCTGAGAAAATGCCGGTCATGCGAGACGAACAGCATGGTGCCCTCGAAATCCGACAGCGCCGTAATCAGCATCTCCTTGGTGGCGAGGTCGAGATGGTTGGTCGGCTCGTCCAGCACCAGGAAGTTCGGGGGATCGAACAGCATCTTGGCCATCACCAGGCGCGCCTTCTCGCCGCCCGAGAGCACGCGGCAGCGCTTCTCGACGTCGTCGCCGGAGAAGCCGAAGCAGCCGGCGAGCGCGCGCAGGGAGCCCTGCCCCGCGGTCGGAAACGCATATTCGAGTGACTCGAACACCGTCTGCTCGCCGTCGAGCAAATCCATCGCGTGCTGCGCGAAATAGCCCATTTTGACGCTGCCGCCGACTGCAACGGTGCCCTCGTCCGGCTCGCTCGCACCGGCGACGAGCTTGAGTAGCGTCGATTTGCCGGCGCCGTTGACGCCCATCACGCACCAGCGCTCCCTGCGGCGGATCATGAAATCGAGCCCGTCATAGATCCGCTTGCTGCCGTAGCCCTTGAAGACCTTTTTGAGCGCAACGACGTCCTCGCCCGAGCGCGGCGCCGGTGGGAAGTCGAACGCCACCGTCTGGCGGCGGCGCGGCGGCTCCACCCGCTCGATCTTGTCGAGCTTCTTCACCCGGCTCTGAACCTGCGCCGCATGAGATGCGCGCGCCTTGAACCGCTCGATGAATTTGATCTCCTTGGCGAGCATGGCCTGCTGGCGCTCGAACTGCGCCTGTTGCTGCTTCTCGCTCAACGCCCGCTGCTGCTCGTAGAATTCGTAATTGCCGGCGTAGGTCGTAAGCGAGCCGGAATCGATCTCGACCACTTTCGAGATCACGCGGTTGATAAACTCGCGGTCGTGCGAGGTCATCAGCAGCGTGCCTTCGTAGTCGTGCAAGAACTTCTCCAGCCAGATCAGGCTTTCTAGATCGAGATGGTTGCTGGGTTCGTCGAGCAGCATGACGTCGGGACGCATCAAGAGAATACGCGCCAGCGCCACGCGCATCTTCCAGCCGCCGGAGAGTTTTCCGACGTCGCCGTCCATCATCTCCTGGCTGAAGCCGAGGCCGGATAGCGCCTCGCGCGCACGGCCGTCGAGCGCGTAGCCGTCGAGCTCCTCGAACGCGTGCTGCACCTCGCCGTACCGCGCGATGATCTCGTCCATCTGGTCGGCCTTGTCGGGATCGGCCATCGCGGTCTCGAGCTCGCGCAGCTCGGCGGCCACCGCACTCACCGGTCCCGCCCCGTCCATGACCTCGGCCACGGCGCTGCGGCCGGCCATCTCGCCGACATCCTGGTTGAAATAGCCGATGGTGATGCCGCGATCGGTCGAGACCTGCCCCTCATCGGGCAGTTCCTCGCCGGCGATCATCCGGAACAGCGTGGTCTTGCCGGCGCCGTTCGGGCCGACGAGCCCGATCTTCTCGCCCTTGTTGAGGGCGGCGGACGCTTCGATGAACAGGATCTGGTGGCCGGCTTGCTTGCTGACGTTGTCGAGGCGGATCATGAGGTCTTTTTGGGGGATTGTTGCGTTGCAGCGTCATAGGCCATGCAGGCCGCCAGGGGAAGCCTGGCCGAGCCCGTGTTGTCTGCTCGGAGAGACCTTGGCCGCACGCCGAAGTTGCTGCCTGTGGCTGAAATGACGCACGCCGCCAGCAATGGCCTCGGCTGCGAACAACGGTTCATTGTTCCAGGGGTTCCACTCCGATAGCGTCGCCATGTCGTGCCGCCAATGGCCTGGCAGTCAACAAGACGTCAGGTGGGCAAGTGTCGGGATTTCGGCGGATTTCAACCAAGCGGGCAGCGTGGCTGGCTTCGACTGCCTTGGCGGCGACGCTGGCCGGTACGGCGGCGGCGCAGGCCGCAGATTCGACCTGGTCGACCAGCCCAGGCACGGGCGACTTCAACACCGCCGCCAATTGGAGCCCGGCCGTGGTGCCAACTGGCACCGCGTTCTTTGGCACCTCCAGCACGACGGCAGTTTCATTCTCGGCCGACGCCAGCTTCGGCGGCTGGACCTTCAACAGCGGCGCGTCGACTTACCACTTCACCAATAGCCGGTCTCTTTCCTTCATCGACGCTGGTATCAATGCCCAGGGCGGCCAAGTCTTTATACGCAACGACACAAATGCTCTGAATTTCTACAACAGCAGCACGGCCGGCGCAGGAGCTGCTCCTGCAACTCAATTTGACATCCAGAACGGCGGCAGCGTCAACTTTTACGACACCAGCACGGCCGGTAATTCCCGCATTAGCTTAGGCGGCGGTGGCGCTGCCAACAGGATCTATTTCAACAATTCTAGCACGGCCGGGAACGCGCAAATCAACGCCTTCAGCGGCAGCCCCGCTGTGGTGTTCAAGGACACCAGCTCAGCCGGCACTGCAAGGATCTTGGTGAACAGCACCGCCACGTTCAGCAACGCGAGCAGCGCCGGCAGCGCCGCATTCAACGGCAGTGGCGTTCTGCAATTCTTCAATAACAGCACAGCCAGCAGCGCCGATGTCACCCTGCAATTGGTCCAGTTTTTCGATACGAGCAGTGGCGGCAATGCCACTCTGAGGACTTTTGCGGGCAGTGTCGTTGATTTCTCGACCCTAACATCCGCGGGGACGACTGCCGGCTCGATCAGTGGCACGGGCACGTTCAACTTTGGCACAAAAACGATCACGGTTGGCGGCAACAACCAGTCGACCACAGTTGCTGGTACGATCCAAGGAATCGGCGGTGCGCTGGTCAAGACCGGCACCGGCATGCTGACGCTGTCGGGCACCAACACCTACGCTGGCGGCACCACGATTTCCGCTGGAACCTTGCAGATCGGCAACGGCGGCACCACAGGCTCGGTCCTCGGCAACATCACCAACAACGCGGCGCTAATTTTCAACCGCTCGGATGCGGTCACCTTTGGCAGCGCCATCGGCGGCAGCGGATTGGTCTCCAAGCAGGGCACCGGCACGCTGACACTGTCGGGCACCAACACCTACACCGGCGGCACGACTGTCAACGCAGGCGAGCTTGTGGTGAACGGCTCGATCGCATCGTCGGTGCTGACCGCCGTCAGCAGCGGCGCCACGCTGTCGGGCGTCGGCACCGTCGGCAATACGGTTATCAACACCGGCGGCACCCTGGCGGCGGGCAACGGCGCCGCAGGCACGTCGCTGAACGTAACCGGCAGTCTCGCCCTTCAGTCCGGCGCCATCTACATGGTGCAGATCAATCCGACGACTTCGAGCTTCATCGGCGTGACGGGTTCGGCCACGCTCGGCGGCGCCACGGTGAACGCGACCTACGCCAATGGCAGCTACGTCGCCACGCAGTACACGATCCTCACAGCAGGCAGCGTCAGCGGCACGTTCGGAGCGGTGGTCGACACCAACCTGCCCACGAACTTCCATACGACGCTGAGCTATGATCCCACCCACGCCTATCTGAACCTGGTCCTGAACTTCGTCCCGCCAGGCGGCAGTTTGACTGGCAACCAGAACGGGGTCGGCAATGCCATCGTCGGCTACTTCAACACCAATGGCGGCATTCCGCTGGTCTATAGCGGGCTGACACCGGCCGGCCTGACCCAGGCCTCGGGCGAGACCGCGACGGGGTCGCAGCAGACCACTTTCAACGCCATGACCCAGTTCATGAGCATCATGACCGATCCGTTCACGCCCGGACGCGGCGACGGCGTCCATGCGCCGGCCTATGCCGAGGATAATGTTGCCGCCAACGCCTACGCCTCGTCAGGCAAGCCGCGCAGCAAGAACGAGCGCGACGCTTATGCCGCGATCTACAGCAAGGCGCCGCTGCGGAGCAATTACGATCCGCGCTGGAGCGTGTGGGCGGCCGGCTTCGGCGGCGCGCAAACCACCGATGGCAACCTCGCGGCAGGCTCCAACACCAGCACCAGCCGCATCTTCGGCATGGCGGCCGGTGCCGACTATATCCTTTCACCCAACACCGTCGCAGGCTTTGCGCTCGCCGGTGGCGGCAGCAGTTTCAACGTCGTCAATGGCGGCAGCGGTCGCTCCGACCTGTTCCAGGCCGGCGCCTTCGTGCGCCACACGCTCGGCGCGGCCTACGTCTCGGGCGCGCTGGCCTATGGCTGGCAGGATGTCACCACTGCCGCACCGTGACGATTGCCGGCGTCGATCACCTGCGCGCGCAGTTCAATGCGAACGCCTGGTCGGGACGCCTCGAAGGCGGCTACCGCTTCGTGACGCCGTGGATCGGCGGCGTCGGCCTCACGCCCTATGCGGCCGGGCAGTTCACCACCTTCGACCTGCCGGCCTACGCCGAGTCCGTCGTCTCCGGCACCAACACCTTTGCGCTGGCCTACGGCTCGAAGAGCGTCACCGACACCCGAAGCGAACTCGGCGTCCGCGCCGACAGATCCTGGGCGATGCCGAACGCGATCCTCTCGCTGCGAGGCCGTGCGGCCTGGGCGCACGACTTCAACCCGGACCACGCCATCAACTCCACCTTCCAGGCGCTGCCCGGCGCCAGCTTCACCGTCAACGGCGCAAGGCAGGCCAGCGAGTCCGCGCTGACGACGGCGTCCCTCGAAATGAAATGGATGAACGGCTGGTCTGCGGCAGGCACCTTCGAGGGCGAGTTCTCCGAGGTCACGCGCTCCTACGCCGGCAAGGGCGTGGTCAGATACGCCTGGTGAGAGGCGTCCTCCCAGAAGCTTACGGCTTGTAGACCTCGACCGTCTGCATCATGCCCATCTCCTCGTGGTTCATCATGTGGCAGTGGAGCATGTAGACACCGGTGAAATCGATAAAGCGCGAGCGGAACACGACCACGCCGCCCTTGCGCTCCACGATCACGGAATCCCGCCATTCCGGCACCGCCAGCGCCTTGCCGTTGGCCGAGATCACCTGGAACGGGTTGGTGTGGATGTGGAAGACGTGGTCGTCATGCTCATGCGTATTGACGATGGTCCACTCCTCGACCGCGCCCAGCTTGACCCGCTGATCGATGCGGCCGGGGTCGAACTTCTTGCCGTCGACGAAGAACTCGAATTCCTGCCAATGGCCGGCGGCATCGGCCTCCGGCGCGGTGGCCGACAGCACCACCTTGCGGCGGTTGGTGATCTCGGAGTCCTTGATGGTCGCGAGCGGCGCTGGTGGCAGGGCGCGCGGCAGCTGCATGTCCATCGGCGCGCCTGACACCACGACCCGCGCCAGAGGCCCCACCGGCGAAGGATGCCCCTGGTCGTAGGGCGCCGCGTTGAAGGCGTAGGTGCCGGGGCTGCCTGCTTTCACCAGAATGTCGGCGCGCTGCCCCGGCGCGATCAGGACCTGCTTGAGCGGCTGCATGGCACCGAGCTGGATGCCGTCATAGGCGATCGCATGCAGATCGTGCTTTTCGAGGTCGAGCAGCATGTCGTCCTGATAGGCGGCGTTGAGGATGCGCCAACGCTGCACCTCGCCGGGCCGCATCTCGATCATTGGCCGGCGCTGGCCGTTGATGGCGAGAAAGCGCGTCGCAGTCTCGGGAAACAGCGTCTCGAAATTTTCGACCATGCCGTTGGCATCGTAGACCACCTGGGTCAGCACCATGAGGCGTTCGCGGGCTGTCGCGATCTCGGGGACGTCGGCGAAATCGCCCTCGATGACGACGGCGCCGACCATGCCGGAGGACATCTGGATGTCGGCGCTGCCGTGGTGATGCGGGTGATACCAGTAGGTGCCCCTGGTGTGGTCGGCCGGCAGGGTGATTTCGATGTTGTAGCTGCGGCCCGGCGCCATCGAGCGCATGACGTTGTCGGAAATCCCGCTCGGGCTGGTATGCGCGCCGTGGAAGTGGAAATTGGTGTTGTTGAACTGGTGCGGATGGCTGATGTCGGCCGGCAATCCATCGCGGTTCGGTGGCAAATCGTTGATCATCTTGATGCGCAGGGTTTCGCCGGGCTTCATGCGCAAGGTCGGGCCGGGGCTGCCGCCGTCATAGGATCTGACATAGAGCCGGACGCCGCCGATCTGGCGATAGGCGTAGCCGACCCGCAACGTCGTGCTCAGCACGCCATTGACGGACCGCCGCACCTCGGGCTCGACCAGCGCCTGGTCCATGGCAGGAACGGGCGTTTCAGCGACCATCCGCATGGTCGGCGACATGTCCGCGGTGTGGGACATGCCAGCATGGTCGTGCACGGCGTGCTGGGCGTTCGCGGCACCTGCGAACAGCGACAACGCGCCGGCTTTGAGACCGCAATCGAGCAACTGGCGGCGCGACAATGTCATAGTCCCTGTCACGCTGGTGACTGAAGCTGCACCGTTCGAATCGTGCTGCATTTGCATTTCGCCCCCTGTTGCCTGACGGTCTTCCGTTCGATTCGATTTTAAAGCAAGCTCGAAACCGCAATTCGAGCCGTAAGCGTATCACATTCATTGGTTGTAAACCTCCTCGCCCGTTCTATCGTCAATGAATCGTAACGGATTCGGCGCTCGCGCGGGTCCGTGGCCTGCGTACATCGAATGCTGCCAGCATCCCGATGTTCTCGAAACTCTGTCCAAGGATCTGATCATGACGCCTTCGCGACGTGAGTTCGTGAAGTGGTTATCGGCGGGAGGCATCTCGGTCAGCCTGTCACATCTGGCGTCCGCGGCGGGCGTTCCCTTCGCAGCGCACGAAACGCTGCCTGGACGCGGCAAGTTCAATCCCGCGACAACGGGCGCCGGCCGTGTCGACGGCGTCGCCAAGGTCACCGGTGCGAAGCTTTACGCGTCCGACTTCCGCGCCAACGACCTGCCGGGCTGGCCGCAAGCCACCTCGCACGCCATCCTGGTCCGCGCCAATGACGCCACGCATGTCTATACCGGGCTGGACCTCGGCCGCCTCGGCGGCGCGCTCAAGCCGTCGGTGGTTGTGACAGCCGCCGATCTCGATCGGATCGGGACGCAGGTGCCGGAATTCTATGCGGGCGACCTGTTCTGTCCGATCGGCAAGACGCCGCTTTATCTCGGGCAGCCGGTCGCGCTTTTGATCTTCGAAAAGTTCGATGCCTTCGACCAGGCGCGTCTCGCGCTCCGCGACGGCACGTTCGTCCAATTCGGCGAGGAGACCGGGCCTGTCGTGGTGCCCGATTACGGGGCCTTCCGCTTCACCCGCGTGGCAGGTCCCTCGCCTGACCAACCGGACGTCTATTCGCCGCTCCAGGCCGGCTGGGTCTCGCCCAAGAAGGTGCAGAGCGCGGCGCTGCCGGTGTGGTCGCCGCTCGCGAAGGACACGCCGGCGGATTACGCCAAGGCGGCGAAATATGGCGAGCAGATCCGCGCCGAGCTTGCAGCGGATGACCCATCCATGCTGGTGCTCGACCGCGAGTTCGAGACGCAATCGGTCGACCCGATGTTCCTGGAGCCGGAATGCGGGCTCGCCTGGTACGACGGCAAGGGCGGCAATCTCGAACTGCTGCTCGGCGTCCAGTCGCCCTACGAAGCGGCGGAGTCGATCGCGCATCTCTTCGGCAAGGCCCGCGCGCCCTACAAGCCGGCACACATCAACGCGCAGTTCGCCCATGTCGGCGGCGGCTTTGGTGGCCGCGATCACACGCCTTTCATTCTGTATGTGGCGCTCGCGGCGGTCTGCTTTCCCGGCAAGCCGGTGCGGCTGGCGCATGACCGTTACCAGCAGTTTCAGGCCGGCATCAAACGCCACGCGATCAAGATGCGCTCGCGCATCGGCATCGATCGCGCGACCGGCAAGATCAAGGGGTTCGCTGCCGATCACGTGCTCGACGGCGGCGGGCTCGCCCATTTCTCGGCCAGCGTCGCCGTCGTCGCAGCCACCGGCGCGATCGGCATCTACGACATTCCGAAGGTCGACGTCAGGACCGTCGCGGTGCACTCGCGCGGCGTGAGCGCAGGCTCGATGCGGGGCTACGGCATCCTGCAAGCCATGACGGCGCTGGAGGTCCTGATCGACGAAGCCGCCTCCGAGCTCAAGCGCGACCCGATCGAATTCCGGCGGCGTAACGCGCTGCCGCAGAACGGTCGGACCATGACGGGCAATCCCTACATCGTCTCGGTGCGCACGCCCGAAATCCTCGACAAGCTCGAGAAGCACCCGATCTGGCAGCAGCGGGCACAGTTCAAGCAGACCTCGTCGGATCGGCTGGTCGGCACCGGCGTTGCCTGCGTGACGAAAGACTATGGCTCCGGTGCGGACGGCTCGCTCGGACGCGTTGAGCTCGCCCCCGACGGCAGGATCGTCATCTATTGCGATCACGTCGAGATGGGCAACGGCATCGGGACGGCGCTGGCCAACCGGGTCGCCGGCCATCTCGGCGCCATCGCCGACGAGGTCTCGGTCGCTCGCGTCGACAGCTATGACATGCTCGGGCTGGTCACATCAGGCGATCCCTCCACCATGGACCAGAAGACCCAGGACGCCGCGGAGAAAAATCCGCGCTGGGTGCCCGCGATCAGCTCGCCGACGAGCTCCTCGATCGGCGCGCATGTCGGCACGCATTCGGCCGCGGAAGCCGCCCGCGTGATTTTCCGCTTCGGCCTGTGGCCCGCGGCGCTTGAGCTGTGGCGCGTCGCAAAGACCGATCGGCGCGCGGGGCAATGGGACGCCGCAAGCTGGCAGAACGGCCAGCTCACCATGCCCGGCCTCGAACCGCTGGCGCTGCCGGTACTGGCCGCAACAGCTCACGCGCGCGGCTTCGTCACCGGTGCGGTTGCGCACAGCTTCTCGCGCTGGGCGTGGTCGCGGGCACGCTTCCCGGTGTCCGGCGAGCAATACCGCGCCGAGATCGATGCGCTGGCGATCCGCAAAGGCAACGGCAAGTTCGAGCGGATCAACCGCACCAGCGTCAAGATTCCGCCGACCGACAACAACCGGATTGGCACCGCCTACACCTCGATGTGCGGGACGGTCGTCCGCGTCGAGATCGAGCGCGCAACCGGGAGCTTGCGCATCGCCAAGGCCTACAGTGTGTTCGAATGCGGCACCGCGCTCGTGCCCGAGGTCGTGATGGGCCAGGCCCAGGGCGGCTTCGCCATGGGCGTCGGCTACGCGCTGCTCGAAACCCTCCCACCGTTCGAGGGCGGCCCCGGCAACGGCGAATGGAATCTCGGGCGCTATCTGGTCGCACGCGGCTCCGACCTGCCGCTCCGCGATCTCGAGATCGAGATGCTGAAGCCGCTAGTACCGGACGAAGCGCCGAAGGGCATGGCGGAGGTCGTGATGATCCCGATCGTGCCGGCGCTGATCAACGCCATCCACGACGCCACCGGCCATCGCTTCCGTGCGCTGCCGGTCACCGCAAGCCTATTGAAGGGAGTGCTCGCGTGACGACCCTCAGCCTCACCATCAACGGCCAGAAGCACGGCCCGATGGACGTCCGCGACGATCTCTCGATGAACGATTTTCTGCGCGAGATGCTGGGCATGACCGGCACCAAGTTCGGCTGCGGCGCCGCGCAATGCCTGAGCTGCGCCGTCATCATCGATGCGCCCGACGGCACCAGCACCACCAGCCCGACCTGCGTCGCGCCGGCCGTGAATTTCGACGGCAAGTCGATCCGCACCGTCGAGGGGCACGCGCGGGACGGCGAGCTCTCGACCCTGCAAAAGGCCTTCATCGAGCATTTCGCCTTTCAGTGCGGCTATTGCACCGCCGGCTTCCTCAATGAGGGCCAGGTCCTGCTGGAGCGCCTGTCGCGGACACCGGTCGCGCGCGAGGCGCTGGAGCAAACCATCGCGGATGCGCTCGACGGTCATCTCTGTCGCTGCACCGGCTACGTCAAATATCACGAGGCGGTGCGCGACGTGATCCTCGCCGACTCGAAGCGCTACCTCATGGCCACCAAGTGACGCGCATCATGATCTCCGACGTGCGGTTCAAGATGATTGCCGTGGTCGCCGCCCTCGCCGGCAGTTTCGGTGCAGGCTACGCGGCGTCGGAGACGGCAGGTCACGCCCTCGCCTCGCCCGAGAGCTTTGCCTCGATCGGCGACACAGAGAAGCGCTCGGCCGCAATCTTCACCGAGCTCGGCAAGGTGCTGACGCATCCGCGTTGCACCAATTGCCATCCGGCCGGCGACAGGCCGCACCAGGGCGACAATGCCCGCCTGCATCAGCCGCCGGTGACGCGCGGCGCTGACGGCCACGGGCTCGAGGCGATGCGCTGCAACACCTGCCACCAGAAGGCCAATTTCGAGCCCGGCCGCATACCCGGCCATCCCGAATGGCATCTCGCCCCGCGCGAGATGGCCTGGGAGGGCAAGACCGTCGGCGAGATCTGCGAGCAGATCAGGGATCCCGCGCGCAATGGCGGGCGCAAGGTGGAAGACCTGATCGACCATATCGGCCTGGACACCCTCGTCGGCTGGGCCTGGAAGCCCGGCTTCGGCCGCTCGCCCGTGCCGGGCACGCAACAGCAGGCCGGCGCGCTGGTCGAGGCCTGGGTGAAGACCGGAGCGGCCTGCCCGGCGCCGTGACGTCGAAGCGGTCCGTCCCGCGAACGGAGTTCAGTCGAACTTGTAGTTCACGCCGAGCGTCATCAAGTCATGGCACTGCTTGATCGTTTCCAACGGCACCGCTGCCACCCGAGGGGTTCACCACGCATATCGCACCACGCCCTTGCCGGCGTAGCTGCGCGTCACGCTGGAGAACTCGCCTTCGAATGTCGCGGCGGTCGACCAGCCGTTCATCCATCTGGTTTCGGCGGATGCCGTGACCAGCGCGGAGTCGGAAGCCTGCGCCGCGCCGTTGACGAAGAAGCTGGCGCCCGGCAGCGTCTGGAACGTCGCACCGATGCCGCGGTCGGGATTGAAATCATGCGCCCCGGCCACGCGGCCGCGCAGCGTCAGCATCGCGCTCTGCATGGCAAAGGATTTGTCGGCGCGGACGCCGAGTTCGCTGCGCGTGTCGGTCACGCTCTTCGCATTATAAGCGAGTGCAAAGGTGTTGGCGCCCGAGACGACACCTTCCGCATAGGCCGGCAGGCCGAAGGTGGTGAACTGGCCTGCCGCATACGGCGTGAAGCCAATCCCGCCGATCACGGGCACCACGAAGCGGTAGCCGCTCTCGACACGGCCGGACCAGGCATTGGCATTGAACTGCGCGCGCAGGCGATCGATGCCGGCGATGGTGATGGTGCGATCGGTGGTGATGTCCTGCCAACCATAGGCCAGCGCGCCGGAGAGATAAGCCGCGCCCACCGTGTGGCGCACGAAGGCGCCGGCCTGGAACAGGTCGGAGCGTCCGCCGCCGCCGTTGACGACGCTGAAATTGGTGCCGCCGCCGGCAAGTGCAAAGCCGACCAGCGTGTCGCGCGAGATGCGATAGTCGGCGCCGACAGCGGTGCCATAGAGGCTGCTGCTGGTGTTGTTCGAGCCGGCGATCGAGTTGCCGTCGGTTTTCTGCGAGCCGCCGAAGCCGGCCGCCCACACGCTCCAGCGCTGCTGGAACGGCACCGCAGCTGGTGCCTTGGTATAGATCGCCGCCAGCGCGTCGTTCGGGCTGCGCTTCCTCGCGGCATAGGCGAGCGCTTGCTCGTCGGCGTAACCGGTTGCGTTGCCGCCGGCGGTTGCACCGTCACCGCGCCCGGCGATGAACGGATCGGTCATCACCCCCATGAACTGGTTCATCGCATTGAAGGTGGACTGCTGCGACCCGGTCGCGGTTTCGCCGGAGACCTGCGTCAGGGCGGTGGCGAGACCGGAGCCGGTCAGAGCGAACAGCGCGTTGAAGCCCGCCGGCATGTTGGCGCCGGCCAGGAGCGCATTGTCGATTCCGGCCGCGACGTTCTTCTGGTTGATATTGGCATTGGCGGGCAGGTTCGGCGACAGCAGGCCGGGATCGACCGTCAGTAATACCTCGTTGCCGACATAACTCACCCGCGCATTGCGGGCGAAACTGTTGCCGGCGAGAACGCCCGCCGTGTCGAAGGTGCCGTTGACGGTGCCCGCGATCATGATGGTGTAGGTGGTGGTTGCGCTGATGCGCGCCAGCGGATCGACCGTGACCTTGCCCGCAAGGTTGGCGGTGCCGGTCACAACCGTCATGTCGCTCGATGCGCCCGATATCTGCACCAGATAGGTCGATGCCGCCGTCAATGTCAGGCTGCCGCTCACCGTCAGCGTGCCGATCGAATTGCCAGGCGCCAGCGTGCCGCCGTTGACGTTGGTGTTGCCGACGATGCCGCTGCCGCCGAGCGTGCCGCCGGAATTCACGGTGACGCCGCTTGCCGAGGTGATATCGCCGTTGACCGCCAGCGTGCCGCCGTTCACGGTGGTCGCGCCGGTGTATGTGTTGATAGCGGACAGCGTCATCGTGCCGGTACCAACCTTGACGAGTGAGGCGCCGGTGCCGCCGACAGCGCCACCGTCGGCAATGACACCGGTGACGTTGGTGGAGAGGTTGTTGCCGCCGACCGTCAATTCGTTCTGACCAAGGCTGAAGAGCCCGGCGCCATTGATCGAGCCGGCGCTGAGCTTGTGATCATTGTTGGGCCCTGTCGAGTCGCTGAAATCCGTAACGCTCGAAGCGCCGTTGGTGATGGCGGCGTTGCCGCCCGTCGCGAAGTTAGCGAATTCCAGGCTGCCGTTGTTGATGATGGTGGCGCTGCCGGCGGTGCTGGCGTCCAGGAAGTCGAACCCGCCACCGTTGGTAATGGCGGCGCTGCCGGCCGTGCTGGTGTTCGAGAACACCAACGACCCGGCACTGATAGCGATAGTTGCGTTGCCCGCCGTGCTGCTCATGGCAAATGTAAGGCCGTTGCTGCTGGCGATGATGGCGCTGCCGGCGGTGCTGGTGTCGCGGAATTGCAGTAGATTGCTATTGGTGATGCCGGCGCTGCCGGCCGTGCTGCTGTCGCGGAATTGCAGTACCCCGCTAGCGCTGATGGCTGCGCTGCCGGCCGTGCTGCTGTTGCGGAAAATGACGACGCTACCGGCTGCCCCGTTGATGGTGGCGCTGCCCGCCGAGCTGGTGCCGTTGAAGGCAACGGAGCCGCCGACGATGCTGGTGATGGCGGCGCTGCCTGCCGAGCTGCCGTCGCTGAAAACGAGCGAGCCATTGCGGTTGATGATCGTGGCGCTGCCGGCCGTGCTGCTGTTAGCGAAACTGATGGTGCTGCTGAAGCTGTTGGTGATGGTGGCGCTGCCGGCCGTGCTGCTGTCGTTGAAACCGATCGTGATGCCGTTTGCAGTGTTAGTGATGGTGGCGCCGCCCGCCGAGCTGCTGCCGTTGAAAGCGATGGAGCTCCGGAAGCCGCTGTTGGTGATCGTGGCGCTGCCGCCCTGAACGCTAATGCCGGCACCGCTGAAAGTGAGAGTTTGAAGGAAGTTGTGGTTGTCGAGAACATAGTTCGAGGCGCCTGGACTGAAGGTCCAACCGCCGACCGTGGTGTCGGCCGAGAGCGTCAGCGCGGTCGTGTTCGAGCTGCCAAACAATGCGGTGCCGACTGGCACCGTCGCCGGGGCCCAGTTTGCGGCGGTGTTGTAGTCGGCAGTGCCAGGGTTGGCCAGCCAGGTCGCATCCTGTCCCAACGCCGGGACCGCGATCCCGACCAATCCGGTTGATGCCAAAGCCAGCAGCGCGGCCCGTCCGTTCGAAAACCGTCCAAAGCCCGACATTGCCCCACCTGACATCTTGTTGTGAATGCTGCTGCTGTTTTGCAGCCGCGTCGTCGAACCGAGCTTGACCTTCATGACGTAACTCCAGAAACGCTCTTGTTTGCCGTGTCGACGACAGGGAATGTCTCGCGACCGGAGCACGAAACAGAAAAGCGTTGCATGGCTGGATCCTTGAAAACGGCAAACAATCGTCACGGCGCGACGATTGCGAGGCGGGGTGGTATATCGGCAACGTGTTCTGCACGCGCTTAAGTTCTGCGGAGGCCCGCTCAACTATGTCGTTACGCAGAGAGAATCCGTCTTCCCAGTCACCGCGCCGAATATCGCGTCACACGAGGGGTCTGAGAACTACCTAGAAAGGTGGTTCGCTGCGATTTATGAGCGCCGGCGCATCGACTCCGCGGATCGGTTTGCAATCCAGGAGCGCCGTCAATCGCACGACAGGCATATCGGCTCAGGTTGGGAATGCGCGCCCTCGTTGCTCGAAACATGTCCGCAGATGATCCAGGCGGCGGCGTGCACGATGAGGAATGCGGCGGCGACTGCCAGCAGCCAGCCCGTTTCATTGTGGGCATGGGATCGGGCCGCCAATTTTGTTTGCGTCGCTCTGCTCGTCACCATTCTTGTTCTCCGGACGTTTTTTGGCTTCGTTTCCGAGCAAATGCTCACATTGGCGTATGACGCGGCTTGCCAGGCGGCGCCGCGACGCATGCAGTGCCGAGATGATGAAAGCGACGATGCCGTGCTCTTCTGACTCGACGAGCCGATCAGAAACCCGGCAGGCTGGCCGGATCATGAGATTTCCATGCAGATCAACTTCGGAGAACGACGGAAATGCATACAAAAGCGGCTTGATCAGGGAACGCTAACGCCCGGGGCGGATCGACACCCTTGCCGGTGGATGCTGCGCAAAGGCTGAGAGTGTAATCAGCAGCACCGCGGATGACAGGGCGAGGAAAAAACCGCGCCGCCGTCGCCTCTCCGTCCGGCCTTCGCCAGGCCTTTTAGGCCGGCGCGCGCCCGTCGTTGTACGCATCGTCGATCTCCCAATGTCGTTACGCTGAGAGAATCTGTATTCCCGGTAACCGGGCCGATATCGCGCCATTTTGTGCATCTGAGAACTACCTGGAAAGGTGGTTCGCTGTACTTTATGTATGCTCGCGCAGGTCGGAGGCCTCTGGGGTCGCCTCTGAGCTCGGCGGCCGGCACAATCTGGAAATGACATGCATCTCTCCACGGATCCCATCGATCCGCTAAATCAAGACGTCTATGCGCTCTGGGATCAGCTGGCCGACTTCTCGGTCGCCGACAGTGACGCTGCGCTGACCCACCTGCTGTCCGCACTGCGCACCATGTTGTCGGCACGCAATGTGCTGTGGGGCGTGGTCGTGCGATTGCCTTCGCCGAAGCGGACCGATCCCCTGCTCGGCTGGCGTCCGCGTCTCGTCAGGGTGCTGGACCCGATACCGGCGGTGGCGGCATCCGTGCAGAAGCAGTACGATACGCTCTGGTCCGACGACGTCGACCTGTCCCAGATCTTGTCAATGTCGGGCGACGAGCCGTTCCGCGTCCGCCTGCTGTTCGAAACAGCTGCCGCCGGAATGGTTCAAGGGGAAGCACTATCGGCGCCACTATCTGGACGTCGGCTTCGCCGACAGCATCTCCGTGCGCATTGCGCTCAATGACGATTTGAGGATTCGCCTGTTCGTATTTCGTGATGCGCAGCAACCCCGCTTTACGGCACAGGACGGCCAGCGTCTGGGCTTCGTGATGCGCGCCTTGAGATGGTTTCACCGTCAACAATTGCTCAGCCACGGACTGCTCATCGCCAACGCGCCCCTCACACCCGCTGAACGCCGCGTGTTGCTCGGACTGCTCGCCGGGGACACGGAAAGGCAGATCGCGCAGAAGCTCGAGCAAAGTCCGAACACCACGCATTTCCACGTCAAGTCGATCTACGCCAAGTTCGCCGTGCGCAGTCGCCAGTCCCTCGCCGCGCTGTGGCTCGGCAGGCTGCGATAACGGGCTGAAGCCGCAGGGCTGCCCTGGATGCCCTTCCCTTTCTGGCTCGTCTCGGACCTCGCTGAGATGCAGGAAGACGAATACGACAGCCGATCGTTGATCACGTTGGCGCTCGTAGACTTGCCGAGGACAGCCAATTCTCGATTCGATGCGCACTTTCGGTTAGTCCGCTGCGCGGATCATAGCTTCCCGAAGGGGGCCATGGGGCAGCCTGTTTGCATCGCCTTCGAGGCGGTTAGCCTCGAGCATAAGCCTATTCTGCAACGACAATTTGGGTTGTACGGCTTTGGTGCGCATGGTGCTCTCCGGGTAGGAGGCGGGAGCGCGATACTCTCAGTCACCGATAGATGCCGATGGCGGGGCGGTGATCGGCTGAGTCTACGCCCTATATGTGGGTTAAGCCACTGATGCCTTGGACAAGCTGAGCGATTGCGACAAAGAAAGGCAGGACGGGGCTAAAATCAAACCGGGCCACTGAGGTGGGAAACAGGCCAGCGCCCTATCGAGGCCGAAATAGGCCGCTCTGAGTTTCGAAATTCCCCCTAAACGAAAACGCCACCAAGCCCAATAATGCTCAGTGGCGCCACGTTGGAACTGGAAACCGCAATCCTCCAGTAGACATTGGTCGGGACCGCCGGCGTTTAGGTTCAACGCGGCCTCACTGTTGCTCGGGTTTGCAATGGAAAGCGGCCTTCTTGGCAGGCGCAGCTTCGATTAATTCAGTTATGCCAACGAGCGTAATTCGGTCGGTGATACGCGATGCTATGTACTTGTACCGCGCAATGCGCTGGTCGATCTCGTCACATTTCTCACACATAGCTCACCGCGATTGTCAAAGGCGGGAGCGTGCAGGACTCTCTGTCACCGATAAAAGCCAAGGACCGGGCGGCGATCACGAGACTCTAAACCAGATACTCAGTTCCAGATACAGGAACGAATTTGGGCCACTTCTAAATCAATTTGGGCCGGTAGCGTGGGAAACCGGCTCAACGAGGCAATCTTAGAAGTGATCGCCAGCTCGGAATTTGCAGGTCATGGTCCGCCTTGGGTCACCTGACGAGATCGCCGTCCGGGTCTAGAATGCAGACCTCCGGACATCCTGCCGTGGCAGGCCGCGCTGTCGCCGCGCTTCACGCCGGAGCGCCGAGGGCGAGAACACTGAAGGGATGGAGTAATGCTTGCGGTCGAGTATTGGCGGGGTCAGCATGGAAGGGATCGGGTTTCATGACGATTTCAGGCCGGGCGGCCCATTGGGAGAACGTATACGAGAGCAAGGGCGAACGCGAGTTAAGCTGGTTCCAGGAGAGCCCGTCGCCTTCGCTCGAATTGATCGCACTGGCCGCCGCAGAGCTTACCTCACCGATTGTTGACATCGGCGGTGGGGCGGCTCGGCTCGTCGATGCGCTGCTGGCGGCTGGATATGCAGATCTGACCGTCCTTGATCTGTCCGACGCGGCGCTCGCGGCCTCGCGTGCACGGCTCGGTGCCGCTGGCGACGCCGTGCATTGGATCGTCGCCGATGTGACGACGTGGCAGCCAGCGCGCCATCATGACATCTGGCACGACCGTGCAGCGTTCCATTTTCTCACCGCGCCGGAAGAACAAGCGGCTTATGTCGCGTGCGTCCGAAGAACCGTAAAAATTGGCGGTCATGTCATCATCGGCACATTCGCAATCGATGGTCCGGAGAAATGCAGCGGCTTGCCCGTGACACGTCACACCGCTGACAGCATCACCGCACTGCTCGGCGCCGGCTTCACATTGACGGATCATCGGCGTCATAAGCACGCGACGCCGTGGCAATCGGTACAGAATTTCCAGTTCAGCAGCTTCATCAGATCATGCTGAATTTCACGCTGCAGCCCACGTCTGCAGGGCCACAACTTGCGAATTGCACAGATCGCTCGCTTCGGGCCAAAAGCCGCTGTCGTCAGGCGGCCAGCGTTGATACCCTAGGGATGGCTGCCAGGGCGGTTACGGCAATGAGGATGACCGTTACGAGGGCACCTGAAACATAGAGAATGGTTCTGACGCTGCCGCCTTTGGCCGCGTTACCGCCGCGCAAATAGACCGCAACGTGGATCAGACGAATTGCGACATAGACCCATACAAGCGTTGCAAGCGTGACGGGTCTTACCCCTGCCAACGTAGCCAGGACTGTCGGGACGACAAAAGGCGGCAGCGCCTCCACTGCGTTCATGTGGACGCGATCGATCCGGTACAGCAGGTTATCGTCATCCAACGGCAAGACAGGTCCGGAGAGTGCCCCGGCCCAGCCTTTGGAGAATCCTGAATAGACCGCCAGCAAAATTGACAGGAGGCAAAGGGCAAGCACCCCGACAATGCTAAGCCAGTAGGCTGTCATAAGGACCTCCGCAAATGCGATCACGTCGCATAGGTTACGCGGATATCATGCCTCGCGGGCTATCCGCTCGGCGAACCGTTTCAGGTAGAGCGGCCAACCCTGATCGCCTTCAACGCCTTCGCTCACGCCTTCCCTACCTTGGCCATGACGTTCGAGGTGACGGTGCTCAAGTTCCAATCGAGTCCGGCTTGGCGTCTCGGCAATGAACCGCACCTCCCATTCACTGGTCTTGTCTGGATCGGTTTCGATTTGCCAGCGCGGGCTGATGTCCCAGCTTAGAAGCACGCGATTCGGCGGCTCAAAAGCCAACACACGCGCCCAGCGGCATTCGCTGCCGTCGACACCTCGATCATAGATGTGACCGCCGACCCGGGGCTCGAACACGGTCTCTGCGATGGGCACGGAGAGCAGATTGTGCTCGCGTGGTTTGAAGCTGCCGAAGTCTTCCGTAAAGACCTTAAACGCGCGCTCGATAGGCGCCTCAACCACGATCGATTGTTTGATGGGTGCCGCCGATACACGGATGCTCATTTCTGGTCCTCCACTGATTTTTCTCCGGCCACTTTGTACGCAGCCAGTGTGCTGCTCCAGAACCGGTCAAGCCAGGCGCGCATCTGGCTGAGCCCCGCTGGATCGATGTGATAAATGTTGCTGGCTCCCTTCGGCTCGGCACGAACCAAATGAGATTCGCGCAGCACCTTCAGATGCTGAGAGACGGCTGACTGGGAGACAGTCAGTTCACGGGTGAGTTCAACGACAGTGCGCGGCCGCGCGCCCAGCAATGCGAATATTCGTCTGCGGGTCGAATCGCCCAGAGCGGCCAGTTGCACGCTGTCTTTAGCCATGCTTCGCCGAAGGGTTGCCGTTACGGTAGCGGATCTATCATTAGCCATAACTAATGATAAGCATAAACTAATGATCTCGTCAAAACGTGCTGATATTGGGCCAGACGTCAGCTTGGGCTCACTTGCCGACCTCGCCGCGGTCGCACGTCAGGCCTGCGTTACCCTCTCGGCAGACATCCGAGATCTCTGAGTAACCGTTCTGGGCCCGCCTCATCAGCTTGAGCGATGCCGCCAATCGCAGGCTGCGCTTCCCAGCGAGTGCGATGCCTTCGAGCTCGCCGCGAGATAGTAGAAGAACGCATCGCCGCCCAGGATGCGGCCGTCCATCGCGCTCATAGATCGGCTGCTAACGGCTCTCGCCCTGGCGAACGAGAGTCTCTCGAAAGAAATTGATGATGCTGGCGTTGAACTCGCGATGGAATGCCGTCCTGTCGAAACCCGGCGGGTCAGTACAGAAGCGAGGAAGCTTCTCCGCGAACTCTGCCGTGCATGGCGACAGGAAAGCAAAATGACCGGCAGGCACCACGCGCACTTCCTTTTTGCCGGGCAGCGACTGAGCAACGAGCGCTGAGTTTTTCGGGTCTACGCCTGCGCCGCCAAACTCTGATCGCCAGATCAGCAGCGGGATTGTGATGTCTGCCAAGCGGTCAGCGGGAAAGGCAAAGTTAATTGCCGTATCGGCGAGCACTGCGGCTCGGATACGAGGTTCGTGAGGCAAGCTGCTTGGTATGTCGCCGCTACGGAGTTGCTCGCATGCCCGCGTTCGGTTCGCGTCCGAGCAGTAGAGCGCAAATCTCCGGAGATCGGGATTGCCGCCCGCCAACACCAATCCGGTATAGGCGCCGAGCGAAAACCCAAAGAAGCCGATCCTGGAGGAATCAATCGCAGCCCGGTCTTTCCAGTCATTCAAGATGAAATCAAGCAATCGGATAATGCTGGCGGGCCGGGTTGCCAGAATGGAAAGGCTGTCTCGTTGCGAGGAATCGTTTCCATTGTCACCCGGAAGGTTGATCGAGGCGACGACAAATCCAGCGTTTGCCAGGGCCTGCACCGTGTCATCGTGTTGTCCGAACCAACCGCCGCGTCCGTGCGAGACGATCACGAGTGGCAAGTTCGTTCCTGTGACGGGACAGTCCTTCGTACCTTCAATCGATTCAATGAATTGGACAGTGAGTTTGCCGAGGGGCACTCGTTGCGCCGCTGCTGCGCAAGGGTACCATATAGCGCCAGCCAGATTTGGATCGGTATCCAGAAGCTGAACACCGGCAGCTTGCACAGGCGACATCAAGCAGCCGAGTACGGCAGCACAGATCCAATACAGTTTGGCCATCAGTGCCCCCATTCGCCAGCGAACTCTCGGATCAAACTTGGCCGAACTGTGCCGCATTGACTGCCGCTACCAGCCTCGCGCAGCTTGCACGTCGGTCCGCCTCCCGCTGAGCCGCAAGCAAGCAAGATGAAAAGACCAATAAAACGCAGGGAAACGCGCCCATCGCAGCCCCGAACAACATGTGCGCAGCGTAGGTAGAGCTTGCCAAAAGGCAAGCTTCGGCTCTGTGACGTTGTTCACAATTGTAATCTGGCTGGTCGTCCGAACGTCTGCAACGGGTTACAAGCCGACATCGCCGCGAGTCGCAGGGCCAGATACAGGCCCTAACGTTTGCTGGCAAACAGCTTGCGCTGCGCAAGATTAACGTAAGAATCGGGCCAATCGACCTCTCTCTTAGATTCCGGAAGAGATTGCCTCCGGTCGGCATACTCGAAGTACAGCGTCCCGTGGACACCTTGCGCATCGCGCTTCAAAATGGGGCGCCCCCATACGGGCGACAATATTCGCAAAGCCTGCTCTTCCCCAGCGCGTTCGGTAAAGTCCTCAATCAACTCCATGTCTTGGCCCGGGCCGGGAAAGATAGCAGCGAACTCATCATCGGTCGCTTGAAACAAGCTGAACGTCGCGTTGACCGCGCGATCTATAATCTGAATGTTCTTCAAGCTCTCCTCCCGGAATAGACGACCATAGGCTCTCTAGTACCGATGCACCGAAGTCCGCTGCAGGCCGATTCTGTTGAAAAAGTCGGCTGTTGCGGCGCAGATAGATCAGTGATTCAGTCTGTCTAGTTGGCAGGACTGAAGATCATGATGGGGCATCGGCAAGTCGAGCAAGCCGCTTTGTTCTATGAGTTCTCACTTGAGAAGCATATTCCCGCCGATCACCTGCTCAGGTCGATCGACAGGTTTGTTGACCTCGGAGAGATCAAGCGGGACCCGGCACCTTTCTACAGCAACATCGGTCGGCCTTCGATCGATCCGGAGCTCATGATCCGGATGCTGCTGATCGGTTACTGCTTCGGTATCCGGTCAGAGCGGCGCCTGTGCGATGAGGTTCACCTTAATTTGGCCTACCGGTGGTTCTGCCGGCTCGGTCTCGAGGGGGCGGTGCCGGATCACTCGACGTTCTCCAAGAACAGGCACGGCCGCTTCCGGCAAAGCGATCTCTTCCGACGCGTGTTCGAGTGCGTGTTGCGCCGCTGCATCGAGGAGCGGCTGGTCGGCGGTGAAGGGTTTGCAGTCGATGCGAGCTTGATCAAGGCCGATGCCAATCGGCAGAAGGGCATCGAAGGCGACAAGGGACTTCCGCCAGCGGCGGCCGGACGAGCCATCGATGAGTATCTAGCTGTCCTCGACGATGCAGCCTTCGGGGCAGCGACCGAAGTCACCCCCAAGTTCGTGTCGCCCTCCGACCCGGCGGCGCGCTGGACGGGGGCTCACGGTGGCCAAGCCTTCTTCGCCTACTCCACGAACTACCTGATCGACGTCGAGAACGCGATCATCGTCGATGTTGAGGCGACTACGGCGATTCGGCAGGCGGAGGTGCTGGCTGCCAAGCGCATGATTGAGCGCTCGCTCGAACGGTTCGATCTCTATCCAAGCCGGCTCCTCGGCGACAGCGGTTATGGCTCGGCCGAGATGCTCGCCTGGCTGCTCTATGAGCACGGCATCGAGCCCCACGTTACAGTGTTCGACAAGTCGGCCCGCACAGACGGGATCTTCTCGCGCGACGACTTCACCTATGACCATACCGGAGACGTCTATCGTTGCCCCGATGGCAAAGTTCTTACCACGACCGGAACGCTGGTGAATGATGGTGCCACCATGCTTTACCTGGCCAGTAAGCGCGATTGTGATCGCTGCGCATTGAAGCTCCGGTGCTGCCCCACGCAGGCCTCACGGAGGGTGCCACGCTCGATCTACGAGGGCGCTCGCGACATGGCGCGCCAGATCGCAAGATCATGGGAGGGTCGCACTTCTCGTCGGCTCCGCAAGAAGATCGAGATGCTGTTCGCGCACCTCAAGCGCATTCTCAAGCTCGATCGCCTGCGACTAAGGGGTCCGAACGGCGCGCGCGACGAGTTCACCCTCGCAGCCACAGCCCAGAACCTCCGCAAAATGGCCAAGCTGATCCCAATGCCAACCCCAAGGCTCGCATAAGAACTGGTGAGCCCTTCGTCCGCATCGCAACTCGTACCATTACAGCGAACTACTTCGGGCCTTTTTCAACGGAATCGGCCAATACCAGAACTGAACTGGCCCAATCTCCTCCCCCAACCTATAGTGCTCGCGCATGGTCGCCATAAGCTGTGAGAGCCGCTCCGGCCCTGTGAACCCAAGGCAGCGCATCGAAACTATCGATGTGCTTCGCGGCCTGGCGTTGCTCGGCGTCCTTGCTATTAACGTCGTCACTGAATTCCGCGTCTCAATCTTCGAGCAGTTCTTACCCGCCGGGCGACCGGCACCTCCGTTTGACCGCGCGGTCGAGACAGTCTTGATGCTCGCGGTCGATATGAAGGCATTTGCCCTGTTCTCACTGTTATTCGGAGTTGGACTTGCCATTCAATATGAGCACCTCTCGACGAACCCGCATCGCGCGCTTCTGTTGTTTCGCCGTCTGATCGCCTTGCTGACGTTTGGACTGATTCACCTTTTCCTGATCTGGAATGGTGACATTCTTACCGAATATGCGATCGCAGGGTTAGTCGTCCTACCATTCCTGTTTGGCCCCCGCTGGCTGCTTTCATGCGGCGCGGCGACATTCCTGGCGCTGTATTTGGCCATGCAGGTGTGGTCCCCTCCTGGATTGTTTCCCAGCTTGGCTTCGTTGCAAGGCCATGTGCTTGAAGCCAATCAGGTCTATGCAGGGGGCAGCTTCGGGCAGGTGCTGGCGTTCCGGGTCAGCGAAATCCCCGTGATCGTTCCTCTCCACATCTACGTATTCCCGCGGACGATAGGGCTATTTTTGATTGGTGCCCTCGTCTGGCGCAGCAATGCCTTGAGGAAGCGAGATCGTCCACTCCTGTTCTTGACAGCAATCAGCTGTACTGGGCTAGGCGCAGTCTTGATCCTCCTAAGAGTAAGCGGCGTCGTAGCGGGCGCCGGTCTCGGCGCACTGGCCACTCCCACAGGCACGATCCTGCTGGCTTTCGGCTACGGTGCAATGATCATCGCCGTCGCCGATCTGGCGAACGGCAAGCGATTGCTGGGCTGGGCTGCGCCGCTAGGGCGCATGGCATTCACGAATTACCTCGCTCAGTCCATGATCTTTGGCTGGATTTTCTACGGATACGGCCTCGGGCTATTTGGGCAGCTCGGGGCGGCGAAGCACTGGCTATCGGGCTTTTCGTCTACGTCTGCCAGGTATTTGTCAGCGGTTGGTGGTTAGACCGGTACAGGTACGGCCCGGTCGAATGGTTATGGCGGACACTGATGTACGGCATACTGCAGCCGATGTCTCATGATCGTCTGACCAGCTCGAGCAAGCGCCCAGCCTAGGTCTGCCAGGGGTCAAAGGCTGCCCTCTTCAGCCAGCATAACCTTGGTCGGGTCACTTGCACGAAGCGGACATCGCCGCGCTCTGGGCTGAGGTCAGCCACGGGCCAGAAGCGGGCATCGCCAAATGAGCCCCCCGCTCAAGCCTCATCGTGCACGGATGGATGAAGTTCACTCCCCTCAGGACGGTGCATCGCTCGGAGGTCGACGACCGGATGGCATTCGGCTTTGAACTTTAGGAGCTGAAGCTTGGAGGAGTTCGATGGAGCGCTTGATCAGCGCGACCATCGCGGCAGGACTGATAAGTGCAAAAGTGCACAAAAGTTCCCGTGCAAACCGGCGGATCATCCACTCCCTCGGGGGCCGCGCGGCTAGGCCAGCGGTCCGCTAAGGGCCATGCCATCAGCGGACGTATCAAGCGGTTGCGGTGAGTAGGTGAGCTGCTATCGGGAACGATAACCCGCTACTACCCACGTATTTTCCCAACTCCAACTTGGTATCTTCGGCCAGGTGTTCGCGAGCCACCTCGCTTGCTTGCGACACATGACTGGCCAGTGGCGAACCCGCAACATAGCTAAATACAAATCGTTCGACGGATGGAAACTCGATGGCACCGACCCTCCGTTGAACCGTGATATCCTGAAAGTTCGCAGCAGCGACAAGTCGGCTCAGCTGATCGGCATCGGCGAGTCCAAATGGAGCTCGCATGATTGTGGCCGCCGCTGGACCGATGTGGCGCTCCAGTATTTTGGCTAAAGATTCAAACCCGGGACTTTGATCGATGCCGCACCACACCATGAGGGCGAGCCTTCCCCTTGAAGATAGAACTCTGCGCATTTCGCGCAAAGCAGCTGGTCTGTCGGCGAAGAACTGGAGGCCGAGTTGGCAGTACGCAATATCAAACGCGCTGTCAGCGGACGGCAGTTTGTCTGCACTGGCCTCCTGCCATTGAACCGAGGCAGCGTCATCGGCCATCCCGAGCGATCGTGCCACGTTCAACATGCCAGGATTGAGATCGATGCCCGTCACGATCCCGGTAGGGCCCACCTTCACCGCCGCGAGGCGCGCCACTATTCCAGTGCCGCAAGCAATATCGACTACGCGTTCGCCCAGCTTCGGCCGAGCGAGGTCTATCAGGACGGGGGCCCATGGCCCAAACACAGCCGGGACCAACTCCCGTTCGTACACTTCGGGCGCACTACCAGCGACCTGCCACTGACCTTGCTGCTCCATCAGATGATGCCAAAAGGACGTTCGCTCCTGCGCTTATAGCTCAACACAGCGATGTCCGCCACGGGTGGTCAAAAGCGCGTCCGCTCCCTCAGCGAAGTGCAGGCTCTTTTCGAGCTTGACGGCGAAATAGTTGCGAGGGGCGGCGGTGCAATCACAGCCCGATGGCATCGCTCCGCATCTTCGATCTGAAGTCGAAGATTTTCCAGTTCTGAGAGCCGGCAATAGAGGTCGTTGAGCCGAGAGGCCAGCTCAGCTTGAAAGTCCTGCATGATCGCCCCCATTACTCAAATTCGCTACCGAACCGCGAATTAAAGCAGCGGTCGTGCGCGGCTTCATTAAGGCATGTGAATCCCGTTGCGATCCCGATGAGTTCCGAGTATCGGAACCCGACCGTCCACTCCCTCGGGGGGAGCTCGATGCGTCGGACTCCGCGGTGGGTCAATAGCGCCGGTTTCGGCCGTGGGCAGTCAGGGCGGGCGGTCTACCCTCAACTTCAGACATGAGCGGGCACCGCAAGCGCGATTGCGATGGGGCCACTTCCAGACTTCGCCGATGGGTATATAGAATCATCGTCCACCCTGGAGAACGGCCAAGTGGCCCGAATAGAAACCTTCGTCTGGATCGTAATGACCTTCATAATCATTTTAGCCACCGCTCCACTACGGGCTTTGGCAACACCGGAAGCGTCTGCATGCGGGTACCTCGCTAGTCAAATTGATAAGGCGCAGCCAGGGCCGTTGTTTTTGCCCAGCTATCCGACCGTGGAATCGGGGCCTCTCCATGGCGCCGCATACCTCTATGACAATGCGGTGGCTGTCATCGCGTTGGTCGGTTGCGGTGAGCGAGACAAAGCAAGTCGGATGAGCGCGGCGATCCTCTGGGCCGTCGATAATGACCGGACCTGGCATGATGGACGGCTCCGAAACGCTTACGCCGCGGGTGTGGTGGCGAATGGCTCCGCCAAACTTCCGGGTTGGTGGGACAATAATCGGAACGAATGGTTGGAGGATCGATATCAGGTGGGAAGCGATGTTGGTAACATGGCATGGGCCATGTTGGCGTTGCTGTCGATTGATGATGTGAACACCGGCTCCCCGTTTCGCGATGGTGCAGCGCGGCTTGGCGCTTGGGTCGCGCAATGGGCCGATACGCGCGGTACTGGCGGTTTCACGGGAGGTACGTTTGGGCACGAACCGACGCCGGAAGTGCGGACGTGGAAATCGACTGAACATAATACTGACCTCGCCGCCGCGTTTGGTCTTCTTGCGATCCGCACAGGCGATTCGCGCTGGCGCGATAAGGCAACGGTTGCCGAGTACTTTGTAAATACGATGTGGGATCCGGGGTGCGTCTGTTTCGCCGCAGGAACCGCTGAAGACGGTGTCACGCATAATCCGATTTTGGCTCTGGATGCCCAGATCTGGCCTTTAACAGCGCTTCACGGAGCGGCCGGGAAATTTGCATCGGCAATGACGACCGCCGAACAGCGAATGAGTGTCGGCGGAGGCTTTTCTTACGGTGAAGACCGAGACGGTGTGTGGACCGAAGGTACGAGCCAAATGGCTCTCTTGATGAAATTGCTCGGCAAGACGAAGAGGGCAGATTCGCTGATCGCTGTCATCGAATCCCAGAGGTCGCCCGATGGTGGGTTCTATGCCACGACTGTCCGCGCGTTACCGACGGGGTTCGTGTTGGACACCGACCCGACCAAGCCGCGAAACTATTTCCGATTGTCACATCTTGGCGCAGCTTCGTGGGCTGCCCTTGCGGAAGGTGGGTTCAATCCCTTTACGATGACAAAAGGACTTCCCTAGCTGAGCCGCAGTGCTTCTCGTCGAGGCCGTTTCGATATGTCCTGATTTCGATATGTCCGCTTGGGGGTCACTTGCCGACATTGCCGCGGCTCGGACGTCAGGCCTGTTGAGCCACTCGAGCGGAGATCCCAAATCTTTGAGTAACCGCCCTACGCCCGCCGCATCAGCTTGAGCGAGGCCGCGAGCCGCAGGCTGCGCTTGCCGGCGAGCGCGATGCCTTCGAGTTCGCCGCTGTCCGCCGTGCAGGTTCCGGAGAAGCCGATCCCGACCTCATAGCCGCCGAACACGGGGTTCTCGCCTTTTGCCGGCGTATGCTCCTGGTTGAGGATCTCGCCCTTCCAGCGGCCGTCAGCCGAGGAATAGGAGCCGAGATAGTAGAAGAACGCATCTCCGCCGAGGATGCGGCCGTCCATCAGCAGCATGACGCCGGAGAGCCCGGCATCGACGCCGTCGAGCGCGCGCAGATGGATCGCATAGAGCCCGTTCACCACCCCGCCTGGACCGATCGTCCCCTGCGGCGGCAACCCCTCGTCATCGAGCCGCGTGAGATTGGCCCAGAAACCGGCGCCCGGCATCGTGTCCGCGCTGCCCGCGAGACGGATCTGGTTGCCGACGAGTCGGCCGCGCGCGCCGATCGCGGCGACATCAGCCCCCATCAGCGGCTTGTAGTTGGGATCGTCGTTGTGCCGTTCGGTGATGACTTCGGCGATGATCTCGCCGTCGCGCTCGAAATAGCTTCCGAGATGCGCGAAGGCCGAATTTCCGCCCAGCAGCTTGCCATCATGCATGCACATGATGCTGCGGCCGAAGGCATCGTTGACGCCGTATTCAACCTTGTAGAGCCCGTCCAGCAACGCAAGTGACCCGCAAAATCATAAGGAAAGCACGCGCTACCTAGCACTGCCATCGCATCAAGACCATCGGGCTTTTTCGCGCAGGGCCATTCGCGAAGCCACGCCCTGCCATGATGCCATCATGCGCCTGTTTTGCCCGACGGCGCAAGCAATTTCGGCAATTCCGCATATGGCGATTTCACACCATTTGCAGGCCTGTGATTTCAACCACTTGGCTACTGTGCATGGGGTTGTTTTTCGAGTTTTTTTGTTTGGCCGGTCGCGAACGGCCTTGCGCACTCACCAAAGCCGGCTTCGAACCCGCCGGCCGAGGCGCTACGGCATGATCCGGAAAAATGCGCAGCGGTTTCCCGAAAAGATCATGCTCACAAATAAATCTACAGCGCGTTCATCGGGCTTTAGAAGCACAGCGTGGTGACGAGCTTGCCCTGCTTGTCCTTGATCGCATAGGGACAGCGCAGCCGCTCCAGCGCCTGCTTGGCATCCTCGTCGCCGAGCGCTGCGGCGCGCTCGTAGTAGGATTTCGCGGCGTCCTTGTCCTTTGGCCCGCCGCGGCCCTCCTGCGCGAAGGCGCCCATCCGCTCCAGCGCGCCGGGATGGTTTTGCGCGGCAGCCTTTTCGAACAGCGCGCGCGCCGCGGCGTCGTCCTTCGCCCCGCCCGTGCCTTCGGAGAGCATCATGCCGAGCTGGTACTGCGCCTCCGCGTTGGTCTCGGCGGCCTTGCCCAGCAATGCGCGCGCCTGTGCCGGATCGGCCGGCGCGGCACCGCCGCTGCCGCCAAGCGCGGCGAGATTGCTGATGCCGCGGGGATTGCCGGCCTGCGCCGCCTTCTCGAACAATTTCCGCGCCTGCGCTTCGTCCCTGGCGACGCCGGAGCCGGTACCGTAGGCCACGCCGAGCTCGACCATCGCCGCACTCGATCCCTTGTCGGCAGCTTTGCGCCAGGCTGCCATCGCGTCCGCCGGTTGCCGGTTGGCCGCATAGGCGCGGCCGAGCGCGAACATCGCGCGCCGCGACGACGGCGCGGCCTGCTTGCAGAACTTGATGGCGGTCGCAACGTCGGAGGCCGCAATCTCGGTCGCGCCCCTGACGTCGGCCGGCTTGTCGGGATCGCTGGGATCGGCCGCGACCCGGTCGCACAGCACGAGGTCGGCCGATTGCCCATGCCCCGACAACGGCACCGCAAGCGTGAGAAGGATGGCAACGAGGAAAGTCCGCATGGACGCCAGGTTGCGTCGCAGTCTCGGCAAATTCAAGGCTCGAGTCCCGATTGGCGCAGCACGGGGACCACCTCGGGCGATGCCAGATAGCGCAGCAGCCGGTCAGCGGCGTCGGCGTTCTCGGCGTTTGTCATCCGACCGGCGGAGAACACGGCCGGCGTTTGCAGATCGTGCGGGATCGGGCCGACCACCTCGATGCCTTCGACCTGCTTCAGCTCGCTGATCTGCTGCACCGCGAGGTCGGCCTCGCCGCTCACGAGCCGCTCCGCGGTAAAGCCCTGCTCGACGATGGTGGCCTTGGCGTTGATCTCTTCCGCGATCCCCATCTGCGCGATCAACCGGGCGAAATAGACCCCGCTCGCCCCCAGTCGCGAATAGGCCACCGACCGCGCCGCGAGCAGCGTGTTGCGCAGTGCGGATGCCGTGGCGATGTCGGGATGTGCCTGCTCTGCCCGCACCGCGATGCCGACGAAGGAGCGCGCGAGATCGGCAGCGCTCTCGGCGATCACACGGCCCTCGCCGATCATCTCGTCGAGCCCTTCGCGGGTGAGGATGACGAGATCGGCGGCCTCGCCGTCGCGCAACCGTTTGAGCAGCGCCAGCGTCGGCGCGAAATCGGCATCGATGTGGACGCCGGTCGCGGTCTCGTACGCGGAGGAGAGGCTGCGCATCGCGCCCATCAGGCCGAGCGTCGAGAGCATGCGAATTGTTTCCATCAGCGATTCCCGTGACGATCAGGCGCGGTGCATCAGCTTGAGCGCGGCGGTCAGGCGCAGGCTGCGCTTGCCGGCGAGCGCCGTTGCCTCCAGCACCGCCTCTTCGGCATCATAGGTGCCGGAGAAGCCGATGCCGACCTCGTGGCCGCCGAAGATCGGATCGTCCTTGGCCGGCGTGTGCTCCTGATTGAGGATCTGGCCCTTCCAGCGCCCGTTGGCGGCGGTGTAGCTGCCGAGATAATAGAACGATGCATCGCCGCCGAGGATGCGGCCCTTGTTGAGCAGCATCACGCCGGTGAGACCGCCGTCGACGCCATCGAGCATGCGCAGATGCACCGAGTAGAGCCCGTCGGCGATACCGGCCTCGCCGACACCGCCGGCGATCGGCATCTCGTCTTCGGTGATCGGTGTCATCAACGACTGAAAGGGTACGCCGGGCAGCTCCTTGAGCTCGCCCTTGAAGCGATAGAGATCGCCGTCGGCCCAGCCCTTGGCAAGCAACGTCGCATCGTCCGTGCCCGCCATGGCGCGATAGTTCGGATCGGGGTTGTGGCGGACGGTGTTGATCACGACGTCGACGCCGGCTTCGGTCTTCACGTAGGTGCCGATATGGGCGAAGGCCGAATTGCCGCCGAGCATCTTGCCGTTGCCGGCATGCATCACGCTCCGGCCGACCCGGTCGCCGAGCTGAAATCTCACCTTGTAGAAGCCTTCAAACACCAGCCGTCCCCGGCCCTGCGCGCACCCAGACGCAGTCTATCCCGCTTTCGGCGGCGATGGACAAGTTTCCGGCCATGAGGTCCGATGAGTCTCCGCAACGGCTGTCAGCAAAATGAAAAATCCGCCGAAGCCTTTCGGCTTCGGCGGATCGAAGTCCAACCGGGGCCAGCCCCCCAGCCCGGGCCGGGAGGATCTTAGGCGGCGGCCTTCTTGTCGGCCGGCACGGAGGCGATCGTCTTCAGGATCTGCGAAGCGATCTGATATGGGTCGCCCTGCGAATTCGGACGACGGTCTTCCAGATAGCCCTTGTAACCATTGTTGACGAAGGAGTGCGGCACGCGGATCGAAGCACCGCGATCGGCAATGCCGTAGCTGAACTTGTTCCAGGGCGCGGTCTCGTGCTTGCCGGTCAGACGCTTGTCGTTGTCCGGGCCGTAGACGGCGATGTGGTCCATCAGGTTCTTGTCGAAGGCCGCCATCAGCGCCTCGAAGTACTCCTTGCCGCCGACCGTACGCATGTACTCGGTCGAGAAGTTGGCGTGCATGCCGGAGCCGTTCCAGTCGGTGTCGCCGAGCGGCTTGCAGTGGAACTCGATGTCGATGCCGTACTTCTCGGTCAGGCGCAGCATCAGGTAGCGGGCCATCCACATTTCGTCAGCGGCCTTCTTGGAGCCCTTGCCGAAGATCTGGAATTCCCACTGGCCCTTCGCGACTTCCGCGTTGATGCCTTCATGGTTGATGCCGGCAGCCAGGCAGAGGTCGAGATGCTCTTCGACGATCTTACGGGCGACGTCGCCGACGTTCGAGAAGCCGACGCCGGTGTAGTACGGACCTTGGGGCGCCGGATACCCCGAGGCCGGGAAGCCGAGCGGACGGCCGTCCTTATAGAAGAAGTATTCCTGCTCGAAACCGAACCAGGCGCCGGAATCGTCAAGGATGGTGGCGCGCTTGTTGGTCGGGTGCGGGGTCTTGCCGTCGGGCATCATGACTTCGCACATCACGAGCACGCCGTTGGTGCGGGCGCCATCCGGGAACACCGCGACCGGCTTCAGCACGCAATCGGAGCTGTGGCCTTCAGCCTGCTGGGTGGAGGAGCCATCGAAGCCCCAGAGCGGAAGCTGCTCGAGCGTCGGGAACGACGCGAATTCCTTGATCTGAGTTTTGCCGCGCAAGTTCGGAGTCGGCGTATATCCGTCGAGCCAGATGTACTCGAGCTTATACTTGGTCATTGAGCCTCTCTGTAGATGATGCGAAAGGTGGGGGCCGCAGGCCCCCGCACGATTGTTTACCCGGCCAACATCGGCCGACCCTTTCCAAGCATTTAACGTGCCAAAAGGCCGCAGCGCGGGAGGTTTTCCACCGCCGCCGGCCCCCTCTTCCCTCCCGGCGGATCGGCCAGTGCGCCGCGCGTCATAGCGGCGCACCTTTGCGTGAAGCTGCATCGCAAAAATCCCGCGGAAATCGCCCGATTTTGAAGCAGGCCGGCCCGGGTCTAAGGTTGCCGGCTAAACGCGCATCAACGTCGGGCAATATTCGCCAAGACTGCGACCGTCGCCCGCAACCTTCGCAACGGCCCACGCGTTAGCCACCCGAGCGCTGCCTTAGAGGAAGCAGAATGCAGTCTGCCTACAAAATAGGCCAACGCTGATTTCCTTTTCAGCACTTTGCATTTCGGAATGCACGGCCGATATGGGGATTCCAGTAACCACAAGCCAACGAGTCGGGCGCACCATGGAGGCCAGCGCTGCGATCTCGGGAGATAATGCAATGATGAACAATGGACTGAGTCACGGATCTGCACAGATCTACCAATTCCCTGTCGGGGGCCGCTCGGCTCTCGGGGGGCGCCGCAACGGTGAGACCCGCCTTCCCGCCAACCACGCCTCGCTTCCCGTGAACGAGACGATTTGCAGCGGCAGCTGGTACCATCAGGAAGCAGTCGATGAAGCCAAGCCGAAATGGGATCGCTGATGCCTGCGTTCGGTTCAATACCGCCGCGGTCTCTCGATGCCCGGCGTCAGTTCGAAAAAGGGTCGAAACAACGGTGTTTCGGCCCTTTTCCATTCCGGACTTGATTGCGGGATTATATGGTCGCGCAGGTGATCACAGACCGTTTCAAATGCCTGACAAGACACCTCCATGAAAGACTTCCCTGCCCGCCATCTCGCCCTGCAAGGCGCCAGCAATTTTCGCGACCTCGGCGGCTATCCGACCGCAGATGGCCGTATCACGCGATGGCGGCAGATCTTCCGCTCCAACCATCTCGGCCAGCTCACTGCTGCCGATATCGAGATCGTCCGCGCGTTGGGCGTGCGCAGCGCCTTCGATTTTCGCGGCGTCGAGGAACGCGCGGCGGGTGTCTGCGTGGTCAACGAGATCGCCGTGCATTCGCTGCCGATCGAGCCGACAGTCGTGGCTGCGCTGCGCGCCGAGCTCGGCAGGGGCAGGTTGACCGCGCCGGTCGCGCTCGAACTCATGCGCGAATCCTATCGCAACTATGTACGCCACAACACGGCCAGTTTCCGCAACCTGTTCGGGCATCTCCTGGAGGACCGCGCGCCGCTCGTGATCCACTGCACCGCCGGCAAGGACCGCACCGGCTTTGCCAGCGCGCTGATCCTGCATGCGCTCGGCGTATCTGATGACGTCATTGCCGAGGATTATCTGCTGACCAACCAGCACTACAAGCGCGACGCATCAAACGTCTCCGATCTTCCCGCCGATGTTCTCGACGCGATCGGCAACGTCGAGGCCTCGTATCTTGCGGCTGCTTTCGAGGCCGTCGGTAGCGAGTATGGCGATCTCGAAACCTACTTGCGCGACGGTCTCGAGCTCGGCACACCGGAGCGGATCGCACTGAAGGCGCGCTATCTGCAATCGTAGGCGGCCGTAAATCTTAAGCGGCCGTGCCGGGAGAACAATGATGCAAGGCAAGGTTCTGATCGTGACCGGCGCACTCGGCGCGCTCGGCAAGGTGGTCGCCGAGACCGCGCTGGCACGCGGCGCGCGCGTGGCCGGCATCGACCATGCGCCATCGCAAATCTCCGCGATGCCTGAGCGCATCGAGATCGGCGGCGTCGATCTGTCCGACGCAGCACAAGCAAAGACGGCGGTCGAGGCAGCGGCGAGACACTTTGGCGGGCTCGACGTGTTGGTTAACATCGCCGGTGGCTTCGCCTTCGAGACCGTCGGCGACGGCGACGTCAAGACATGGCAGCGCATGCATGCGCTCAACGTGCTGACGGCACTCAACGCCTCGCAGGCGGCCCTGCCGCATCTGGCCGCGTCCAAGGCCGGCCGCATCGTCAATATCGGGGCCATGGGCGCGCTTCAGGCCGGCTCCGGCATGGGCCCCTATGCGGCGTCGAAAGCCGGCGTCCACCGGCTCACCGAGGCGCTGGCGAGCGAGTGGAAAGGCAAGGTGACCGTGAACGCGGTGCTGCCCTCGATCATCGACACCAAGGCCAACCGCGCCGACATGCCGAAGGCCGACTTCGCCAAATGGGTGACACCGCAGGAACTCGCCGAAGTCATTCTGTTCCTCGCCAGCGATGCCGCCAGCGGCGTCACCGGCGCGCTGATCCCGGTTGGCGGGCGGGTGTAATCAATCCGGCACCAAGAGCCGGAGATTGCCTCTGAAACGGATGCTCTGCTTGCCGGCGAGCGCGATGCCCTCGCCGTACGCGGTCTCGCCATTGTAAGTGCCACTGAAGCCGATGGTCACGACCTTGCGGCCCCACACCGGGCGCTCGTCGAACGAGGGGGAATGCTCCTCGTTGGTCAGCTCGCCCTTCCACTTGCCGTTGGCCGAGGTGTAGCTGCCGTAGGCGAAGAAGAATGAGTCCCCGCCCCGCATGGTGCCGTCGCGCATCACCATGACGCCTTGGTTGCCGCCCTGAACGGCATCCAGCATTTCGATGCGGATATGATAGAGCCCATTCCTGATGGTCATCTTCGTGAAGCGCCCGATTGTCCCACCCGCAGGATAGCCGGATCATCTGTTCCCGATCAAATGGCGCAGAGCTCTAAGTCCACTCCGGGGCTAAACTGCCGCAGACTGATTCTCCGATCGAACGTGACATTCGGAAGCTTCCTTTGGAAACCACGCTCTATCTGCCTGTCAAACGCTTCCTCGAAGAGCTCGGCTTCACGGTCAAGGGCGAGATCGGCGGCTGCGATCTCGTGGGCCTCAGCGCCGGCGATCCTCCGGTGGTGGTGATCGGCGAGCTCAAGCTGACCTTCAATCTCGAGCTGATCCTTCAGGCGGTCGATCGTGCACCGGCCGGCGACGAGGTCTGGATTGCGGCAAAGATGTCAGCGCGCGGCAAGGGACGCGAGACCGACGCACGGTATCGCAATCTCTGTCGCCGCCTCGGCTTCGGCATGCTCGGGGTGACCGACCGCGGTCAGGTCGAGGTGCTGGTGAAGCCGCCGACGGCAGCCCCACGCCGGGAGCCGAAGGTCCGTTCGCGCCTGGTCGCAGAGCATCAGCGCCGCCAGGGCGATCCGGCGCTGGGCGGCAGCACGCGCGCGCCGATCATGACGGCCTATCGGCAGCAGGCACTGGCCTGCGCCTCGGAGCTCGCGGCAGGCCCGCGGCGGGTGAGCGAATTGCGCCGGCGCTGTCCCGATGCCGGCAAGATCATGCTTAACAATGTGTATGGCTGGTTCGAACGCACCGAGCGGGGAATCTACGGGCTGACGGAAGCTGGCCAGGCGGCGCTGAAACGCTGGCCACAACAGCGGGTTGCGGATGTTGCCGGTCTCCCGTCACTACCCTGACACCCAACCGGTGCATAGCTGAGATGCCACACCGATTTCATATTGCAATGCAACATAGACGGCACTAGGTATCCCGGCATCGAAACGAGGCCGTTATGAACGCAAACTGGAATACCAAATATGGCACGCGGCGCGTGCGCCACGATCCCCCGACCTTAGACGAGGCGATCTTCGCCGCCGTCGGCATCACCGATGATCAGGAGCAGCAGGCCGAGATCGCCGCAGCCTTGATGGGCATGCCGCTCGATGTCGTCCAGGCCGAGGTCAAGAAGCAGGTTCGCACCAACAGCCGCATCACCTCGACCCGCGTGATCGCCGGCGAACAGGGTGCGCAGCGCTCGGTGGTGGTCGAACGCCGTGTCGTGCGCCGCTTCGGCAACGACAAGCGCACCGGCACCTGACGGCCTAGTCCCTACATACAATACAAAAGCGGACCGGTTTTGCCGGTCCGCTTTTTTGATTCCAATCGGATTTTTCAGGTCAGGCGGCGCGATTGCCGTAGATGCTGGAGATGATCTTCCAGCAGGTCGAGTTGAAGCTGATAAGAGCGCGGCCGGCCCTGAATGGCGAGGCCGCGAGATCAGCGAGTTCGTCCTCAGGCGCCTTGGCGAGATCGATCGTGCCGGTCGATTCGCCATGACGGAATTGCAGATGCGCCCCGAACTTCCTGGCGAGCGCGCGCATCGGGTGATTCTCGGCGCCGGTGGTGATGCGCAGGCGCTTGTAGCCTTTCCAGCGCGCTTCCGCGATCAGGCGGCTGAACAGCACGGTGCCGACGTTCTGGCGCCGCGCCGAAGCTTCCACGCTGAAGGCGACCTCGGGCAGCGAATCGCCCTCGGGCGGATGCAGCTCGGCCGCACCGCGGACCACGCCATCGACGATATAGGCGACAATAACGGTGCCGTCCTCGGCACAGCGGGCGGCGTAACGCTCGATAAAACTGTCGTCGAGAAAACCGTTGAAGCGGTCGTGCCGGCTTTCGGCATCGAGCCTCAGCAGGTGATCGCGCAAAAGCGGCAATTCTTCCTGCTGGCTCAAGGTCCGCACGTAGCCCTGAACGGACTTCGGGCGGTTGGTTATTTCAAGTCCAAAATCTGCTGCGAGTGACAAGTCAAAACTCCTCTTGGTGTCCCTCGAGGAGGCGTTCGAATCCCTAGGCCTCCAATATTGTGCATCGCAACAAACTTTTCAAGACGGGAACCTGCCCAAGTTTCGGGCATCGGAAGCGACTAATTCTTTAATAAAATCAAGCCCCCCGTATTCACACGAGGACCAGCTGGGTCTGCGTCACAACGGCAACCAGCTTGCCGTCCTCGGTCTCCAGCCGGGTGGTCCAGACCTGGGTCCGCCGGCCTCTGTGGATTGGGGTGGCGGTCGCGATTACCGTGGTTCCCTCCTTGGCCCCGCCGATGAAGTTGGTCTTGCTCTCGAGCGTGGTCGTGCCCTTGGCGTCCTCCGGCAGATTGATCACGGTGGCCGCCGCGCCGACGGAATCGGCCAGCGCCATCACCGCGCCGCCGTGAATGGTATGATGAAGCGTGCAGAGATCGGGCCTGACCGTCATCCGCGCCACCACGCGATCCCTCTCGGCCTCGACGAACTCGACGCCCTTGAGTTCGGCAAACGGCATCTTCATTGCTTTAAGTTTATCGAGCGGCGTCATCGGATCTCCTCCCAAATCATTCTGCTCACAGGGTGAATTGCTCTTCGCGGCAAAGCAATGACGGGGAGACAGCGTTCGTACCTCACGTCACCGCATTCACCACCTGATACTCCGGCCGCCGCCAAATTTCGCCCGCGATCACTTCTTCGATGAACTCGGCTGCCCGCACGATCTCGCCCTCACCGATATACAGCGGCGTGATGGCAAATCTCATGATGTCAGGCGCGCGGAAATCGCCGATGACGCCGCGGGCGATGAGAGCTTGCATCGCGGCATAGCCGCCGCCGTAGGCGAAGGAGACCTGAGAGCCGCGACGCTCATGCGTGCGCGGCGTAACAAGCTTCAAGGACGGACAGCGGCGTTCGACCTCGGCAATCAGGAGATCGCCGAGGGCCAGCGAGCGGGCCCGGACCTCGGCAATATCGACGCGATCCCAGATGTCGAGCGAAGCTTCCAATGCCGCCATTGCCAGCACCGGCGGCGTTCCCACGCGCATGCGCTCAACGCCACCTGCGGCCGCATAGGCAAGCTCGAACGCGAACGGCTTTGCATGCCCCATCCAACCCGACAAAGCGGCGCGCACGCTGTCGGCGTGGCGCGGCGCAACGTAGAGGAAGGCCGGCGCGCCGGGGCCGGCGTTGATGTATTTGTAGGTGCATCCAGCGGCGAAATCCGCGCCGGTGCCTGCAAGGTCAACCGGCAGCGCGCCGGCCGAATGCGCGAGGTCCCAGACCGTGACGATGCCGAGCGCATGCGCTCTTGCAGTCAGCTTCGCCATGTCGTGGCGCCGTCCGGTGCGGTAATCGACCTCGGTGATGTAGAGCACCGCGATCTCCTCCGACAACGAAGCCTCGATCTCCTCCGGCGCCACCAGGCGCAATTGATGGCCACGGCCAAGGGTCGCGATCAGGCCTTCGGCCATGTAGAGGTCGGTCGGAAAGTTGCCGGTGTCCGATAGAACGACCTTGCGCGACGCGTTCATGTCGAGCGCGGCGGCGAGCGCCTGATAGACCTTGAGCGACAGCGTATCTCCGACCATGACGGAGCCGGCTTCCGCACCGATCAGGCGCGCGATGCGATCGCCGACATGGCGCGGCTGGGCATACCAGCCAGCCGTATTCCAGGCGCGGATCAAGTCATCGCCCCACTCGGCGGTGATGACGCGGCTGACGCGCTCGGCAACGCCAAGCGGCAACGCGCCGAGCGAATTGCCGTCGAGATAGATCACACCGTCCGGCATATGGAACAGCGCTTTGGTGTCGTCGTAGACGCGAAGCTTGGTCATGGAATTCTCTACAGGATCGTGCGCACGCGCCAGAGTTCCGGAAACAGCTCGACCTCCAGCATGCGCTTGAGGTAGCTGACGCCGCCGGTGCCACCGGTGCCGCGCTTGAAGCCGATGACGCGCTCGACCGTCGTCACATGGTTGAAGCGCCAGCGCCGGAAATAGTCCTCGAAATCGACCAGCTTCTCGGCGAGCTCGTAGAGCATCCAGTGCGTTTCCGGCGCCTCGTAGACGATACGCCAAGCCTGCAGCACACCTTCATTGAAGCTATGAGTCTCGCGAACATCGCGCGCCAGCACGGCCGCAGGCATCTTGAGCCCGTTGCGGTCGGCGAGCCGCAGCACCTCGTCATAGAGGCTTGGCGTTGCGAGCTCGGCTTCGAGCAGCTGCGTTGTTTCCAGATCGTGCGCGTGCGGCTTGAGCATGGCGTGGTTGCGGTTGCCGAGCAGGAATTCGATCTGCCGGTATTGCCGCGACTGGAAGCCTGAGGACTGGCCAAGCTGCGAGCGGAAGCGCGTATACTCGCTGGGCGTCATGGTGCGCAGCACGTCCCAGGCGCCGTTGAGCTGCTCGAAGATGCGCGACATCCGTGCCAGCATCTTCATTGCAGGCTGCACCTCATCCTTCGCGATCGAACGGCGTGCGGCGCTGAGCTCGTGGATGGCGAGCCGCATCCACAGCTCGGTGGTCTGATGCTGGATGATGAACAGCATCTCGTCATGGGCTTCCGACAGGGGATGCTGCGCGCCGAGGATCGCGTCCAGCGCCAGATAGTGTCCATAGGACATGCGCCGGGCGAAATCGGTCTCAGCGCCTTCGCTTGCGGGATCGTATTGGCTGGACGTCATGGCAGGCCCTTTCGATCGATCTTCAAGGCCTCGTCAGTCGAGGCCGATCAGGCGCGCGGTGGTGGGCGACGACGGGTCCTTGAGGGCGTCGATCACGGTGAAATGGTTCAGCCCGGGATCGACGACAAGACGCGTCGGCACATCGAAACCAGTCCAGACGTTGGCCATCAGATCGGACTGGCGGATGAATTCGGGCCGCTCGTTGCCACCGACCCAGGCGGTCACCGGCGAAGGCCCGCGCGGCAGATGCAGCGCCGCGCTTTCCAGCGTCGCCTCCTCCATCGTCATGCGCAGGGTGTCGTTCATCCTGGTCTTGAGCAGCGGACGCAGATCATGCAGGCCGCTGATGGACAGCGTGCCGGCGACGCGGTTGTAGACGGCGGGCTCCAGCCGGCTGTCGTCGCACAGCATACGCGTAACGAGATGCCCGCCGGCGGAATGGCCGGCGAGCCGGATCGGGCCCGCGACCAGCGAGGCCGCCTTGGCAATCGCTGTGGTGATTTCCGCCGTAATGTCGGAGATGCGCGCGGCCGGCGTCAGCGTGTAGCTTGGCAGTGCCACCGTCCAGCCGTGATGGCGCGCGCCTTCGGCGAGATCAGTCCATGTCGACTTGTCGAAGCGCATCCAGTAGCCGCCGTGGACGAACACGACGAGGCCCTTGCTGTCGCCGTCGGGCAAGATCAGATCGAGGCGCTGGCGCTCACCGGGGCCATAGGCGATGTCAGCGCGAAACTCCTTCAGCCCGGCGCGATAAGCCGCCGCCCGCTCCGCCCACAGCGCCTGTATCTTGTCCGAGCCCGGGATATGGGCCGAATTGGCGTAGGCGTCATCCCAATCGCGCATCGTGCTTCCTCGACGGACTCAAGGCCTTGTGGACCAGGCGCCAGTCTGCCACCAGCGCGGGCGGCATCCTAGTCTTTCTTTAAGCTTAAAGGATTTGGGCGCCGGTGGATTGGGCAGCCGGAAGATGGTTCGTTCCCCAGGGCGCAGCGCAGCGTGAAACGATGCGCTGCTGAACCGCGGTCCAAATGTGCGGTGACGTGGGTCCTGGCTCTGTCCGGGACACGAGGGCTACCCCTGCTCCACCCCGCACCAATCCGCGATGAACAGCGCCATTGCCTTGGTCGTCTTTTTCAGCGAGTCCAGATCGACATATTCATTGAAGCCGTGCATCTCGCCGCCACTCGCGCCGAAGCACAGGCTCGGGATGCCGTGATTGAGGCCGTAGAAGCGGGTGTCGGTAAGCGCGGTGAAGACGAGGTCTTCGATTTGGCCGCCATAGACGGTGCTGAAGGCCTTGCCGAACGCCGCCTCAGGCGCGGTGGCATTGGTCAGCTCATAGCCTTCCGACAAAAAGCCCGACCATTCGATCTCCGGCGGATTGTTGGCGAGGAAGCGGTGGTTGCGTGCGGCGGCGGCGACACACGCAAGAATCTCCTTCTGGTGCTCGGCGATCGACCAGCCGGGCAACACGGCAATCCGGCAATCGACGTCGCACCAGGCCGGCACGCTGGAGGCCCAGTCGCCGCCCTTGATGATGCCGGGGTTGAAGTTGATGGGATGGTTCAGCGTCTTGAAGTGACGATCGGCTTTCGCGCGCTCGTTCCACTCGATCTCGAGTTTTTGCAGCGCCTGGATCAAATGATAGGCCGCCATGATTGCATTCGCGCCGGAGCCGGCGAAGGCGACATGGGTCGGATGGCCCTTCACGCGCAGGCGGAACCAGATCACGCCCACCTGCGAGCGCACCATCTTGCCGCCGGTCGGCTCAGGAATGAAGCAGGCATCCGCACGATAGCCTCGTTGAAGCGTCGAGAGCGCCCCGACGCCGGTGCTCTCCTCCTCGATCACAGACTGGAAGTGAATCCGCGCCGTCGGCCTCAGGCCCGCGGCCCTGATCGCATCGAGCGCGGAGAGCGCTGCGATGGTGCCCGACTTCATGTCGCAGGCACCGCGACCGAACATCTTGCCGTCCTTGATGACGGGCGAGAACGGCGGGGTGTCCCACAATTCCAGCGGCCCCGCGGGCACCACGTCGCAATGGCCCTGGAGGATCAGCGATTTGCCCGCCTCGGTTTTGGGCCGGTACGTGCCGACCACAGTGCGCGCCTTCGAAAAATCGTGCTCGATGGGCCCGAAGCCGCGCAGATCCTTGAGGTCGTCGACATTGATGTGCCAGTCGTCGACCTCGTAGCCGCGCGCGCGCAGGAGGTCGCCCATCATGTCCTGGCATGGCCCCTCCGCACCGCGCGTCGAGGGGATCGCGACGAAATCGCGTGTGGTCGCGAGCTGGGCTTCGAAGCCGGCATCAACGGCGTCAAGAATCCTCTGCTGCGTTTCGGCATTCATCAGGCAACTCCAATCGGCATTGAGATCATCGATGGAGCGTAAGCTAACCGATTTCAGCCGTTCGGGTACTCTGCAAAATAGGCATCCCGCAATGCGTCTTCGAGCAGCCGGCCCTCCGAATAGCCATTCAGTGTCGCCGGCCGGCTCACGCCGTCGAGCAGCCGCGGGCAAGGTTCCGGCGCACCGAGCACGGTGCGCACCGGGATGCGCTCGGCATAGATCGGCAATTCATAGTCCTCGTCGTCGTCGGCGACACCCTTGGCCCGGATTTTCGCGGAGGCTTCCTCGATCTCCATCGCGATAAAGGAGGTCGCCTTGATCTCCTGCGTGTTGCTCGCCCGCAGGCTGGCGGTGCGATCCGGGAAGAAGCGGTCGACCATCGCGATCACCGCGCGTTCTTTCTCCTCGGGATCGGTGA
Organism: Bradyrhizobium sp. 87; assembly: GCF_023073015.1. Classification (NCBI taxonomy): domain Bacteria; kingdom Pseudomonadati; phylum Pseudomonadota; class Alphaproteobacteria; order Hyphomicrobiales; family Nitrobacteraceae; genus Bradyrhizobium; species Bradyrhizobium sp. 87. The sequence continues at coordinate 240,641 of NZ_JADPIQ010000090.1, forward strand.
CGAGATAGGCGGTGCCGAATGCCATCACGGCGCGGTAATCGGCCGAGTGATTGAACCCGCAGCGCGCCAGCACCAGGCTGTCGAGATGGGCGACCGTCAGGCACACGCGCTCGCCCAGGGTCTGGTTGCGCAGCATGCGGCTGGCGCTCGAGCCGTGCCAGTACAGTTTCGTCCCTTCGCGCCAGAAGAAAGTCGGCGTGCAATAGGGCTGGCCGTCGATGGCGTAGGAGACGTGGCAGAGCATCGAGGAATCCAGGATGCGATGAACGGTGTCGTGATCGTAGAAGCCGCGGTCGTGACGGCGCTTCACCTGATTGCGCGCGGATGTCGGATAGGAATTCTGGTTCTCGGTCTGGCTCACGGCCGCTCCTGTCGGATTTGAACAATTCCAGAGCAGTTGTATCCGTGGATTTGGTCTGCGATAGTGCCAATTCCATGCGAAAAATTCCGACCAATTCTGTCCCCTCGCCGGCCAAAGCCGAGCTGCCGCTCGACCTCGCAGGCCCGCACATCACGGCTGGCGCCTCGTCGGCGCACCGGCTGTATCAGGCACTGTGCGAGATGATCGTCGGCGGTCTGGTGAAACCCGGCGAGCCGCTGCCGCCGTCGCGCACGCTGGCCAAACAGACCGGCTTTCGGCGCAATGCCGTCGTCACCGCCTATGAGCGGCTGATCGCCGACGGCTTTGCCGACGCAACCGTCGGCTCCGGCACCTTCGTCGCCGCGCGCATCCCCGCGCGCGCGGCCGAGCCGAAGCGGCCCAAGATCAGCGTCGAAACGCCGGGGCAAGGCGCGTTTTCACTCGGCTGCACCCATATCGACGCGCGTGCCGTGCAGCATTTCCGGGCCTTTGTCGGCCGTCGCATGCGCGCCTTCGGCGCGGAGCATCTGCACTATGGCGATCCCCGTGGCAGCCGCGAACTGCGTGCGGCGATCGCCGATCATCTGTTGTCGGCGCGGGGCCTGCGCTGCGATCCCGATCAGATCATGCTGACGTCAGGCACGCTGCACGCGCTGCGCATCTTGCTGAGCGCAATCCTGAAGCCCGAAGATCAGGTCTGGTGCGAGGACCCAGGTTACCCCGCCGCGCGAAAAACCATCGCGCATTGCGGCTATCGTGCCGTCTCCGTTCCCGTCGACGCGCACGGCATGCGTGTCGCCAAAGGCCGCGCAGCGGCGCCGTCCGCGCGCGCAGCCTATGTGACGCCGTCGCACCAGTTTCCGCTGGGTGTGCAGATGTCGATGCCGCGGCGGCTCGAGCTGCTGGACTGGGCCAGGCAGGCCGGCGCCTTCGTGCTGGAAGACGATTACGACAGCGAATTCCGTTACGACGGCGCGCCGCTGATGTCGCTGGCCGGCATCGATCACCTCCAGCGCGTGATTTACATGGGCACGTTCGCCAAGACGTTGTTTCCGGGCCTGCGCATCGGCTATTGCGCCCTGCCCGAGCGCTTGATTGCGGATGTGACCGCGGCGCGGGCTGCGCTCGACCGCTTTCCCGGCACGCTGATCGAGGGTGCGGTGGCCGACATGCTCAATTCCGGCGCGTTCGCGGCGAACCTGAAGCGCGTGCGCAAGCTTTACCGCGAGGCGCGCGACGCGCTGGCCGGGAGGCTCGAAGCCGCATCCGATGGCGTGCTGTCGGTGCCGGTCCCATCACAGGGTCTGCATCTAGTCGCCCGGTTCGATCCCTCGGTCGATCTGTCTGTGGCGGCGAAAGCCAAGCAGGCCGCGGGCGCCGAAGGCTGGCTGTTGGCCGACACCTATTCACGCGCGCGCCCACAGCCCGGTTTCGTGCTGGGATTTTCCGGCCACGCGGTTTCGAAGCTCGTGGCCTCCGCCGAACGACTCGCGCGGGAATCGCGAGCGGCCTTGCGCGCGAGGAGCAAGCCGGCCGGGCGGGCATGACGAACGTTCACTATGAGAATCGGCTGCCGCTCCCTACATTGCGACATCGATGCTGGGAGCTCTCACCATGCTGCTACGCCGCGCGACTTGCCTCTCGCTCCTGATCTTCATCGCACTCGCTGCGACAGCGCGCGCAGGTACCGTCGGACGCGAGCAGGACATCGTCGACCTCAAGCTCGGCCAGCGCGTTCAAGTGGACGACGGAACCTGTCCCGCCGGACAGGTCAAGGAAGTGCGAGGCGCCAAAATGACCGACAAGGGCGTCGCACGGACGAGCATCTGTGTGTCGCGGTTTGGTCCAAAATCAAAGCGATGAGCGCTACTTCGCCGGATCGAACATGCATTGCAGGGTCGGCTTGGCGATCTTGGTGAAGGTCGGGCCGATTTCGGTCTGCTTTGCGGCCGGCACCCAGTCGGTCTCGATCGTCGGCACCCCGGTCTCGCTGATGCCGCGCAGCAGGGCCTCGCGAAGATCGCGATCCTCGACGACGGCGGCAGCATGATCATGCAGGCAGCCGCAGACCTCTTCCGGATGCTCCCACCGTCCGAGCATGCGCGGCGCGCATTGCCTCACGAACTCGGTACGGGGATCGGGTAATCTGGATGGAGAGCGCACCTGCGCCTGAACGGCACTGATCGTCAGAAGGGATATGAACGCCGCAGCGCAGGAACGAACAAGCATGATGGCCTTTATTGGCTGATTTTTCTTGTTGGCGATCAGAAGCGCGCGGCAACCACGATCGGCTGCGGTGCCGGGATCATGATCGGCGAGCCGCTGTACTGGAAAGTACCGATACCCGGGACATTGCCGTCCGGCGAGCCTGCGAACGAGGAGCCGGCGAGCACGAAACCGAAAGCAAGGATGAGGCTGAGCGTGCGCATGAAGTTCTCTCCGAATTCGGTGGCCGGCGTGCGCCGTCGTCGTCGTGAGGTTGATAACCATGGGCGGTTTCGCGCGTGATGCGCCAAAGCCGGAAAATGGTTTCGTCTCCGTGAGAATTGTTTCGTCCCGCTCGAGGCGACGACATATTCCATGGAAAATCTCAATCTTTTCAGATGGGTCGTGCGGTCACCCAATGTAGCTTGGCAGGTTCCGGCGAGCTCGGATGCGCCGCGGAACGCCGGCGCCGTCATGATCCCGCCTCACACCCTTCACATGCGTTTTACGTTTTTCTGCTGAAGAGAAGCCGAACGAAGGCTGGGTCCTGTCGAACCGGGGGCGCTTCGACTGCGACCCAAGCTATCGAGACCGAGGACGCCCGAGCATCGCCGAGCGTGTTCATGTGAGGAACAGCCATCATGACCGCGCAGAATCGCGCAACGACGCGCGATGCGGACCAACGAACGGACCGCCGGGAGCAACGACCTGTTCACAGCCATTCGCCTGGCGAAATGGCGCTACAATCGAGCCGGGGCTTTGAGGCCACGCCGCAGTCATTCGTGCGGCTGACCGGCTCGCATCTTGCAAAACCGCGCGCCATCCGCGCTGACATCATCGAGTGAACGCAAACCCCTCACTGAGTGCACGCGAGAGCGTCACTGAGTGAACGCAAGAGCGTCACTGAGTGAAGAACTCTCCGCACTTCTGGACGTTGGCGTCCGCCGGTCCCCACGGCATGACCGGCACGGTCGAGGTCGAGTTCTTCGGCGAACCCTCGATCAGCCTGTCCGAATAGACCATGTAGACCAGCACGTTGCGCTTCGCGTCACAGCCGCGCACGATCTGCATCTTCTTGAAGAACAGCGAGCGGCGCTGGCGGAACATGTCGTCGCCCTGCTCCATCTTGTTCTTGAACTTGATCGGGCCGACCTGACGGCAGGCGAGCGAAATGTCCGAGACTTCCTCGGCAAGGCCCAGCCAGCCCTTGAAGCCGCCCTTCTCCGGCACCGTAAAATGACAGGCCACGCCCTCGACTTCAGGATCGTCGAGGCCGTAGGTCGCAAGCTTGTCGTTCGGGCTCATCCATTTGAACACGGTCGAGCGGCGAAAGATCAGATCCGGCTCGTCGGCGGCGAAGGCGGACGCTGCCGGCACGGTCAACGCCATGAGGAATAAAGCGAGGCCTTTCAAGCGGATGCTGGAAAGACTGCGGAAACGAGATGACATGAACCTCTCCGGTAACAACTTCCAGCAATGTAGGGATGAGGCGACCGATCAGGAAGACGACCGGCAAGCCGACACGGCCGCCGTTTACCGCTCCGTGAGGCTTTTTTGCTACGCTTTGGACAAATGTAGCTGATGGCAGAACCGCCATGCTGGTGAACGCGTATCCCCTCTGAGAGACTAACATCTGATTTGGATTATGGATTCGAGGATGAACAGCGTGAACGGGGCCGGTTTTTCTGCCAAGCCGACGCGGCTTTGGCAGGTCGCCATTTTGGCGGCGGCGGGTGCGATCGGCACGGCAAGCCAGGCGGACGCAGCGTTTTATTACTGGACGGACTATTCCGACGGGTCCTACGGGCGCCAGGAGCGCCATCTCGACGTCCCGCGCCAGAAACCGCAGAAGCGCGGTGCGGTCGGCAAAAAAGACCTTGTTGCCGAAAAAGAAGCCGGCACCAAACCGCAAGGTCCTCTCGTCATCGTCGTCTCGATCGACCGGCAGAAGGTCACGGTCTACGACAGCAAAGGCGTGTTCGCGGAATCCCCGGTTTCGACGGGCATGAAGGGCCATTCGACGCCGATGGGTGTGTTCAGCGTCATCCAGAAGCACAAATTCCACCACTCCAACATCTATAGCGGCGCGCCGATGCCGTACATGCAGCGGATCACCTGGTCGGGCGTTGCCATGCATGCCGGCGTGCTGCCGGGCTATCCAGCCTCGCACGGCTGCATCCGCATGCCGATGGCGTTCGCGGTGAAGATGTGGAACTGGACCAGGATGGGCGCGCGCGTGATCGTTTCGCCCGGTCAGATGTCGCCGCAGAAGTTCTCACATCCGCTGCTTGCCTCGCTGCGCGTGCCACCGCAACCCGCGGCCAGCCTCGAGCCGCAGACCAATGCCGGCGACAAGGCCGACAAGGGCACAGCCAATACCGCGGCCACCGAAGCAAAGCCGGTTGAAACGAAAACCGCCAGCGCCGACGGCGTGCCCGAGCTGCGCTCGTCGGTCGGCCACACCGTGATGTCGGACGTGACCACCGGATATGCCCCAGCCCGCGAGGAGGCCCCGGCATCGGCCGACAACACCGAGACAACGGCAAAGCCCGAGACCAAGCCCGCTGAGGCGGCGGACGCGGCCAAGCCAGAGGCCGGAGACGCCGCGCAGCCCGCGAACACTGAAGCGAAGCCTGTCGACGCCGCGGAGACGCCGAAGTCCGAACTCGCGAAGACATCCGATGCACCGGCCGCGGCGCCAGCGCAGGCGGCCACGACCGACGTCAAGAAGGACGAAACCCGCGTTGCCGATCCGGCGCCCGTGGCAAAACCTGAAGCGCCCAAGCGAGCGGGCCAGATCGCGGTCTTCATCAGCCGCAAGGATTCCAAGCTCTACGTGCGGCAGAACTTTGCGCCGCTGTTCGAGGTGCCTGTCACAATCGCCGCGAGTGATCGGCCGCTCGGCACGCATGTCTTTACCGCCGAAATCGACAAGGCCGATTCCAATGCGCTGCATTGGTCGGTGGTGTCCTTGCCAGTGTCGGTCCGTTCTGCCGCGCGCGAAGATGACGGCCGCGTGACAGGCCGCCAACGTGGCGCGGCGGTGATTCCCGTCGCCGTAAAGCCTGTGGTCCCGCCGGACAGTCCAGCCGAGGCCCTGGACCGCGTCTCGATCCCGGCCGACACGATCGCGAGGATCAACGAAATGCTGACATCGGGCGGCTCGATCATCGTCTCCGACCAGGGCATCAACCAGGGCGAGACTGGCGAAGGCACCGATTTCATCGTCCGCCTGTACTAACGCGCCTCATCGCGGCAGATAACGCCGTGTTGACGACGCCGCTCGCACCGACGGGGTAACATGCGCCCCGGATCATTTCGGGGGACGCCGTTATGATGAACCGCAGGACCATACTCATCGCCGCCTTTGCAGGCACGCTGGCGCCGGCGACGCGTGCACTGGCGGATGGCGGCATGAGCCGAATTTCCGCCTACGCCTTCTCTTTCCCGGCATTGTCAGGCGACGACATCCGCCTTGCGGCCTTCACTGGCAGGCCGCTGCTGGTGGTGAACACCGCTTCGCTCTGCGGTTACACGCCGCAATATGCCGGCCTGCAAGACATCTGGAGCGAGTTTCGCGAACGCGGCCTCACCGTCATTGGCGTGCCCTCCAACGATTTCGGCGGACAGGAGCCCGGCGGCACCAGTGAGATCTCGGAAACCGCCCACCACCAATACGGCGTTACCTTCCCCATCGCGGCCAAGGCCATCGTGGTCGGTGCAAAGGCGCATCCATTCTACAAATGGGCGGCAGAGGCGCGCCCGCGAGAAGTTCCGCGCTGGAACTTCCACAAATATCTGATCGGCCGGGACGGCTATATCGCCGATGTCTTTGCATCCGCGGTCGAACCGACAGACACGCGGATCAAGACGGCGATCGCCAAGGCGCTGGCCGACACTTGACGCCACGCGTCCCCAATCCGGTTGGGCACAATTGGGCTGGCGCGCCAAACAGCCGTTGCAATGGCGAGGGCCCACCATCTAGGCTAGGATTGTTATGGGCAGGATGGTTTTGCCGAAGGCGAAAAGCCGCGGCGGAACAACGGGATCAATCTCGAGGACAACACCATGCGTGTGGCGGCAGGACTGATATTGGCAAGCGCGATGTCTCTGGCGATGACGGGCGCGGCATGGTCGCAGACCCCGGCTGCAAAGCCCGCCGCCGCGACGCAGGCCGCACCGGCGGCAACACCGGCTGCGGCTGCGCCCGCTGCAGCTCCCGCACCCGCTCCTGCAGCAGCCGCCGCGCCGGCGGGCTTCGTCAATCCTCCGCCGCCTAAGCAGGCGCCCCAGCCCGCCCGCGCAGCCTGCAACACGCCGGGCGCGCTTGGGGTCGCCCGCACCGTCGAGATCGACACCACGGGCGGTCCTGGCTTCGGCTTCGAGCATTTCAAGGAGCTCGATTTCCTGCGCGACCACGAAGTGGTGCTGACCTTCGACGACGGCCCCTGGCCCAAGAACACGCCCGCGGTGCTGAAGGCGCTCGCCGACGAGTGCACCACCGGCATCTTCTTCTCGATCGGCAAGCACGCGACCTACGAGCCGGAGATCCTGAAGCAGGTCTACGCGGCCGGCCATACCGTGGGCACCCACACCTGGTCGCACGCCAACCTCAACAACAAGAAGCTCACGGAAGCGCAGCGCAAGGAAGAGATCGAGAAGGGTCTTTCCGCGGTGAAATGGGCGCTCGGCGGCATTTCGCCCTCGCCTTTCTTCCGCTTCCCGGCGCTCCAGCATCCGCCGGAGATGGTCACCTATCTCGGCAACCGCAACACAGCGATCTTCTCCTGCGACATCGACTCCTTCGACTTCAAGGCCTCGAAGCCCGAGAAGGTGATCGAGACCGTCATGAAGAAGCTCGACAGCAAGGGCAAGGGCATCATCCTGATGCACGACTTCCAGAAGCACACTGCGGAAGCCCTGCCCGAATTGCTCAAGCGCCTGAAGGCCGGCGGTTACAAGGTGGTGGCGATGCGCGCCAAGTTCCCGGCCTCGACGCTGCCGGAATACGACCAGGAACTGCTCAAGGACGTCAAGCTGCCGACGGTGAGCACCCGGCCGGTCAACAGCGTCGTGACAACGGTTTCCGAATAGCCGCGCCCTTGTCCTTTCGGATCGAAGGCTACGTCATCGTCTCCGCGGACGGCATGCTCGCGGACGCCGACCATGTCATGCCCGACAGCCTGAAGTTCGAAGGCGACAAGCTGTTCTTCGAGCAGGCGCTCGATCGCGCCGCGCTGATCGTGCACGGCCGTCACTCGCATGAGCAGCAGCCGAATTCACCCAAGCGCAAGCGCCTGATCCTGACCCGCAAGATCCAGACTCTGACCGTCGATCCCGAGATGCCGAACGCGACCTTGTGGAATCCGGCTCACACCAGCTTTGAGGACGCCTGTGCGTTCGCCGATGTCGCTTCCGGCACCGTCGCAATCATCGGCGGCCCCGTCGTGTTCGACATGTTCATGGATCGCTACGATACGTTCTGGCTGTCGGAAGCCCCGCACCTTCGGCTGCCCCGCGGCGAGGGCTGTTTTGTCGAAGTACCGGGGCGCACGCCTCAGGAGGTGCTGGCCTCACACGGGATGAAGCCGGGCGCGCCGTATCTGCTCGACGCCGCGCATGACGTGACGGTGACGCCATGGCGCAGGACGTAGTGGCTTAACCTTTATACGTCCCCGTAGGCCGCTTCGGCCGGACGCGTGGCGCGCCCGTAGCCCATGATCATGAACAGGGCGCCGATGATCGACAGGTTCTTGAGCGCGTCGACCAGCATCTTGCCGTTGTCAGGCGGCACCTGGTTCCAGAAGTCGTAGAACAGGAAGGTCGCGACCGCGACATAGATAATCATCAGCATCGCGAAGAAGCGCGCGCCGAAATTCAGCGCGATCATCACGCCTGCGATGATCTCGAGCACGCCGACTGCGATCGCCAGCAGTTGCGGCGTGGTCATGGCCGTCGCCGTCTCGATCTGCTTGGCGTAAGGCGCGATCATGTCGGGCATCACGACCTTGGCGGCGATGAAATCAACGGTCGCCTGCATGGCAAACAGTCTTGCCGCACCCGTGTAGATGAACAGCACGGCGAACAGGATCCGCCCGAAAGTTACGAACGCTGGCATGATCGGCCTCTTTGCTCAGGCTTTTGAATTCTCGCGAAAGCACTTCGCGATTATGAAGATACATTCGCCGGTTTACAAACGGGGAAATGGCTAACTGCGAGCAATTCAAAGTTGGTGGCCCGGCACTGCACCTTCTTACCTTGTGGGAGAAGGTGCAGTGCCGGATGAGGGGTCTCGCTCTGCAAATTCAACCGTGAGAAATGTGCGCGCGGAAGCAACCCCTCACCCGTCTCGCCGCTCCGCGGCGAGCCACCCTCTCTCACAAGGGGAGAGGGGAAGGCCACGCACGCCCTACGTAAACAACGTCGGCTGCTGCCGCGACGCGCGCTCCTGCGCTTCCACCACAGCCACTGCGGTCATGTTGAGGATGCCGCGCGCCGTTACCGACGGGGTGAGGATGTGAGCCGGGCGCGCCGGGCCGATCAGGATCGGCCCGACGGGGAGCGCGTCCGCCAGCGACTTGATCATCTGATAGGCGACGTTGGCGGTGTCGAGGCTTGGCATGATCATGATGTTGGCTTCGCCCTCGAGCTTGGAGTGCGGCAGCACCATCTTGCGCGCGGCGGCCGAGAGCGCGGTGTCGCCTTGCATCTCGCCGTCGGCCTCGAGTTCCGGATGCTTCTCCTTCAGGAGCTGGGTTGCCCGGCGCATCTTGCGCGAGGATTCCGTGTCGTAGCTGCCGAAATCCGAATGCGAGACGAAGGCGATCTTCGGCTTGATGTTGAAGCGTTGGACGTGGACCGCCGCGAGCGAGGCGATCTCGGCGAGCTCTTCGGCGCTCGGATTGGGCCGCACCTGGGTGTCGGCGATGAAGAAGGCGCCCTTGCTCGTGATCAGCAGCGCCAGCGCCGCATAGTCGCTGATTCCCGGGGTGAACCCGACGATCTCGCGAACATGGCGCAGATGGCTCATGTAGCGGCCCTCGACGCCGCAGAGCATGGCGTCCGCCTCTCCGCGCACCACCGCGAGCGCCGCGATGACGGTGTTGTTGGTGCGCACCACCGTGCGCGCCGCATCCGGCGTCACGCCGCGGCGGCCGGCGACCTCGCCATAGGACTGCACGTAGGAGCGGTAGCGCGGATCGTCCTCGGGATTGACCAGGTCGAAGTCCCTGCCGGCCTTGATAGACAGGCCGAAGCGCTCGATGCGGGCCTCGACCACCGACGGACGTCCGACCAGGATCGGCATCGCCAGCTTCTCTTCCAGCACCACCTGGGTGGCGCGCAGCACGCGCTCATCCTCGCCTTCGGCGTAGATCACGCGCACCGGTTGGGTCTTGGCCTTGGCGAACATCGGCTTCATGACGAGGCCGGAGCGGAAGGCGAAGCGCTCGAGCAACGCGGTGTACTCGTCGAAATTGGTGATGGGCCGGGTCGCAACGCCCGATTCCATCGCGGCCTTCGCCACCGCCGGCGCGATGCGCAGGATCAATCTCGGATCAAAGGGACTCGGGATCAGCGAGCCCGGGCCAAACCCTTGCGTCTCGCCGGTATCGAAGCCTTGCGCGACCGCATCGGACGGCGCCTCGCGCGCGAGCTGCGCGATGGCCTCGACGGCGGCGTGCTTCATCTCCTCGTTGATCGCGGTGGCGCCGACATCGAGCGCGCCACGGAAGATGAAGGGAAAGCACAGGACGTTGTTGACCTGGTTCGGATAGTCGGAGCGGCCAGTGCAGATCATGGCGTCGGGACGGGCTTTGCGCGCCTCCTCCGGCATGATCTCCGGCGTCGGATTCGCGAGCGCCATGATGAGCGGCTTGTCGCCCATCGCCTTGGCCATCTCGGGCTTGAGCACGCCCGGTGCGGAGAGGCCGATAAAGATGTCGGCGCCGCCGATGACGTCGGCGAGCGTGCGCTTGTCGGTCTTCTGCGCATAGACCGCCTTCCAGCGGTCCATCGTGGTGTTGCGGCCTTCGTGAACAAGGCCGTCGATGTCGCAGACCCAGATGTTCTTGCGCTGCGCCCCCATCGACACCAGCAGGTTCAGTGTCGCAAGCGCTGCGGCCCCTGCCCCCGATGCCACGATCTTGACGTCCGACAGGTTCTTGCCGTTCAGGCGCAGACCGTTGGTGATCGCGGCGGCGACGATGATCGCGGTGCCGTGCTGGTCGTCGTGAAAGACCGGGATCTTCATGCGCTCCTTGAGCTGCGCCTCGATCTCGAAGCATTCCGGTCCGCGGATGTCCTCGAGATTGATGCCGCCGAAGGTCGGCTCGAGCGCGGCCACGGTCTCGACCACGCGTTCGATGGTGTCGGCCGCGATCTCGATGTCGAACACGTCAATGCCGGCGAATTTCTTGAACAGGACCGCCTTGCCCTCCATCACCGGCTTCGAGGCCAGCGGGCCGATATTGCCGAGGCCGAGCACGGCGGTGCCGTTCGAAACCACGGCAACCAGGTTGGAGCGTATCGTCAGCGTCGCCGCTTCCGCGGGGTTCTTGGCGATCTCCATGCAGGCGGCGGCGACGCCGGGGGAATAGGCCAGCGCGAGGTCGCGCTGGTTGGCGAGCGGCTTGCTCGCCTGGATCTCGAGCTTTCCGGGGCGCGGCAGCCGATGATAGGCCAGCGCCGCCTGGTGGAGATCATCAGAATAGGACGACATGCGGTGTCTTGCCTCGCGTTACCGGCCTCAAACTACGTTGTCCTGACCGGCCCGCCTTCGGGTGGTATTTCCGGGTCATGGAAACGGGATGAAGCACGTCGGGCGGCCCGGTGGCAACATCCGATTGCGGCCCCATCAACAGGGCGCGCGGTCAAATATCTGATAGCGCTCGCTTTCCCTGGACCGCGCGTTGCTTTGCGAATATGGCAGGTTGCGTGCTGCAACGCGAGCAACTGGAGCTGGGAATGAAGTGAATCCTGATCGGCTTCATCGTCGTGGCCGTGGTGGGCGCGGGCGGATGGTTGGGCTTCAGCTTCTACGCAAAACATCGCGTCACCGCCGAGGTGGAGACCGCGTTCGAGCAAATCCGCAAGCAAGGCGGCAAGGCTAGCTACGGCAAGATCGCCTTCGATCTGCCCACGCGCACCCTCACGATCGAGGACATCGCGGTTACGCCGGGCAAGGCACCGCAGGCGCAGATCAGGATCGCCGCCATCAAGGGCACGGGCGTTCGCCAGATCGACGAAACAAGGATCTCGGCCGACGCCGTCGACATCACCGGGCTCGAGGTTACGCTGGACCAGATCGGCGCTGCCAAGCTGAAGGTCGCGTACAAGATCCCGCACCTGGTCATGCGCGACTATGCCGGTCCTGTTCAGGCGGGTCAGGTGCCGGCGGACAGCTCGCTGGTCGATATGTACCGCTACGTGCTCGGCCAATATGCGAGTGTCGCTGCATCGTCGCTCACGGCTCCGACCCTCACGATCAGCTTCGATTCCCGCGCCGCCGGCAGCGGCGAGGTCACCTATTCCGAACTGGCGATCCAGAACCTAAAGCACGGCAAGATCGACGGGATGAAGTCGGACCGCGCCGTGATCTCGGTCGACGTGAAGCAACCCGGCAAGACGGACAAGCTGACGGGTGAATCGTCGAACATCATCGTCAACGATTTCGACGCGACCGCGATCATCGCCGCGCTCGATCCGCAGACGGCCAGCGACGACAGCTATCGCCGGGTCTATCGGCAGGTCTCGACGGGCCCCTATGCGCTCAAATCGGCACAGGGGATGCGAGTGGATGTCGACGGGTTCACCATGGAAGACATCGCCGTCCAGCCGTCGAAATTCCGGCTGGCCGAGATATTTGCCGCGCTGCCACGGGATCAATCGGCCCCGCCGACTCCGGCGCAGGCACGCGAGCTGCTGGAGAAGCTCGCCGGAGTTTATGAGGGTCTTCGCATCGGTAAGGCCGAAATCGGCAAGATGTCGGTCGGCACGCCGCAAGGAACGGCCACGGTTGGTGCCATCCGATTTCGCGACGGCGAGTTCGCGGTCGAAGGCGTCGACGCGCCGTCTCCGCAGGGACAGTTCAAGATGGAGCGCTTTGCGCTGAAGTCCTTCAGCACGGCGAGTTTGATGCGCTGGGCAGCAAGCCTCACCACTGCCGGGCGGGCGCCCTCGCCGGATCAGATGCTCGGGCTGTTCGGCGTGCTCGCAGGCGCGGAGATCAAGGGCGTGACGGCGCCGTTCAAGACCACCAATAAGCTGGTCATGATCGACACACTGAGCCTGGACTGGGGCAGCTGGTCGGCTCGATCCCGAGCAAGGCGCATGTGGTTGCCAAATTTGTCACGCCAGCCGATCCATCCGGTCCAAAACAGCTTCCATTGATTGCCAGCGGGATCGACAAGCTCGCTATCGACCTCGATCTCGGCGCTGCCTGGACCGAACAGTCCAACAGCTTCGCTCTGACGCCCGCGACCCTCGACATCGGAGGCATCGCAAGAGCGCAACTGCGTATGGCGCTCGGCAACGTACCACGCGAGGTGTTTTCGGCCGATCCGGCCCAGCTCATGGGCCAGGCGGCCCGGATCGAGGCGGGCACGCTCGAATTCTCATTGCGCGACAGCGGCGTCATCGATCTCGTCGCGGCGCAGTTCGCGCGCATGCAGAATGTCAGCCGTGATACCGCACGCCAGGCGCTCGTCGAGAGCATCAAGGCTAAACGCGAGCAAGTTGCTTCCGCCAATCCGGATGCGAACGCGGCCGTGGACGCGATCGCCCGCTTCGTCGAGACGCCGGGCCAGACGCTTTCCATCAAGCTGTCCCCGCGCGCCAAGGCACCGCTGATGCAATTGATGCAGCTCTTGCAAACCGACCCACAGAGCGCGCTTGCGCAGTTCAGGATCGAGGCGTCGACGGGGCTGTAGGGAACGACGCTGCGCGCGGGGATGGCAGTTGGACCGGCGAAAATCCCTCCCCGTCATTGCGAGCGAAGCGAAGCAATCCAGAGTCCCTCCGCGGAAAGATTCTGGATTGCTTCGCTTCGCTCGCAATGACGCTGTGGAGACAGCCTCACTTCTGCGGCAGGCTCACCTTCACGTGCAGCTCGCGGAGCTGCTTGGGGCTGGGCTCCGACGGTGCGCCCATCAGGAGGTCCATGGCCTGCTGGTTCATCGGGAACAGCGAGACCTCGCGCAGATTGTTGGTGCCGCACAAGAGCATGACGATGCGGTCGACACCGGCGGCCATGCCGCCATGCGGCGGGGCGCCGTACTGAAAGGCGCGGTACATGCCGCCGAAGCGATCGACGACTTCCTGCTCGCCATAGCCCGCGATCTCGAACGCCTTCACCATCGCTTCCGGCACGTGGTTGCGGATGCCACCCGAGGCGATCTCGTAGCCGTTGCAGGTGATGTCGTACTGGAACGCCTTGATGGTCAGCGGGTCCTGGCCCTTCAAGGTATCGAGACCGCCCTGCGGCATCGAGAACGGGTTGTGCGAGAAGTCGACCTTCTTGTCCTCGTCGTTGTACTCGTACATCGGGAAGTCGACGATCCAGGCCAGCTCGAACCGCTCCTTGTCGGTGAGGTTCAACTCCTCGCCGACCTTGTTGCGGGCCAACCCTGAAAATTTCCAGAACTTGTCGGGATCGCCGGCGACGAAGAAGGCGGCGTCGCCTTCCTTCACGCCGATCTGCGCGCGGATCGCGGCGGTGCGCTCAGCACCGATGTTGTTGGCAAGCGGACCGGCACCTTCGCCGCCCTCGCGCCACATGATGTAGCCGAGGCCGGGCTGACCTTCGCCCTGCGCCCAGGAGTTCATGCGGTCGCAGAAGGCGCGCGAGCCGCCACCCGGCGCCGGGATCGCCCAGACCTGGTTCTTGGGGTCCTCCAACATGCGCGCGAACACCTTGAAGCCGGAGCCGCGGAAGTGTTCGGAGACGTCCTGCATCTCGATCGGGTTGCGCAGGTCCGGCTTGTCGCTGCCGTATTTGCGCAAGGCTTCCGCGAACGGAATCCGGCGCCAGCCCTTGGTCACCGGCTTGCCCTTGGCAAACTCCTCGAACACACCCGTGATGACAGGCTCCATCGCGGCGAAGACATCGTCCTGCGTGACAAAGCTCATCTCGACGTCGAGCTGGTAGAACTCGCCCGGCAGACGATCCGCGCGTGGATCCTCGTCGCGGAAGCAGGGCGCGATCTGGAAGTAGCGATCGAAGCCCGACATCATCAAGAGCTGCTTGTACTGCTGCGGCGCCTGCGGCAGGGCATAGAACTTGCCGGGATGAATGCGCGACGGCACCAGGAAGTCGCGCGCGCCCTCCGGCGAGGACGCGGTCAGGATCGGCGTGTTGAACTCGAAGAAGCCCTGCCCCTCCATGCGCCGACGCATCGACTTGATGATTTCGACGCGCGTCATGATGTTCTGGTGCAGCTTCTCGCGACGCAGATCGAGGAAGCGGTACTTCAGACGGACGTCTTCAGGATATTCCTGGTCGCCGAACACCGGCAGCGGCAGGTCGCCGGCCGGGCCCAGCACCTCGATCTCGCTGACATAGATCTCGATCTTGCCAGTCGGCAGATCGTCATTGTCGGTGCCTTCGGGGCGGCGACGGGCCTTACCGTCCATCCGCACCACGAATTCCGAACGCAGCTTTTCGGCCTGCGAGAACGCCGGCGAGTCCGGATCGACCACGCACTGGGTCAGGCCGTAATGGTCGCGCAGGTCGATGAACAGCACGCCGCCATGGTCGCGAACGCGATGGACCCAGCCTGAAAGGCGGACCGTCTCGCCGATGTTGCTCTCGCGGAGCGCGCCGCATGTATGTGACCGGTAGCGATGCATGGTCGTCCCAAATTCAATGTCGGAGGATCGAATCGAACCGCCGAAACGGCAGGTTCAAAGTTGCGGCAGGGTTTACCTCGGCAGGACGGGGGCGGCAACCAAGGGAACGGCCCGTTTTCGGCTGGAAGTGGCCATTTTTGCCCAATCTCGGCTCAAGCCTTTGCCATCAGGCGTTCCACGCCTATCTTGAGGCCATGACAGTCCATTTCCCGTTCCAGAACTCCTATTCGGCGCTGCCGGACAGCTTTTTCGCCCGGGTCGCACCGACGCCGGTGGCAGCGCCCCGGCTGATCAAGCTGAACCGGCCGCTGGCGGTCCAGCTCGGGCTGGATCCTGATGTGCTGGAAACCCCTGAGGGCGCCGAAATCCTGGCCGGCAAGACGGTTCCCGCCGGCGCCGATCCGATCGCCATGGCCTATGCCGGCCACCAGTTCGGGCAATTCGTTCCGCAGCTGGGCGACGGACGGGCGGTCCTGCTCGGCGAGGTCATCGACAAGGACGGCATCCGCCGCGACATCCAGCTCAAGGGCTCCGGTCCCACCCCATTCTCCCGCCGCGGCGACGGCCGTGCCGCGCTCGGGCCGGTGCTGCGCGAATACATCGTCAGCGAGGCGATGTTCGCATTGGGCATCCCCACCACGCGCTCACTCGCTGCCGTCGTCACCGGCGAGCACGTCATCCGCGAGACCGCGCTGCCCGGCGCGGTGCTGACCCGCGTCGCCTCGAGCCATATCCGCGTCGGCACCTTCCAGTTCTTCGCCGTCCGCCGCGACACCGATGCCATTCGCCGGCTCGCCGACCACGTCATCGCTAGGCACTATCCGGAGGTGCTCGGCGCCGAGCGGCCCTATCACGCGCTGCTCGGTGGCGTCGTCGCACGCCAGGCCGATCTGGTCGCACGCTGGCTGCTAGTCGGCTTCATCCACGGCGTGATGAACACCGACAACTCATCGATATCAGGCGAGACCATCGATTACGGTCCGTGCGCCTTCATGGACGCCTACAATCCGTCGCAAGTGTTTTCCTCGATCGACGAGATGGGCCGCTACGCCTATGCCAACCAGCCGCGCATCGCGCTGTGGAATCTGACCCGGCTTGCCGAATGCCTGCTGCCGCTGTTTTCCGACGATCAGGAAAAGGCGGTCGCCGAGGCCCAGGACATTCTTGGCGCCTTCTCCGACACGTTCAGCGACGCCTATCAGGCGGGCCTGCGCAAGAAAATCGGCCTGTTCACGGAGCGCGACGGCGACGACGCGCTGATCCAGGACCTGCTGGACGCCATGGCCAAGAACCAGGCCGACTTCACCCTCACCTTCCGCAAACTCGGCGACGCCGCTGGCGATCCGGCTGCTGACGATGCACGCGCGCAATTCATGGACCCCGCGGCGTTCGACGAGTGGGCCAGGCGCTGGCACGAGCGCACGGCGCTGGAGCCGCAAACCGCAGCCGAACGGCAAGCCGCCATGCACGCCGTCAACCCGATGTTCATCCCGCGCAACCACCGCGTCGAGGCCGTGATCCAGGCCGCGGTCAACGATGACGACTACACGCCGTTCGAGGAATTCGTGAAGGTGCTGGCTAAACCGTTCGAGGGCCAGCCGGGCTATGCAGCCTACGCCGATCCGCCGCTGCCGGAGCAGCGGGTGCTGCAGACGTTCTGCGGGACGTGAGGCAAGCTCGGTGCGCACGGTGGACGAGCCGAAGGCATAATCCAGATGCCGGGGTGCCGAAACCGTTTGTTCAAGACGATCATTCGCTCAGATCGTTACCACGATCTTGCCGAACTGCTCGTTTGACTCCAGAAAGCGATGCGCTTCGACGATCTCCTCAAACTGAAACGTTTTGGCGATGATCGGTTGCAATGCACCGTCCCGCAGCCCGTCGAGGATGAAGGTCTTCGCGTTAGCAAGCCGCGCGGGGTCGCGGATGATCTCGTGCACGAGATAGCCGCGCAGCGTCAGGCTCTTGGTCAGGACGTTGACCAGCGGAAACGGCGTTGGCTCTGGGCTCAGGCCGCCATATTCGATGAGAACGCCACCCGGCGACATCGCGGCGGTGAGCGGCCCAAATATGGGACCGCCGACCGCGTCGAACACCACGCGAACGCCGTTTGAGCCGACAATGTCCTGCAGCCGTGACCGGATGTCCTCTTCCACGGAGGCGATAACGTCGGCGGCGCCAGCATCGCGCAGGGCCTGCCGCTTGATCGAGGTTCGCGTCACTGCAATCGGGATCGCACCGATCCGGTTCGCGATCTGAATCGCTGCAAGCCCGACGCTACTCGACGCCGCGGTGATGACTACGGACTCCCCTCGCTCCAGCCCAGCAATATCGACCAGAGCGCCGAACGCCGTCAGATATTGCATCCATACCGCGGCCGCGGCGTCGAAGCCGAGCTCGGGCGGGTGCTTAACGACGAACTCCGCCGGAAACGTGACGAGCTCGCCATAAGCCGGCCATCGCACCATCGACACGGGCGGCACGATGCTGACGACCTCGCCCGGCGAGAAGCCGCTCACGCCTTCGCCGATCGCCTCGACGATGCCGGCGGCCTCGAGACCGAGGCCGGACGGAAAGGTCGCGGTCTCGATATAGGTCCCCTTCCGCAAGAGCGCTTCCGCGCGATTGAGCCCGAGGGCCTTGACCCTGATCTGCACCTCGCGCCTCCCTGGCGGCGCGACGTCGACGGTCTCGATGCGCAGCACCTCGGGGCCACCATGTCTGCGGAAGCGAACGACGCGCGCCATGAACACACTCCAAAATAATTGAATTCAATGGACCTATGCCAACCGGGCGGCGCCGGATAAAGCGTGCGGAGAGGTGAACAGTCGAAACCAGGAGTTTGCAATCATGGACCGCCTGACCAGCATGGCCGTCTTCGTCAAGGCGGTGGATGTGGGCTCGTTCGCCGCTGCCGCCGATGCGCTCGAAATGTCGGGGCCAATGGTCGGCAAGCACGTTCGTTTCCTCGAGGAGCGCCTGGGCGTCCGCCTCCTCAACCGCACCACACGGCGCCAGAGCCTGACCGAGACTGGCCAAGCCTACTACGAGCGCTGCCGCACTGTGCTCGCTGAAGCCGTGGCCGCCGACGCCGTCGCTTCCGATGAATTGTCCGAGCCGCGTGGCCGGCTCCGCGTGACCATGCCCGCCCTGCTGGGCCGGCACTGCATCGCCCCCTTGCTGATGAAGCTCGCGCGACGATATCCCCATCTGGAGCTCGATCTCTCGTTCGGCGACCCGATCGCTGACATCATCGAGGGCCGCTATGATCTTGCGATCCGGACCGGCGATCTACACGATCAATCCGGCCTGATGACGCGGCGCATCGCAAGCCAGCGCATGGTGGTGTGCGGCACGCGCTCGTACTTGCGCGCCAACGGCAAGCCGAAATCGCTCGACGATCTTGCCCAGCATCAGGCGATCATCTATCGCCGCTCCGGACGCGTCCGGCCGTGGCTGTTTCCCCGCGAGGGCCAGCCTCCGAGCGAAATCGTGCCGGCGGGAAGGCTCAGGCTCGACGATCTCGACGCGATCGCGGACGCCGCGTCACAGGGGATGGGACTGGCCTGGCTGCCATACTGGCTAGTCCGCGAACGCCTGCGCGCCGGTAGACTCGTCACTCTGTTGAGCGGTCAGCCGGGATTTCTCTACGACTGTCACGCGCTCTGGCCACGCTCGTCCCGGATGCCGCCGAAAGTTCGCGCCGCCGTGGACGCCTTGGCGACCGCCCTGCCGAAGCTCATGACCTGACGCCGGATGCCGTGACGCCTGCATAGCATGCCGCGGCCGTTAACCCCCCGTCCACCATCCGGCCCGACCCGCCGCCGGTAACCACGAGAATTAACAGACCCTCAATTCGCCCCCGACAAGTTTAGCAATGTTGCTGGGGGATTTTGCCGTGGATCTGTTGGTTTTCGAGTTCCTGGGGCTGGCGCTGGTCGCCATGTGCGTGGTCGTGGTGGCACTGCCCTGCGCGCGCAAACCCTCCCGGCGGGTCCGCTACGAATAGGATTTTCGTCGGAAAATGCGATTCCGGTCCAAATGCAAGGCTCGAATTCGCTTCGAGCCCCTTGACATCACAGCGCTTTCGGCAGAACGGCTGATGGACTTGTCATGGGCCGTTCATGGATTTGATTACCACCACCGCTGACCTTGCGGCTGCCTGCAGCCGGCTGGCCAAGCACCCCGTCATTACCGTCGATACCGAGTTCCTGCGCGAGACCACCTATTACCCGCTGCTGTGCGTGGTGCAGATGGCCAGCGCCGAGGAAGCAATCGTCATCGACACCCTGGCCGAGGGCATCGACCTCAAGCCGTTCTTCGAGCTGATGGGCAACGAGGGCGTGTTGAAGGTGTTCCACGCCGCCCGCCAGGACATCGAGATCATCTGGCACCAGGCGGGTATCATCCCGCACCCGGTGTTCGATACCCAGGTCGCGGCCATGGTGCTCGGCTACGGCGACAGCATCGCCTACGACGCCCTGGTCGAGAAGGTCACCGGACACCGCCCGGACAAGACCCACCGCTTCACCGACTGGTCGCGCCGGCCGCTGACCAAGGAGCAGATGCACTACGCCGTGTCCGACGTCACGCATCTGCGCGACGTGTTCGCAGCGCTCGATGCCGACCTTAAAAAGCGCCGGCGCAGCGAATGGGTCTCGATCGAGATGGAAGTCCTGACCTCGCCCAAGACCTACGACTTCCATCCCGAGCGCGCCTGGGAACGGCTCAAGACGCGGGTGCGCAAGCCCAAGGACCTTGCGGTCCTAATGGAGGTCGCCGCCTGGCGCGAGCAGGAGGCGCAGAGCCGCGACGTGCCGCGAGGCCGCGTGCTGCGCGACGAGGCCGTCAGCGACATCGCGACCCATGCGCCGAACACGATCGAGAAGCTCGCAAACCTGCGCTCCGTGCCGAAGGGTTTTGAGAAATCCAAATGGGGCGCCGACATCGTCGCCGCTGTCGAGCGCGGGCTGGCGCGCGATCACGCCACGCTGCCGAAGCTGGAAAAGCCGCGCAACAATAACAATGGCGCCGCGATCGTCGAACTGTTGAAGGTGTTGCTGCGCATGACCGCGGAGCGCCATGCGGTCGCCAGCAAGGTGATTGCGACCGTCGACGATCTCGAGGAGATTGCGGCCGACGACGAGGCCGACGTGCCGGCGCTACGCGGCTGGCGCCGCGAGCTGTTCGGCGAGGCCGCCCTGAAACTGAAGCGCGGCGAGCTGGCGCTGGCGGTCGAGAAAGGCCGCGTGATCGGGGTTCAGCGAGCGGAATAGCCCCGATGCCTCCCGATGTCGTCCTGGCCTAGTGCGCAATTGCGCACTAGGCCAGGACGACACCGGGGGTGTGATAGAGCGCTACGCTCACGCGTGAAGCGCCGTCCCTACGCCGGCGTCAGCTTCGCCACTTCCGGCTTCATGTCGTCCAGCACACCTGAAATCGCCGCGACCAGCTCGTCGATCTGAGTCTTGGTGACGATCAGCGGCGGGCAGATGGCAATGGCATCGAGCATGTTGCGCGAGATAACGCCGCGCTCCTGCAGCATGCGGCTGGCCATGCCGCCGACGGCGCCCGGCGTTGCCGCTGCGGTCTTGCGCGCCTTGTCCAGCACCAGTTCGATCGCAGCGATCATGCCGACACCGCGGACCTCGCCCACCAGTGGATGGCTGGTGAGTTCACGCAGCTTGCCTTGCATGTAGCCACCGAGCTCGGCGGCGTGCGCAACCAGGCCCCGCTCCTCGATGATCTTCAAATTCTCGAGCGCAATCGCCGAGCCGACCGGATGGCCGCCCGCGGTGAAGCCGTGGCCGAGCACGCCGATCTTGTTGCTCTCGTCGGCGATCGGTTCGAACATGCGATCGTTCATCATGATGGCCGACAGCGGGAAATAGCTCGAGGTGATCTGCTTGGAGACCACGATGGCGTCGGGCTTGATGCCGTAGGTTTCGCAGCCGAACATCTTGCCGGTGCGGCCGAAGCCGCAGATGACCTCGTCGGCGACCAACAGGATGTCGTACTTGTTCAGCACCTTCTGGATCTTGTCCCAATAGGTCGCCGGCGGCACGATGACGCCGCCCGCGCCCATCACCGGCTCGCCGAAGAACGCAGCGATCGTGTCCGGGCCTTCCTTCTGGATCAGCGCATCGAGTTCCTCGGCCCGCCGCGTCGCGAACGCTTCCTCGCTCTCCCCGGGCGCGCCATCCTTGTAGAAATGCGGCGAGCCCGTGTGCAGGATGTTCGGGAGCGGCAAGTCGAAAGAGCGGTGGTTGTTCGGCAGCCCGGTGAGGCTGGCGGACGCGATGGTGACGCCGTGATAGGCGCGCATCCGGCTGATCACCTTCTTGCGCTGTGGCTGGCCGAGCGCATTGGAACGATAGGCAATCAACTTCAGAACAGTGTCGTTGGCCTCCGAGCCGGAATTGGTGAAGAACACCTTGCTCATCGTAACAGGCGCGAGCGCGACCAGCTTCTCGGCGAGATCGATCGAGGGCCCGTGCGATTTGGCGGAGAACGTGTGATAGAACGGCAGCGCCAGCATCTGCTTGTGCGCGGCGTCGACCAGCCGCTTCTCGTTGAAGCCGAGTCCGACGCTCCACAGGCCTGCCATCGCCTCGAAATAGCGCTTGCCTGACGCATCGAACACGTAAGGCCCCTCGCCGCGTTCGATCACCAGGGGACCGGCCTGCTGATGGGCGCGCGCGTTGGTGTAGGGATGGAGCTGGTAGGCCACATCCCGGGCCTCTTGCGAATTGGGCAGCATGGACATTTGCAGGAATCCTTGAAAGCGTCACGTCGCCGGCGCGGCCAGCGTCATCACTCGATGATCCAGCTCCTTGGCTATTGCCACCGCGCAAAACTTGCAACGTCAATTCGTCGGCAGGAAGCGCTCAGCTGCGTTGCACAAAGCCGCACATCGGGCAGCTGTCACGCCGCACCGTCGTCATTCCCATCGCTATCGGCGGCAGCGGCCTCCCGCACCTCCACCAGCGCCATCGAGAGCAGATACACCGTCGTTGGCAGACCAAGACGGCGTGCCGCCTCGGCGGCACGCGACAGGTCGCTTGCCAGCTCCTCGAGCTGATCTCCCCGTGACAATGTCCCACTCCATCCGTCGATCGCGGCCGCCTACACCGCAACGGCGCCGCTGGTTCTGATCAGTTCGGCGCTGGACTGGATTGTAGCAAAATTCCCGATCACATTCACTACCGCATGCTTGTAGGCGGCAGCATCGCCAGTCCCCGGCTGCCGGCAGGCCACCGCGTCGGCCACCACCTGGAAGCGATGACTGCGGTGAAACCCGTCAATAGCGGTGGCCAGGACGGTTTCGTCCAGGGAAAAGCCCGCGAGCACGCAACGGACATTGCGGATATTGGACATGTAGTCCACAAACCGCGCCGAACTGTAGGCCGACGGCAGCGGGTGCTCGAAGGTCATTTCTCCCGGCCGCGGCTTCGCCTTCGCGATCCAATCGGTCAGCTTGGATGCCGGATTGAACCAGGCCGCCTGCGCGATGCGCTTCAGATGCATCACCGGCCAGAGATTGTCGCGCCAGAACGTCAGCAGTTCCACGCAGCGCGCCGTTGCGGCATCGCCGTCGAGGATGACGTGGCGACGTCCGGGGGTCAGATATTCGACCTGGAGATCCGCGCAGACCAGGATCGGCGGATCGTCTGTGATGGAAACCAGCATGGTTTTGCGCGCAGCTGCACCAGTTTCAACGGCCAGCGAGCGCGACGTCCCGCAGCGGCGACGTCACAGCCCGTCCTGCCGAGGCGTCGAGCACGCCCGGCCGGTCCCAATCGCCCTCGGGGCGGATGATCACGTAAGGATCGCTGTCCAGCGTAATGGCATCCGGACCCGGTTCGATCTCCAGCAGCATTTCTGTGTAGGAGAAGTCGGAAAATGTGATCTTGCGATTGTGACCAAGCGGCTTGGCGCCGAAATGGGCCCAGAAATCGACCAGCCGGTCCTGCGCCTGGCCGTAGATCTTGCGAAAGCCCTTGCGCTTCACATAGTCGACGCTCGCTTGTACCAGCTTGAACGAGACGCGCGACCGCCGGTATTGGTGCCGCACCGCAAGCCGTTCCACCTTGGCGAAATCGCCGAAGAACCGCACCCGCAGACAGCCCGCAGGCTCGTTGCCGACATAGCCGATGAAATGCGCGGCAACCATGTCGTTGCCGTCGAACTCTTCATCGAACGGGCAATCCTGCTCGGCGAGATAGACGGCTGAGCGGATCGAGGTGACCAGCATGAGATCGGTGAGATCGCGCGCGAGGCGAATGGTGATGGCGCGGGAATCGGGCTTGGCGAGAGGAATCCTAGTACCGTGCATCTGCAAAACTCCTTGCTTGGATGATCGCGCTCGGCATGCGCATCGGCTGCCGATGCCAGGGCCGCTCGTAGCACCAGAGGTCGGGTTGGAAGCTTGGAACAGGCTCGAAGCCTGTCGCTTTCATGATGTCGCGGCCGGCCACGGTTGACGGCTGCGCATAGCAATCCGCGTTGCGAAACCTTAGCTGTCTAAGATGAGCCGCGGCCTTGCCGAGACCGGCGACGCCGCGCCCCGTCGCCGCGATCGCCCAGATGTAGATAGCGGAAACGTCTTCCTTCGCGGACGCGAGATAGCGCGTCTCCGGCGCGGTGAGGCAGATCTCGTCGAGCAGCAACGCATCATGCCCGCGATCGTTGAGAAACAGGAAGGCCATGCCGCCGACAAGGTTGCCCTTCCGGCTGAAAGTCAGGATGCTCTCGGGATCGAAGGCGAAATATTTTGCAAGCTCAGTCGCCCCGATCCGAACGCCCGGCACCAGCCGGTGCGCCAACTGCGAAAGCGCGGCGATTTCGGAAAATTTGGCGCGACGGACGTCGACATCCGGACTGAGCGGCAGCGCGTCGAAATCATGCCTTGCGGCAAACGAGCCCCTTTCCATACTCATGTCGCCCCTCTATCGTTCGCGGCTTTCGTGCCCCGCTATGGCGATGAGCTTAGCGGCTGGGGATCAGGCGTATGCAGCAGTTATTGCACCGGGGTGCTGCGGTGATGCAGCACCGTGAAGAAACCCTGGACATGTCCTGGGACGATTTGAAACTGTTTTTAGCTTGCGCAAAATATAAAAGCTTCCGCAACGCCGCCGAGGAGCTCGGGCTCACCTCCACCACCCTGATGCGCAGGATCGACCGGCTCGAAGAGAGCATCGACTGCAAGCTGTTCCTGCGCGACCAGAGCGGGCTCACGCTCAGCGACGAAGGCAGCGCGATGATCGCCGACGTCGCGCACATGGAGCGTCATGCCTTCAATGTGTTCCGGCGTGCTTCGCGATCGTCGAACGATATGTCAGGCACCGTGCGCGTCGCGGTGACGGAAGGCCCCGGAAATTTCTGGATTCTGCCGCGACTGATCGATTTCCAGAAAACCTATCGCAAGATCACCGTCGACCTGCGCTGCGCGATGGAACAGGCCGACGTCGCGCGGCTCGAATCCGATATCGCGATCCAGCTCGAGCCGCCGACCAATCCCGATCTGATCGTCGCCAAGCTCGGCCGCCTGCACATCTATCCCTTCGTCTCCAAGGAGTACGAAAACCTCTACGGCGTGCCCGCGACCCTGGCCGAGCTGAAGAACCACCGCATCATCAAGCAGAGCGCTCCGCAGGTCGACGACGGCGCCTACGCCCGCGTGCTCGGACTGAAGTCGCTCGAGGGCATCGTCGGGATCAAGACCAACTCCTCGGTCGGCGTGCTCTATGCGGTGGAGCGCGGCGCCGGCATCGGATTCCTGCCGACGGTTTCGATCGCGCTCGGCGCCCCGCTGGTTGCCGTCGATCTCGGCGTCAGCCACCACGCCGATCTCTGGCTCACCTATCATAAGGAGTTCCGCGCCTCCGAGCGCCACAAGATCGTGGTCGATTGGCTGAAGAAAATCTTCGATCCCAAGATCCATCCCTGTTTCCGCGACGAGTTCATCCACCCGAACGCGCTGGCGCCGATGATGACGGCCGCGCGCGCGGCCTTTGGATTGACGGGTTATGTCGCGGCAATGCCGACTTAAAGCTCGAGCATGATGCTTTCGTAAAACCGCTTCGCAGTTTTCCGGATCCTCCTCTGGCCGACGCGGGCAGGCTTCGCTTCACCACCGATATTCGAAGCCGACCGTGCCCTGGTGCGACGTCAGCTCGTTGCGGAACTTGCCGTCGTAGTTGACGTAGAGCCGCGCCGTGTTGGTCAGGCTGAGCGAGGCCGAGGCGCCTGCATCCGTACCGTAGCGGCTCTCGCCGATGCCGGGCACGACGATGCTCTGGGTCCCGAGGCTGACCTGCACCGATCCCAGGTTCTGATAGAAATTGTCGACGAACTTGCCGTAGGCGGACAGGTCCAGGATCTTCTGGTCGAAGATGAAGTAGCGCCCGATCTCGGCTCCGATCATGACGCGCGCGCGCGAGAGCGCCGTCGAGCCGACATTGAGTGGATCGAGGCCGCCAACCTCCTGGAACGCGACGCTGGTGGCGCGGACATATTCCAGTGCGCCCTTGGGCACGATGCGCATCTGGTCCTTGGTCCAGTAATAGCTGATCTCGGTCAGCGCGCCGTCGATTGCGGCGCGATAACCCGCGGTCGCAAGTCCCAGGCCAGTATCCCGGCTGGAGCGGACCTTGCCAAAGCCGTGCACCACCGCGAAGGCCCAGGTCCAGGGGCCCTTGTCGACCGAGCCGCTGAAGCCGAGTTGCGTCAGATCCAGCGTGGCGGACTGAAGTGCGAGCGGCACGTCGATATCGGTGTGGCTCTGGTCGACGGAGAAGCCGAGATTGACACCCGGCGCGAGCCGCGCGCCAAAGCCTGCGACACCGCCAAACGTCTTGCGCTTGTCGCCGACAAAGTCTCCTTGCGCATCCGTCCGGACCGAGATGCCATAACCCTCGAACCAGGTGCGGTAGCGCGGGTCTTCCGTGCTCGCCGACGCGCCGCCGCCGCCGGGATTGGTCCGAAACGCCCGGTTGACGCCGCCAGATGCCTGGTTTCCGAGCCGCTCCAGGAAATTCGAGCCGAGATTGAGCGAGCTGTTGCCGGCCGACTGGTCGTAATTGGTCGCGGTCGGCATCGGAATTGGCATCGGAATCGGCGTCGGTGACGGCGTCGGTGTCGGGGTCGGCGTGGGCGTGGGACTCTGCGCAAAGCCTGATGTCGTCGACAGTACCATGATGAGAGCAAACGCCACGGCAGCCGCGATCCAGCGGACGCGGTTCAGCCTGATCGCCTGCCGTGTCTCTGAGGGCTGCGAAATGCAGCACATGGCGACAAGTCCTGAAGCAAAGGGCGGCGCGCAAAAAAGCAACAGGAGCGGCGCACGCGTGCCGCGATTTGTTCCGAACTGTTACTGAGGGTCAACCGGCTGGCGCGTCCCGGCAAAGGCATTGCTTCCGATTGTGGTTCCGCGGCCACAGGTCGCAAATTGCGGACGGGCACTCGGGTCGAAGTCTTGAAATTCGCGCGCGGCTTGCTAACGGGCGATTTTCATGTTGCAATATCGGACACAATCGGAATTGGCCGCTCGACTGTGCGTTTCGCGACATTGAGACTCAAGACTCGAACAGACTACCGGAAGCCCGTTTGTGGCGTGGCACGCGAAAAGCGGCCGCGTCGTTTTTGTATCTAGCGGAGGAGACTGAGGATGCCGCAAAAGGGCACCGTCAAATGGTTCAACCCGACCAAGGGCTATGGGTTCATCAAGCCGAACGGCAGTGACAAGGACGTCTTCGTCCACATCTCCGCCGTCGAGCGCGCCGGACTCTCGACCCTCAATGAAAATCAGGTGGTTGAATACGATCTCGTGGAGAACCGCGGCAAGGCATCCGCGGAGAACCTCAAGGTTTCCTGATTTCTCTCGCGGTCTGCGCAAGAGATCATGACGTTGCCCCCGGCTCTGCCGGGGGTTTTTGTTTGGAATGAGAAGTATTCCGAGTGCGACGGCGCTTCACCGCACCAACGGCGAAACCAGAAAATTCTCCGACGGCCCGCTGCCCGCGGTCTTGCACACATCGCCCTCGATCTGGACCTTGCCGGTCGCGAGCAGGCTCAGTGCTGCGGGATAGATGCGGTGCTCGACTTCAAGGATACGCTCCGACAGCGTGTCCGCCGTGTCGTGGTCGCTGACGGGAACCGCGCCCTGCATCACGATTGGGCCGGCGTCGGTCTCGGGGATCACGAAGTGCACCGTCGCGCCGGACAGCTTGACGCCGGCGCGCAAGGCCTGGCCGTGCGGGTCGAGACCGGGGAAGGACGGCAGCAGCGAGGGATGAATGTTGAGCATCCGCCCGTACCACGCCTTGGTGAATTCGGCCGTGAACAGGCGCATGAAGCCGCCGAGGCAAATCAGCTCGATGCCGTGCTGATCGAGTGCTGCTTGCAGCACCTTCTCGAAGCCGGCGCGGTCCTTGCCGAACGGCTTGCTTTCGATCACCAGCGTCTTCACGCCGCTCGCTTTGGCCCTTTCCAGCCCCAGCGCATCGGCCTTGTTCGAGATGACGAGCGAAATCTCCGCCGGAAAATCCGGCGCGGCCGCGCCCTTGATCAGCGCAGCCATGTTGGAGCCACGGCCGGAAATCAGGATGGCGACGCGGCGTTTCATTACAGCGCCGGTCATTACAGCGCCAGGTCGAGATGGCCGTTATAGACGACGCGGTGCTCGCCCTCGGCCAGGATCACGCTACCGAGCTGTGCCACGGTCTCACCGGCGTCAGTGAAGATCTCCACGACCTCTTCGACCTTGTCCGGCTCGACAATCGCGATCATGCCGATCCCACAATTGAAGGTCCGCAGCATTTCGAGCTCGGCGATGCCGGCCTGCGCGGCCAGCCATTTGAACACCGGCAGCACTGGCAGGCGCGCCAGATCGATACCGACGCCGAGATGCTTCGGCAGCACGCGCGGAATGTTGTCGGTAAAGCCGCCGCCGGTGATGTGGGCAAGCCCCTTCACCGCGCCGGTGTCGCGGATCGCGCGCAGGCAGGATTTGACGTAGAGACGCGTCGGCGTCAGCAACGCGCCGCCCAGCGTCATGACGGGCGCAAACGGCGCCTGCGCCCCGAAGCCGAGGCCGGATTGTTCCACGATCTTGCGCACCAGCGAGAAACCGTTGGAGTGCACGCCCGACGAAGCGAGCCCGATCACGGCATCGCCGGCGGCGATGTCCTTGCGCGGCAAGAGCGTGCCCCGCTCCGCGGCGCCGACGGCAAAGCCGCCGAGGTCGTAGTCGCCGTCTTTGTAGAGGCCGGGCATCTCGGCCGTCTCGCCACCGATCAGGGCGCAGCCGGATTCGCGGCAGCCTTCGGCGACACCGGCGACGATCGACGCGGTCGCCTCCGGATCGAGCTTCCCGCAGGCAAAATAGTCGAGGAAGAACAGCGGCTCGGCGCCCTGCACCACGAGGTCGTTGACACTCATGGCGACGAGGTCGATGCCGATCCCGCCATGCAGGCCGGTCTCGATCGCGATCTTGACCTTGGTGCCGACGCCATCGGTCGCGGCCACCAGGATGGGATCCTTGAAACCGGCCGCCTTGAGATCGAACAGGCCGCCGAATCCGCCGATTTCGGCGTCGGCGCCGGGCCGTGCGGTGGCGCGCACCATCGGCTTGATCAGGTCGACCAAGCGGTTGCCCGCATCGATATCGACGCCTGAATCGGCGTAAGTGAGGCCGTTTTTGCGGTCGGTCATGCCCGATTTCCAGTGGGTTTGCGGCTGGTTACGTCGAATTCCGGGGACGCGCAATGGCTCGCATGGCGCGCCGCCGTATACTATGTAGAGATATCAACCGGTTCAGCCTCCAAAGGGCCGAATTCGAGGTCAGGCCGGGTGCCGGGAAGCGCCGTGTGAGTATACCGAACATCATTACTTTGGGCCGCATCATGCTGGTCCCGATCATCGTCTGGGCCATCGTGTCGAGCCAAATGGAGGTGGCGTTCGCCGTATTCCTGATCGCCGGTATCAGCGACGCGGTCGACGGCTTCCTTGCCAAGCGCTTCAACATGACGAGCGAGCTCGGCGCCTTGCTCGACCCGCTCGCCGACAAGGCGCTGCTGGTCTCGATCTACATGGCGCTCGGCATCTGGGGCGCGATTCCGCGCTGGATCGTCATCCTGGTGGTCTCGCGCGACATCATGATCGTCGCCGCCGTGATCATATCGTGGCTGTTCGACCGACCTGTGGAGATGAAGCCCTCAAAGGTATCCAAGCTCAACACTGTGGCCCAAGTGGCGTTCGCGGCGCTGGTGCTGGCCGCCCTCGCCTTCGGCTTCAAACCCGGTCCTTATGATATAATCCTGATGGGCCTCGTCACGGTCTTCACGCTCTCCTCCGTGTCGCTCTATCTTGTCGAATGGTTGCGGCACATGAGCACGATCGAGGCCAAGTGAGTTGGGAGCGGCCCCGTAAAAGGCCAACTCCCGCTCGATTAGGTCGCATCTCGTCAAACGAAGCCGGCACGCCGGCACGGAGCAAAGCAAGCGTGCCAAGCCGCGTTCATCCCCGACAGTTGGCGTTTTCGCTTCCGCATGCGGAGAGCCTGAGCCGGGACAATTTCCTCGAAGGCCCCGTCAACGCCGCCGGTCTTGCCCTCATCGACGCCTGGCCGGAATGGCCGAACCGAATCATGTGGCTGGCCGGCCCGGAAGGAAGCGGCAAGAGCCATCTCGCCGCGATCTGGGCCGAGGCTTCAGGCGCCCGCTCGACCACGGCCAATGGGCTGACCGCCGAGGCCGTCCCGGCTGCGCTCGCCACCGGCGCGCTGGTGGTCGAGGATCCCAAAGCCAGGGAATTCGACGAGCGCGCCCTGTTCCATCTGATGAATCTGGCCCGCGAGGACGGCGCCTACGTCCTCTTCACCGGACGCGAGGTGCCCGCGTCTCTCGAGATCGAGCTCGCCGACCTGCGCTCGCGGCTCCGCGCCGTCCCCGTTGTCTCGCTGCTGCCGCCCGACGACCAGCTCTTCCGCGGCCTGATCGTCAAGTTCTGCGCCGACCGCCAGCTCGCGGTGGACGAGAGCGTGGTCAGCTACCTCGCCACTCGCCTGGAGCGGTCCTCGGCCGCCGCCCGACGGGCTGTGGACCTGCTGGACAGCGAGGCCTTGCGCCTCGGCCGCCCCGTCACCCGGGCCCTGGCGGCCGAGCTGCTCCGGGATGTCTGACCAAGGCGGGTTGACGCGGCCGGGCGGCGGAACATCAATGTCATCGAAACGTCATCGCTCTAACACATGCTCCCGCGGGTTTTGCGCGTAAGTCGCAAATTGGGGCGAACTGGATGGACCGACTTCTGATGGATTCTGCGCAAGCTGTTGAAGTTAAAGAAAAAGCCCCGGAAGCCGAAGGCCCGCCGGCGATCGCATCGAGCCCCGAGCGGTTCATCAATCGCGAGCTTTCCTGGCTGCACTTCAACCGCCGCGTCCTGGAGGAATCGGTCAATCCCAGCCACCCCATGCTGGAGAGGGTGCGATTCCTGTCGATTTCAGCGAATAACCTCGACGAGTTCTTCATGGTCCGCGTCGCCGGCATCAAGGCCCAGGTGCGCGAGGGTATTGCTGAGCGCAGCCCCGACGGTCTGACCCCGTCCGAGCAGCTCGCGCTCATCAACCGGACCGTCTCGCAGCTTGCCTCCGACCAGCAGGCAATCTGGCGCGACCTGCGCGGCACGCTCGCCGACGAGGGTATCGTGCTGGTCGAGGGCAAGGAGGTCACCAAGGCGGAACGAACCTGGGTCGAGGACTACTTCCTCAGCAACGTGTTCCCGCTGCTGACGCCGCTCGCGATCGACCCGGCCCACCCCTTCCCGTTCATTCCGAGCCTCGGCTTCACCATCGCGCTCCAGCTCACGCGCGCCGCCGACGGCAAGCAGATGAACGCGCTGATCCGCATGCCCGGCAAGATCGACCGCTTCATCCGTCTGCCGGCTGACGGCAAGGTCGTCCGGCTGATCTCGCTGGAGCAGGCCACCGCGCTGTTCATCAACCGCCTGTTCCCCGGCTACAATCTTCACGGCCAGGGCGCCTTCCGCGTCCTCCGCGACTCCGAACTCGAAATCGAGGAAGAGGCCGAGGATCTCGTCCGCCTGTTCGAGACCGCGCTGAAGCGCCGCCGCCGCGGTTCGGTGATCCGACTCGAGATCGACGCCAAGATGCCGGAGCAGCTGCGCAGTTTCGTGCAGCACGCGCTGTCGACCGCCGACGACGAGGTGTTCCTGGTCGATGGCGTGCTCGCCATGAACGAGCTCTCGCAGCTCACCCGCCTTGACCGGCCCGATCTCGAATTCACCCCTTACGTGCCGCGCCATCCCGAGCGCGTGCGCGAGCAAGGCGGCGACATCTTCGCTGCGATCCGGCAGAAGGACCTCGTCGTCCATCACCCCTACGAATCCTTCGACGTCGTGGTGCAGTTTCTCCAGCAGGCGACGCGCGACCCCGACGTCGTCGCCATCAAGCAGACGCTCTACCGCACCTCCAGCAACTCGCCGATCGTGCGCGCGCTCGTGGAAGCCGCCGAAGCCGGCAAATCCGTCACCGCGCTGATCGAGCTGAAGGCCCGCTTCGACGAGGAGGCCAACATCCGCTGGGCGCGCGACCTCGAACGCGCCGGCGTGCAGGTCGTCTACGGCTTCCTCGAACTGAAGACCCACGCGAAACTCTCGATGGTGGTGCGGCGCGAGGGCGGCAGCCTCACGACCTACGTCCACACCGGCACCGGCAATTACCACCCGGTGACCGCGCGCATCTACACCGACCTCTCCTACTTCACCTCGGAGCCGACCATCGGCCGCGACGCCGCGCGCGTGTTCAACTTCATCACCGGCTACGCTGCGCCGAGCGATCTGGAAAAGATGGCGGTGTCTCCGCTGACCTTGCGCAAGCGCATCATCGAGCACATCCAGGGCGAGACCGCGCATGCGCGGCACGGCCGGC
The DNA here is from genome assembly GCF_023073015.1 of Bradyrhizobium sp. 87. NCBI lineage: Bacteria > Pseudomonadati > Pseudomonadota > Alphaproteobacteria > Hyphomicrobiales > Nitrobacteraceae > Bradyrhizobium > Bradyrhizobium sp. 87. The sequence goes on from NZ_JADPIQ010000090.1 coordinate 272,998, forward strand.
CTGCTGCGATCTGGATGAAAATGAACGCGCTGGTCGACCCCGACATCATCGACGCGCTCTACGAGGCCTCACAGGCCGGCGTGCAGGTCGAACTCGTGGTGCGCGGTATCTGCTGCCTGCGTCCCGGCATTCCCGGCTTGTCGGAGAACATCCGCGTCAAGTCGATCATCGGACGATTCCTCGAACACGGCCGAATTTACTGCTTCGGCATGGGCCAGGGCCTGCCGAGCGCGAAAGCGGCTGTGTATATCTCCTCAGCCGACATGATGCCGCGCAACCTCGACCGCCGCGTCGAGGTGCTGTGTCCGCTGCAGAATCCCACGGTGCATCAGCAGGTTCTCGAACAGATCATGGTCGCGAATCTCAAGGACAATGAACAGAGCTGGCAATTGTTGCCGGACGGGTCCTCAACGCGTATGAAGACCGCGAAGGGCGAGGAGCCTTTCAACGTCCACAACTACTTCATGACAAATCCGAGTCTGTCTGGCCGTGGTAAGTCGCTCAAGGAATCCTCGCCGCGCCGCCTCACGCGCCGTAATGAACGTCATCAATCCTGATCCGGGATCGTCGACGTGAAGCGGCCGCGCAAGCGCGGCTCGAGCGTCGCGGTCATCGACATCGGCTCCAACTCGGTCCGTCTCGTCGTCTACGAGGGACTGACGCGGAGCCTCATTCCCATCTTCAACGAGAAGACGCTGTGCGGCCTCGGGCGCGAAGTGCAGAGCACGGGACTGCTTGCGCCCGACGCCGTCGACAAGGCGCTGACCTCGCTCAAGCGCTTCCATGCGCTGTGCCGGGTCATGCAGGTCGGGCGGGTGTTTGCGATTGCGACCGCCGCCTGCCGTGATGCCTCCAACGGCGCCGACTTCATCGCGAAAGCCGAGCGCATCTGCGCGGTGAAGATCGAGATCCTGTCGGGCCCGCGCGAGGCGCGGCTGTCGGCGCTTGGCGTGATCTCCGGCATCCATCATCCTGACGGCATCGTCGGCGACCTCGGCGGCGGCTCGCTCGAACTGATCGACGTGCGCAAAAACACCGTGCGCAGCGGCGTGACGCTGCCGCTCGGCGGCCTCGCGCTGCAGGACCTCGCGCATAAATCCCTGAAACGCGCCGACCGCATCGTGCGCGAAGCGCTCGATGGGGTGCCGCAGCTCAAGGCGGGGAGCAGCCGCAGCTTCTACGCGGTCGGCGGCACCTGGCGCGCGCTTGCGCGCATCCACATCATCCAGAGCGGCTATCCGCTGCAGGTGATGCACGGCTATTCGATTTCGGCGGCCGAGGCGCTCGATTTCTCGCGTCGTCTCCGCCGGCTTGCGGCCGCCGGCATGCTCGCCGACATCGAGATCGTCGCCGATGCCCGGCGTCCGCTCCTCACCTATGCGGCGCTGGTGCTCGAGCACATCATCCGGGTGGCGAAGCCGAAGACCATCGTGTTCTCGACCTTCGGCGTGCGCGAGGGCCTGCTGCACGAGAAGCTGCCGGAGTCCGAGCGCAACAAGGACGGACTGATCTGCGCGGCCGAGGAGCTGAACCAGCTGCTGTCGCGTTCGGCAAAGCACGCCCGCGAGCTGATCGCCTGGACCGACCGCCTCGCGCGCGTGGTGAAGCTGCGCGAGACCGAAGAAGACCGCCGCCTGCGCCACGCCGCGTGCCTGCTGTCCGACATCGGGTGGCGCGTGCATCCCGACCATCGCGGCGAGCAGACGCTGAGCCTCGTCGTCAACGGTAATTTCGGCGCGATCACCCACACCGAGCGCGCCTTCGTCGGGTTGTCCGTGTTCTATCGCTATGCGGGCCTCAGCGAGGAGAACCAGCCGCCGGTCGCCATGCAGGAGCTGCTGACGCCGGCGCAGCTCGAACGCGCCCGCCTGCTGGGCGCGGCCTTCCGCGTCGCACATCTGATCTCGGCGGCGCGTCCGGGCGTCTTGCCCGCGACGCATTTCCGCAGCATGGGCCGCAAGCTGTTGCTGGTGTTCGAGCACCGCCTCGGCGATCTCGTCGCGGATCGAGTCGGCAGCCGCTTCCGCGCGCTCGCCCGCCTGATCAACCGCGCCGGCTCGATCGTCCGACGCTAGCGCTTTTCCCAAGAGATCATGCTCAAAAGATAGATCTACTCCGCCGAGGCCTTGACGTGGCGTTCGGAGGACTCGAGCGCGGCCGCGCTCATGCTGCGGCGGCGCCAGATGGAGCCGACGACCAGCACGACAACGACGCCGAGAGCTGCGCAGAGATAGTCGCCGCCTCCGCCGCCATGGGCGAATTGCGGCGGGATGCGCAAGGCGCCGAGCATGTTGTCGAGCGAAGCGCCGAACGGACCGTCGAACAGCGCATGCAGCCTCGGCGCGATGCCGGGATCGGTCGCGATCACTTCGCCCGCGATCCAGCCGAGCAGCGCCGCGCCGGCCCACACCAGAACCGGCAGCTTTGCGAGCAGCGCCATGATCAGCGCCGCGCCGGCGACGATCAAGGGCACGCTGATGGCAAGACCGAGCACCAGCAAGGGCACGCTGCCATTGGCGGCCGCGGCCACCGCAATGACGTTGTCCAGGCTCATGACGATGTCGGCAACGACGACGATCTGCACGGCCTGCCACAGATGCGACGCCGACTCGACGCCGTCCTCGTCCTCTTGCTCCGGCACCAGCAGCTTGGCCGCAATCACGATCAGCGCGAGGCCGCCCACCAGCTTGAGGTACGGCAACTCCATCAGGCTCGCGACGATGCCCGTGAAGATGATCCGCAGCAGCACCGCGGCGCCCGCACCGAGGATCATGCCCCACAGCCGATGCCGCGGCTTGAGGCCGCGACAGGCAAGCGCGATCACCAGCGCATTGTCGCCGGACAAGAGGATGTTGATCCAGATGATCTTGCCGACCGCGACCCAAAAGGTCGGTTCGGCCATCTCAACGCGGAACTGGGTGAAGAATGCCCCGATCGTAGCGGGATCGAAGATCTGCCAGAGCCAGTTCACACTACGTCCTTTCGCCGCGTCTCGTTACCTTATCGGCTGACGGATCAGCCGACGATCTCGTTGCCCGAGAAGAACTGCGCGATCTCGATCGCGGCGGTCTCCGGCGCATCCGAGCCGTGCGCGGAGTTCTCGCCGATCGACTTTGCGTAGAGCTTGCGGATGGTGCCGTCAGCCGCCTTGGACGGATCGGTCGCGCCCATCACGTCGCGATACTTGGCGACGGCACCCTCGCCTTCCAGCACCTGGACGACCACGGGGCCCGACGTCATGAACTCCACGAGCTCACCGAAGAAGGGGCGCGCCTTGTGGACCGCATAGAAGGTCTCGGCCTGTTCCTTGGTCATGCGGATACGCTTCTGCGCGACGATGCGCAGGCCCGCCTTCTCGATCACGGCGTTAACCGCACCGGTGAGATTGCGCGCGGTGGCGTCGGGCTTGATGATCGAGAAGGTGCGTTCGATGGCCATGATGTTGTCCTTGAAGAGAAACAGTGGTTCGGAGTTGCCGGGCTTATATCGGCGCCTTCGCGATACGGCAAGCGACCGCCCAAACGGGCTCGCGGGGGCTTCGCCGCAGGCCGAGGGCGAGTGTTCACCTGAACCGATACTTGTAGATGGCGGCGATCTGGGCGTCCGAAGGTCGGCGTCGGGCTTAGGGCCGCTTTCGACCCCATGACGTTGAGTGCTGACCTCTCGTGTCTCGATTCGCGGACGAAACGGGAATCAGGTGTTCACCCCTTCGTGCGAACGCTCCATGGCACGCTTGTAGGCGTCGCGGCCGGTGGTGCGGGCGAAATAGGCCTGTTCGGCGTCGCCGAGGGTGATCCCGCAGTTCCGTTGGCCCAGGTTCAGGGCGTAGGTCACCGAGATGTCGGCTGCTGTGAAAGCCTCGCCGGCAAGGTAGGACGAGTCGGCAAGCCGTTGGCTGACAAGCTTTAGCCGCTTCTGGAACGACTGCAGGCACCAGGTCGCGCCCCAGTTCTCCCGTTCGGCGTCGGGCGCGATGAAGCGGCTGACGACGACGGGCATCATCAGGGTCGCGAGACCGGCTTCGCCCAGATGCAGAAATTGCTGGTAGGCGGGGAACGTGGGATCCTGCGGCGCGGGCGCCAGCGGCGTCGGCCCGTAGCGGGCCATCAGGTACTCCATGATCGCGATCGACTCGACCATGACGACGTCGCCGTCCTGGATCGCGGGGATGTAGTCAGCGGGGTTGACCGCCAGGAACTCGGGGTCCTGCTTGGCGGCCAGCATGTCCACCTGCCGCACGCGGTAGGGAAGGCCCATCTCCTCCAGCACCCATACGACCCGGATCGATCGCGAGGTCTGTCCGCCCCAAACGGTGATCACGCGAAGGCCCCTTCCTGGTGTGACTGAGGATCGACCATGGCAGACTCTATATGACCGTAGCACTCAAGGCAGACGCGAAGCTTAGCTTCAGCGTGGTCTCCTTCCCATCCATTGCGGACGCGTGGTGGGTCCCCCTTTCAGGGTTGGAAGTCCAACGTGGATTACAATGATTTCACCCAGATGAACCCATTCTGAAGGTCACGTCAGGGTTTGGTTCAGCCTCGCTCGGATAACCTCGGGTCCATCGAAACCAAAGCCTCTTTCAGAGGCAGACCGTTTCGGCGGCCTTTCCATCGACGCGATAGCCCCGCGCCAACAGATTTGAGGAGATCACCATGTTGAGGAAACTTTCCCTCGCCGCCGTCGCCGCGGTTGCGCTTGGTGCCGCGCTGGCGCCGACCTCCGCCTCCGCGCACTGGCATGGTGGCGGCGGCGGCTGGCACGGCGGCGGTGGCTGGCACAACGGCCACGGCTGGGGTGGACCGCGCTTCTATGCTCCCGTCTCCTACGGCTATGGCGGCTGCTATGTGCGCCGGCTGGTCCCGACCCCCTGGGGACCCCGCTGGCGGATGATCAACCGCTGCTTCTGAGCCCGACAGCACCTTTCCAAAGATACCTGAGCCCCCAAGGTACCTTCCAGGCGAAGCCCCGGCGTCCCCCGGCGCCGGGGCTTTGTATTCGGAGAGGATATTGCGCGGCTTCACACAATTTTTGCTAGAATGCCGCGCAATCGCCGCGAGTGGCGAAACCATTTGGGGGCCAAGGACTTGGTACTGTGTCGCTTCTTTGAGAACACGGAACTCTGCGATGGTTAGCCTTTTCGCCGACGATAGCGAGCAAATCGACCGGCGCACCAGCCGCTCGATCCGCGATGCGGTGGGCGAACGGCTCCAGCAGAGCCTGCGGCCCGAAGCCAGGCTGCCGACGCACCTCGAGCAACTCCTCAATGAGCTGAAGCAGCGCGAGCGCGATTCGCACTGAGTTGACAAGCACCGGCTTGCAAACACAGAAAAACGGGTTGCGTTTGATCGCGGGTGCGGTGACAAGGCCGCATGCTCTCCATCACCGACCTCTCCATCCGCCTCGCCGGACGCCTTCTGATTGACCAGAGTTCCGTGCAGATCACGCCCGGATCCCGCGTGGGCATGGTCGGTCGCAACGGCACCGGCAAATCGACCCTGTTCAAGGTGATCCGCGGCGAGCTCGCCGCCGAGCACGGCACGGTGAGCCTGCCGCCCCGCTGGCGCGTCGGCAGCCTGGCGCAGGAAGCGCCGAACGGCCCCGAGAGCCTGATCTCGGTCGTGCTCAAGGCCGACCTGGAACGCGACGCACTGCTCACCGAGGCCGAGAGCGCGACCGACCCGCACCAGATCGCCGAGATCCAGACCCGGCTGGTCGACATCGACGCGCATTCGGCGCCGAGCCGCGCCGCAGCCATCCTTTCCGGTCTCGGCTTCTCCGCCGCCGACCAGCTCCGCCCCTGCGCCGAATTCTCCGGCGGCTGGCGCATGCGCGTTGCGCTCGCCGCAACGCTGTTTGCGGCTCCCGACCTGTTGCTGCTCGACGAGCCCACCAACTATCTCGACCTCGAAGGCACGCTGTGGCTCGAGGATCACCTCGCGCATTATCCGCGCACCGTTATCGTGATCAGCCATGATCGCGATCTGCTGGAAAGCTCGGTCGACCAGATCCTGCATCTGGATCGCAGCAAGCTCACCCTTTACAAGGGCACCTACTCCTCCTTCGAGGAGCAGCGCGCCATGCGCGAGATGCTCGATGCCAAAGCGGTCAAGCGCCAGGAAGCCGAACGCGCCCGCCTGCAAGCCTTCGTCGACCGTTTCAAGGCCAAGGCCTCGAAAGCCCGCCAGGCGCAGTCCCGTGTGAAAATGCTGGAGCGGCTGAAGCCGATCACGGCGCTGGTCACCCAGGACGTACGCGAGATCAGCTTTCCCGCGCCCGAGAAAATCCTGTCGCCGCCGATCATCGCCGCCGACAACGTCGTGGTCGGCTACGATCCGACCACGCCCGTGCTGAACCGCGTCACCTTGCGCGTCGATAATGACGACCGCATCGCGCTGCTCGGCTCAAATGGCAACGGCAAGTCGACTCTCGTGAAGCTGCTCGCCGGCCGCCTCGCGCCGTTCTCGGGCAAGGTGACCCGCGCCGACAAGCTCTCGATTGCCTATTTCGCCCAGCACCAGCTCGACGAATTGAACGAGGATGCCTCGACCTACGACCACGTCCGCAAGCTGATGGGCGAGGCGCCGGAAGCCAAAGTACGCGCCCGCGCTGGTGCGATCGGCTTTTCCGGCAAGGCGGCCGATACCAAGGTCGGAAAATTGTCGGGCGGCGAGAAGGCGCGGCTCCTGCTGGGACTGGCGACCTTCTTCGGCCCCAACATGATCATCCTGGACGAGCCGACCAACCATCTCGACATCGACAGCCGCGCCGCGCTTGCGGAAGCCATCAACGAATTCCCCGGCGCCGTCATCATGGTTTCGCATGATCGCTATCTGATCGAGTCCTGCGCCGATCAACTCTGGATCGTCGCCGACCGCACCGTGACTAATTACGACGGAGACCTCGACGAATATCGCCGCCTGGTGCTGTCCGCGCGCAATGGCGAGCCCGCCCCGCGAGAGCGCAACGCGCCGAGCGAGAAGCCGCAGCGTCCGAGATCGGACAATCGCGGCTCGCTGAAGAAACGTATCGCGGAAGCTGAGACCGAGATCGCCCGCGTCAGCGCGATCATCAGCAAGATCGACACTGCGCTGGCCCTGCCCGACATCTTCACCCGCGACCCCAAGCAAGCCGCGCAACTGTCGAAGGCACGTGCCAATGCGGCCGACGCGCTGGCGCGCGCCGAGGAGCAGTGGCTAGAGGCGAGCACGCAGTTCGACGAGGCGGCGGGCTGACGCCTCCGCGACCGGCCCGACATCAAAATCGCAAAAACAACCCCATGCACAGTACCGGTATTTTGCTACCCGGTGATTGGCTATTGAATGGACTGTTCTTTACCGTGGTGACTTAGCCCGCTCACGCAGCGATGTCGGGACGAATTGAGCAGGAATGGCTCAGTCCGCGAATTGGCCGGCTGCCTTGATCATCGGAGCCCATCGGTCGACTTCGCTCGCTAGCATCGCGGCCAGCGCCTCCGGCGTCGCCTTCTCCTGCGGGACCGGCTCGGTATTGATGTCGTTGAACCGGGCGATCAGCGTGGAATCCCTAAGGGCGGACTGGAGCGCCGCGGTCAGCTTCTGAACGACCGCCGGCGGTGTGCCCTTGGGGGCATAGATGCCGTGCCAGACGCCAAGTTCGAACCCTTTGAGACCGGCCTCGTCGGCCGTCGGCAGATCGGGCAGGCTCTTCAGCCGCTCCTTGGTGGTGATCGCATAGGCCTTGACCTGCTTCGACATGATCGGGCCGGTGGTATTCGTCGCCTGGTCGCAGGTAAGATCGATCTGCCGGCCGAGAAGGTCGTTCATGATGGGGCCGTTGCCCTTGTAGGGCACCGCGGTGAGCTGCTTCTGGATCGCTGTCATGAACAGCATGCCGCAGAGATGCGACGCCGCGCCGAGTCCGGCATTGGCATAGGTCAACTTGTCGCCCTGCTGTTGGGCGTAGGCGACCAATTCCTTCAGCGTGTCGGCCGGAAAATCCGGACGCGCGATGATGGTCATCGGCGCATTGGTCACAAGCCCGATCGGCGCAAAGGCCGTCTTCGTGTCATAGCTGAGGTTGCGGTACAGTGTGGCGGCCGTCGAGAGGCCGACATGATGGATCAGCAGCGTGTATCCGTCGGGCTGGGCTCGCGATGCGCGGGTCGTGGCGATGGTACCACCGGCGCCAGGCGCGTTCTCGACGACGATCTGTTGGCCAAGCGATTTCGCCATGCCGGCCGCGGTCAGGCGAGCAATCGTGTCCGTAGGTCCGCCGGCGGCGAACGGCACCAGCATGGTGACGGGCCTGATCGGATAGTCCTGGGCGAGCGCCGCGCCAAACGGCAGGACCAGAGCCGATACGAGGGCAATGAGCCGCATGCTTTCCTCCAAATTTTTTGCTTGCTCCTATGTACGCATTCCGGGCTGCGGGGCCACACCAAAATGACTTCATCAGGAGTGGCGCGCCCGCGGCATGGTGTAGCTGCCGAAAAGCCCGATTGGTTCTCAGCGCGTCTCGCGAAGCTTCGTCGGCATCATGCGGGAACTAGCGCTCGCGCATGATCTCGTGCCGGTAGCGCTGCAGCGGCGATAGCAGGTAGCTCAGGATGGTGCGCGAACCGGTCCTGATCTCGACGGTCACCGCCATTCCCGGCGACAGGCTGACGAGCCGGTCGTCCACCTGCATCTGGGTGCGATCGAGCGAGATGCGGGCGCTGTAGCTCAACTCCTGCCCGCTGGGCTCGCTGCTGTCGCGTTGTGTCGCGAGCGGACGGTCGCTCCCGCGCTCCTGCGGCCGGTCGCGGATGATGGCGTCCTGCGAGACGCTCACGACCTGGCCTGCGAGAAGCCCGTAGCGGGTGAAATTGAAAGTGTCGATTTTGATGGCAGCACCCTGCCCGGCCTCGACAAATCCGATATCGCGATTGGAGATCATCGCCTCGATCTCGAGCCGCGTATCGGTCGGCACGATTACCAGCAGCGACTGCGCGGGCGTGACCACGCCGCCCACGGTGTGGACCGCAAGCTGCTGCACGACGCCGTCGACCGGCGACGTCAGTTGCTGAAGCCTCGTCCTCTGCTGCGCCTTGATCAGATCGCGTGCGACGCCATTGGCTTTCTGTTCGCTCTTAGCCAGCTCGTCGGAGAGACTCTTCCTGTACTCGGCCAGGGCTTGGATGCGGGTCTCCCGGATCGCGGCGACGGCCGCCTCGGCCTCCTTCAAGCGGCTGCTCTGGACGCGAAGCTCCTCCTGCTGCTCGATCTGGAGCTGGAGGGTCTCATAGTAGGTCAGCTTCGAGCCGATCTCCTTCTCCATCAGCGTCTTGCGGATCTCGACACGCTGCTGGGTGATCGGCAGCAACGCATCAAGCTTGTGAATCGTCGCCGCAATCGTCTGATGTTCGGCCTCCTTCTGCGCTTCCTGACGTGCCAGCGCCGCGAGCTTGGCCCTGTTCTCGCTGACCTGATTGGCGAGGAGCTGCCGTTGCGTCGCAACCAGCATGGGATCGGCATCCTCTGGTACGACGAGATCAGCGGATACCCCTTCGCCGCCCGCCAATGCGGCGCGGAGGCGCGCGACGTTGAGCCGTTCGGCCATGAGATCGTCGTGCAGACGATCGCGCTCTGCGGCGTTCACCGTCGGATCGAGCTCGATCAGCAGGTCGCCCGATTTGACCGATTGCCCGTCCTGCACGTGAATGGCGCGCACTACGCCGGTCTCGAACGGCTGGACAACCTTGCTTCGCCCGCTCGACACGACCTTGCCGGTTGCGGAGGCCACGATGTCGATCGTGCCCCAGGCCGACCAGGCCAGCGCCGCGCAGACAAGCAGCATCAGGGCCAGGGCGATGGCGCGGCCGATCGGCGATGGCGGTGTCTCCGTGATTTCCAGCGCCGCCGGCAGGAAGGCGACTTCCTCGGCGCGCCGGCCCTTTCCATTCCGGAACGGGATCACGGTCTGCTCCGGCCGAGCCGCCGGCACAGTGCTAGCCGACCTCATAAATGCCTCCCTGGAGACGATGCAGGGCGGCGTAGCGGCCGCCGGTCTTGATCAGCGCATCATGCGTGCCGTCCTCGACCAGACGGCCGCGTTCCAGGGTGAAGATGCGATCGGCGCCGCGGACGGTGGACAGACGGTGCGCGATGATCAGGACGGTACGGCCTTTCGCGATCTCCTTCATGTTGTCATGGATGATCCGCTCGCTTTCATAGTCGAGCGCGCTGGTGGCTTCGTCGAAGATCAGGATCCGGGGATTGCCCACCAGTGCGCGGGCAATCGCAATGCGCTGGCGCTGCCCGCCCGAGAGCGTCGAGCCGCGCTCGCCGACCACCGTATCGTAGCCCTCGGGGAGCTCCAGAATGAAGTCATGCGCGCCCGCCAGCTTCGCCGCATCGATGATGCGGTCCACCGGCAGGCTCGGATCGGCCAGGGCGACGTTGTCGCGCACCGACCGATTGAACAGCATGTTGTCCTGGAGCACGATTCCGATCTGCCGACGGAGCCCGGCCGGGTCGGTCGTCATCAGATCCATTCCGTCGACCAGCACGCGGCCGCCTTGCGGAACGTAGAGCCGCTGCACCAGCTTGGCGAAGGTGCTTTTGCCCGAGCCGGACGATCCGACGATGCCGACGGTTTGTCCGGCTGGAATATCGAACGAGACATCGTGCAGGATCTCCGGCCCATCGGGCCGGTAGCGGAAAGACACGTGCTCGAAGCGGATGTTGCCCCGGATCGGCGGCAGCCCCGCGCGGGCGGCGGAGTAAGCCGGCTCCGCCGCGCTGTTGAGGATGTCGCCGAGCCGCGCGATCGACAGCCGCGCCTGATGAAAATCCTGCCAGACTTGCGCGAGCCGCAGCACCGGGGCCGACACCCGCCCCGCGAAGATGTTGAAGGCCACGAGCTCGCCGACCGTCAATGCGTCACCGATCACCAGCCTGGCGCCGACATAGAGAATGGCGGCAGTGACGACCTTGCTGACGAGCTGCACGAGCTGGCTTGCCGTGTTGCCGAGGCTGGTGACACCGAAGCTCGCGGAGACATAGCCGGCGAGCTGCTCTTCCCAGCGGCGCTGCATCTGCGGCTCGACCGCCATCGCCTTCAGCGTTTCGATGCCGCTGACGCTCTCGACCAGGAAGGCCTGGTTCTCCGCGCCGCGGCGGAATTTCTCGTCCAGCCTGCGGCGAAACAGCGGCGTCGCCACGGCCGAGATCGCGATGTAGAACGGGAACGATGCCAGCACGATGAAGCTCATCTGCGCCGAATAGGCGAACATCACGGCCAGGAACACCGAGGTGAAGACCAGGTCGATGAGAAGCGTCAGTGACGAGCTGGTGATGAAATTGCGGATGTTCTCGAGCTCGCGGACCCGGGCCACGGAATCTCCGACGCGCCTGGCCTGAAACCAGGCCATCGGCAGCGCCAGCAGATGATGGAACAGCCGTGCCCCGAGCTCGACATCGATGCGGTTGGTCGTGTGCGCAAACAAGTAATTGCGTAGGATCCCAAGCACGGTGTCGAACAGGGAGACGACGACGAGGCCGATGACGAGAACGTCGAGCGTGGACAGTGAGCGGTGCACCAGCACCTTGTCGATGACGACCTGGAAGAACAGCGGCGAGACCAGCGCAAAAAGCTGGAGGAAGAACGAAGCCGCCAGCACCTCGCCCAGCAGCCGCCGGTATTTGCCGATCGCGCCGATGAACCAGGTGATATCGAAGTGCCGCCCGAGGTCGGACAGGCCGGCGCGCCGGACCATCAGGATCAAGCCGCCGTCCCAGATCGCGCTCAGCTCGTCGCGATCCATCAGCACCGGGCGCTGTGCCTCCGGGGACTGCACCAGCACCTTGTCGGCGGAGGCCTTTGCGATGACCATGAAGCCGCCGTCCCGCAGCATTGCGATCGCAGGCAGCGGGGTGTCCGACAGCCGGCTCCACTGCGTTCGATAGGTTCGCGCTTTAAGTCCGAGAGACCTGGCGCAGCGGACGATATCCGCTACGCCGAAGCTTGCCGCGCCCAGCCGGTGCCTGAGCTGCTCGCGATCGGCCGCAACACCCTGCAGATGCAGCAGCGTGAGCAACGCATCGAGCCCCGTGTCGGTGGAGACCGCATTCGTCATCATGCGCGTTCTCCGGGCCGATTCAGCGAGAACGCAATGGCGTGAAGTCGAATCGAGCTTGGCCAGCAGCCGCGCTCTATCCGGTCCCTCCCCCCTTGTGGAGGAGGGACCGGGAGGGCGGTGCCCCACGGGGATTCTTTCCGACGTTCGGCCGCTAACACTGCATCTTCAACCATCGGCACCTTTTCCTGGGCTACCCCTCTCCCTAACCCGCAAGGGGGGGAGGGAACGCACCTCCGTCGGAGCGCTAGTGAGGCTCTTCCCATCAGGCCTTACTGTCAGGCGTGCTGCGGCGGTGCGAGCACCTGGCTCTGCGTCGCGTGCGGATCGGGCAGCGGCATCTCGCCGTTCCCCTCACCTGCCGGGACGAAGCTGGCCGCCATGGCCTGGTTGAGCAGCATCGCGGCCGCGAACGCTCCGCCCTGGATGACGACGTTGTTGCCGGTGCCGCCGTCCAGAATGTCGAGGCCCCCGCCGCCGATCAGCACGTCATCACCGGCACCACCTGCCAGCGTGTCGTTGGCGGGGCTGCCGATCAGCACGTCGTCGCCGTTGCCGCCATTGGCAACGAGCTGGATGCCGCCGTGCAAGCCGGAAGCCGTGATGACGTCGTCGCCATCGAGACCGTTGATGACGATCCTGTCGCCCGCGCCGGCATCGGTGATGTTGATGTCCTGGCCAAGCCCCGACACCGTGATGATGCCGTCGTGCTCGGTCACCGTGATGACGTCGTTGCCGCCGGTTGCGTTGATGGTCACGGTATCAGCGGCGCCGTCATTGGCGCCGAGATCGAGGTCGACCTGGCTGACGCCGGTGCCGGAGAGGTCACCGACGGTAATGTTGTCGGCACCGCCGAGAGCATTGAAGTCGACATGTTCGACCCCGTTCAGGTCCATCGCAATGGCGGCGACATCCCGCGTGAACAGCACCCGACCGCCATTGGCCGAGATGTTGATGGTCTCGCTGATATTGGCGCCGTTGAATGCCAGCGTGTCGGAGCCCTTCCCGCCTTCGACGGTGTCGCTGCCGTCGCCGGGATTCCAGACGAAGGTGTCGTCGCCCGCGCCGAGATTGGCGAAATCGTTGCCGCGTCCGCCGTTCACGATGTCATTGCCGGCGCTGCCGGTGATGGTGTCATTGCCGTCGCCGCCGTTGATGTTGAGGCTGAACGACTGTCCCGCCTTGATGGTAGAGGCGTTGATGACGTCATTGCCTTGTCCGCCGTTGATGCCGAGCACGTCACCGGTGTCCGCGTGCGCAACCATCACCTGCGCAGCGAGGCCGTTGACCACGATCGATCCGCCGGAGGTCACGACCGATATGTTGTCGTCACCGATCGTGCCGTTCACGGTCACGCGGTCCGCAGCGCCATCGCCGCTCTGGCCGCCGGGGCCGGCACTGAGGTCGATGGCAACCTGCGTGATTCCTGTCCCGGTCAGATCGTTGACGGTGATGTTGTCGGCGCCGCCTGCCGCCGCGATCTGCACGTGCTCGACGCCAACGAGGTCCATGACGATAGCACCGACGTCACGGGTGAGTAGCGCACGGCTTCCGTTCGCCGAGATCGACATGGTCTCGGCCACATTGGCGCCGTTGAACACCAGCGTATCGGTTCCCGTGCCGCCTTCGACAGTGTCGCTGCCGTCACCGGGATTCCACGTGAAGATGTCGTCGCCTGCGCCGAGAAGCGCGACGTCATTGCCGCGGCCGCCGATGACCTTGTCGTTGCCGTCGCCGCCGATCAGGGTGTCGGCTCCCTGGCTGCCGGTGATGGTGTCGTTGCCCGCACCGCCGTCGATGGTCAGCCCGATCGCCGCGCCGAGCGTGGATGCATCGATCACGTCGTTGCCGCCGAGCGCCTGCACGACCAGCCGGTCGTTGCCGGCCTCTGCATTTGCGATCGTCACGACCTCCGGCAGCCCCGTGACCGTGACCGTTGTGCCCGCGGCTGTGACCTCGATGTGCTGATTGCCGTTGCTGCCGTTGACGGTCACCGTATCAGCAGCGCCGTCGCCTTGCGTCCCTCCCGGAACGGCTCCGAGATCAACCAGCACCTGCTTGACGCCGGTCCGGGTGAGGTCGCCGACGGTGATGTTGTCGGCGCCGCCACGCGCATCGAATTCGATCTGCTCGACGCTGTTGAGATCCATCGTGATGTTGGCGACATCGCGGGTGAAGCGCACCCGGCCGCCATTGGCCGAGATGTTGATGGTCTCGTTGATGTTGGCGCCATTGAAAAGCAGCTTGTCGCTGCCCGAGCCGCCCTCGACCGTGTCGCTGCCGTCACCGGGATTCCAGATGAAAGTGTCGTCGCCACTCCCGAGCTGGGCGACGTCGTTGCCGCGTCCGCCATTGACGATGTCGTCGCCGCTGCCGCCGATGATGAGGTCGTTGCCGTCGCCGCCGATGATCCGGTCGTTGCCGGCGCCGCCATCGAGCGTCAGCGAGATCAGGCTGCCGAGCCCATTGCCCGCGGTGATGACATCGTCGCCGCCGCCGCTGTGCAAGACGAGATTTTCAGTCGTGCCGATGTCGAGCGAAAACGGCGCCGCGCCCGTCCCGTCGAGCCGCACGCGGGTGCCGTTCGCCGTGATCGTGAACGTCTCGGCGGCGTTGTTTCCGTTGACCTGAGCCGTATCGTTGCCCTCACCACCTTCGAACAGGTTGGTGCCGCCGCCGGGATTCCAGATCATGACGTCGTCGCCGGCCTCGCCGAACAGCTGGTTGTCGCCGCTGCCGCCGTCCAGGACGTCGTTACCCGCTCCGCCGAACAGCAGATCGTTGCCGCCGCCGCCCTTGATCAAATCGTTGCCGGCCTGACCAAACAGGAGGTCGGCTCCCGAGCCGCCCGTGATCCTGTCATTGCCGTCGCCGCCGAAGATGTGCACCGCCGGCATCGGTCCGTGGCATTCGTCGACGGTGATCGTGTCGTCACCGCCTTGACCGAAGATGTCGATCGCGGTGGTGTTGTCGACCGTGGGTTCGCCACCAACCGTTTTCACGTGCCCGTTATCAACCAGGATGCGGCCGGACTTGTCGCGACTTATCACGAGGCCGTTATTCGCGCTGTCGCCGAAAATGATGAGTTGCCCCGTAACCGGGGAAAACACAGAGGTAATGGACATCCAAATGATCCTTCCGACCTAGCCCCTCCCTTCGACGCGTAGCATTCGCGCACATGACATTCTTGAACCGTTGCTTGAGACGCGCGTGATTATTCTGGAGATTTCCTCCAGTTTTGCTTCGGGGCAGTTTCCGACAGCGGATGCGAAGGCTTGCTCATCACGAACCGCCTGATCACGGATCACGCGTAACGCCCCCGTGATTTTCAACGCGCGCGGAAGAACGCAGCTCGAGGCAATGAAGGCACTTTGGGCGAAGGTCGGCATCCGCGATGTCGAAACTCGCGAACAAGATCGCCGGCGAGCGCGAACGGGAGAGATCACGGTTCACGCCTCGGCCACCGCGATCAAGGAATGCAAAGCCGCTTGATGATGGGGATAGGAGTGCGCGGCTGATCGCATCGACAGCCGCAACCAGCTTCAGGCCAAAAGGTCGACCCGTGTTACGCCGACTTCTTCTTCGGCTTCGGCTTGGTCGCCTTCGGCATGACCGGCGCCTCCGGCGTGCCCTCGATCGAGGACAGGCGACCGGCCGTGAAGGTATAGATGCCAGCGCGCGGACCGGTCGTCCAGGTCACGACCGCAACGCGCCTGCCGGCGGCATCACCGGAGAGGTTGACGCTCGAGGGCGCGCCGATGCCGCGCACCACATCGCATTCGGTGTGGCCGAGCGCGACGGTGCCGCCCATGGGAGCCGGCGCGGTCGTCGACGCATTCGCATCAGCCGGCCCGGGCGGCGGCGCCATGCCGGCACAAGCCCCGTCGGCGCTGACCAGATCCTCGGCCCCAACCGGCTTGTCGGGGGTCAGCGGCGGCGACTCAATCGAGATGCTTTTGATGAACAGGCGGCTGGGCGTGTTGAACCACTGGGCATCCCTGGACAACAGATCGGTCCCGCCCGAACAGCCCGCAACCAGCGGGGCTACGGCCGCCAACGCAATTATGAGCGAGCTGGGAAGCTTTTGATGTCGCACGATAAACTAAAATCCCCGAGTGAAGGATCGGCCCTAAGCAATTGTAGCAACATCACTTTGCGGCACGAAGGTGACAAAAGCCATCATCACCCGAAAAGTGCAAATTATCATTAATTGCGAGCGACCGCTAATTCCGCTTCTGCCACCGGCCCCGCTCGTCAGCCTGCCAATAAGTGACATCAAATCCCCGCGCCTTGCAATCCGTCCAGGCGCTGCGGGCGAACGCAAGCGCGTCCGGATCGTCGCCGTCGAACAGCAGCACCATGCGCTCATAGGCCTGCGCGTCCTGCGGCACCGCGGCGTTGTCGACGAGGAAGCGGACATTGGCACCGTTCGGATTGTCCTCCTCGACCGCCAGCACGATCGGCTGATCGGCGGCGTCGCTCACCCGCCATGTCGCGTGCGGCAGGAAGGAATCGTCGCGATAGGTCCACAAATGAGCGTCGAGCGCATCGGCGCGCTCCGGCGAATTCGACTGCACCACGACGCGCCAGCCGCGCTCGAGCGATTTCTCGAGAAGCGGCGGCAACACGTTCTCCACCGTCATGTTTTGCAGATGGTAGAAAAGGACTTCAGTCATCTCGGGTCATTTGCGCTCGTAATGGTCGGCGACCAGACGGTCGAGCAAGCGAACTCCGTAACCGCTTCCCCAGCTCTGATTGATGTCGGTCTTCGGCGCGCCCATGGCGGTCCCAGCGATGTCTAGATGCGCCCAGGGCGTGCCGTCCACGAAGCGCTGGAGGAACTGTGCCGCGGTGATCGAGCCGCCATGGCGGCCGCCGGTGTTCTTCATGTCGGCGAACTGGGAATCGATCAGCTTGTCGTATTCGGGGCCAAGCGGCAGGCGCCAGACCTTCTCGCCGCTCTCGATGCCGGCCGCCAGCAGCCGCTCGGCAAGCTCGTCATTGTTGGAGAACATGCCGGCATGCTCGGTGCCGAGCGCGACCACGATGGCGCCGGTCAACGTCGCGAGATCCACCATGAATTTCGGCTTGGTTTTCTTGGCGACGTACCAGAGCACATCGGCAAGCACCAGGCGGCCTTCCGCGTCGGTGTTGATGATCTCGATGGTCTGGCCCGACATCGAGGTGACGATGTCGCCTGGGCGCTGCGCGTTGCCGTCCGGCATGTTCTCGACGAGGCCGATGGCGCCGACGACGTTGACCTTGGCCTTGCGTGCCGCGAGCGCATGCATCAGGCCGACGACGCAGGCAGCCCCTCCCATGTCGCCCTTCATGTCCTCCATGCTGCCGGCCGGCTTGATCGAAATGCCGCCGGTGTCGAAGCAGACGCCCTTGCCGACGAAGGCAACCGGCGCCTCACCTTTCTTGCCGCCGTCCCAACGCATGATCACGGTGCGGCTCGGCCGCGCCGAGCCCTGGCCGACGCCGAGCAGAGCGCCCATGCCGAGCTTGTCCATGGCCTTGACGTCGAGGACCTCGATCTTGACGCCGAGCTTGCGGAGCAGGCCTGCGCGGCGCGCGAACTCCTCGGGAAAAAGCACGTTCGGCGGCTCGTTGACGAGGTCGCGCGCAATGATCACGCCGTCCACGATCGCAGCCGCCGATGTAAACGCCTTCTTCGCGGCGACCACGTCGCCGACCGCAAACGAGACGTCGGCGCGCGTGCCGCCCTCCTCGCCATCCTTCTTCCTGGTCTTGTAGCGGTCGAACTTGTAGGTGCGCAGCCGCAGGCCCGAGGCGATCGCGACCGCCTGCTCGCTGGTCATGGCGCCGCCTGGAAGTTCCGCCATGATGGTCATGGCCGCCGCCCCGGCCGGAAGCTTGCTCGCCGCCACGCCGCCGAATTTGAGGAAGTCGTTCGCCTTCAGGCCGGCCGCCTTGCCGGCACCGATCACGATCAGGCGGGTGGCCTTCACGCCTTCGGGCGCAAGGATGTCGAGCGCAGCGCCGCTTTTGCCCTTGAAGGCGGCGGCGGTGGCCGCCCGCTTCACGAGTTCGGTGGCCCCGCCGAGCGCCTTGGCGGTCGCCGGGCCGAGCTTCAGGCTGTCGTCGCAGAACACGACCATGATGCCACGGGCGGCGGCAGACAATGGAACGAAGCCGACCTTGATGGCATCGGACATGAGTAACTCCTTAAAACATTGCGCTTTTTACCGATCGGCGGTCCCGGCCACGGGCCGGAGCTGAACGGCGATTCACTGAGCGTGCCGCACTATGGGCCACCGGCCCGGCAGATGCCAAGCACCCCCCGTGGCCGAGGGGCCACAACGAGGGAAATATTAACCATATATTGAGGGTGCCACGGGGCAGCCATTTTGTTGACGGATCAAAGGGATGGTACTGAGAGAGTAAGCCGGCGGATGAGATGGTTGGCCGACCTTGGGGATCCTCTTGCGGGGATTGGTTGGACAGGCGGAATTCCGGCCGGCATTGGGGACTTGGTGGGATTCGTGCGGTAGCGCATGGGGTCAATCGATAGGTATATCTTCCGCACGACGCTCGCGTCGTTTGCGCTGGTCCTGGTCAGCCTCACGGGCGTGATCTGGATTACGCAAGCGTTGCGCGGCATCGACCTGATGACGAGCCAGGGTCAGACCATCCTGACCTTCCTCGGGATCACCAGCCTCGTCGTGCCCGCGCTGGTCCTGATCATCTCGCCGATCGCGCTGATGATCGCGATCTCGCATACGCTGAACAAGCTCGCGACCGATTCCGAGATCATCGTGATGAATGCCGCCGGCTTCTCGCCATTCCGGCTGTTCTATCCGTTCTTCTACGCCACCTGCGTGGTGGCGCTGCTGGTCGCCTTCATCGCGGCCTATCTCGCTCCCGACGGCATGCGGCGGATCAAGCAGTGGGACGCCGAGATCACCGCAGACGTGCTCACCAACATCCTGCAGCCCGGCCGCTTCGCCCAGCTCGACAAGAACCTGACGATCCGGATTCGCGAACGCCAGCCCGGCGGCATCCTCGCCGGCATCTTCATCGACGACCGCCGCGATCCGAACGAGCGGGTCTCGATCGTCGCCGAGCACGGCGAAGTCGTGAAGAACGAGACCGGATCGTTCCTGGTGCTGGAGACCGGCAATCTCCAACGCTTCGAGGCCGGCAAGCGCGATCCCGCGCTGGTGGCGTTCGGCCGCTACGGCTTCGACATGTCCAAGTTCTCGGGCCAGGGCCGCGACGTCACCCTCGGCATCCGCGAGCGTTATCTCTGGGAGTTGCTCTCGCCGTCCGAGGACGATCCCGTCTACAAGCAGATTCCCGGCCAGTTCCGCTCGGCCCTGCATGACAGCCTGCTGGCGCCGATCTATCCCTTCGCCTTTGCCGTGCTGACCTTCGCGTTTCTGGGTGCGCCTCGCACCACGCGCCAGAGCCGCAATTTCTCGATCGGCTCCTCGATCCTCGCCGTGTTCGGCCTGCGCATGGCCGGCTTCGCCTGCTCGGTGATGGCGGTGAAATCGCCGGGCGCGGTGCTGGTCCAATATGCCATGGTCATTGGTGCCATCGGCGTCGGGCTGGCGATCATCATTGGCGGCCTTGTGGTCGAACCGCCGCCGCGCCTCATGGAGGCCATCAACAGGTCGAACGCGCGCATTGCGCGGCTGTTCGGACGGCCGGCCACCGCATGAGCATGCTCACCAACACACTCGGGCGCTATTTCGCCGGCCGTTTCGTGGTCGCGGCGCTCGGCGTGTTCGCCGGCATTTTCCTGCTGCTGGTGCTGGTCGATTACATCGAGATGGTGCGCAAGACCTCAGGGCTCGCATCCGCCTCCGCAGTCATGGTGGCCGAGACCTCGCTGTTCCGCGTGCCTCAGCTTTTGGAGAAGCTGACGCCGTTCTGCATGCTGATCGGCGCCATGACCTGCTATCTCGCCCTCTCCCGCCGGCTCGAGCTCGTCGTCGCGCGCGCCGCCGGCGTCTCCGCATGGCAATTCATCTCGCCGGCGCTCGGCAGCGCGCTCCTGATCGGCGTGATCGCCACCGTCGCCTACAATCCGATGTCGGCCAATCTGCGCGAGCTGTCCAAGCGCATGGAAGCCGAGCTGTTCGGCTCGGCGCCCGGCGGCGGCATTCAGGACGCCTCCGGCTTCTGGCTCAACCAGAAGACCAGCGACGGCGAGACGATCATCAATGCGGCGCGCAGCGAGCAGCAGGGTATCCGGCTCACCGGACTCACGCTGTTCCGGTTTGACACAGAGCAGCACTTCAAGGAACGGGTCGAGGCGCGCGAGGCGACGCTCGAGGCCGGCCGTTGGCTGTTCAAGGGCGTCCGCCGCTTCTCGCTGGATTCGCCGCCGGTCGATCAGGCCAGCCTGGAGATTCCGACCACGCTGACCGAGGCCCAGGTCCGCAACAGCTTTTCCACACCCGAGACTGTGTCCTTTTGGCAACTACCGAGCTACATCCGCTCATCCGAAAGCTCGGGCTTCGCGACAGCCGGATACCGACTCCAGTATCAGAAGCTTCTGGCACAGCCGTTTTTGCTTGCAGCCATGGTGATGCTCGCGGCCTCCGTGTCGTTGCGCTTCTTCCGGATGGGCGGCGTGCAGAAGATGGTTTTGAGTGGCGTGGGCGCAGGCTTTCTGCTCTACGTTCTGTCGAAAGTGACTGAAGATTTGAGCAAGGCTGAGTTGATGCATCCGATCGCTGCGGCGTGGTTGCCCGTGGTGGTGGGCGGCCTCACCGGCTTTTTGGCCTTGCTGTATCAGGAGGACGGATAGTGACGGCCGTCCACCGAGGGCCCGTGTCTCGTTTGACGCGGCGCACATTGGTGCGCGCGAACGGGTGTGGCTTGTCCATTCGCAGATTCCTGCTTGCTGTCGCCGCCGTGGCATCGCTCGGTGGCGTGATGGACGTTGCCGCCGTGACGCCGGCATCCGCCCAGAGCTTCACCTACAATCCGCTGCCGCCGCGTGCGAAGCCGCCGAAGGCCGTCAACGACAACCAGATGCTGGTTCAGGCGACCGAGGTCGATTACGACTACAACAATTCGCGCGTCTCCGCGGTCGGTAACGTCCAGCTGTTCTACAACGGCACCAGCGTCGAGGCCGACAAGGTCATCTACGACCAGAAGACCAAGCGGCTCCATGCCGAAGGCAACATCCGTATGACGGATGCCGACGGCAAGATCACCTATGCCGAGATCCTGGACCTGTCCGACGACTACCGTGACGGCTTCGTCGATTCGCTGCGCGTTGATACGGCCGACCAGACCCGCATGGCGGCGAGCCGCTCCGATCGCTCCAGCGGCAACTACACGGTGTTCGAGAACGGCGTCTACACGGCCTGCGCGCCGTGCAAGGACGATCCGAAGAAGCCGCCGCTCTGGCAGGTCAAGGGTGCGCGCATCATCCACGACCAGCAGGAGAAGATGCTGTATTTCGAGACGGCGCAGCTCGAATTCTTCGGCGTGCCGATCGCCTATATGCCCTATTTCTCGACGCCCGACCCGACCGTGAAGCGCAAGACCGGCTTCCTGATGCCGGGCTTCACGTCGAATACGCCGTTCGGCTACGGCGTCGAGGTTCCGTTCTACTGGGCGATCGCGCCCGACATGGACGCCACCTTCAACCCGCGCATCACGTCCAGGCAGGGCGTGCTGTTCCAGGCCGAATTTCGCCAGCGCCTGATGGACGGCGCCTATCAGATCCGCGTCTACGGCATCGACCAGCTCGATCGGAGCGCGCTCGCTGGCCAGCCCGGCGACAAGCAGTTCCGCGGCGCCGTCGACACCAAGGGTCAGTTCGCGCTGAACGACAAATGGGTCTGGGGTTGGGACGGTGTCCTGATGTCCGACTATTATTTCTTCTCGGACTATCGGTTGTCGCAATATCGCGATCCGCTGGGCTCGTTCCTGTATCTGCCGACGGATGCACTCTCGCAGCTTTACCTGACCGGTGTCGGCAATCGCAGCTTCTTCGACGCGCGCACGATGTACTGGCTGAGTTACTCGGGCAACCAGAACCAGGTGCCGGTCGTCTACCCCGTGATCGACTACTCGAACGTGCTGAACTATCCAGTCTTCGGCGGCGAGTTCAGCTACAAGACCAATTTCGTGAACCTGTCGCGTGACACCGCGGTGTTCGATCCGATCACGACGCTCGCCAACACCAACAGCCTGTGCACGACGGTGTCGGCCGATCCGCTCGCGCGTACGCCGTCGCAGTGCCTGCTGCGCGGCTTCCCGGGTACCTACACCCGCCTGACGGCGGAAGCGCAGTGGCGCAAGTCCTTCACCGATCCGTTCGGTGAAATCTGGACGCCGTTCGCCATTCTCCGCGCCGACGCGATCAACTCCTCGGTCTCCAACCAGCCGGGCGTGTCGAACTATTTGCCCGTCGGCGATACCCAGGCGCTCCGCCTGATGCCGACCGTGGGCCTCGAATACCGCTACCCCTTCATCAACGTTCAGCCCTGGGGTTCGACCACCATCGAGCCGATCGCGCAGATCATCATCCGGCCGAACGAGACCTATGCCGGCAAGCTCCCCAACGAGGACGCGCAGAGCATGGTGTTCGACGCCTCGAACCTGTTCAGCGTCGACAAGTTCTCCGGCTACGACCGTGTCGAGGGCGGCGGCCGCGCCAATGTCGGCGTGCAGTCCACCACGCAGTTCGACAGGGGCGGAGCCATCAAGACGCTGTTCGGCCAGTCCTACCAGCTGTTCGGCATGAACTCCTTCGCGGTCCAGGACTCCATCAATACCGGCGTGGATTCCGGCCTGCAAAGGCCGCGCTCCGACTATGTGGCGAGCGCCGCCTATTCGCCCAACAGCACCTATACGTTCAGCGTTCGCTCGCGCATGGACGAGCAGACCTGGAACGTGCAGCGCTTCGAGGCGGAAGGCCGCGCCAACTTCAACCGCTGGTCAGTCAGCATGCTGTACGGCAATTACGCGGCGCAGCCGGAACTCGGCTATCTAACCCGCCGCGAGGGCATCCTGACGTCAGGCTCGATCAAGCTCGCGGCCAATTGGGTGGTCACGGGCTCGGCGCGCTGGGACCTTGAGGCCAACAAGATCAACCAGTATGTGCTCGGTGCCGGCTACGTCGACGATTGTTTTGTGCTCGGCTTGAACTATGTAACTGCGTATAGCTATTCCGCAGGCTCGACCCCGCCCGTGCTGAACCACGCGATCATGTTCCAGATCGGCCTGCGCACGCTGGCGAACACAGCGACCACCAGCAGTTCCGGCGGCGGACTCCAGTGAACGGTTTGAAGGTGCCGGCCGCGTGTTCCCGATCGCAGGTTCACCTCGGCTGACATGCGAGCGACAAATATGACGATCCCATTGCCTGTCTTCCGCCTATTCCTCATCCTCGCCGCCCTGCTGCTGGCCGGCGCGCCGTTGCGTGCGCAGAACATCGTCTTGATGGTCAACGGCGATCCCATCACCGACTTCGACATCGAGCAGCGCTCCAAGCTCGACCAGCTGACGACGCAGAAGACACCGGCCCGCCAGGACGTCATCAACGAGCTGATCGACGACCGGGTGAAGATGAAGGAAGGCAAGAAATATGGTGTCGACCCCGGCGTCTCCGACATCAACCAGTCCTACGAGGGCATGGCGCAGCGCATGCGCATCTCGCCGGACCAGCTCACCAAGTCGCTCGAGGTCAAGGGCGTCCGCCCCGAAACCCTGAAGAGCCGCATGAAGGCCGAGATGGTCTGGACCAGCCTCGTGCGCGGCCGCTTCAAGGAGAAGCTGCTGGTCGGCGAGAAGGACGTCGCGCAGGCCGTGCAGGCCCAGACCGGCGACAAGCTGCAGATCGAGGGCACCGAATACAAGATGCAGCCGATCGTGCTGATCGTGCCACGGGGCTCGTCGCCGGCGTTCCTGGAGACACGGCATAAGGAAGCCGAGCAGTATCGCTCGCGCGTCGGAAGCTGCGAAGAAGCCAATTCGCTGTTCCGCTCCACGCCGAACGCCACCATCCGCGACGTCGTCACCAAGACCACCGCTGAATTACCCGAGGCGCTGCGTAAGGTGCTCGACGACACGCCGATCGGCCACCTGACCGCGCCCGAGACGACCAAGGCAGGCATCGAGATGGTGGTGCTGTGCTCGCGCAAGCCGACCATGATCGACACGCCGAAGAAGCGCGAGGTCCGCGAGAAGATGTATCAGGAGAAGTACGAGAAGACCCAGAAGACCTATCTCGAGGAGCTCCGCAAGGCGGCGATGATCGAGTATCGCAACCGCTGATGGCCAAGCAGCCTGCCAAGCCCCTCGCCCTGACGCTGGGAGAGCCTGCCGGCATCGGCCCCGACATCACCATCGCAGCCTGGCTCAAGCGCCGCGAACTGGACCTGCCCGCCTTCTATCTGCTCGGCGACGAGGCGCTGATCGCCCGCCGCGCCAAGGCGCTCGGCGCTGCCGTCAGGATCGCTTCGGTGACCACCGGCGAGGCCGAGGCCGCCTTCCCCCAGGCCCTGCCCGTGGTTGCGTCCGGCGAGCCCGCGAGCGCCGCGCCCGGCAAGCCCGACGCATCGAGCGCGCCGGCCGCGCTCGCCTCGATCCGCCAGGCGGTCACGGATGTCCGCGAGGGCCGCGCCGGCGCCGTTGTCACCAATCCGATTGCCAAGAGCGTGCTCTATCGTGCCGGCTTCCGCCATCCCGGCCATACCGAATTCCTCGCAGAACTCGCCGCGGAAGACGGCCCCACGCCGCAGCCGGTGATGATGCTGTGGTCGCCGCGGCTCGCCGTAGTGCCCGTGACCATCCACGTCTCCTTGCGCGATGCACTGGCCCAGCTCACCAGCGAGCTGATCGTCTCGACCGTGCGCATCGTCGCGACCGAACTCAAATCCCGCTTCGGCATCGCGAATCCGCGCATCGCGATTTCCGGCCTCAATCCGCACGCGGGCGAGGACGGCTCGCTCGGCCACGAGGAGCAGACCGTGATCGCGCCGGCGATCAAGACGTTGCGGGGCGACGGTATCGAGGCGAAGGGACCGCTCCCCGCCGACACCATGTTCCACGAAGCCGCGCGAAACAGCTATGACTGCGCCGTCTGCATGTACCACGACCAGGCGCTGATCCCGATCAAGACTGTGGCCTTCGATGACGCGGTCAACGTCACGCTCGGACTGCCCTTCATCCGCACCTCGCCCGACCACGGCACCGCCTTCGACATCGCCGGCACCGGCAAGGCCAATCCGGCAAGCCTGATCGCTGCGTTGAGGCTTGCGAGCCGGATGGCGGCTGCGAAAACCCGATGAGCACGATCGATGACCTCCCGCCGCTTCGCGAGGTCATTCGCCAGCACGCCTTGTCGGCGCGCAAATCGCTCGGCCAGAACTTCCTCCTCGACCTCAATCTCACCGCGCGCATCGCGCGTGCGGCGGCTCCACTCGAGGATTCCACCATCATCGAGATCGGCCCCGGCCCGGGCGGGCTGACGCGCGCCCTGCTCGCGCTCGGCGCCAGACGCGTCATCGCCATCGAGCATGACGAGCGCGCGATCCCTGCCTTGCAGGATATTGCTGCGCGCTATCCCGGCCGACTCGAGATCGTCCATGGCGACGCCATGACCTTCGACCCGCGCCCGCTGCTATCAGGCGAAAGAGCAAAAATCGTCGCCAACCTGCCCTACAACATCGCGACCCACCTCCTCGTCGGCTGGCTCACCACCGAACCCTGGCCGCCCTGGTACGAAATGATGGTCCTGATGTTCCAGCGCGAGGTCGGCGAGCGCATCGTGGCGCGCGAGGACGAAGAGGCCTTCGGCCGACTCGGCGTGCTCGCCAATTGGCGCTGCGAGACCAAGATCCTGTTCGACATCGCGCCGTCCGCCTTCGTGCCGCCGCCGAAGGTTACGTCTTCCGTTGTGCGACTGATCCCGCGCGAAACGCCTCTCGCCTGCGATCGCAAGCTGCTCGAACAGGTCGCGGCCGCCGCCTTCGGCCAGCGCCGCAAGATGCTGCGGCAAAGCCTGAAGGCGCTCGGCGCCGATCCCGCGCGGCTCGCCGCAGCTGCCGGCGTCGATGCGACGCGGCGCGCGGAGACCGTTCTGATTTCCGGCTTTGTTGCCATGGCCCGTGAATTGGCCAATATACGCAGCGAAACAGAGAGATAATTTCGGAGGAAGAAATATGGCGTTGATGCGTCGGCAGTCCCTCGTCAAGTTCGATGCGCCGCTGTGCGAGACCATCGTCGAGACGCCGAAGCCGCAAGGTCGAGAGGTGCTGGTGCGGATCGAGCGTTGCGGCCTCTGCCACTCCGATCTGCACATCCAGGACGGCTACGCCGATCTCGGCGGCGGCAAGAAGCTCGACACCACGCGCGGCATGACGCTGCCCTTCACGCTCGGCCACGAGATCGCGGGCGTGGTCGACGAAGTCGGCCCCGAGGTATTCGCCGGTCTCGTCGGCAGCAAGAAGGCGGTGTTTCCGTGGATCGGTTGCGGCCAGTGTCGCGACTGCGCCAATGGCGACGAGAATCTCTGCGCCAGACAGCGCTTTCTCGGCGTCTCCATCGACGGCGGCTTCGCCACCCACGTGCTGGTGCCCGACGCGAAATATCTGCTCGACTACGATCCCCTGCCCGTCAACCAGGCCGCGACGCTGATGTGCTCCGGCGTCACCGCCTACGGCGCGCTCAAGCGCCTGGTCGACCGGCCGCGCCAGCGCAACCTCCTGCTGATCGGCCTCGGCGGTGTCGGCATGATGGGCCTTTCCTTCGCGGCGGCCATGTTCAAGCAGCCGATCACGGTCGCCGACCTCAGCGGTGCCGCGCGCGAAACCGCGCTGAAGAACGGCGCGGCGGTGGCCTACGATCCGGCCGAGCCCGACGTGGTCAAGCGCATCCTCAAGGAAACCGATGGCGGCTTCGACGAGATCGTCGACTTCGCGGGCAACGAGAAGTCCATGGCTTTCGCGGTCGCCGTCGCCGCGCGCGGCGGCAAGATCGTGGTCTCCGGCCTGATGGGGGGCCAGTTCACGTTGCCGATGGTGCAATGGGTCTACAAGCGCATGACCATCGAGGGCTTCATGGTCGGCACACTCACCGAGGCTCACGAGCTGATGGCGCTCGCCCGCGCCGGCAAGATCAAGCCGACGCCGATGCGCGAGGAGCCGATGGCCGACGTCCAAACATGGATCGACGAGCTTCGCGCCGGCAAGGTCGTCGGCCGCATCGTGCTCAAGAACTAGAAACTGACGCAGACCCGTGTTCCAAATTGGGGAACCCGCTCTCTGCAGAATACGGTCCTCGCCAGCTCTCTTTTTGGATTTCTGGCAACCATGCAGACGATCCGCCGCTTCCTCGCCGACGAGTCCGGCGCCACAGCGATCGAGTACGGCCTGATCGCCGCTGGCATTGCGCTTGCGATCATCGCCGTCGTCAACAATCTCGGCGCGACGCTGAACAAGAAGTTCACCTCGATCGGCAGCTCGCTGAAGTAGCGGGCACGCGCGCCAATTCAAAGCATTCGTCTGTCCCGCGGAACGGCAACGGCCGCGCCGCGTTGGCAGCCATGTCCATTCGCTGCACCGTCGAGAACGCATTCTTCATCGCCTGGAGTTTCCTGGAGCAGAGCGGAGAGCTCGGCTCCCCGGACGAGACGGCGAACGTCCTGCTCGACGCCATTGAGGCCCAGCTCAGGACCGGCGAGCGCCGGCAACTGATGCTCGCCAACAGGGCGATCGATGCCTATCGCGCCCACGCGGAAAAAGGCCGGCCCGCGCACGATTGCGAAGCACGCTTCGGGTGACGAACTTCGGGTGATGAACATCCCGGCCGCCCTCGGGCCCGCCGGCCCGGCGGCGTTGAGGTATAGGCCGGCGGTCCGTCGGGCAGAGCGCACGGGCTGCGGCGCTCCGCGACGAGCGCGCTACGCTGGAGCCGCGCCCCTGCTGTGTGCACTCCTGCACAGAGCTCGCAATGTTGAAGGCCGCTGGGTTCGGCTGCGCCATTGCCTCGTCCCATGCCTCGCCAAAACTTTCTGGAATTCCGCAAGCCGGAGGCCATTTTTCAACGGCTGAAAAACGCCTTGTGTGCACTTTGGAACCGTCGGCTCCGTCACGGAAACGTAGGGTTCTGGCCGGTGCCGATTCCCGGCCAGAGCAAGACATGTGACCGGTCGGCCCCAGAACGATCTTCTCCAGCAGCTCAGCCGCCCGGATTTCGAACTGCTCGCGCCGCACCTCCAGCCGGTCGAACTCGAGGCGGGCCACATCCTTTATCATGCCGGCGACGAGGTGGCGGCGGTCCATTTTCCCTGCCGCTCCACGCTCGTGTCGTTCGCCGTGCCGGTCGAGGACGATCGCGAGGTCGAAAGCCTGCTGGTCGGGCGCGAGGGCGCGGTGGGCATTGCCGCCGGCCGCAGCGCCTCGCTGGCCTATTCGCGCATCGTCGTGAAGCTGGGCGGCACCCTGCTGCGGCTGCCGCCGCGCGTGCTCGAGCAGGCCCAGCAGAGGTCGGCCACGCTTCTGCAAATCTTCTCTCGCTACGCCGACTGCCAGTTCGCGCAGCTGCTCCAGACCGCGGCCTGCAATGCCGCGCATTCGATCGAGCAGCGCGCCGCCAAGTGGATCATCTCCGCGCAGGAGCACGTCGGCGGCCCCGAGATCCCCCTCACCCATGAGCAGCTGGCCGGCATGCTCGGCGTGTCCCGCAGCTATGCCAGCCGCGTCATCCAGATGTTCAAGGCCAGGCGGATCCTCGCGACACGCCGCGGCGCCATCCTGATCCTAGATGCGCCGGCGCTCGAAGCCAGAGCCTGCTCCTGCAACGACTGGGTGAAGAAGCACTTTGACGAGGTGATGGGACGCACGGCCGCGGACGGTTAGCTTTAGGTCTCACGCATGCGGCGGCGATTGGCGCTTCAAGTGCAGATAGGTCGGACTGAAGCCTCCGAGCCGCTGCAATTCGCGCCATTTCATGACGATGAGCTCGCCGTCGTGCATGTCCATGGTCCCGCTCCGCCTGAGGTCGGCGAGCGTCCGGTTCACCGTCGCGATCGCCATACCCAAGGTCTCGCCGAGCTGCGCCAGGCTGAGCGGCAGGCGGCAGCGATTGCCGCGGACGAGCTGCGCTGCGCCGGCGCGGTAGAACAGCTCGCAGAACAGGTGTGCCATGCGCGCGTGCATCGGCCGGGCGCTGTTGTTGGTGATGGCCTCGCGAAAGATCGCGGCATCGAGCAGGGTCTCGCGCCAAACCGACAGTGCGAAGGTCGGCCGTCGCCGGAAGGCAATGAACAATTCGCGATGCGGGATGAAGGCCACCGAGGCAGGCCCGAGGGCGCAGAGGCCATGGTCCATCTGGTCGATGAACAAGCCCTGGGAGTCCGGCAGGTCGCCGGACAGATGGAACGCGAGGTATTGCCGCCGGCCGCTGTCGAGCAAATGGTAGCGCGCGATCATGCCGGAGACGACCAGCGCCGAATGCTCGGGTTCGTCGCCCTGACGGATGAAATCCTCGTTCGGCGCGAACTCGCGCTGCACAAAGGTCAGCCCGCGAATTTCGGCGACATCCTCCTGGGCGAGTGCGGTGTGCTCGCCCAAGTTCCGGATCAGCACGTCATGCGCTTTTTCCATAGGTCCCGCCAAAAATCCTGCCGGTTCGATCAAATGATACATCTGGCCCGTATCCAGCGGACTAGAACGCGGGTCGGAAGCACAGGTTGCTACCGGTCTGCGACATTACTTGGTCGCAGCCCACCGTCCCTCGATCGCTGACTGCGCCCGCCATTCGCATGAGCTCTACCACGATCCTGAAGCGCATTCGCCACCTGTTCGCATCGGAGTCGGGCGAGCACCTGGACAGTATCAGCGCTGCCTTCCAGCGAGGCACGCTGAAGGAGCCGGCGCGGCCGATGTCGGATCAGGAGCTTGCGCGCGCCATCCGCGAGTTCCAGGCGGTTCCCGTGTCCGATTGGACCATCGCGAAACTCTCACGATGCCTGCTCGAGCCGGCGATGCCGGGTGACGACTGAAACACCTCCTCCTCTCCATGTCGCACCCCAAGTTCATCGCACATCTCCAGGCGATTGAAGGCCTCTCCGACGACGAACGCCGCCAGATCGCGGCTCTGCCGTCCACGCTGCGCCAGGTCTCCGACGGCGAGACCCTGCTGCGCCAGGGTGAAGATACCTCTCGCTGCGTTTTCGTCGTCAGCGGCTTCCTCTATCAGGCGCGCATCGTCGGCGATCGCAGCCAGATCCTCGCCTTCCACGTTCCCGGCGACATGCCGTGCCTCCACACGCTGCTGGTCTCGCCGATGGATGCGGACCTCGTCGGTCTTGGCCCTTCCCTCGTCGGCTACGTCGCACACAGCCAACTCAAGCAGCTGCTCGACGGCTCCATTCACCTGACCCGCGCGTTCTGGCGCGAGACGCTGATCGATGCGGCGATCTCGCGACAATGGATCGCGCGCCTCGGCGCACAGGCGGCACTGCCGAAGGTGGCCCATCTGATCTGCGAGCTCGCCGCAAGGCTGGAGGTCGTGGGCCTCGTCAAGAACGGCCGCTTCCAGATGCCGATGACGCAGCGGCACGTCGCCGATGCCTGCGGACTGTCGATCGTCCACGTCAATCGCACCATCCAGGAGCTGAGAGGGCGCCGATTGATTGCCTGGGAGGGAAGCGAGATCGAGCTGTTGCAACCCGACGAGCTCCGCGCGCTCGCGGATTTCACGCCGGATTATCTGACCTGACAAAGACGGGCGGCGTCCCAACGAACGACATTCGAACCGGCACAGCAAAAGCGATCCCCCGCCTCACGATCGCGATGGCTTTATCCGCCATGATTTGAGCAACGGGCCGCCGGCACCCAGCACGGGATCGGTCTTCGGCTTGCGGACCTTGGCGACGCGTTTGCTGGCGTCAGGACGCTCTCGCGTGTCGGTGCACTCGTCATACGTCCCCTCCTGCGGATACGCTCCGACGACCAGGAAGTCCCGGCTGGACTCGATCAGTCGGTGTCCGGTCCCTGCGGGAAGGACCAGAACATCTCCGGCCTTCACGCTCAGGATTCGCCCCTTGATCCCGCCGCACTCGATCCTGGCCGTGCCGCGTGCCACGCCCATCACTTCGTGGATCTGCGAATGATAGTGGACAAAGTCATAAACCGTATCGCGCCAAGAGCGGCCCCAGCCGTGACGATCGAACAGCGTGTCGATGATGACCTCTGGAGCAAAACGCCGGGTCTTCAGGTTCACCGCGCCGCGATAGAGCAAGACGGGAAAATGCGGGTTATTCGGCACGATGCCATCGTCCTGGAAACGGATGGCTGTCGGCTTCCGAGCCCGCACGAGCGCCCGCAGCGTTGCCGCGTCGGGGTGATCCTCAACGAACTTCTTGGCGAGATTTTTGATCTGGTCCTTGATCGGCATGGCGTCTCCTCAGCCGCAATTAAACGACGGCCGGAAGCATAAGTTTCCCGAGGTGATCCGGTTGGACCGCCATCTCCTCGGCGTCATTTCCGGCGAAGACAAGCATTCCAGAAATCGTTCCGCGGCAGCACTCCGGAATGCTCGCTGCGCTCGCCCGGCCACCGCCTTACCCCGGGGTAGCCGACGATGGCCGCGCAGGAGCGGAACGACGCGCGTTTCGCTTACCTGCGAGCGGCTTTGCGACCTCCCGGGCGCACTCGACGAGCAGCCGCTGAGCAGGGTTTGGCGTTCTGCCCTTCATCGCAATGATCCCGATCGGCCACATCTGAATAGGCATTTCCACCGGTAAAACCTTCATCGACAGCCGCTTCGCGCTGAAGTGCAACATCGATGCCGGAAGGAAACTCAGGAATCGTTCCGACGAGAGCAACGCCGACTGCATAAGGATCGAATACACGGTTACGCTGGCACGTGGCACCTCCAGCCCGGAGGCGTGAAATGCGTTGGCAATCCAGCCGCCCGGAAAGCTTTCGCGCGGCGGCAGGCACCAACGCTCGTTGACCAGCTCGTCGAGGCGGATCTTGCGCCGCCCCACCCACGGACTGTGCAAGCCTGCGACAACGACACCGCTTTCGTGCAACAGCACTTCGACGTCGGTATCGGCAGCGGGTGTCGGGCTCGGCAGGCGCCCTATCATGAGGTCGATGTCGTGATTGCGCAGATGACGATCCTGAAGCTCCGGCGGTTCGCCCTCGATGATGTGAAGCGCGAGCCTCGGATATTGCCGGGATAGCCGGTCAATGATGGCCGGCAGTAGTCCGGCCATCACGGGCTCGGTGCTGCCAATGCGCAATTCACCCACCGCGGGATCAGCGAGCGATTGCAGCTCGTCGACGCCACTCCGCAAATCGTTGCACAAAGCAATGCTGCGCTTGAGCAAGGCCTTGCCGTAAAGCGTGGGCTCAACGCCGAGCCGGCTGCGCTCCAGAAGCGGAAGGCCGATCGTTTGCTCCAGGCTTGCGATCATCTTGGATATGACAGGCTGAGAAATGGCTAGGTGCTCGGCCGCCTTCGCCATGCTCCCGTATTCCACGACGGCGATAAACACGTTCAGTTGCCGCAGCTTGATCCGACGGCTGATCTGGGATGCATCGAGCATGCGACCCTTTCCGAAATGGAATAGAACTATCGAGAAATAGAACTTTTCTTATATAGATCCGCGGGACAGCTGCAATTCGCGTTACCCTCCACCGCCAAGGTTTGGAGCAGCCATGTCGAACATTCATGTACCCCGTCGCACCTTCCTGTTCGGAAGCCTCGCGGGATTGTTGCTGCCCGGCCAGGTCGCCGCGCAACCTTATCCGTCCAATCTCATACGTGTTGTAGTCCCTGCCGGCGCGGGGACACCGCCCGACATCATCAGCCGCATGATCGCCGACGAGCTCGCCGCCAATGAAGGCTGGCGACTTGTGGTGGAAGATCGCCCCGGTGCGCTGCAGACCATTGCCATGAACGACGTGAGCGGTCGTCCGGCGGACGGCTATACACTGCTGACCATGAGCCTTCCGATGACGGTCACCCCGGCCCTGCTTCCGAAGGCGGAGACACGGGCGGATGTGGATTTCGATCCGGTGATCAAGATATCGAAATCCTACACCGTGCTCGTTACAACGCCTTCCTTGCCGGTCGACTCGTTAGCCGGTCTGGTGGCGTTGCTCAAGAGCAAGCCAGGGAAGCTCAACTTCTCTTCCGCGGGCTTCGGCACCCCCTCGCACCTGATCGGCGAAATGTTTGCATTGCAGGCGGGCGTGCGCGCCACCCACGTGCCCTACCAGCAGTTTTCCCAAGCAATCACCGATCTGATCAGCGGCAACGTCCAATACATGTTTGTCACCACGCTTCCGGTTATTGACCTCATTGCGACCGGCAAGTTGCGAGCGCTTGCCGTCACCGCCCCCACCAGGATTGCTGCCCTGGGAGACATTCCCACTGTGATCGAGGCAGGCTTTCCCGATCTGGTGACAGCCGATTGGATCGGCTTTGCAGCGAAGCGTGGAACGGCTGCGGAAGTAACGTCGCAGCTCAACAAGGCAATTAACAAGGTACTTCTCGAGCCGAAGATCCGTGCTTCCCTCGACAAGATAGGAGCCGTAGCCGTGGGTGGCACCGCCGCAGAATTTGGTGAGGGAATCCGGAGTGACATCGCCCACTGGGCCAAGGTCGTCAAGGATGCGGATATCAAGCTGCCTTGATGAGCCAGACCCCATCCAAAGCCCAGACGAGTGGCCGCGATGCAGCAGCATTGGCGATCACGCCGCCGCAGATTGTCGGCCCGTTCTACCCGGTCTCGGAGCACCCCGATCTGGCAACCGATCTGGCGCGTCCAAGCGGCAGCACCGCTGAGGCGCTGGGCCAGCTCATCCATCTCAGCGGACGCGTGCTCACGCGTTCGGGAGCGCCGGTGCCGCATGCACGCATTGACATCTGGCAAGCCAACGCGGCGGGGAAATATCGTCATCCGAGTGATATCAATCCGGCGCCGCTCGATCCCAATTTCAAAGGCTTCGCGCGTCTCACAACGGATGCGGCCGGGCACTACAGCTTTCGTACCGTCAAACCGGGCCGCTATCCGACAGCAGAGGGCGAGGTCAGGCCGCCGCACATTCATCTCACCGTTGAGGGGCGGTTCGATTGCCTGGTGACCCAGTTGTATTTCGCTGGCGAAGAAGAAAACGTGACCGACCGCTGGCTCAATGCGGCCCCGCATCCGGAAAGGTTAATCGTTACTCTGCAAAATTCGCCATCACGCCTTGAGAGGCATGCGTTGATCGCGCATTTCGACATTGTTCTTGCCAGCGGATGACAAGCGTTTCAGGTGGCTCCAAGCCCGATTTGGGTCGTTCGCCACCGGCGCTGACGCGTCGGGCAAAACACCCCCGTCAAGGCCTCCGCGCAAAAATATTTCGCTTTTCCGAATTTCGGATTTGTGGCATACGCCCGTCATCCTGGCCCTGCCAAAGGGGCGTTCGCGACCGTCACGACATGCGGGCCGGGTGGCGGTGGACGCGGCAGCGACGGCGCGGGCGGCGTGACGACAGGGCGGGCAACCGTGAGTCCTCGCGCGACGCGTACGACACGGCGCTGGAGAGCGGGCTTGTCGGTCATCGGGGGTGAGCACACGCAAGCCCTCGATGATTTCGGCCGGACCGTCCGCGGATGGAGAAGTCGTGTGGTCCTGACGCCCGGGGTCTGTGCGTCAAGCCTCGCGGTGATGTGGCGGCCCGACCGGGCGCGCGCATCATCGATCGGCCAGGCGACGGGGGCAATAGTGCATCGCTCCCCGGGGAGAGCACGAAGGACACCGTTAAAACCATCCGCGCAGGGAAGGCCGGGCGATCGGCCACCCTATCGGTCCACCCCGTGTGCATTCCTGTAGCGCACGGACCAACGGGTGCCGCCGGCGCCCGGCCTTCCCTGCGCCCTTTGGCCTCCAGTTGGGCGATGAACGGCAGCAAGGTTCGGGCAGAATCTGCCGCGGGAACGCGCAAGCGTGCGCCCTCCCCGGCGCGACCGGCCAACGCTGTACACACTGTCGCACCGCTTTTCGCCCGCGCCTCGAGCTGGTAGAATGGCGATATTGTTTGGGGAATTTTGATGCGCGCGAGGATTTTCAATCGCGTCCCGGGGCTGGCGATGCTGGTCGCAGCCCTGCTCGTCGTCGCAACGCACCCGGCATCGGCCGAGAAGCGCATCGCGCTCGTGGTCGGCAACTCCGCCTACAAGAACATCACGCCGCTCGACAATCCATCCAAGGACGCGAGCCTGATGGCGGACACGCTTGGCCTGCTCGGCTTTACGCTGGTCGGAGGCCGCGCCCAGCTCGATCTTGACAAGGGCGCGATGGATCTGGCGGTGCAGAGCTTTGGCCGGCAGGTGCAGGGCGCCGACGTCGCGCTGTTCTATTATGCCGGCCACGGCGTGCAGGTCTCGGGCGCCAACTATCTCGTGCCGGTCGGCGCCAATCCGACCCGCGAGGCCGACGTCGACTTCCAGATGACCGATGTCAACCTCGTGCTGCGCCAGATGCAGGGATCGGGCACGCGCCTCAACCTCGTGATCCTGGACGCCTGCCGCAACAACCCCTTCGGCTCACGCGGCCTGCGCGCCTCCGATGGCGGCCTCGCGCAGATGCGCGCGCCCGAGGGCACGCTGATCTCCTACGCAACCCAACCCGGCAACGTCGCCCAGGACGGCAGCGACGGCCACAGCCCCTACACCAAGGCCTTGGCCGCGACGGTCCGGACCGCGGGCCTCGACGTGTTCCAGACCTTCAACCAGGTCGGCCTCGCGGTGAAGCGCGCCACGTCCGGCGCGCAGCAGCCCTGGGTGTCGTCCTCGCCGCTCGACGGCACCTTCTATTTCGTCGCCCCCACGCAAACCGCGCCGCCGCAGGTCGCAGCGATGCAGCCCGATCCGCCGCCGGCGGATCGGCTGCGCGCCGATCCGGACCGCGTCCCCTTGCGCGATGCCGCCCTGCTGAGCGAACTCAGCGAGCGGCTCTACGAGCTCAATTTCGATCCTGACAGCCCTGATGGACTGACCCGCGCGATCACGAAACTCCAGCAGCGGATTTCCATGGCGCCGACGGGCGAAGCCACCGAAGGCCTGCTGTTGCGGATGCGCAAGATGGAGGACCTGAAGCCATGGGGCTCGATCGTCTACGGCCCCGACGGCAGCAAATGGGGCATCTCCTGGAACCACGCCTCGCGGCGCGCGGCGGTGGCGGATGCGCGCGGCAATTGCGCCGGCGCCAAATGTCCGATCGAGCTGTCTTTCTATGGCAACCGCTGCGGCGCGTTCGCGATCTCCGACAAATCCTGGTCGCTGGTCCAGCGCGACAGCGTGCAGCGCGCGAAAGATGCCGCGCTTGACGAATGCGGCAAGGCTGGCAAAGCTTGCCGCATTATCGGTTCCGTCTGTGCCGACGGCTCCGGCCGCTGATACGATTTTTCATTCTGGATTTTTACTCATGCGCGCCATCATCCCTGCGATTGCCCTGACCGTCTTCCTGTCCGCCGTCGGCGCTCCACCGTCCGCCGTTGCGCAGTCCGGCAGCGCCGGCGGCTCGATCGGCAATGACGAGAAATCGCTGTCCGGCTCGCGGTCGGATCGTTCCGCCGAGCCGGCGCCCTCGGCGCGCCGCAGCAAGCCCGCCGAGGAGCCGCGCAGCTCCTCGCGACGCGGTGGTGGAGGCGGTGGCGTGAGTTTCGACGGCGCCTGGATGGTCGTCAGCGTCGGCTGCGGCGGCACCACGTCCGGCGCGGTCGTGGTCTCCTCGGGCAAGGTCATAGGCCAAGGCGTCACGGGTACCGTCAGCGCGAGCGGCGCGGTCAGCACGTTCGGTCAAGGCGATGGCGTGACCTTTACCGGCTCGGGCCGCCTCGCTGCCCGCAGCGGCTCCGGTTCCTTCCGCCGCTCGGACGGCTGCGGCGGAACCTGGACTTCGACCAAGCAATAGCAGCGAAAAAGTCTGGTTTCGCGGGGGAACGAACGCCGCGCAAGCCCGATTCAGGCCACATCCTCTCCGGATTTGCGGCTCATTGCCACCCAAGTCTTTGACGACAAAGGGAAGGTAACGAGTTGCGTCATGCGTAATCGGGAGACCAGGATGGGCAACCGCACCGCAAAATTCTTATCTGCCCTCGTAGGCAGCATCATTGCCGGCGCGCCACTTGCCGCCGTGTCGCAGAATGCATCGACGCCACCGAGCACGGCAAATGCCGCGAGCGACTGCCTTGGCTCGCCAAAGGGCGCCGCGCCGCAGGGCCAGCATTGGCATTATCGCCTCGAGCGCGCGACCAAGCGGCAGTGCTGGTATCTGCGCGCCGAAGGCGGCAAGGCCACCCAAACCGCACAGACTGCGCCCGATACGCCTGCAGCGGATTCAGCCGTGCCGCAGCAGCACTCGGTCGAGGACGCGCGCGCCGAATATCTGACGCCGCAGAGCATCGCCGCCGTGAAGACGCCTGCACAGGCGGGACCGGCGCCGACGCAGCAAGCTGCGAACCCCTCCGCTGACGCCAACGCACAGCAGCCCGCCGTCGCCGGGCGCTGGCCCGACGCCTCCACGGCGTCCGCCGCGCCCACAGAGCAGCCGTCGCCTGCACCTGTCGCGGCCGCCGCGCAGCCGACCGCGAAGCCGGCGAAGTCCCCTGCTCCGATGGCTCTGGCCGCGGCAGACAGCACCGCCGACAAGCAGACCGGCTCGCTCCAGATGCTGCTGCTCGTGATCGGCGGCGCGCTGGCGCTTGCCGGCATCCTCGCCAGCGTCATCTACCGCTTCGCCGGTGGACGCATGCGCGTCCAGGCCGCCGACCAGCGCCGCGTCAACTGGGACAATTTTGAGCCGCACGATCACGACGATGGCCGTGCACCCTGGCTCAACGCTGCGCCCGCCGGCGCGCCGCACGCTCGGCAGCCCCGCCCGGTGGATTTCGATGCCCTGCGTCCGCAGTCAACCCAGCTCAAGACCGCGCAGCTCGCCGCGATCGATCGCGAGATCGATGTGATCGACGAGCTCGCCCCGCAAGCGCAAGACCAAGTCCACGTCGAGGCCGCAGAGCTCGACGAGGCCGATATCTTCAACGGAGAATTCCAGATCGAGGCCGCACCGCAGCTCGCGGCCAACGACGTGAATGACGAAGAGCCGGCCGGCCATGACGACGCGGGAGTCGAGAACGCCATCGACATCGACGTGATCACGACGATGCTGGAACGGTTGGCGAAGGACGGGCCGCGGCTGACGCAGCCTACTAGCCTTGAAGTTGACCTTGCAGACCTCGCACGAAGCCCACGAGGCCGGTCTGCCGCTCGCGCTTGAGGCGTTCGGCCTTCAGGATCGACTGCACCTCGGCGAAGGCCTCGTCAACGTCGTGGTTGATGACGATGTAGTCGTACTCGGCCCAGTGGCTCATCTCGTGGCTGGCGCGGCTCATGCGCTTGCGGATCACCTCGTCGGAATCCTGCGCGCGCGAATGCAGCCGCTTCTCGAGATCGGCAGCCGAGGGCGGCAGGATGAACACGCTGACGACGTCGGCGCGCGCCTTCTCTCGGAGCTGCTGCGTGCCCTGCCAGTCGATGTCGAACAGCACGTCCTGCCCGGCTGACAGCGCCGCCTCGACCGGCGCACGCGGCGTGCCGTAACTGTTGTCGAACACGGTCGCCCATTCCAGCAGCTGGTCGGCTTTCACCATCGCGCCGAAGGTAGCCTTGTCGACGAACGAATAATCCCTGCCGTCGACCTCGCCCGGCCGCATCGCCCGCGTGGTCGCCGACACCGACATTCGAAGGCCGGGCATACGGTCGATCAACATGCGCGACAGCGTCGTCTTGCCCGCGCCCGACGGCGAGGACAGCACGAACATCAATCCGCGCCGCTCGACACCATCAGTTCCGTGACCGCCAATCGTCATCGATCACTCCAGATTCTGGACCTGCTCGCGGAACTGCTCGACCACGTTCTTCATGGCGAGCCCCGTATTGGTCAGCTCGATGTCGTTCGACTTCGAGCAGCAGGTGTTGACTTCGCGGTGAAACTCCTGCGCCAGGAAGTCGAGCTTGCGCCCGACCGGGCCGCCCTTGCCGATCAGCTCGCGCGCCTGCGCGATGTGCGAGGCGATCCGATCGAGCTCCTCGCGGATGTCGGCCCTGGTCGCAATCAGGATCGCTTCCTGCATCAGGCGGTCGGAATCAAAACGGTCGGAGGTGTCGAGGAGGCTCGCGATCTGCTCGGCGAGCCTGGCCTTGACCGCCTCGGGCTTGCGACCGGGCGCGGCCTCCGCCTTCTTCGCCAGCTGCTCGACCTCGTCGACGCGCTGGATCAGGATCTGCCCGAGCGAGGTCCCCTCACGCTTGCGCATCTCGACGAGTTCGGCGAGCGCCTTGTCGAAGGCATCCGCGGCGGCGGCGCGCGCGGCCTTGTCCTCCTCCTCGTCGCCCTCGGGCTCGGCGACCTCAATGACCCCCTTGATGGCCAAAAGCCCGTCGACGCTCGGCGCGACCGCATCGACCTTGCCGGCGATCACGGCGGCGGCCTTGAGGACGGCGTTGAGCACGTCCTCGTTGACGCGGACGCTGGTGGCTGCATTGGCCCGCTTGACGGTCAGATTGGCGTAGACGGTGCCTCGTGAGAGCAGCTCGGCGGCGCGCTTCTTGGCATGAGCCTCCAGCTCGTCGAACCCCTGCGGCAGCCGCACCCGCAAGTCAAAGCCCTTGGCATTGACCGACTTCAATTCCCATTCGAACGTATACGGCCCACTCGCGCCGTGGCTTCGGGCAAAGCCGGTCATGGACGACAACGCCATCAGGTCAATTTCTCCAGAAGCACGGGATTCGCGCGGCCATCAAGCCACGCGAATCTTAAGACTATTTTGCAGGAAAATGTAATCCGCAAAGTCCCGCGGGGCAGGTCTACGCGCAGGCCTAGCGCTGCACCACCGGGGGCGAGGCCTGCACCGCGCCTTGTCGGGCCGGCGGCGGACCCGGGGGGCGAGCGGCCGGCGGCTTCTTCTGCTGGTTGGGGCGTGCCGGCGTCGTCGCCGTCGGCGTATCGGCGGCGCCGGGCGCGGCGGCGGCCGGCGGCTGCGCGTCCTCGGCCGGCTCGACCGTGTCGTTCTGGATCTGCTTTTCCATGGCGCGCAGCTTGGCGACGTTCTTCTGGTGCGCGTCGTAGGTCTCGGTAAAGGAATGCCCGCCGGTACCATCCGCGACGAAATAGAGGTCGCGGGTACGGGCCGGGTTGGCGGCAGCCTCGAGCGAGGCGCGGCCGGGGTTGGAGATCGGGCCCGGCGGCAGGCCCTCGATGACATAGGTGTTGTAGGGCGAAGGCTGCGTGATCTCGCTGCGCTTGATCGGACGGCCGAGCGTGCCCTTGCCCCCGACGAGGCCATAGATGATCGTGGGATCGGACTGCAGCTTGATCCTCTGCTTCAGGCGATTGACGAACACCGCGGCGACACGGCTGCGCTCGTCAGGCTTGCCGGTCTCTTTCTCGACGATCGAGGCCAGCGTCACCAGTTGCTCCGGACTCTTGACCGGAATGTCCTGATTGCGGCGCTCCCAGATCTCGGTCAGCACGCGCTTGTGCGCCTGCTGCATGCGCTGGATCACCTGATCGCGCGGGGTGCCGCGCGGGAACTTGTAGGTCTCGGGCAGCAGCGTGCCTTCGCGCGGCAGCTCACGCACGCTGCCGGTGAAGATGTCGTTGTCGGACAGGCGCGCCACGATCTGCTCGGAGGTGAGGCCCTCCGGAATCGTCACGGCATGCTGCACCACCTTGCCCTCGACGATTGTGGCAATGACGTCGCGCAAGGACGCGTTCTTCTGGAACGAGTATTCACCGGGCTTGAGGTCCGAGCTCGCCTTCAACGCAGCGACGCTGGCAATGAACGCCCACGGATTGACGTCGGTCACGCCTTCCCGGTTCAGCGTCTCGGCGATGTCGCGCTTGCCGGCGCGCTGCGGGATGTTGACGATCTTGTCTTCCTTCAGCGGTCCCGGCGCCTCGAGCACCTGCCGGCCGTAATAGTACACGCCGCCCGCACCGATCATTGCAATCAGCAGCAGGGTGATGATGGCGTTGCCGACGATCACGAACGGATTGCGCGCGCGGTCCGATCGCTTCGGCGGCGGCGGGACCTGCTCGGGCTCGAGCGCTGCCCGCGGGCTCCGGGGCGAAATGGGCGGCCTTTCACTCATCGAAGCAACCTGAATCCTGCCGGTTCAAATGCGACCCGACAATCGCTTGTCTGGCCAAGTACACGCGCCCACTTGTATGACTATCGCCGAATACGGCAAAATGGTGGATTCGTCGCAAACACAAACTATTGGACCGGACGCCGGAAGATCACCGATGCGTTGGTACCGCCAAAACCGAAAGAATTCGACAACGCGACGTTGACCTCGCGCTTCTTCGCCTTGTGCGGCACGAGATCGATCGCAGTCTCGACCGATGGATTGTCCAAGTTGATGGTCGGTGGCACGACATTATCGCGAATCGCGAGAATGGCGAAGATCGCCTCGATCGCGCCAGCCGCACCCAGAAGGTGACCGGTCGACGATTTGGTCGAGGACATCGCGACCTTGGAAGCGGCATTGCCGAGCAGACGCTCGACCGCACCGAGCTCGATCTCGTCACCGAGCGGTGTCGAGGTGCCGTGCGCATTGATGTAGTCGAGATCGGACGCGGTGAGGCCGGCGCGCTTGAGCGCTGCCGCCATGCTGCGGAAGCCACCGTCGCCGTCGGGTGACGGCGAGGTGATGTGGTAGGCATCGCCCGAGAGACCGTAGCCGATCACCTCGGCATAGATCTTCGCGCCGCGGCGCTCGGCGTGTTCGAGCTCTTCCAGGACCAGAACGCCGGCGCCCTCGCCCATCACGAAGCCGTCCCGGTCCTTGTCGTAGGGACGCGAGGCCTTCTCAGGCGTTTCGTTGAAGGCTGTCGAGAGCGCACGCGCGGCGTTGAAGCCGGCAATGCCGATGCGGCCGATCGGCGATTCCGCGCCGCCCGCAACCATGACGTCGGCATCGCCGAGCGCGATCAGGCGGGCGGCATCGCCAACCGCGTGAGCGCCGGTCGAGCAGGCCGTGACCACCGAATGGTTCGGCCCCTTCAGCCCATGCTTGATCGAGACATAACCGGAGGCGAGATTGATCAGGCGGCCCGGAATGAAGAACGGCGAGACCCGGCGCGGCCCGCGTTCCTTCAGCAGGACCGCAGTCTCGGCGATACCGTTGAGGCCGCCGATGCCGGATCCAATCATGGTGCCGGTGGCGCATTTATCCTCTTCGGTCTCGGGATGCCAGTTGGCATCGTCGAGCGCCTGGCCGGCTGCGGCCATGCCGAAGATGATGAAGTCGTCGACCTTGCGCTGGTCCTTCGGCTCCATCCAGATGTCGGGATTGAAAGTGTCGTTGGTGCCGTCGCCGCGCACGACCGTGCAGCCGATCTTGGTCTGAAGATCGGAGACATCGAAGCTCTCGATTTTGCGTGCGCCGCTTTCGCCGTCGAGGATGCGCTTCCAGGTCGGCTCGACTCCGCAGCCGAGTGGCGAAACCATGCCAAGACCCGTAACGACAACCCGCCTCATGTCCGAAAACTCCGCATCGAAAGATTCACGGCCAATAACAAGAAACCGGCTGACCGCTGTTGGGCGGTCCGTCCGGTTTCAATGTTGTCCCCGCGAAAATGAAGAGCGTTAGCTCTTCGCGTTCTTCTCGAGAAACTTGGTGGCGTCGCCGACGGTGAGAATCGTTTCCGCGGCATCGTCCGGAATCTCGCAACCGAATTCCTCTTCGAACGCCATCACCAGCTCGACGGTGTCCAGACTGTCGGCGCCGAGGTCGTCGATGAAGCTCGCAGCGTCGACAACCTTCTCGGGTTCAACACCAAGGTGTTCGACCACGATCTTCTTAACCCGCTCGCCAATCTCACTCATTGCATAACCTCGTGTTGTTCCCTGTAGACCCGACCCCCCGGGACGATACGAGCCGTCGTGGTCGTTGACTGCCTTCGCTTACGAACTTTGATCTGGCCCCATCCTAACCGATGCAGGCCCGGCGAATGACGGCCAAGGCTCCGCATCGCCAATATACAGGGTTTCAAAAACCTGCAATGGCGTTCTTTGCCCATCCGTTGAAGGTCCGGTTATCATACTTCAATTGCGTTGACTAC
Organism: Bradyrhizobium sp. 87; assembly: GCF_023073015.1. Taxonomy (NCBI): domain Bacteria; kingdom Pseudomonadati; phylum Pseudomonadota; class Alphaproteobacteria; order Hyphomicrobiales; family Nitrobacteraceae; genus Bradyrhizobium; species Bradyrhizobium sp. 87. The sequence continues at coordinate 316,224 of NZ_JADPIQ010000090.1, forward strand.
AAGCCTCATTTCGCTCCGGAAACGGCCGTTTGCCGCATTCGGCTGCCCAAGGGGCGGTGCGGCATGAGGCGTCAGATCATGGCCATGCCGCCGTTGACGTGGATGGTTTGGCCGGTGACATAGGCCGCTTCGTTCGAACTCAGGTAGACGGCGGCCGCCGCGATGTCCTCTGGCGTCCCCAGGCGATTGGCCGGAACCTTGGTCAGAATCGTTTCGCGCTGCTTGTCGTTGAGCGCATCGGTCATCGGGGTCTTGATGAAGCCGGGAGCGATGCAGTTCGCGGTGACGCCGCGCTTGGCGTATTCGGCACCCAGCGTCTTGATCATCCCGATCAGGCCTGCCTTCGACGCAGTATAATTGCCCTGCCCCGGGTTGCCGGTGACGCCGACCACCGAAGTGATGGCGATGATGCGGCCGAAGCGCTTGCGCATCATCAATTTGGTTGCGGCGCGGGCAAGCCGGAAGGTCGAGGTCAAATTGATGTTGATGACCTCCTCCCAGTCTTCGTCACGGAGCTGCACGAAGAGATTGTCGCGCGTGATGCCGGCATTGGCGACGAGGATGTCGACCTGTCCCATCGCCGCCTCCGCACCGGGCACCAGCGCTTCGACCTCCTCGACTTTGGAGAGATTGCAGGGCAGCACATGGGTGCGCTCGCCGAGCTTGCCTGCAAGCTCATCCAGCACTTCCTTGCGCGTCCCCGATATCGCGACGGTGGCGCCCTGCGCGTGCAGCGCCTGCGCGATCGCGCCGCCGATGCCGCCGGTTGCGCCGGTGACGAGCGCCTTTTTGCCAGTCAGATCGAACATCGATAACTCCTCCAAGGCACGATCCGGAAACGCGCGCAGCGGTTTTCCGAAAGGGTCGTGCGTCAACTGTAGAACTCGCGCGCGACGACGAATTATCGCGCTTCAGGCCTGCTTGGCAGCAGCCAATGCATCTTTGGCAGCAGCAATGTCGTTGGGACCGCCGACCGCAACGCCGACGGCACCGTCTGCGATACGCTTGACCAGGCCCGTCAGCACCTTGCCGGCACCGATCTCAAAGAAACGGGTGACGCCCTGCCCCGCCATATAGGCAACCGACTCGCGCCACCGCACAGTGCCGGTGACCTGCTCGACCAGGCGCCGGCGGATCTCGTCGGGATCGGTGATCGCGCTCGCCAGCACATTCGACACCAGCGGGGCGGCCGGCGCCTTGATCGTGACCCCGGCCAGCGCCTCCGCCATTGCGTCGGCAGCCGGCTGCATCAGTTTGCAATGGAACGGTGCGGACACCGGCAGCAGCATTGCTCGCTTAGCGCCCTTGGTTTTGGCGATCTCGACGGCGCGATCGACCGCAGCCTTGTCGCCGGAGACGACCACTTGCCCGCCGCCATTGTCGTTGGCGGCTTGGCAGACCTCTCCCTGAGCGGCCTCCTCCGCCACCGCCACGGCGGCCTCGTAGTCGAGGCCGAGCAGAGCGGCCATCGCACCGACGCCGACCGGCACAGCTTTTTGCATTGCGAGACCGCGGATGCGAAGCAGCCGCGCCGTGTCGGAAATCGTCAGGCTGTCGGCCGCGGCCAGCGCCGAATATTCGCCGAGCGAGTGGCCGGCGACGAAGGCCGCATCCCGCCGCACGGAAAACCCGGCTTCGGCCTCCAGCACCCGCAGGGTGGCGATAGACACCGCCATCAGGGCCGGCTGGGCGTTTTGGGTGAGCTGGAGGGTTTCAGCCGGACCATCCCAGATGGTCGCCGTCAGCTTCTCCCCCAGCGCGGCATCGACCTCGTCGAACACGGCGCGCGCCACCGGAAAGGCATCGGCCAGGGCCTTGCCCATGCCGACCGCCTGGGAACCCTGCCCCGGAAATGTGAATGCTGCCGTCATCGGCGCTCCCTGCTTGTCGGGCGTGATCTCTGCGAGAACCGGCAGCCGATGACGCGCGGCCTTAGGCCATGGTTCCGGATCAAGCTCCAAAGGGGGCCGTAGACACTGTCCGGGGCCGGAATGTCAAGCCAAGATGGGAACTTCGATCAGCCTTCGACTGGCAGCCTTCAACCGGAGTGACGGGTTCCTAGAATCCGCCAGCCGTCTGGTTGGCATCGACCTCGGACCCCGCCTGCGCGCGGCGCGCGCTGTTGACCAATTGCCCCGGCCGGTCATCGCGGTTCGGCTTCGCGGTCGCAAGCCGCAGCACGGCGGCGTAACTCGGTTGCACCTCCATCCGGCCCGCATGCCGGCTCTCACTCAGCAAGCGGTGCACCTTCGGCAGATTGTAGCAGGGCACGTAGAACAAGAGATGATGTTCGAGGTGGTAGTTCACGTAGTACGGCGCGATGAACAAGCGCTCGAGGAAATTGGCATAGGTGGTGCGGGTATTGCGCAGGGGATCGCTGCTGTCAGGTACGACCGCGTGCTCTGCGATGTTGCGGATGCGGGTGATGACCATCATCCAGGTCAGGAGCGGCACCAGCCATAGCAGCGGATAGGCCCACCACACGCCGGCCGCCGTGAGCGCTGCGAACATCGCGCCATTGACCAGACATTGCGGGCCAAGCTTCTCCCACAAATGCGCCGCGCGCTGCCGCGATGGCCAGTCCTTCGGCCCGAGCGCGTTGAGCAATTGCGCCTTGCGCTGCTGGTAGCCGGTCTGCCCGGTGAGGTCGCGAATGAACTTGCGGCGATAGCTCAGCTTCGTGATCGGAAACGGCGCCGATAGCACGAGATCGGGATCGTCCTCCTGCTGGGTGCGCGCATGGTGCTGAAGGTGATAGCGCCGATAGCTGCGCGTCTCCGCAAACAGAGGATAGGCGCAGAACCACTGGCTTAGGGTCAGATTGGTCTTCTCGTCGGGGGACAGGCAGCCATGCGCGCCGTCATGCATGAGGATCGCGAGCCCGAGCTGGCGCGAGCCGATGATGGCAACGGCGAGCACATAAGTGATCGGATTGGGCCACCACGCGACCAAGGCGATTGCCGCGATGATGAGCGCCCAGGCGTGCGCGATCAGCGCGACGCCTTTCCAGGTCACGCGCCGGCGCACGTCGGCAAGTTGCTCGTCGGTCAGGAAATCGCGGGCACGCATGCGAAGCGCAGTCATGGCCTAATCCTCCTCATTCGAATTGCTCGATGCGTCGCGCGCGTCGACGAGGCGCAGCCGCGCAGTGTCATCAGAGGATTTCGCCTGTTCGCCCAGCACGCGCAGCATCTCGGCGCACAGCGCCTCGGGCGAACGGCCCATGGCGTAGCCCTCAAGGATGACGCCGATGGCGACGGCCCAGAACCGCCGCGAACTCTCGTCGGGCGCGCGCAGGGAGCGCCAGCCGTGCCGCGCGACCTGGCTCGCATAGGCCCGCGCACCTTCACTGTGCAGGCGCTCGATGGTGCGCTCGACCAGCGGCGCGAGATCCTGGCGCCGCCGCGTCAGCGTCAGCGCCTCGGCGAAGAAGGCCACCGAATCGCACGTCGTCACGGTCTCGGCCAGCGCGTGGGTATAATCCCGCGGCGCGCGCGCCTTCAGCGCCGCCTGCTCGGTCGCCCGCGCCAGATACAGCAGCTCGCGGCAGGCGCATTCGACGAACAGCGCCTCCTTGGTACGGAAATAATAGGTGATCTGGCTCGGGAACGCGTTCGCAGCGGCCGCGATGTCGGTGATCGCCGTACCCGACAGCCCCCGCTCCCGAAACAGCGGGCTCGCGGCATCAAGCAGCAGCGAGCGCATTTTGCGGCCGGCCGACCGCGTGGCGCGGGCGGCGTGTTTGGGATCGCCTGCCTCCTTGAGGGGCTCGTGGGCCGGCTTTTCTGCCATTGGAGTTCGCTCCGGTTGATTTATTTGTATAATATACAAACAAACAAATCAAGCCGGTATGATGGTCGGCGGCGGATCCGGCCGCCCGCATTGCGATCCCCGCGCCGAAACGGCGCCTGCAACCTTGCCAAGTCAGCCGAAATCCGTATAAGGCGCCCATCCGCAGACCCCGGCCGGGAGCTGAACGGACGGTCTCAGCAAATCATTTGTGATTTTGGTGTGGCAGGGCCAGTCGGCCCGTCGTCCCGTGTTTCCGCCTTCTGAGCTTAATCCCAGAGTCCTTTCCGAAGGCCTCTTAAGGGCTTGACGCCGGGCGATGCGCCAACATGAGGAAAGGACTTCCATGGCTCTCTATGAGCATGTTTTTCTCGCGCGCCAAGACGCGAGCACGCAGCAGGTCGAAGAGCTGACTGCGCAGATGACCGGCATCGTCGAAGGTCTCGGCGGCAAGGTCACCAAGACCGAGAATTGGGGCGTACGCTCCCTCACCTACCGCATGAACAAGAACCGCAAGGCGCATTTCGTGCTGCTCAACATCGACGCGCCGTCCGCGGCGATCGCCGAGATCGAGCGCCAGGAGGGCATCAGCGAAGACGTGATCCGCTATCTCAGCGTCCGCGTCGAGGAGCTCGAGGAAGGCCCGTCCGCGATGATGCGCAAGGCCGACCGTGACCGCGAGCGTGACGACCGTGGCGGCGGCTTCCGTGGCGATCGCGAAGGCGGTGGCTTCCGTGGCGACCGCGAGGGTGGTTTCCGTGGTGGCGATCGTGAAGGCGGCGGCTTCCGCGGTGACCGCGGTCCGCGCCGTCCGCGTGAAGACGCTGAAACCACCACCACCACCACGACGGATGGGGAGTAAGAACAATGGCTGAAGCTGGTGCACGCCGCCCGTTTTTCCGTCGCCGCAAGAGCTGCCCGTTCACGGGCGCGAATGCTCCGAAGATCGACTACAAGGACTCCAAACTGCTGATGCGTTACGTCTCCGAGCGCGGCAAGATCGTGCCGAGCCGCATCACCGCGGTTTCCGCGAAGAAGCAGCGTGAGCTTGCCCGCGCCATCAAGCGCGCGCGGTTCCTGGGCCTGTTGCCCTACGTCATTCGCTAAGACGAATTCGGCCGGCGGCGACATCGCCGCCGGCCGTACGACCTAGTTTCTCATAAGGCTTCCGGGTCGTCCGGTCGCCGATGGTTGGGGCGAGATGCCTCTAACCGCTCGAAGGGAGCGGGACAGCTGATGATGGCCTTTGGACTGATAGCCCTGATCGCCGGCGCTGCGTCGGCCCTGATGTTCGCCTCGATCATTTCGGGCGCGCTGATCTCTCTCGTCCTGTTCTATCTCGCACCGCTGCCGCTGATGGTCGCTTCGATCGGCTGGGGACCGCTTTGCGCGAGCCTGGGCGGCATCGCCGCCGCGCTTGGCCTCGGCGCCCTGTTCGGCCTGCCCTATTGCATCGCCTTCGCCCTCACCGTCGCATTGCCGGCCTGGTGGCTCGGCCATCTCGTCCTGCTCAGCCGGCCGGTCGGAGCCGCCGCGCCGGAGCCCGCCGCCGAGCCGCCCACCGAGCCTGCGCTGGAGTGGTATCCGGTCGGCCGTATCCTGCTGTGGATCGCGGGCTTCGCCACACTGACCACGATCGCCGCGCTGCTCACGATCGGCACCGACGCGGAGACCATCACCGGCACGCTGCGCCGCGGCTTGATGCGCCTCCTCCGCGCCGCCGACCCGCAGAGCTCCGGCGAGACCGACCAATTCGTCGGCGCACTGGTGCGTATCTTGCCGGCGGGTGCCACCATCGTTGCGATGATGACGCTGACCCTCAACCTCTGGCTCAGCACCAAGGTGACGGCGACGTCGGGCCGGTTGCGGCGCCCCTGGCCGGACCTGATGACCGCGGAGCTGCCGCCGATGACGCTCGTGGCGCTCTGCGTCGCGCTCGCCTTCTGCTTCACCGGCGGACTGCTTGCGATCGCGGCGCAAATCGCGACGGCTGCGCTGATGATGGGGTACGCGCTGACCGGCTTTGCCGTGCTGCATACGCTGACGCTGGCGCTGAAGAGCCGCACCTTCTGGCTCGGCTCGACCTACGCCGTCGTCGTCGTGTTCGGATGGCCCGTCATCGCGATGGTGATCCTCGGCCTCGCCGATGCCGTGTTCGGCCTCCGCGAACGCTTCCTTCGCACGCGCCAGCCACCGCCGCTGCCGACCTCTTGAGTTCAAGTCCGAAAGTTCAAGTTCGAAATTCCACCTCACTCAACACATCAAAGGAGAACGAATATGGAAGTCATTTTGCTGGAACGCGTCAACAAGCTCGGTCACATGGGCGAAGTCGTGAAGGTTCGCGACGGCTATGCCCGCAATTTCCTGCTCAAGCGCGGCAAGGCGCTGCGCGCCACCGCCGACAACCGTGCCAAGTACGACGGCATGAAGGCCGAGCTCGAGGCTCGCAACCTTGAGTCCAAGGGCGAGGCGTCCAAGGTCGCCGAGAAGATCCAGGGCAAGAACATCATCGTGATCCGTCAAGCTTCGGAAGCCGGTCAACTGTTCGGCTCGGTCAACGTGCGCGACATCGTCGTGGCGTTCGAAGCCGACGGCGTTTCGCTGTCCCGCCCGCAGGTTCAGCTCGATGCGCCGATCAAGACCATCGGCAAGCACACCATCACGGTCGCCATCCACCCCGAGGTCGAGGTCGAGATCAGTGTCACCGTGGCGCGCAGCCAGGACGAGGCCGAGCGCATCAACCGCGGCGAGGACATCTCGAGCCGGAACGAAGACCGGGATGCTGCGGCCGAAGCGATCGCAGCCGCCGGCGAGTTCTTCGACCCGGAAGCCCTGCAGGACGACGCCGAGCCGGCGCCGGCCGCGGAAGAGACCGAGAAGTAAGCCTCGCGTTCGCGCAGGCTTTCGAAGCCCGGTCGCCTCAGGCGGCCGGGTTTTTCGTTGTGGCGGCACAATCCTCGCTCAGCATCGCGATCGACGCGAGCGCCGTCGCCGTATGGTCTCGACCCCGGCGCTGACGCAGAAAACGCCGGCTGCGGCGACGGAGACCTGACGGCCCGACTTGATCACCCTCGCCCGGCAGATCCGCTTCTCGCCGACCGCGGGCGACAGCAGATTGAGCTTGTAGCCGAAGGCCGCGCGAGAGCGCGGCCTTCGCATGTCTAAAAATGTGGTCGCCTATCGCGAAATCGGCGGCGTCGGCGGACCGGACGATTCGGCTGGCGCCGGTGGAGTCGCAGCGGTCGCGGGCGGCGCCGGTTCCTGCGACTTCGCTGGCGGTTCGGCGCTCGCGGCGGGCTTGGGAGCAGCCTCTTCCGCCGCCTTGGGCGCAGCTGGCTCGGGGGGCTTCGCGGCGGACGGTGCGGCCGGCGTCACCTGCGGCACCGGATCGGGCCGCAACGCCGGAGCTTCGCTGCCGCGCGGCTCCACCTTGGCGCTTTCCGGCTTGGCCTCGGCGGGCTTGTCGGACGGCTTGCTGCCTTCGGGTTTGCTGCCTTCGGGTTTGCTGCCTTCGGATTTAGCTTCGCCGGAATCCACCTTCGCAGTCTCGGGCTTTGTCTCAGGCTTGGACTCGACCTTCGGCTCGCTCTTCTTGTCGTCTGCCGTCGGCGCCGCGGCATCGACCTTCGGCGCCTCATCACTTCCCGGCTTGCCGCGCTTGCCGAGACGCTTGGCCTTGCGCCCTTCGGGGACAGCCTGGCCCTCGGGCTTCGCACCTTCCTTCGTTCCTTCTTCGGCCGGCCGCGCGGCGCGCTTCTGACGCGCGCCCTCGGCCGCGGGAGCGGCACCCTCGCCTTCCGGCTTGGCGGACTCCTGGGAACGTTGCCGGCGGCCCTGATGTTCAGGAGACTGCGCGGGATTGGTATTGGCTTCCTTGTCCTTATCCTTGGCGCCGTCCTTCTTGTCCTTGCCGTCCTTATGGCCGTCCTTCGCCTGGAAGCGGGTGTCGGTGGCCCCGTTGGAGACGAGGTAGGAGGCAAGCACGCCGGCCATGTCGGGGCTGGTCGTGTAATGCTGGCGCAGGAAGCCCGGCAAGGAGCCCGGCGCCACTGTTTTCAAAAGGCCGCGCGGGCTCTTGTGACATGCATTACAGGTCTGCGCGAAAAGCTGGGATGGGGCCTTGCCGGCCTCGAGGTTCGTCGCCTGCGCGAAAACGGTATCGGTCGCGCCGAAGCCGATCAGAAGCAAGATCGTCGCGAGGCTGAGCGCTCGGCTCGACATTCCCATCATCTCCATTGAATTCCGAGAGGTGCAGCCGGCAGGCGGCGCCGCGGCGGGTCACCTTTTATCCGATTGAGCCGCGAATGGAAGCAGGCACCGCGCGCAAGGATGTGATTAAGCGGTTTTGGAATATCCGCTTTGAGCACAGCGCAATAGCGGGCCCGGGACACCTCCCTAGATCTAGATGCAAGCGCATAGGAACCGCTGAGATGCCCGGGCGTAGGGTGTGAAAGGCCGGGTTAGTCGCATCTCTTCGGGTTCGCTCGAGAGGATGGGTGCCGATGGACCGATTGTTGCGTCAATTCCTGTCTCAATTCATCCGCCGCGGGTCGATGACGGTGACCACGGCGAAGGGCTCGAAGTTCACCGTCGGCGACGGCTCGGGCGAACCGGTCGCAGTCCGCTTCGTCACCGCGGACGCAGAGCGGAAGATCCTCGTCAATCCCGAGCTCGGGCTTGGCGAGGCCTATATGGACGGCGAGTTCATTGCCGAGCATGGCACCATAGCTGATGCTCTCGCGATCCTGCTCGGTCAACCCGACCTGTTGCCGCACTGGGCAAAACCCTGGTGGCACCTGCGCTATCTGGTGCGGCACCTGAAGCAGTTCAATCCGCGCCCGCGATCCCGCCGCAACGTCGCACATCATTACGATCTCGATGCGAGGCTCTATTCGCTCTTCCTCGACGCCGACAAGCAATATAGCTGCGCCTATTTCGAGACGCCGGAGAGCACGCTCGACGATGCACAGCTTGCCAAGAAACGGCACGTCGCCGCAAAGCTGCTCGTCAAGAGCGGCCAGCGCGTCCTCGACATCGGTTCGGGCTGGGGCGGACTTGGGCTCTATCTCGCCGAGATCGCAGGTGCTGACGTCACCGGCATAACGTTGTCGACCGAGCAGTTGCAGATCGCCAATGCGCGCGCAGCCGAAAAGGGCCTGACCGGATCGGCCAAATTCCTGCTTCAGGACTATCGCGACATCGCCGGTCCGTTCGACCGCATCGTCTCAGTCGGCATGCTGGAGCATGTCGGCGCCCGCTTCTACGACACCTACTTCCGGCGCTGCGCCGAGCTGCTGGATAAGGACGGCGTCATGTTGCTGCACTCGATCGGCCGTTCGCAGGGCCCGGACTCCACCAATCCCTGGATCGCCAAATACATCTTTCCCGGCGGCTACATCCCCGCCCTCTCGGAGGTGCTGCCGGCGATCGAGCGGGCGGGCTTGCTGGTCTGCGACATCGAGATTTTGCGCCTTCATTACGCCGAAACCCTGAAGGCATGGCGCGAGCGCTTCATGGCGCGACGCGAAGAAGCCGTGCAGCTGTATGACGAGCGCTTCGCGCTGATGTGGGAATTTTATCTAGCAGCCAGCGAGATGACGTTCCGCAAGCAGCATATGATGAACTTCCAGATTCAACTCACCCGCCGTCAGGGCGTCGTGCCGATGACGCGCAACTACATCGCGCGTGAAGAAGCCCGACTGCGGGCCGTCGAAGCCGGCGCCACGCCGAGGCTGAAGCTGGCTGGTGAATGAGTCCTAGTGGCGCAGGGTCGAAACCGGAGCGGACGGGGAAGAGGCCGTTAAGGCCAATTGCATCCGCAGCGCTTTCAGGATTTCAGGGGCGACCGGTTCCCGACGCACTTCCGGCCGCTCAGCGTGCTCCATGGCCGCGATCAGCCCCGACAGCCAAAGTCGGCTGCCTGCTTCGCTTCGCCAATTCCGGGGCTGCCGTTCTGGCCGCATCGCTTGCCTCGTTCCCTGGTGGCAGATCAGGAGACAACCCCCCGCCCGCTAACCTGTTCCGGCTGTACCCCCGAAAGAATCCGGGGAGATGTGATCTGCTTCACATAAGTCTCGTCAGCCCTGGCTTAGACCGTCGCCATGAGCAACGAGACCAAAACCTCATTCGACGTGCAGGACGACCTCCGCACCGATTACGCCCTGATCGCTACCGGCGTCGGGGCGGCCCTGGTTGCACTGGTCTACCTCCTGCTGGTCTGAACCGAGCCAAAAGCGCCTGGCCGTGGGTCATTCCCGCGCGTCTCGATGTGTCTGCCCGGCACCCCATCAGGTTCACTTCATCCGGCGTTTTCCGGGGTGCGTAACGACCGCATCTAGGCCGCGACCTGGTTCCACGAAATCCGTCAAGCGCGGCGCGTGCTGCGGCGGTCAATCATCCACCATTTTAATGATCGGTTGATAGCGGCGAGCTTTTGCTTCCGCTTTGGGCTGAGGCGGCGCTTTATCCCGGCCCCGCATCCGCCCCAGAAAATTGCTATCGCTCGACCATGGCCCTGACTGATTCGAACGTTCTCAAACTCGCGCCCGAAGCCGGAACCCCGGCCTATCGGAGCGCGCCGCATAACATCGAGGCGGAACAGAGCCTTCTGGGCGCGATCCTGGTCAACAACGACGCGTTTTACCGCGTCTCCGATTTTCTGGAGCCGAAGCATTATTTCGAGCCGCTGCACCAGACCATCTTCGAGACCGCCAGCAGCCTGATCCGGATGGGCAAGATCGCGACGCCCGTCACCCTGAAGACCTTCCTGCCCGCCGACACCGACATCGGCGGCATGACAATCGGGCAATATCTGGCGCGCCTCGCCGCCGAAGCGACGACCATCATCAATGCGCAGGATTATGGGCGCACCATCTACGATCTGGCATTGCGACGCGACCTGATCGGCATCGGCGAGGACATGGTCAATGTCGCCTACGACGCCCCGGTCGACTTCGCGCCGCGGGCGCAGATCGAGGACGCCGAGCGCCGCCTCTACGAACTCGCCGAATCCGGCCGCTATGACGGAGGCTTCCAGAAATTCTCGCAGGCGCTGACGCTTGCGGTCGATCTGGCCGCGAAAGCGTTCCAGCGCGACGGAAAGCTGTCGGGCATCTCGACGGGCCTGCGCGACCTCGACACCAAAATGGGCGGGTTGCAGCACTCCGACCTCATCATCGTCGCCGGCCGCCCCGGCATGGGCAAGACGTCGCTAGCGACCAACATCGCCTACAACGTCGCCCGGGCCTATGTTCCAGAACTCCAGGCCGACGGCACCATGAAGGCTGCCCATGGCGGCGTCATCGGCTTCTTCTCCTGCGAAATGTCGGCCGACCAGCTCGCCACGCGTATTGTGGCCGAGCGCACCGGCATCCCTTCCTCCTCGATCCGCCGCGGCGGCATCTCGGAGGCCGATTTCGAGAAGATCCGCGAGGTCTCGATCGAGCTGCAGTCGCTGCCCTTCTATGTCGACGAGACCGGCGGTCTCTCGATTGCGCAGCTCATGGCGCGCGCCCGCCGGCTGAAGCGGCAGAAGGGCCTCGACCTCATCGTCATCGACTACATCCAGCTCTTGTCGGGTTCGGGCAAGCGCAGCGAAAACCGCGTGCAGGAAATCACCGAGATCACGACCAGTCTGAAGGCGCTCGCCAAGGAACTCAGCGTGCCCGTGATTGCGCTTTCGCAGCTCTCGCGCCAGGTCGAATCGCGCGACGACAAGCGGCCACAGCTCTCGGATTTGCGCGAATCCGGCTCGATCGAGCAGGACGCCGACGTCGTGCTGTTCGTCTATCGCGAGGAATATTACCTCGGAAACAAGGAGCCGCGCCCGGGCACACCCGAGCACGAAAAATGGCGCCTGGACATGGATCTTGCGCACGGCAAGGCCGAAGTCATCATCGGCAAGCAGCGCCACGGCCCGACCGGCACCGTCGATCTGGCCTTCGAAGCGTCGGTCACCCGGTTCGGCGACCTTGCGCCGGACAGCCAGGTGCCGGACCGCGGCGGCGGCGACTACTGAGTTCCCTGGGTTGAACCTGACCGGCCTCTTGCGTAAAACGGCGCCATGACAATGGCGTCCGACCCGAAAATGATCCCGCAATCCGGCCTTCTCTCCGCGGAGGCCAATCAGGCTGCCGCGCTCGCGACCTTCGGCGGCGTGCTCACCGTCGATCTCGATGCCATCATCGCCAATTGGCGCAAGCTCGAGAAGACGGCGGTGCCGGCCGAATGCTCGGCGGTGATCAAGGCAGACGCCTATGGCTGCGGCGCCGAGCAAGTCGCGCGTGCCCTGAACAAGGCCGGCTGCAAGACCTTCTTCGTCGCCACCATCGGGGAAGCGCGCAAGGTGCGCGCGGCGGTGCCGGAGCCTGCGATCTACGTGCTCGGCGGCTATTTCCAGAACACCGGCGAGCACTACGCCCAGATCAACTGCCGCCCCGTGATCGGCGATCTCAACGAGCTCGCCGAATGGGACGTGTTCTGCCGCCGCACCGGCTGGACCGGTGGCGCCGCCATCCACATCGACACCGGCATGAATCGGCTCGGCCTGACGCTCGCGGAAGCGCAGGCCATTATCCCCCGCATCAACGCCGGCGATCACGGCATTACGCTGGTGATGAGCCATCTGGTTTCGGCCGAGCAGCTCAACAACCCGGTGAATGCCAAGCAACTCGCGGCCTTCCGCGGCATCGCCAGCGAATTCTCCGGCGTGCCGGCGGCGCTCGCCAATTCGTCCGGCGTCTTCCTCGGCGCGCCCTTCCAGTTCGACATGGTGCGGCCGGGCGCCGCGCTTTACGGCGTCAACCCGACGCCGGAGGCTGACAATCCGATGCAGCCGGTGGTCGATCTCAAGGCCCGCATTGTGCAGATCCGCAATGTCGAGCGCGGCGAGAGCGTCGGCTATGGCGGCACCTGGACGGCACGGCGACCGACGAAACTCGCGATCATCGCGGTCGGTTATGCCGACGGCTATTTCCGCGCCGCAAGCTCCAATGACGGCACCCGCGGCGCCGAGGTCATCGTCGCCGGCAAGCGCTGTCCGGTCGCCGGCCGCGTTTCGATGGACCTGATCGCGATCGATATCACCGATCTGCCGCCGAATGCGGCGCGGCGCGGCCACATGGTCACGCTGCTCGGCGAGGGCATCACCGTCGACGAGCTCGCGCATCATTTCGGAACGATCGGCTACGAGGTGCTGACCAGCCTCGGCCGCCGCTACGCCCGCATCTACAAGGGCGGAAATGTGGTGGAGCCGCTGGCCAAGCCGGCTTCCGCGCAGGCGGTCGAGCAGCAGACGCCCGCTCCGCCATCGATCGAACAGCCCGCAAGCGCGCCGCCGCTGCCGGGCTGAGCGACTTGCCGCCTACTTCTTTTTCCTGCTGTCCAGCGCCGTCTTGCAGGTTGCGCTGAGCTTGTCGCGCTTGGCGTTGAGGCAGGCGACGATGCCGCCGCCCGGCGCAATGCCGGCGCAGAATTTGTCGTAGTCGGCCTTGCACGCGCCGCGCGGATCGGATGATTGTGCCGAGGCAACCCCGGAGAACGCAACGGCGACGGCGATGACGGCAAAGCTCAACTTGGACATTGTTTCTCCGGTAACGGAAGGCAGGAGCCGGTAGCTCTACATGAAGATCGCGACATTCAACATCAACAACATCAATCGCCGCCTGCCCAATCTGTTGGCATGGATGCGAACGGCGAAGCCAGATGTCGTCGCACTTCAGGAGTTGAAGGCAAGTGATGGCGAATTTCCGGCGACCGCGATCGAAAAGGCCGGTTACGGCGCAGTGTGGTGTGGACAGAAGACCTGGAACGGCGTCGCCATCCTGGCCCGCAATGCCGAGCCCATTCTCACCCGCGATCGCTTGCCGGGAAAACCTGCCGATCACGAAGCCCGCTACATCGAGGCCGCGGTACGCGGTGTCATCGTCACCAGCATCTACCTGCCGAACGGCAATCCGCAGCCGGGACCGAAATTCGACTACAAGCTCGACTGGTTCGCGCGGCTCAAGCGCCATGCCAGAACCTTGCTCAAGCAGGAGCTGCCCGTGGTGCTCGCCGGCGACTACAACGTTGCACCTGATGAGCTCGACATCTATCCGACGCGCTCGTGGGACAAGGATGCCTTGATCCAACCGAAGAGCCGTGCGGCCTTTGCCTCGCTGCTGGCACAAGGCTGGTGTGACGCGATCCGCGAACTGCACCCCGAGCAGCGCATCTACACCTTCTGGGATTACAAGCGAAACCGCTGGCCGCGAGATGCGGGCCTGCGGCTCGACCATGTCCTGCTCAGCCCTGCCCTCGTCTCACGCCTGGCAAAAGCCGGCGTGGACAAGAAGGTTCGCGGCGAAGAAGGCGCGAGCGACCACGCACCGGCGTGGGTCGTGCTGCGCTAGGTCAACGCCCGTAATACTCCTGCACCGTGTCCCACGCTGCTTTCTGCAGCAGCTCCACCGTCGGGCCGTCCAGTCCCATCGTGTAGGAATTGCCGACCGGCGAGCGGCCGGTCAGCGCGGCGAACGTCACGCAGGTCGCCAGATATGTGCCTGCGGGGCTCGGGTGCCGCTTGTCCGGCGCATACAGATTGAGCTCGGGCTGCAGCTTGCGCACGCGCGCGAAGGCAAAACCTGCGGGGATCACCAGCGCATCATTGGCATTGCCTGCGATTGTGTAGGCCTCGGCCAACGCTTCCGTCATCTCAGGCTTGTCGGCGTAAGCCCAGGACATGAACAAGACCGGCCGCATGCCGTTGGCGCGGACGATCTCGCTGTCCTTCTTTACGAAGGTCGTGAACGCGTCCTTCAATTGCGGATGGATGGGGCACTGGCTGCAATCCATCATCACGACGGCGTCGTACTGCCTGCCCGGCTTGTTGAAGACGACGTTGTTCTGCTCGTCGAACGAATAGGCGCCGAGGCCACCCGGCCGCAGCAGGTTGTCCATGTCATGCCAATCGAGGCCGGAACCGCCGATCGTCGCCATGGTGTTGCGATAGGCCGTCTTGTTTTCAGGGTCCGCAGCCCGCTCCATGAAGGAGAGATGCCCGGGCATGCCGTTGTTGTAATAGAAGAAGCTGTTGCCGACGAACAGCGCGGCCTTGGGGAAATCCGGTCCTGATGTCGTGACCTTGGGCCTGGTCTGCGCCTGCGCATTGAAGCCGGCTACAACGGCCAGACACATCGCGAGCATCACTCGCGCGAAAAGACGCATCATCGGCTTCCTCCCCTTTTTCTGTCGGGCCGGAAACAGATCAGCTTTTCAAGAGGGCCTCAAGAGCACGGACGAGCAGCAGACATGCGCGAGAGCGCATGCTCACCATAAATTCTTGCCATCGATCATGGTCACCGGCACGGTCTCGAGATCGAACTCGTCGAACAGGCGCGCGTTGACGGCGACCCTCGGATTGTCGAAATCGGGCTTGCCGGTCGACCAGTCCGGCGACTCCGAATAGGTACCGCAGCCGCAGCTTGCGCAGAAATGGTGTTTGACCGTTCGGCTGCCCCAGAGATAGGTCGCGAGGTTCTCCGCGGGCGACAGCAGCCGAAACTGCGCCGGCGTGTAATAGGCCCACAACGCGCCGCGCTTGGCGCAGAGCGAACAGGTGCAACGGGTGACGCTCGCGGGCGCCTCCGTCACCTCGAACACCGTCTCACCGCAATGACAGCTTCCCTCGACCCGCATGACCCACTCTTTGTTTTGTCAGGAGATGGTCGTAGCCGGACCCTGCTGCCAACATGCTGTCAGCAGCGCGCAGCCGGACTTGCCCCATGTGCTGCGAGCACCGACTTGCCGCGCCAACTCAACAAAAACATGAAAAACAACCCCATGCACAGTAGCCGATGGCTGGCAAATCAATGGGTTACGCATGCTCCGAAACACTGATTTGACGCGTCGGGCAAACACTGGCGGGATGTTTTCAGAAGCGGTCGTCGACACGGTGGAGCGTGGACTTCATCGCAGCAGCGCGTCATGCGATGCGAAGGGCCTACGGGAGACAGCTCGGGCTTCGATATGAAGGGGCAGCCCGTCGACGCCCCTCTTCGGGGACGTCGACGGCATGAAATTGCGATGGCAAATTGCAATCCTTGGTGCTGCTCTAACCGGCGCAGCTCTGAGCTACGCTTATACTCATACCGCAATCGGGGTGACTGAGCCGTGCCGGAGAAGTTCTTCGGGCGAGGTGGTGGTCTGTCCTCCGCCCTACAAGCCATAAATTGTTTGTGCCTGTCACAAGCTTCCGACCGGATGACCTCGTAGGCGACTTGAATTGCCTCCTTGTCCTCCGTTGCAGGATGAGGACGGAGGACGAATTACTGCGCCTCGGCGATCTTCGCTCCAGATGACGGCATCTGCGCGTGAGTTGCCGAGGGCCGGTTCGGCGGTGATGCCGGGTCCGGTAATCGGAAAGCGGCGTCGGCTGGCGCTCCCTGGGGTGCTCGGCGGGCAACGGTCGTCGGAAGCACGATCACTTTCGCGCCGACGTTCACGCGATCATAGAGGTCAACGACGTCCTCATTGGTCAGTCGGATACAGCCGGACGAGACCCGCTTCCCGATCGTATCGGGCTTGTTGGTGCCGTGAATTCGATATTCGGTCTCGCCCAGATACATCGCCCGAGCGCCGAGCGGGTTGCCAGGACCTCCGGCCATGAACCGCGGCAGATAAGGCTGACGCGAGACCATCTCCGCAGGCGGATGCCAATCCGGCCATTCTGCCTTACGAGCCACAGTCTGCTCACCGGACCATGTGAAACCTTCGCGGCCAACACCGATGCCATAGCGCAGTGCCTGCGCGTCGTTCAGAACGAGATAGAGGAATGTGTTCTTGGTATCGATGATCACGGTGCCCGGCGTCTGGCGGCTGGCGTAGTCAACCACCTGCCGCACGAATGCTCCGGGAACGTCAGCCGCTTTGGGCGGTTCGACCAGAGGCGCCGGGGCCGTAAGCGGAGCCGAAGCCGGCGTCGGAGCTGATGCATGAACAGGCGTTGAGACGTAAACCGGAGTTGATGACGCTTGGGCTTCGTGCGCGGACGGCTTTCGTGCCGGTTGCACGTTCGCCGGTCGGGACAGCAAGCCGTACCCCAACGCTGCGACGGCGACGGCGCCAACTGCAACTCTCGCGGCCATCGGGATTGCGAACGTCTGCGCCTTTCCGCGTTTGGCTCGCTTACCCATACTCTTCTTCCCCCAGGTCACTATGCCCAAGAGAGGTACCCAGTAAGATTTAAGAAACTTCGAAGCGATTTCGCTCAGACTGGAACCGTCGGCGATGGTTAACGCCGGGCTCTCGGCAAGATAAGGTTCTCTCGCCTCGCGGATCGCCCGCGCCGCTGGCCGCGGCTAAACTCTCCCGATTCGTGGAGACTGGTTTGGCTTTCTTGTTCGTCCTGATCGTCGGCCTCGTCGCAGGCACCATTTCCGGCATCGTCGGCACGGGCTCGTCGATCATGCTGATGCCGGTGCTGGTCTATGCCTATGGGCCAAAGGAGGCGGTGCCGATCATGGCATTGGCCGCCGTCATGGCCAACTTGTCACGAATCCTGGCCTGGTGGCGCGAGGTCGACTGGCGGGCCTGCACGGCTTATTCGGTGACAGGCATTCCAGCCGCCGTGCTCGGCGCGCGGACGCTGCTGGCCCTGCCCTCGCACGCCGTCGATCTCGCCATCGGCGTCTTCCTGATCGCTATGGTGCCGGTTCGGCACTGGCTGGCGCGGCACGATCTCAAGGCCAATCTCTGGCATCTGGCGATCGGTGGGGCCGTCATCGGCTATCTCACCGGCATCGTCGTCTCCACCGGCCCGCTCAGCGTGCCGCTATTCCTGTTCTACGGCTTGTCCCGCGGCGCTTTCCTCGCCACCGAAGCGGCATCTTCGCTCGGGCTCTATGTTGCGAAATCCGTGACCTTCGAACGTTTCGGCGCGCTGACCGGCGATGTGTTCGTCAAAGGCCTGGTCGCAGGATCGTCGCTGATGGCCGGCGCCTTCATCGCCAAACGCTTCGTGCTGCGCTTGAAGCCGGAGATGTTCCGCTTGGTGATGGACGCAATCATGATCGCGGCCGGCCTCTCCATGCTCTGGAACGCGGCGCAGCCGTAGCCGGGCTTCGGGGAGCGCCCGGACTCACTCTCTCGACCCGTCATTCCGTGCTATCAGCAAACCTGAAACCCCCGACTCGCTGTCCCCGGACTCGCTGTCCCCATGGCCAAGAACACACTTTCCTTCGTCTGCCAGAACTGCGGCGCGGCCTATAACCGCTGGCAGGGCAAGTGCGAGTCCTGTGGCGAGTGGAATACGCTCGCGGAGGAGGACACGACCGGCAGCGTGCCGGTGTCGATCCGCTCCAAGCGCAAGGGGCGGACCTTCGCGCTCGAGAGCCTGTCCGGAAAAACCCAGGACGCCCCGCGCCTGTCCTCCGGCATGACGGAGCTCGATCGCGTGACCGGCGGCGGCTTTGTCCGCGGCTCGGTGCTGCTGGTCGGCGGCGATCCCGGCATCGGCAAGTCGACGCTGCTGACGCAGGCCACAAGCCTGCTCGCGCGCGCCGGACACCGCGTCGTCTACATCTCCGGCGAAGAGGCGGTCGCGCAGGTGCGGTTGCGCGCCGAACGGCTCGGGCTGTCGGATGCGCCGGTGCAGCTCGCCGCCGAAACGTCGGTCGAGGACATTGTCTCGACGCTGTCTGAGGGCGCGGTGCCGCGGCTGATCGTGATCGATTCGATCCAGACCATGTGGACCGACACGGTGGAATCGGCACCCGGCACGGTGACGCAGGTGCGCGCCTCGGCGCAGGCCCTGATCCGTTTTGCCAAAAGGACCGGCGCGGCCATCATCCTGGTCGGCCATGTCACCAAGGACGGACAGATCGCCGGCCCTCGCGTGGTCGAGCACATGGTCGATGCGGTGCTGTCGTTCGAGGGCGAAGGCTCGCAGCAATTCCGCATCCTGCGCGCCGTGAAGAATCGTTTCGGGCCGACCGACGAGATCGGCGTGTTCGAGATGACCGGGCTTGGCCTGCGCGAAGTCACCAATCCTTCCGAGCTGTTTTTGTCGGAGCGCGATCTCGGCACGCCCGGCACCGCAGTCTTCGCGGGTATCGAGGGTACAAGACCCGTTCTGGTCGAATTGCAGGCACTGGTGGCGCCGACCTCGCTCGGCACCCCGCGCCGGGCCGTGGTGGGCTGGGATCCGAGCCGGCTATCGATGGTGCTGGCGGTGCTGGAAGCCCATTGCGGGGTGAAGCTGTCCGGCCACGACGTCTATCTGAACGTCGCGGGCGGCCTGCGCATCCACGAGCCCGCGGCTGATCTGGCCGCCGCGGCGGCGCTGGTGTCCTCGCTGGTTAATGCGCAGTTGCCCTCCGATGCGGTCTATTTCGGCGAGATCTCGCTGTCCGGCGTGGTGCGCCCGGTAGCGCAGACCCCGGCCCGGCTGAAAGAAGCGGCAAAACTCGGCTTCCAGCGTGCCGTTCTGCCCGAATCGGCCCGGGGCGAAGCCGGCGGCGATGCCGGCTTGTCGCTGAACGCGATCAACAGCCTGACGACATTGGTCGCCGAGATCGCCGCACGCGGCTCCCGGCGGGGCGACTCGAGCGCACCGGCAGAGAAAAATGCCACACCAGCAAGATTCCGCCGTGGAGAGGGTTAGCCGGTGGTGACGTCCCCCGCCCTCGCCGCTATACAGCCGTCACAAAAGCAGCATGGGATTGCGTGGTTGCGGCCTTGCCGGGAACGTCGTCTGGCCCTCACTTAGGGCGGCGGCCAAGCACCGATTCGCTGAGCACCTTGAAGTACGAGCGGACCAGACCAGCCGATGCCAGTAACCATCCTCGACCTGATCCTGCTCGGTGTGATGCTGATTTCGGGCCTGCTCGCCATGGTTCGCGGCTTCATGCGCGAGATCCTGTCGATCGCGGCCTGGGGCACGGCGGCGATTGTCACGCTTTATTCATTCTCGAAGCTGCTGCCGACCGCAAAGACCTATTTCAACAACGATACCGT
This sequence comes from Bradyrhizobium sp. 87, assembly GCF_023073015.1. NCBI lineage: Bacteria > Pseudomonadati > Pseudomonadota > Alphaproteobacteria > Hyphomicrobiales > Nitrobacteraceae > Bradyrhizobium > Bradyrhizobium sp. 87. The sequence goes on from NZ_JADPIQ010000090.1 coordinate 336,006, forward strand.
CGCGAGCGTGGTCGTGGTTGCCGGCGTGTTCGTGGGCACTTTGGTCGTGGTCTCCGTGATCACGGTCCGGATCTCCGACATGATCCTGGATTCGCGCATCGGCGCACTGGACCGCACCCTCGGCTTTCTGTTCGGGCTGGCGCGCGGACTTTTGATCGTCGTGGTCGCCTTCCTGTTCTTCACCTGGCTCGTGCCGGACAAGCAGCGCCCGGATTGGGTCACGGGGGCCAAATCCCGCGTGGTGCTGCAGGGAACCGGGGATTGGCTGATGGCCCTCTTGCCTGACGACCCCGAGAACACCATCTTGAAGAGATTCAAGAAAAACAAACCAGATGAAGAGCAAACTGATTCCGAGCAGCAGCCTTCGGGCAGTGGCGACGGATACAGCAAACCGGCTCGTGACAGCCTTAAAAAGCTGATCGAGAAACCCGCGGCGCGTTGATTAAGCCCTAACGAGAGGCTCGGACGAGATGCGAAATCCTGACCAGGACGCCCTACTTGATCTCGGCCCGGCCGCGCTGGAACTTCAAGACGATCTGGAGGGGGATACGCTGCGCGAGGAATGCGGCGTCTTCGGCATCTACGGCCACCCCGATGCCGCCGCCATCACGGCGCTCGGCCTGCATGCCCTTCAGCACCGCGGCCAGGAAGCCGCCGGCATCGTCTCCTATGACGGCGGCCGCTTTCATTCCGAACGCCGCCTCGGCCTCGTCGGCGACACCTTCTCCCGCCGCGAGGTGATCGATCGCCTGCCCGGCACAATGGCAGTCGGCCATGTCCGCTATTCCACCACCGGCGCGACGATCCTGCGCAACGTGCAACCGCTGTTCGCCGAACTGAATGCCGGCGGCCTTGCGGTCGCCCACAACGGCAATCTCACCAACGGCCTGACGCTGCGCCGCGAGCTCGTGAGGAACGGCGCGATGATGCAGTCGACCACCGACACCGAGGTGATCCTGCACCTGGTCGCGCGCTCCAGGCGCAGCCGCTTCATCGAACGCTATATCGACGCGCTGCGCGAGATCGAGGGCGCCTATGCGCTGGTGTCGCTGACCAACAAGAAGCTGGTCGGCGCGCGCGATCCGCGCGGCATCCGTCCGCTGGTGCTCGGCGAACTCGATGGTTGTCCGATCCTGACCTCCGAGACCTGCGCACTCGACATCATCGGCGCACGCTTCGTCCGCGACATCGAGCCCGGCGAGGTCATCGTGTTCGACGAGAACGGGCAGGACATCCACAAGCCGTTCCCGCCGATCGCGCCGCGTCCCTGCATCTTCGAGTACATCTACTTCTCCCGTCCGGATTCCATCGTCCACGGCCGCTCGGTCTACGAGGTGCGCAAGGCCTTTGGTGCCCAGCTTGCGCGCGAGAGCCACGTGCCGGTCGACGTCGTGGTGCCGGTGCCGGATTCCGGCGTGCCCGCGGCGGTTGGCTACAGCCAGCATTCCGGCATCCCGTTCGAACTCGGCATCATCCGCAACCACTATGTCGGCCGCACCTTCATCCAGCCGACGCAGGCGATCCGCGAATCCGGTGTGCGCATGAAGCATTCGGCCAACCGCGCCGCGATCGAAGGCAAGCGCATCATCCTGATCGACGATTCGCTGGTACGCGGCACCACCTCGAAGAAGATCGTCCGCATGATGCGCGATGCCGGCGCCAAGGAAGTGCATTTCCGCCTCGCCTCGCCGCCGATCCTCTATCCCGACTATTACGGTATCGATCTGCCGGACCGTGGTGGTCTTCTTGCGGCGACACATTCGCTGGAAGAGATGCGCGAGATCATCGGCGCCGACTCGCTCGCCTTCCTGTCGATCGACGGCATGTACCGCGCCATGGGCGAGCCCGGCCGTGACCCCGCCAATCCGAAATTCTCGGATCATTGCTTCACCGGGGCTTATCCGACCCACCTCACCGACCAGACCCAGACCGAGCAGCAGCCGCGGCAATTGTCGTTGCTGGCGGAGGCGAGCTAGGCTCGTCGTCGTGGCGAAAGCCAGGACCCATTACCACAGGCCTTTCTGGTTCGAAGAAGGTGTGACAATCATCTTCCCTAGCCATAAACGTCACGGCGTATGGGTCCTGGCTTTCGCCAGGACGACGCTGGATAGAACCTTTCAATGACAAATCCCCTCGCCAACCGCATCGCTCTCGTCACCGGCGCCTCGCGCGGCATCGGCTTCGCCACGGCAAAAGCGCTGGCCAGGGCCGGCGCGCATATCGTTGCGGTCGCGCGCACGCAGGGCGGGCTGGAAGAGCTCGACGACGAGATCCGCAAGGACGGCGGCAGCGCCACGCTGGTGCCGCTCAACCTCACCGATTCCGACGGCATCGCGCGGCTCGGCGCCGGCCTGCACGAACGCTACGGCAAGCTCGACATCCTGGTCGGCAATGCCGGCGTGCTCGGCCCCTCCTCGCCGATCGGCCATATCGAGCTGAAGGCCTTCACCGACGTGATGGCGGTCAATGTCTCCGCGAATTTCCAGTTGATCCGCTGCATGGAGCCGCTGCTCAAGCAGTCGGACGCCGGCCGCGCGGTGTTCGTCACTTCCGGCGCGGCCAACAAGGCGACCGCCTATGTCAGCCCCTACGCCGCCTCCAAGGCGGCGCTGGAAACGCTGGCGCGCGCCTGGGCGCAGGAGACCGCGAACACCAAGCTGCGCGTCAATCTGTTCAATCCGGGCCCCGTCCGCACCCGGATGCGCGCGACGCTGATGCCGGGCGAGGATCCGGCGACGCTCGATACAGCCGAGCAGGTCGCCGAATTCATCGTGCCGATGTGCGCGCCGGATTGGACCGAGACCGGCAAGTTCTACGACTACAAGACCCGGACCTTGATGAGCTTCCGCTCCCCGGCCTGATTGACTTGACCGCCTCCCCGCGATTGACTGCCCGCGCTCAAGCGGCAGCAAGCTGCAGGCCAATAAAGGGAGGTTGCCATGGCGCCATGGCGGAATCGCGCAGGCTCTACGCATGCGCTCGCAAATGTCTCTCGCGTCCTCTCTGTCCTGATCGCGGCCGTCGCGTTCGCGCTTCCGGGCGCGGCAACCGCCGGCGACGTCCCGACCTTCGCGGTCGATGCTTCCTGGCCAAAGCCGTTGCCGAACAACTGGATCCTCGGCCAGGTCGGCGGCATCACCGTCGACTGGCAGGGCCACATCTGGGTGATCCATCGCCCACGCTCGCTCACCGACGACGAGAAAGGCGCGAGCCTCACCCCGCCCCGCTCGAAATGCTGCGTGTCGGCGCCGCCCGTGCTCGAATTCGACACGGATGGCAATCTGCTGCGATCGTGGGGCGGCGCGGGCGAAGGCTATGAATGGGTCGGCCGCGAGCACGGCATCGAGGTCGACGAGCGCGGCTTCGTCTGGGTCGGCGGCAATGCCGACAATGACAACGCCATCCTGAAATTCACGCTCGACGGCAAGTTCGTCGCCCAGATCGGCAAGATCGCGCCGAGCCTCGGCAGCAGCGACACGACCCAGCTCGGCAAGCCCGCCGAGACCGCGATCGACAAGGCCGCCAACGAAATCTACGTTGCCGATGGCTACGGCAATCGCCGCGTCATCGTGTTCGATGCGACCACGCTCGCCTACAAGCGGCACTGGGGCGCCTACGGCAACAAGCCTGACGATACCAAGCAGGCTCCTTACGATCCCAAAGCGCCGGTTGCGCAGCAATTCGGTAATCCCGTCCACTGCGTGAAGCTCGCCAATGACGGGCTTGTCTACGTCTGCGATCGCATCAACAACCGCATCCAGGTGTTCAAGACGGACGGCACCTTCGTGAAGGAGTTCTTCTTCGAGAAGAACACGCTCGGCAACGGCGCGGTGTGGGACATCGCGATCTGGCCCGATCCGAAGCAGACCTGGCTGCTCAGCGCCGACGGTGAGAACAACGAGATCAGGGTGATCAGGCGCGAGGACGGCAGCGTGGTCGGCAGCTTCGGGCACAACGGCCGCAATGCCGGACAATTCCACTGGGTGCATGCCATGGCGATCGACGCCAAGGGTAACGTCTATACCGCCGAGGTCGACACCGGAAAGCGGATCCAGAAATTCAAGCTGACATCGGACGCGCTGAAATAGCGTCTCGACGCATTTTGCCCAAAAGTTAACCGAGGGAGGACGCTGCGACGCAGCGTCATCCGGCTTTAGGCGCATTGCCGCCGGCCGTGGGACACGGTAGAGCCATCAGCCGGAACAAGGCTCCGTTTAAGAGAGCCGTCCGCATGTTTGACAATGGAGGAAACCTTTTATGACGACGACGTTCGCGCGCCGCTCCGCGGCCCTTCTGGCCTGTGCCGCCTTCGGTTTTGCCACATCCGCCTTCGCTCAAGACAAGACCGTCAAGATCGGCGTGCTCAACGACATGTCGAGCCTCTATGCCGACATCGGCGGCCCGAACTCCGTGGTCGCAATCAAGATGGCCGTTGAGGATTCCGGCCTGCTCAAGAAGGGCTGGAAGATCGACGTCATCAGCGGCGACCATCAGAACAAGCCGGACGTCGGCGTCAACATTGCCCGGCAATGGATCGACAACGACAAGGTCGATGCGATCGCCGACACGCCGAATTCCGGTGTCGCCCTGGCGGTCAGCAACCTGGTCAAGGAAAAGAACTCGGTGCTGCTCAATTCCGGCGCGGCCTCCGCCGACCTGACCGGCAAGGCCTGCACGCCGAACACGGTCTCCTATACCTACGACACCTACATGTTGGCCAACGGCACCGGCAAGGCGCTGACCAAGGCCGGCGGCGACAGCTGGTTTTTCCTGACCGCAGATTATGCCTTCGGCCATGCGCTCGAACGCGACACCACCGCGGTCGTGACTGCGAACGGCGGCAAGGTGCTCGGCAGCGTCAAGCATCCGATCAATACCGCGGACTTCTCGTCCTTCCTGCTGCAGGCGCAATCGTCCAAGGCCAAGGTGGTGGGCCTTGCCAATGCCGGCGGCGACACCACGAACTCGATCAAGCAGGCCGCCGAGTTCGGCATTGTGCAGGGCGGGCAGAAGCTCGCGGCGCTGCTGCTGTTCATCAACGACGTGCATTCGCTGGGTCTGAAGACCGCCCAGGGCCTGACCTTCACGGAATCCTTCTACTGGGACATGAACGAGCAGACCCGCGCCTGGTCGAAGCGATTCTCGGCGCTGGCCAACAAGAATGCGATGCCCTCCATGACGCAGGCCGGCAATTACGCGATGGTGCTGCATTATCTCAAGGCGATGGACGCGCTCGGCAGCAATCCGCATGACGGCGCCAAGGTCGTCGCCAAGATGAAGGAGCTTCCGACCGACGATCCGCTGTTCGGCAAGGGTCCGCTGCGCGAGGATGGGCGTCGTCTCATCCCGGCCTATCTGTTCGAGGTGAAGAAGCCCGACGAATCGAAGGGACCGTGGGATTACTACAAGCAGATCGCCACGATCGCGGCGGAAGACGCGGCCAAGCCGCTCAAGGACAGCGAGTGCCCGCTGGTGAAGAAGTAAGGGCGTAGCAATTGCGCAACTGCCTCCACGACGTCATGCCCGGGCTTGTCCCGGACATCTACGTTCTGGACCGGACGAAGAACGTGGATGGCCGGGACAAGCCCGGCCATGACGGCCCTCTTCAAGGCCCCTTGGCGACAGCCAGCGCCCGCACCGCGATCGCCGCGCACGCCACCATCAGCACCGCCGCGAGCAGGAACGGCGCGCCGGGCAGCTGCCACGGCGCGCTGGCGCCGATGAAATATGAAAACGTCAGCGTGAACAGGAACGGGCCGACGAGCTGCGACACGCTCTGCACGCTCGCGGTCGCGCCCTGCAACTGGCCCTGCTGATCCGGCGCGACCAGCCGCGTCATCAGCGATTGCATGGCGGCGCCCGAAATGCCCCACAGCGACATCACGGGAATGCCGATCCAGAACAGCGGCCCGGTCGGCGCCGCGCCGAAGATCACGAAGCCAATCGCGCCACAGCACAGGCCGAGCAACAAGGCGTTCCGCTCGCCGAGCACACGCACGATCGGGCCGATCGCGAGCCCCTGCACCACCATCGCGCAGATGCCGACCATCGCCAGCGTCAGCCCCACGGTTTTCGAATCCCAGCCGTAGCGATAAGTGGCGTAGAGCACGAAGGTCGAGGGCAACACGACATGCGCGACCTGCGCGATGAAATTGACGACGGACAGCGCGGCGAGCACCGCGTTGGAACGCAGCAGGCGGAGCGCTCCGAGCGGATTGGCGCTCCTCCAGCGGAACGGCGCGCGCTTGTCCGGCGCCAACGATTCCGGCAGGACGAAGAGCCCATAGAGCGCATTGGCGAAGCTCAAGGCCGCCGAGGCCCAGAACGGCAGGCGCGGATCGATATCGCCGAGCAGGCCGCCCAGCGCCGGGCCCAGCACGAAGCCGGCGCCGAATGCAGCGCCAATCCTGCCGAACACCGCTGCGCGCCGCTCCGGCGGCGTGATGTCGGCGATATAGGCAAAGGCGGTCGAGATGCTGGCCGAGGTGATGCCCGAGATGACGCGGCCGACGAACAGCCAGACCAGCGACGGCGCCAGCGCCATCAGCACATAGTCTGCCGCGAGCCCGAAATTCGACAGCAGCACCACCGGCCGCCGCCCGAAGCGGTCCGACAGCGCGCCGAGCACCGGCGAGAATACGAACTGCATCAGCGCCCAGGCGGTGCCGAACAGGCCGAAGATGCGGGCCGCATGGGCCGTGTCGTTGTCGACGAAGCTCTCGATCAGTTTTGGCAGGATCGGCATGATCACGCCGAGCGCGAGCATGTCGAGCAGGATGGTGACGAAGATGAAGGCGACCGCACCGCGCCGGACTGGCGCTGCGCCCTGCGCCATCGCCTCGCCGGCGTCGTTGCTCACGACGGCCGCTTGCGCTTGTGGGCGAACGGATTGGCCTTCTCGCGCAAGGTGATGCGCACCGGCGTGCCCGGCAGCTCGAAGGCCTCACGCAGCGAATTGGTGAGATATCGCAGATACGACTGCGGTACCGCGTCCGCACGCGAGCAGAACAACACGAAGCTTGGCGGGCGGGCCTTGGTCTGCGTGATGTAGTTCAGCTTGAGTCGTCGTCCGGACACGGCCGGCGGCGGATTGGCTTGGACCGCCTCCTCGAACCAGCGGTTCAGCGCCGCGGTCGACACACGCCTGTTCCAAAGCGCATAGGCATCCTGGATCGCCTGCATCAATCGATCGATGCCCTCGCCCATCAAGCCGGAGACGGCGACGATCGGCACGCCCTTGATCTGCGGCAGCAAGTGATCGGCATCGCGGCGCAGGTTCGAGATCGCGCCGCCGCCCTTGCTTTCCATCAGGTCCCATTTGTTGACGGCGAGCACGACGGCCCGACCCTCGCGCTCGATCAGGTCGGCAATGCGAAGATCCTGCTCCTCGAAGCGGTTCTGCGCATCCATCATCATCACGACGACTTCGGCAAAGCGCACCGCGCGCAGTGCGTCGGCGACCGAGAGCTTCTCGAGCTTCTCCTCGATCCGCGAGCGCCGGCGCAGACCTGCGGTGTCGAACACCCGAAACTCGCGCCCCTTCCAGTTGATCTCGACCGCGATGGAATCGCGCGTGGTACCCGCCTCCGGGCTCGTCAGCAGGCGCTCCTCGCCGAGCAGATGATTGATCATCGTCGACTTGCCGGCGTTGGGCCGGCCGACGATCGCGACCCGGATCGGACGCGTGGCCGCCTCTTCCTCCGTCAGCGGCTCGTCGTCCTCGACCTCATCCTCCTCGACGGGCTCCGGCATCAGCTCTCTCAAGGCGTCATAGAGCTCACCCAGGCCCTCGCCATGCTCGGCCGAGATCTGGATGGGATCGCCGAGGCCGAGCGCGAAAGCCTCCATCGCGCCGGCATCGCCGTGCTTGCCTTCGCTCTTGTTCGCGACGAGCATCACCGGCTTGTTGGCCTTGCGGGCGAAATCGGCGAAGGCGCGATCGTTGGGCGTGAGGCCCATGCGGGCATCAATCACGAAGAACAGCGCGTCGGCCTGTGCGATCGCGGCCTCCGTCTGCTCCTGCATGCGGGCGGTCAGCGAGCCCTTGGCACCCTCATCGAGGCCGGCGGTGTCGATGATCGTGAAGTCGAGATCGCCGAGCCTGGCCTCGCCCTCGCGGCGGTCGCGGGTGACGCCGGGGAGGTCATCGACAAGCGCGAGCTTCTGCCCGACCAGACGGTTGAACAGCGTCGACTTGCCGACATTGGGTCGGCCGATAATGGCAATCTTAAAGGACATGGGTCATTCGTGCGCTGCCGGAGCCGCGCCTGTCAATGAAATGAAAAAATCAGCGCGAGAAGCTGCCGCTCGGCATGGGCGCCGGGAAGGCGCCCTGCGTTTGCTGCTGGGTGGTCTGGGTCGGTTGCGCCTGCTGGACGGATTGATCGGGCGGCGGCGCGGTGGTGCGCTTGCGCACGATCTTCTGCCTGGGCGGCGGCGTGGCCGCGGGCGGCGCGGCCTCGGGCTGGGCCTCGCCGTCGACTTCGCCGGCGGGCGCCTCAGCCGGCGCGACGGCTGCGGTGGCCGGCTGCCTGGTCTTTTTCGCCTTGGCACCCTTCGCCGGCTTCGGCTCGGGCGCAGGCTCGGTGGGCAGAGCCGCAACGGCGGGTCCGTTCGGATCGGGCTGTTGCTGGGCGCCCTTGTACATATCCTTCGGAACGCCTTGCTCGAGGCCGGGCACGCCTTCCGGGAACACCGGCTTGCGGTCGCCCGGCAGCTTCTTCTTGGTGTCGAGGAAGTCGAGCATGTCGCTCGGATCGAAGCTGGAGCAACCGCCCAGCACGCCCGTGAAGGCGATCAGGACGGCGGTTGCGATCAAGCGTGGCGTGCGGCGCATGTCGGTATCTCGTCTCAGCTCTCGGCTCAGCTCTTCGCTACGGGCGGCAGCAGGGCCTGCAGCGCCTCGGCGCGTGAGCGCAGGCCGGGCAGCGTTTCGCCGTCCTCGGCAATCGCGTCGAGCCATTTGCGGGCCGCAGTCACATCGTTGTTGCGCCAGGCCGACAGCGCCAGCATCTCGCGGGCGGTGTGACGGAAGGTCGATTTGGGTGCGGTCGAGGCTTCCAGCCGCTGCTGCATGTCCGCATAGCCGGCGCTGTCGAGCAGGAGACCGGCGGCGCGGATCTTTGCCAGATCCTGCCACTCGCCGCCTACACTGCGGTCGGCGGCGATGTCGTCATACAGCTTGGCGCCTGCCTTGGGATCGCGGGCCGCCGCCTCGGCCGCAGCACGCAGCCGCGCCAGGGTGCGATAGCCCGATGGAGCCTTGGCAGCGAGCTCGGTGAAGGCCGCCTCGGCCTCCGCATGCTTGTCCTGCTCGGACAGCTCAGCGGCCTTCTCGAAGGCAGCACCGGCCTCGGCAGCCTTCTTGGCTTCAAGATATTGGTAACCGCGCCAGCCACCCACGGCGGCGACGATCAGCACCATCAGTGCGATAAAGACGATCGAATATTTATCCCACAGCTTCTTGAGCTGTTCGCGACGTACTTCCTCGTCGACTTCGTCAAATAATTCAGACACTTATGCTAATCCCATGCCCGTCCGGGTGCGCGCGCCAAAGCGTTCGCGTCAGGAATCCCGTCCCCACGTGGCGGCGGGGTACCCTAACGATATGGCGGTGGCAAGGCAAAGCGAGCCCGATCAAGGCGTTAACCACCCGGGACAGCCCGAGAGACCGCCTCCCCGGGTCAATTTCCCAACAGCTCCCGCAGCTGTCGCTTCAGCACCTTGCCATTGGCATTGCGCGGCAGCGGCTCCGCGGTGATCACCATGGTCTCCGGGACCTTGTAGTCGGACAGCCGTTCCGCGCACCAGGCGCGCAAGGCCTCGCTGTCCACCGGCGCACGCGCCACCACCACGGCGTGGACGCGTTCGCCCAGCACCGGACAGGCCTTGGCGACGATCGCGCTCTCGACCACGGCGGGATGGCCGGCCAGCACCGATTCGACCTCGGCCGAATAGATCTTGAGGCCACCCCGATTGATCATGTCCTTCTGCCGGTCGAACACCCGGACAAATCCCTCCGCATCGACCGAGCCGAGATCGCCGGAATGCCAGAACCCGCTGGTGAAGCTTTCGGCCGTGGCTTTCGGATTGTTCCAATAGCCCTTGATGACGGAGGCACTCTGGATCCAGAGCTCGCCGATTTCCCCAGGCGGCAGCTCACGCCCGTCCGCGTCCATCGCCAGGATGCGTGCACCCGGACACGGCAGTCCGACGCTGTCGATATGGCTTTCCGTCAACTCGCCCGGCATGATCGTGGACGGCGACGTGGTCTCGGTCGCACCGTAGCAATTCGCCAGCGCGAGGCCGGGAATGATCGCCTTGAGCTTCTCGATGGTGGCAACCGGCATCGGTGCGCCGCCAAAGCCGCCGATGCGCCAGCTCGACAGATCGTAGCTCTCGATATCGGGCTGGAGCAGGCACAGATTGTACATCGCCGGCACCATCACCGTGTAGGTGACGCGCTCGCGCGCGGCGAGCTTGAGATATTCGCCGGCTTTGAACTCCGGCATGATGATCAACGCGCCACCGCAGCAGATCATCGTCGTGATGTTGGCGACCACGCCGGTGACATGGCCGAGCGGCACTGCCGCGATCGAACGGTCGGCCGCCGTCAATTGCAGGCAGGACATGAAGATCATCGAGGAATGGACGATGTTGCAATGGGCCAGCATCGCGCCCTTCGGCTTGCCTGTCGTGCCCGAGGTGTAGAGGATCATCGCGGTGTCCTCCTCGCTCGTCTCGACCGGCGCCGCGGCCGGGGCGTTGTCGACGAGCACCGCGAAATCCGACAGAGCCGGATCGTGGTCGATGGCGATGCGGTCGATCACATCGGGCACGTCCAGTGCGTCCGGCAGCCGCTCCGCAAGTGCCGCCTCGTGGATCAGGATCTTGGCGCCGCAGTCGGCGAGCACATAGGCGATTTCCGGCTTCTGCTGCCGCGTGCTGAGCAGCACCGTGACAAGCCCCTCATGCGCGGCAGCAAACAGCAGCAGCGGGAATTCGACGCGGTTGCCGAGCAGGATCGCGACACGATCGCCGCGCTGCAATCCGAGCTTGCGAAATCCCGCCGCGATCCGCGCAGCCTGCTCGACGGCCTGCCGCCAGCTCAGCCGGACACCGCCTGAGATCAGCGCTTCGCCGTCGGGATTGCGGGCGCAGGCGTCCGCAATCATCGCCCACAGGCTCGACGGCCGATCGCAAAATGCCGGTACCACCCGATCGCCGAAGCGCGCCTCGAACCGCATTGGCGGGATCTGAGAATGCGGCCAGTCCATCGGATTGCCCTTGGCTTGTTACTTTCGTTATCTTCCGCGCACGGGCATGCGGTCCTGTCTTGTGCTGATCGGCTAGCCGCCCATCACGGGAACGCCGATGACGACGGGATGGAACGCAAAAGCCAGCGCCAGATAAGCGACGATTCCAACCACGACCGCGATCAGATCGTTGGTGACGCCGCCGACCGGAATCGGCGGACCGCCGCCATCGGTGCGACGCTTCAGCGTGATGCGGTCATACACCGCCCAGCCCAGAAAGGACCCGAACAGGATGATGGAGCCGAGATCGCCATTGGCCAGAAGATGCGCCGCCGCCCACAGCTTGATGCCGGCCAGCATCGGATGCTTCAGTGTCGCGTAAATGCGGCCGCGCAGATAGGACGCAACCACCAGGATGACCGCGGGCAGCATCAGTGCGAGCGTGATGTGCTTCAGCGCCTTCGGCGGATACCAGACGTCGATCCAGCCGGTCGCGCGATAATGCGCGAAGCCCCAGATGATCAGTGCGAGCCCCGCAAGCGAGGCAAGCGAATAGAGGATCTTGTAGGTCCCCTCGCCCACTCTCGCGATGGCCTGCGCGCGTGCATCGCGTTTCGTCGTGAACACATGCGCCGCAAAAAACAGCGCAAGCCCCAGGATCATAACCAGCAGACCCACGAGATTCTCCCCTCAACCAGCGCCCCAGCCCATGGCGTATCATCGATTGGCCGCGGGTCGCAACTGATGCGCTACTTGCCGATCTCGCGATTGTCGACATACCGGATCGCGATCGGCCGCCCGGCGATGGCACCGCCAAGGCCGCCGGTGAATTTCAGCGGCAGGCAGGCGTTCAACGATGAATTGATCGCATTGAGGTAGGAGGTTCTCGTCTCGGCGGGGACGCCTGCGGTCGCATAGGTCAGGCGCGGCGGGCCGATCAGGCCGCCCGATTTGTTGAAGCTGAAACGCACGGCGATCTGCATGCCCGCGCGCGCATTGTCCGATGGCGGTGACCAGCAGGTGCGCAGCTCGGCGAAGAGATCGCCGATCGTATCGAGATCGTGATCGGGCTTCTGATATTTGGCGCGATCGGCGTCCGCTGGCACGCTTTGGATCGTGAGCTGGAGGTTCTGCCCATAGGGATAGTCGATCTCGGGAATACAGGGACCAGGCTCAAGCGGGCTGCAATAGGACGGCGTGCAGGGCCGGCCGTCGAGCACACTGCATGGCTCGTGCGAAAACGGAATTGGGTTGATCTGTCGCGGCCGCGCGTCGGCGGCAACGATCGAGATCGCCAGCAGGAGAAAAACAAGGATGCCGCGCCACATCATGCGATCTCACAATACCGCAAGAGTAAAACGTGGCATTACCTCCGACAACGTCAAGATCGCCGGCGTTCACGTGCTCGCGTTCAACCTCGGTGTCGTCGCCCGGCTTGACCGGGCGACCCAGTACTCCGGGACGTCTGTGATTGAGCCGGGAAGCCGCGGCGTACTGGATGCCCCGGTCAAGCCGGGGCATGACAGCGGAGGGTGAGGAGCGGACGGAGCTACGCCCTAGCCCTTCTTCTTGACGTCCTTGACGTTGGTGAACTCGATGCCCTCGGCACGTTCCCTTGTGTAGCCGAGATAGAACTCGTTCCGCGCCAGATAGACGGGATCCCCGTCGACATCGTCGGCGATGCTGGAGGTGTTGGCAGCGATGAAGGTATCGAGCTTCTTGCGGTCGTCCGAAGAGACCCAGCGCGCGAGCTGGAACTCGCTGACCTCGAATTCGACTGGGAGGGAATATTCCGCATCCAGCCGCGCCTTGAGCACGTCGAGCTGGAGCGCGCCGACGACGCCGACCAATGCGGGCGCGCCGTCGCGCGGGCGGAACACCTGCACAACGCCCTCTTCCGACATCTGCTGAAGCGCTTCCTTCAGCTTCTTCGCCTTCATCGCGTCGGTGAGACGCACGCGGCGGACGATTTCCGGCGCAAAGCTCGGTACGCCGACGAAGTTGAAATCCTCGCCGTCGGTCAGCGTATCGCCGATGCGCAGCGTGCCGTGATTGGGAATGCCGACGACGTCGCCGGCATAGGCCTCGTCCGCGACCGAACGGTCCTGCGCGAAGAAGAATTGCGGGCTGGACAGCGGCATGCTCTTGCCGGTGCGCACGAGCTTCGCCTTCATGCCGCGGCTGAGCTTGCCGGAGCACAGGCGGGCAAAGGCGATGCGGTCGCGGTGATTGGGATCCATGTTGGCCTGGATCTTGAACACGAAGGCGCTCATGCGCGGGTCGGTGGCTTCGACCTTGCGCTGGTCGCTCTCCTGCGCGCGCGGCTCGGGCGCGAACTTGCCGAGCCCTTGCAACAGGTCGCCGACACCGAAATTGCGCAGCGCGCTGCCGAAATAAACCGGCGTCAGATGGCCCTCGCGAAAGGCTTCGAGCTCGAACGGTTTTGAAGCCGCGGTGACGAGCTCGAGCTCGTCCTTGACCGCCGATACGTCGAGATTGGCGTTGAGCTTGGCGAGCTCGGCGATCTCGATCTGCTGCGCCGCGCCGGTCTTGGCGCCGCCGCCTTCGAGCAGGCGCACGCCGCCATTGACGACGTCGTAGGTACCGAGGAACTCGCGGCCGCGGCCGACCGGCCAGGTCATTGGCGTGGTATCGAGCGCCAGCGTCTTTTCGATCTCGTCGAGCAGCTCGAAGACGTCGCGGCTCTCGCGGTCCATCTTGTTGATGAAGGTGATGATCGGGATGTCGCGAAGACGACAGACCTCGAACAGCTTCCGGGTGCGCGCCTCGATGCCCTTGGCGGCGTCGATCACCATGACGGCGGAATCGACCGCCGTGAGCGTGCGATAGGTGTCTTCCGAAAAGTCTTCGTGGCCCGGCGTGTCCAGCAGGTTGAACACGAGGCCCTCGAACTCGAAAGTCATGACCGAGGTCACGACCGAGATGCCGCGCTCGCGCTCGATCTTCATCCAGTCCGAACGCGTGTTGCGCCGCTCGCCCTTGGCCTTGACCTGGCCGGCCAGATTGATGGCGCCACCGAACAGCAGCAGCTTTTCGGTCAGCGTGGTCTTCCCGGCGTCCGGATGCGAGATGATCGCAAACGTACGCCGCCGCGACACTTCAGCGGCAAGCGAGGAACGGGCCGTCGATTCGGCTGTGGTGGCGATGTCGGACATTGCGGCAGCGTTTGGCAGGGAAAATGAGCCTGATCAAGCCTGATCTGGTGATTGCGGAGCCTTCCGGCCAGCCCCATATCCGGCTCGGATCAGGTTGGGACGGACGGCCTTCCCTTTCTATCAGCACACCAGTCGCGGGGACGACCCTGCCTTGAATGGAGGGTCGTCATGGCCTGGAGCATCCTGTTCGTCGCCGGTCTGCTGGAGGTCTCCTGGGCGATCGGCCTCAAATATACCGAGGGGTTCACCAAGCTCGTTCCGTCGGTCCTCACGCTTGGCGCCATGGCCGGCAGCATCATCCTGCTCGGGCTCGCCCTCAAATCGCTGCCGATTGGAACCGCTTATGCAGTCTGGACCGGCATCGGCGCGGTCGGTACCGCGACGCTCGGCATCATCCTGTTCGGCGAGCCGGCCACCGCATTCCGCCTCGCCAGCATCGGGCTGATCGTCGCCGGGATTGTCGGACTGAAGCTGGTTACCTGAGGAAGATCTTGACCGCCCACCAGCTCAGCGCGGCGACGATGGCCGAGGCCGGCATCGTGATCACCCAGGCATAGACGATCGAGCTGGCGACGTTCCAGCGCACCGCCGAGAGGCGGCGGGCGGCGCCGACGCCGACGATGGCGCCGGTAATCGTGTGGGTTGTCGAGACGGGAACACCGAGGAAGGTCGCCATGAACAGGGTCGCGGCACCGCCGGTCTCGGCGCAAAAGCCCTGCATCGGGGTCAGCTTGGTGATGCGCAGGCCCATGGTGCGGACGATGCGCCAGCCGCCCATCAGCGTCCCCATCGCCATCGCGGCCTGGCACGCGAGCACCACCCAGAAGGGGACGAAGAATTCGCCGCCGAGCTGGCCCTGCGAATAGAGCAGCACGGCGATGATGCCCATGGTCTTCTGCGCGTCGTTACCGCCATGGCCGAGCGAATAGAGCGAGGCGGAGGCGAATTGCAGGATGCGGAAGGCGCGATCCACGGCAAAGGGCGTGGAGCGCACCGAGGCCCAGGAGACGATCGCGATCAGCACCATCGCGAGCAGGAAGCCGACGAGCGGAGACAGCACGATGGCGATGACCGTCTTGGACAATCCGCTCCAGACCGCCGCCGAGAGGCCGGCTTTGGCCACACCGGCACCAAACAAGCCGCCGATCAATGCATGAGACGAGGACGATGGGATGCCGAGTGCCCAGGTCACAAGGTTCCAGACGATGGCGCCGACGAGCGCGGCGAAGATCACCTGAGCATCCACGATCGCGGGATCGATGATGCCGGTGCCGATAGTCTGGGCAACGTGCAGCCCGAACACCATGAAGGCGACGAAGTTGAAGAACGCGGCCCAGAACACCGCGTATTGCGGCCGCAATACGCGGGTCGAGACGATGGTCGCGATCGAATTGGCGGCGTCGTGCAGGCCGTTCAGGAAGTCGAACAGCAGCGCGACGGCGATCAATCCGACCAGGACGGGAAGACCCAACGCAACATCCACGGCGTGGCCCCTGCCCTAAACTTGCTCGATGACGATGCTGTTGATCTCGTTCGCGACGTCGTCGAAGCGGTCGGCGACTTTCTCGAGATGGTCGTAGATCTCTGCGCCGACGATGAAATCCATCGCGTTGCCGCCGCGATGCTTGAGGAACAGTTCCTTCAGCCCGATATCATGGAGATCGTCGACGCGGCCTTCCAGCTTGCCAAGCTCTTCCGTGATCGCGGTCAGCATGGCCACGTTCTGACCGATCTTCTGCATCAGCGGCAGCGCGCGGCCGACCAGATTGGCGCATTCGATCAGAAGCCCGCCGATCTCCCGCATCGGCGGCTCGAAGCTGCGGACCTCGAACAGCATCACGGCCTTGGCGGTCTGCTGCATCTGGTCGATGGCGTCGTCCATCGAGGTGATCAGGTTCTTGATGTCGCCGCGGTCGAACGGGGTGATGAAGGTGCGGCGCACCGCGGTCAGCACCTCACGGGTGATGTTGTCGGCATCGTTCTCGAACTGGTTGACGCGCTGGCAATAGACCGGCGTCTCCTCGCCCCCGTTGAGCATGCTCTGGAGCGCGATCGAGCCCTGGATCACGGTCTGGGCGTGGCGGTCGAACAGGTCGAAGAACCGTTCTTCCTTCGGCAGGAAAGCGCGAAACAATCGCATCATGGGGGAGAGACTACCGGTTGGATGATGGCCTGGCCCAAGCGGGCCGTCATGAAACTGTCATAGACCATTTTCGATCCACGCGCGTGCCACCTCACGCCCGTGGAGCCGGATCATCCACCGCTTTCGCGCGTCAACACATCTTCTATTATATCAACGACTTACAGCGACCGCCGGAAGTAATGCGCGATTTCGCCGATGACGCCACGGCGGAAGGTGAGCACGCAGATCACGAAGATCGAGCCCTGGATCACGGTCACCCATTGGCCGAACCCCGCCAGATATTGCTGCATGGCGATGATCACGAAGGCACCGACCACGGGACCGAAGACGGTTCCGAGTCCGCCGACCAGCGTCATCAGCACGACTTCGCCCGACATCGACCAGTGCACGTCGGTGAGCGAGGCATTCTGCGCCACGAAGACTTTCAGCGCACCGGCAAAGCCGGCCAGCGTGCCCGACAGGACGAAAGCCAGGAACTTGTACTGATCGGTGCGGTAACCCAGCGAGATCGCGCGCGGCTCGTTCTCGCGGATCGCCTTGAGGACTTCGCCGAACGGCGAGTTGATGATGCGGAAGATCAGCAGGAAGCCGGCGAGGAAACCGACCAGCACCACGTAGTAGAGCACGGTGGGCTTGGTCAGATCGAAGACGCCGAACATGCGTCCCTGCGGAATGCCCTGGATGCCGTCTTCGCCATGGGTGAACGGCGCCTGGAGGTAGATGAAGTACAAGAGCTGCGACAGCGCCAGCGTGATCATCGAGAAATAGATGCCCTGGCGGCGGATCGAGATATAGCCCGTGATGAGCGAGAGCACGAAGGCACCGGCGACCCCGACGAGGATGCCGAGTTCCGGCGGCAGCGCCCATACTTTCAGCGCATGCGCGCTGCAATAGCCGGCCGTGCCCAGGAACATCGCATGGCCGAAGGACAGCAAACCGCCGTAGCCGATCAGCAGGTTGAAGGCGCAGGCGAGCAGCGCGAAGCACAGCGCCTGCATCACGAAGAACGGGTAGACCCCCGTGAATGGCACCGAAGCCAGCAGCAGCGCCATCACCACGAACACGATCATCTCGTCGCGGATCGCGCGCGGGGTTACCGGCAGCGTGTCGTCCGTCAAGGCTGTCATATCAGGCCGCCCTTCCCGTCAATCCCGTTGGCTTCACCAAGAGCACCAGCACCATCAGCACGAACACGACGGTGTTGGAGGCCTCGGGGTAGAAATATTTGGTCAGGCCTTCGATCACACCGAGCGCGAAGCCGGTGATGATGGAGCCCATGATCGATCCCATGCCGCCGATCACGACCACCGCGAACACCACGATGATGAGGTCGGCGCCCATCAACGGCCGCACCTGGTTGATCGGCGCCGACAGCACGCCGGCGAGCGCTGCAAGGCCGACACCGAGGCCGTAGGTCAGCGTGATCATGCGCGGCACGTTGACGCCGAAGGCGCGCACGAGCGTCGGGTTTTCGGTGGCGGCGCGCAAATAGGCGCCGAGCCGCGTCTTCTCGATCAGGAACCAGGTCGCGATGCAGACCACCAGCGAGAAGATGACGACCCAGCCGCGATAGACCGGCAGGAACATGAAGCCGAGATTCATGCCGCCCTTGAGCTGGTCCGGAATGGCGTAAGGCAGGCCGGAGGAGCCGAAGTAGTTCTGAAACACGCCCTGCACGATCAGCGCAATGCCGAAGGTCAGCAGCAGGCCGTAGAGATGATCCAGCCCGGTCAGCCATTGCAGCATGGTCCGTTCCAGGATCATGCCGAAGATGCCGACGATAACAGGCGCAAGCAGCAACGCCCACCAGTAGTTGATGCCGCCGAGGTTCAGCAGGAAGTAGGCGACGAACGCGCCCATCATGTAGAGCGCGCCATGGGCGAAATTGATGATGTTGAGCATGCCGAAGATCACGGCAAGCCCGAGACTGAGCAGCGCGTAGAACGAGCCGTTGATCAGTCCTACCAGTAGCTGAGCGTAAAGAGCCTGCATCGATCCCGCACCTGGTCCCTTCGGCGTTCCCTGAAAGTCGCCCGCAGGCCTGATGGCCTGCGGGCGGTTAGCTTACTTCTTCAAGAGCGCGCACTTGCTCTCGGACAGCGGCGTGAAGGCCTGGTCGCCCGGCACCGTGCCGACCAGCTTGTAGAAGTCCCACGGTCCCTTGGACTCGGAGGGCTTCTTCACCTCGAACAGATAGGCATTGTGGATGGTGCGGCCGTTGGGCTGGATCTCGCCCTTGCCGAACAGATCGTCTTCCGTCGGCATCGACTTCATCTTCTCGACGACCTTGACGCCGTCATGCGGGTTGCCGCCGAGCGCTTCCAGCGCCTTGAAATAGTGACGCACGCCCGCATAGACGCCGGCCTGCACCATGGTCGGCGGCGCGTTGTTCTTCATCTTCTCGGCGAAGCGCTTCGAGAACGCCCGGGTCTGGTCGTTCATGTCCCAGTAGAAGGTCTCGGTGAAGTTGAGGCCCTGTGCGGTCTCGAGCCCGATCGCCTTGACGTCGGTGAGGAACAGCAGCAGCGCCGCGAGCTTCTGGCCGCCCTTGACGATGCCGAACTCGGCCGCCTGCTTGATCGTGTTGGTGGTATCGCCGCCGGCATTGGCAAGGCCGATGATCTTGGCCTTGGAAGCCTGCGCCTGCAGCAGGAAGGACGAGAAGTCCGGCGTGTTCAGCGGGTGCTTGACGCCGCCGACCACCTTGCCGCCATTTGCGGTAACGACAGCGGTGGTGTCGCGCTCCAGCGCCGCGCCAAAGGCGTAGTCCGCGGTCAGGAAGAACCACGTGTCGCCGCCGGCCTTCACCAGCGCCTGGCCGGTGGTGTGGGCAAGCATGTAGGTGTCGTAGGTCCAGTGCACCGTGTTGGGCGAGCACTGCGCGTTGGTCAAATCCGAGGTCGCCGCGCCCGAGTTGATATAGACGCCGTTCTTTTCCTTGATGACGTTGTTGACCGCGAGCGCCACGCCGGAATTCGGCACGTCGACGATGAGGTCGACCTTGTCGACGTCGAACCATTGCCGCGCGATCGCGGTGCCGATGTCGGGCTTGTTCTGGTGATCACCCGAGATGATGTCGATCTTCCAGCCCTTCGCAGCCAGACCCGAATCTTCAATGGCCATCTGCGCGGCGAGCGTCGAGCCCGGCCCGCCAAGATCGGCATAGAGCCCGGACTGATCGGACAGCGCGCCGATCTTGACGGTCTTGTCCTGCGCGAAGGCTACGCCCGCGGTGGTCACGGCCAGCGCCGTGCCGAGCAGAAACGACGCAATCGACTTTGTCATCATGCTACTTCCCTATGAATCTTCTTGTTGGCAGTTCTAGACACCGAGATAGGTGTGGAGCTTGTCCATGTTGGCGGCGAGCTCCGCATTGGAAAATCCGTCAATGTTCTTGCCGTGCTCGACCACGTAATAGCGGTCAGCGACAGTGGATGCGAACCGGAAGTTCTGCTCGACCAGGAGGATCGTAAAGCCCTCCTTCTTGAGCCGCGCAATGGTGTGGCCGATCTGCTGGATGATGACGGGCGCGAGACCCTCCGTCGGCTCGTCCAGCATCAGGAAGTTCGCGCCGGTGCGCAGGATGCGCGCGATCGCGAGCATCTGCTGCTCGCCGCCGGAGAGTTTGGTTCCCTGGCTGTTGAGCCGTTCCTTCAGGTTCGGAAACAGATCGAAGATCTGCTCGAGCGGCAATCCGCCGGGACGCACCACCGGTGGCAGCAGCAGGTTCTCGCGGACATCGAGGCTGGCGAAAATTCCCCGCTCTTCCGGGCAGAACGCGATTCCCATCCGCGCGATCTTGTCCGAGGTCGTGCGGATGATGTCCTGGTTATTGAACTTCACCGAGCCGGTGCGCTTGCCGATGATGCCCATGATCGACTTCAGCGTGGTGGTCTTGCCGGCGCCGTTGCGCCCGAGCAGGGTGACGACCTCGCCCGCGTTCACGTCGAAGTTGATCCCGTGCAGGATGTGGGACTCGCCGTACCAAGCTTCGAGGTTGCGGACCTGGAGGAGGTTGCCCCCACTCGCGGCCTTTGCGGGAGCTTCCGCCGTTGCAGTCTCAGCCATGACCGGCTCCCAGATAGGCTTCCTTGACGCGTTCGTCCTTGGTGAGCTCGCTGTAATGGCCTTGCGCCAGCACCTGGCCGCGCGTCAACACGGTGATGATGTCGGAGAGATTGGCAACGACGCTCAGATTATGCTCGACCATCAGGATGGTGTATTTCGCGGAGATGCGCTTGATCAACGCCGCGATCTTGTCGATGTCCTCGTGGCCCATGCCGGCCATCGGCTCGTCCAGCAGCATCATCTCCGGGTCGAGCGCGAGCGTGGTTGCGATCTCCAGTGCGCGCTTGCGCCCGTAGGGCATCTCGACCGCGGGCGTATTGGAAAACTCGCTGAGGCCGACATCGTTCAACAGCTCGCGCGCGCGATCGTTGAATTGGTTGAGGACGGACTTGGAGCGCCAGAAATCGAAGGAGCTGCCGTGCTGGCGCTGAAGCGCGACGCGCACGTTTTCCAGCGCGGTGAGATGGGGAAATACCGCCGAGATCTGGAACGAGCGAACCAGCCCCAGGCGAGCCACGTCGGCGGGCGCCATCGCGGTGATGTCCTGCCCCTTGTACAGGATTTTTCCGGCAGACGGTTTGAGGAACTTGGTCAAAAGATTGAAGCACGTCGTCTTGCCGGCGCCGTTCGGGCCGATCAACGCGTGAATGCTCCCACGGCGAACCTTGAGCGCAACGTCGCGGACGGCGAAGAAGCCCGCGAACTCCTTGGTCAAGCCTTCCGTTTCGAGAATGAACTCATCGGCCAAACAGTTTTCCCCCTGCCCGCACAACGCGCGTGGCTATCCTTGTTGCTTCGGCTTTCCGGAGGCCCTTGGAGCCACTCCCTGGAGCCCATCCGGAACGCCGCCTCCGGGCGCGGAATATGCCGGAGGTGACGGGGGTTAGGCAAGGCGGAAAGCTGAGCAGGTCAGGCCTCCGGCCGGGAGACTTATGCTCCCTTAGTCGGACATGTTTTGATGTCGCGCCTGCCCGGCTTCCCGGTTCGCAAAGCGCCGGTCATCAAGCCGTCGTTAACGGTCTTTCGTTCCATGCGCCAGCCTTCATAGAAAATTTTCCCGCAGCGAGGATCATGCGCGGGTTTCATGCGTCCGGAATTTCTATTCGCCGGGAATATTGTCTTGGATTTTGCAAGCGCGGCTCCTTCCGTGGTCAAGTCGATCAGGCAGCGTGATCTCCTGAACACGTGGCTGCGGCTCTATGCGCGCGAGCAGACGGCCCCGGCGATCTGGGAGTACCAGCCTGCGCGGCTCGAGGAAGAGCTCTCCGATCTGATCTATTATACGGTGGATGCGTCGATGCCGACACCGCGTCTGACCATCCAGAGCGAAGGCACGCGCATCTCGCGCGCCTATGGACACACCGGCAAGGGCGTTCTGCTCGACGACTATATCGGGCCGCGTCTCGCGCCCCTGGTGATGCCGGTCTATCATGAATGCGTGGCGCGTGGGCTGCCTGTCTACAGCGTTGCCGACGTCGATGACATCTACGGCCGTATCGTCGCCTATGAGCGCCTGCTGCTGCCGTTCCAGAGCGACGGCAAGGTCTGTCACATCATCGCGTCGCTCAAGACCTTCTGCGAGGACGGCGGCTTCGAGATCAAGAATCTGATGCGCGGAAATGACGCGCTGCCGCGCCCGAGATTGCGCGCGGTGATCGACCACGACCTGTTCCATCGCACCCCGGGCCGCATCGCGCCGGCCGAACTGGTCGAGTTCGCGGACCAGCAGGGCTCAGGTGTTCCCACCGAGATCATCGAGCTGAACTAGCGGTCAGCGCGATTTGGCGGCGGCTTCCTTGGTCGTGACTTCCTTGGCATAGATCTCCGGCTTGAAGCCGACCAGCAGCTTGCCGCCGACTTCAAGCACCGGCCGCTTGATCATCGATGGTTGCGCTAGCATCAACGCCAGCGCCTTTTTCTCGGAGAGGCCTTCCTTGTCGGCATCGGGCAGCTTCTTGAAAGTCGTGCCGGCGCGGTTGAGCAGCGTCTCCCAACCGACCTTCTCGCTCCACTGCTTGAGCTTGTCCTTCTCCACGCCCGCCGTCTTGTAGTCGTGAAACGCGTAGGCGACGCCATGGCTGTCGAGCCAGGCGCGCGCCTTCTTCATGGTGTCGCAGTTCTTGATGCCGTAGATGATGTTGGGCAAAGCGTTCCTCGCGCATGCGTCGTATCGTGATCCCAAGGCGTTGTACGCAACTCCGGTTCGCGCGACAATATTGCGAAAACGATGCCAGCTCTTCGAACGGACACTCCATGCACGTCACCCACGATCCAGCCGCGACCGCATCGCCGACCATCGACTTCGACACTTTTCTCGCGGTCGATATCCGCGTCGGCACCATCGTCGATGCAAAGCCGTTCCCCGAGGCGCGCAAGCCGGCCTGGCGGCTGTGGATCGACTTCGGTCCCGCGATCGGCGTGCGCAAGAGCTCGGCGCAGATCACCGAAAATCATCCGCTTGAAACGCTAGTGGGCCAACAGGTGGCTGCGGTCGTGAATTTCCCGCCGCGCCAGATCGGCCCCGTTGTCTCGGAGGTGCTGACCCTCGGTTTCCCCGATGCCGACGGCAAGGTCGTGCTGGTGCAGCCGAGCAAGCCCGTGCCGAACGGCGGACGGCTGTTCTAGGACCGCGCGCTCAAGGGGCGTTTCCTGGCCGCCGGGGGCGCCTTTGAAGGTTACCTCCTGTTTCCCGCCCCCGGTTCCTCGGGCTTGACCACGATACCCTTTCATAATAAAAATGACTGACTGATCGTTTTTTATCATATCAGTATTGCGAAGCCGCTTGTCCTGCAGAACGACTAAAACGATTGATTTGTCATTTTTTTGTGGATGGCGAATGCCGAAAATCAGCGACAAGCAACGTGAAGGCCGGCGGCAGCAGATTCTCGAAGCCGCCCTTGCCTGCTTCGCCGAGGACGGTTTTCACCAGACCGGGATGGCCGACATCGTCAAACGGTCGGGGCTGAGCCACGGTGCGGTCTATCTCTACTTCCAGAGCAAGGACGATCTGATCGAGGCACTCGCCGACGACCGGCATCGGCGCGAGGCCGTGCTCAATTCGGTCGCGCAAGGATCCGGCGATCCGATCGAAGGACTTCACGCGCTGGTCGGCGTCTACGCGCAATGGCTCACCGACTCCGCCGGCGAAGCGCGCCGCCGTGTCGGCATCCATGGCTGGGCCGAAGCCCTACGCAACCGCCGCGTCCGCACCAGCGTCGTGGAAGGCATCGACATGCCCCGCGCCCTGATCGTCGCCCTGGTCGAGCGGGGCCAGCATGACGGCCTCATCAAACGCGATCTCGGTGCGGAAGCGATCGCGCGCGTGCTGATCGCGATCTTCCAGGGTTTTGTGCTGCAAAAATGCTGGGGCCAGGATTTTGACATCGAGGCCTGCATGGCGGCCGTGACCGGCGTGATCGATGGATTTCGCACCACAAAGGCCGACGTCAAGCGACGGACCAGGAGCTGAGCGATGTCGTGGGTCCATGACCTGCTCGCAGGCATTGGGGTCGGCCTCATCGGCGGGCTGACATCGGGCTTCATGGGCACGAGTCCCGGAGGCGGCCTCGTGATTTCAGCGTACTGCTACTGGGCGCCGAGCAACACGTCGCCCAGGGGACATCGCTGATCACGCAGGTTCCACCGACGGGACTCGCGGGCGTTCGCCGCTACTGGCAGAGCGGCAATCGCAGCCCGTTGCTGTGGATCGTCTGGATCGGCATCGGGTTTCTCTTCGGCGGTGCCGGCGGCGGCTACGCTGCGGCCGCAGTCTCCGACTCGGTGTTGCAATGGACCTACGTCGTCTATCTCGTCGCGCTGATCGCTCTCCTGATCCTGCGCCGCGACCGCGAGGAGAAAAGCAATGAGACCTGCGACCGAGACAAGCTGCCTTGGCTGCCGCTGCTCCTCATCGGCATGCTTGCCGGATTTTCCTCCGGCTTCATGGGCATCGGCGGTGGGCTCGCGATCACCGTCGGGCTCGCGGCGGGCCTGCGGGTGCCGCAGCATCAGGCCCAGCTCGTCAGCCTCGTCTTCTCGGTCATCCCGACCAATATTCCGGCGGCCTGGATCTACTGGAGCAAGGGCCTCATGGTCGGCTGGCCTGCCATCATCGGCATCCTTGCCGGCCTCTGGGTCGGCACCGATCTCGGCGCACGCGCGGCTAATGGCGTCAGCAAATCGGTGCTGCGCCGGGTCATGATCGCCCTCATCTTGCTGATGGCGCTCTACATGACCCACAAGGCGCTAACCTGATCTCACGGCCGCTTCGGAATGTTCAGCCCGCGCTCGACCGCCGGACGCGCCAGCCCGCGGTCGAGCCAGGCGGCGACGGATTTGAACTGGCTGAACTCGACGAGATCGCGGGCGCCGTAGAACCCGATGAGGTTGCGCACCCAGCCGAGCATGGAGATGTCCGCGATGGTGTAATCGTCGTCCATGAACCATTGCCGGCCGGCAAGATGCATCTCCATCACCCCGAGCAGCCGCTTGGCTTCGCCCACGTAGCGCTCGAGCGGCCGCTTGTCCTCGAAGTCCTTGCCGGCGAATTTGTGGAAAAAGCCGACCTGGCCGAACATCGGCCCGATGCCGCCCATCTGGAAATGCAGCCACTGGATGGTCTGATAACGGCGCGCGGCGTCCTGCGGCAGCAGCTTGCCGGTCTTCTCCGCGAGGTATTGCAGGATCGCCCCGGACTCGAACAGCGGCAGCGGCCTGCCGCCGGGACCATCGGGATCGAGGATCGCCGGGATCTTGCCGTTCGGATTGAGCGAGAGGAATTCCGGCGTCTTCTGGTCATCCTTGCCGAAATCGACGAGATGGACTTCGTAGGGAAGCCCGATCTCTTCCAGCATGATCGAGACCTTGACGCCGTTCGGCGTCGGTAGCGAATAAAGCTGGAGCAGCTCCGGGTGCTTGGCCGGCCAGCGCTTGGTGATGGGAAAGGCGGACAGATCGGACATCAGGACCCCGGCTTCGTTCATGAGATGCCGCCTAGTCTAGGCGAGCGGACGAACGACGCAAGGTCGAGTAGTCAGGTCATTTTCCCGTACAGGTCACAATGGCCGCAGCAAATGGTTGGTGGCGTGCATCACATCGCGCTGTGCGCGTTGCTCGATGAAGAGCTGGCCGGTGACGAGCAGTGCTCCGGTGAAGACGAGCGCAAGCATCGCGGTCGCGAACTGACTGACATCCCTCATCGGACGAGCTTCTCCGTGTTCGGTTCGCACGAGGAACGCGGGCCAGCCGTCGTCTGTTCCTGCAAGCTTCAAATAAATTGCAGCTTTTTCCCGGCTCCTCGCACCCCGACGGCCTCAATAATTGATCTCTATCCGCAAGCCCCGCGGATCGGTCTCCTCCCCGCCGAACCGCTGCGTGCTGTCGCGTGCCGCGATCGCGCAGGCACAGGCGTCGATCAGATCGTCACCGCCGATGCCGGTGCCATGTCGTTGAGTCAGCCATGTCGGCAAGCGCCCGAAGCCGCGCTGCTGCAGGAGTGCGATGCGCTGCCCGCGGCCCTCCGCCGATGTCTTCTTTGCAAGCCGGACCCGCCCAGCCAAATTCCAAAAAATCAATTCCGGATGCGCTTCGCCGATGGTCGCCTGCCGCGCCGGCGTCATGATCGCGTCGACGTCCCTGATCTTGTCCCTGATGTTCCAGAGCTGCGCCGATACGCCCCTGCCCTTGCCCTCGCGCTCCCAGTAGTGGCGATTGGCTGCCGCCATATCGGCGAACGTCCAGAGATCGCGGCGGGCGCCGAGAAACACGGCGGGACCGACCAGCTCGCGTGCGCGCAAATCGCAGATGCGATAACCACTCCATTTCAATCCGATCGGCATGTCGATCATCGCCCGGGCATGCGGCAGCGCGAGCAGCCGCTCAAGACCCGGCCGAGCAGGCGCTGCGCCAGCAACGCGTGGCCGAGCGTGCCGCCGGCGCGAACCGCGGCCGCAATCAACGCGGCTTCCGCGACTTCTTCGCGCGTTGCACCGGCCTTCGCCGCCTGCGCAGTGTGCACGTCGAGGCAATAGGCGCATTGCGTGGTGAGCACGACTGCGAGCGAGATCAGCTCGCGATATTTTAGCGGGATCAATCCGTCCTTCGACCGCGTGGTTGAACGCAAGGAACGCGTTGGCCTCGACCGGCGCGAGCGCCACGAAGGCCGGGATAGATTTCAGGTCGTCACGGCTTTGATAATCGGTCATGGCTCATCTCGTCAGATATTCGCGCATCAGGGCGCGGGCGCGATGCAGACGTGCCTTCACGGTCTGCCGGGTCGCGCCGAGCGCGACGGCGATCTCGTCGATGGTCATTTCCTTGACGTCGCGCATCAGCGCGACGTCGCGGTAGTGCGGCGGCAGCGCCTCGAAGGCCGCCGCGATGTCGATCCGCAAATCGGCTTCAGGACGCGACAGCAGCAGCGCCTCTGCCTCTCCGTCGTCGATCGCCGGCGCGAGGCCTGCCTTGCGGGCAAGCCGCAGGCATTCGCGGCGGACCACACTGAACAGCCAGGCCGAAAACGCCAGCCACGAGCGGATCGTGCCGACATGGCGAAACAGGATCCACAGCGCCTCCTGCGTCGCATCCTCGGCGTCCGCCGAGCTGCGACAGGTGGCGCGGGCGTAGCGGCGGATGTTCGGTTGCGCCGTCTCGAGCAGAGACGCGATCGCCTGGGGATCGCCGAGGCGCGCGGCCTCGAACAGGTCCGGCGAGATCCCGGCCGCGCTCACGACGCGCCTCCTCTTCCGATGCCGGCCATCGCGCAAATCGGACAATAGCCGACGAGGCCGGTCAGTGCGAAGCCGGCGCCGCCGAGCGCAACCAGCCACGCCGCAGCGCCGGTAAGATACACGAATGCCGCGACCGCCACCGCGACGCCTAAGGCGATCCGCACGGCCTGATGCAGGCCGCCGATGTTCTTTCTGTAAAATGCCATCACATCCTCCGAGATGAGCCGAAGCAAAATGCCTCGACCGTCAAGAGAGGGCGCGACGACCGGAAAGGATTCGCGGCAACCTGCATTTTTTTCGCGATCAGCCTCCGACGGCCTGATAGGCCAGACGCTTGAACTCGAAGAAGAACGGATTCCAGAAGCCCATGTAGCGCTGCGTCATCAGCACACCGGCGGTATTGGCCTGCGGGCAGATCCACCAATGGGTGCCGGCGAGGCCGCCCCACTGGAATTCGCCGGTCGAATTCGGGGGATCGAACGGCATCGGCGCGAAGGTGACCGCGCCGCCGAGGCCAAAGCCCTTGCCGGGGATCGGGCCGAGATTGGCGAAGCGAATGTTCTCGCCGGCGGGCAGCTGGTTCGTCGTCATCTGCCGCAGCGTCTCCGGCTTCAGCAGAGCATCCGAGCCGGGAAGCAGCGCCTGTATCAAAGCGAGCATGTCGGGCAAGGTCGAGACCAGTCCGCCGCCGCCCGACAGCCGCGGGAACTGCCGCCGATAGGCCTGCGGATAAGGCAGGTCGTCGGCCCGGGCGAGGCCGGGCTTCATGGGATCGAGCACGTCCGCGCCGTTGTAGAGGGCGACCAGCCTGCCCTGCTGCGCGTCCGGCACGTGGAAGCCGGTGTCGGTCATGCCGAGCGGCTCGAAAATGCGCGCCTTGAGCACGGCGTCGAGCGGCTTGCCGGAGACGACCTCCACGACGCGCCCGAGGACGTCGGTCGCAACCGAATATTCCCAGGACGCGCCGGGATGAAAGGACAGCGGCAGATCGGCGAGCCGGTCGATCATGTCAGTCAGCGGCGTCAACGGATTGAGAACGCGTGCCTCGTTATAGCTTTTGAACAGCACCGTGCCGGGATCGAAGATGCCGTAGCTGAGGCCGGAGGTATGGGTCAGAAGCTGCCGGATCGTGATCGGGCTCTTCGCCGGTTCGACGTCGGCAAGGCTCAAAGCGCCCGGCTTCAGAACCTTGCGATTGCCGAGTTGCGGCAGGAATTTCTCGACAACGTCATCGAGCCCGATGCGGCCTTCCTCGGCCAGCAGCATGATCGCGCAGGTGACGAAGATCTTGGTATTGGAGAAGGCGCGAAAAATGTGATCGGGCCGCAGCGCGGTGCTGGTCTCGCGATCGGCGAAACCGACGCACTGCTGATCGACGACCTCGCGGCCCCGCAGCACCGCCCAGGATGCACCCGGAATGATCTCCTGATCGACGTAACGCTGCATTGCTGTCCGCGTGGCGGAAAAATCAGGTGTTCTGGCGTCCATGTGTTTCCCCAATGATGGTTGGGATCGATATAGCGTGAATTCGCCAGATATGAAGCCTGACCGGACGGCGCGGCTCATCTCTGCTTCATGAACGCAGTCACGTGCAGGCGGCGCCGAGTCCGCATCCCCTGCCGCTGGTACAGCGCGATGGCCGACGAGTTGCTCGAGAACACGTGCAGGAACGGAATTTCGCTGCGCGCCTCGATCTGCCGCGCGACCGCCGCCAGCAGCGCCTGCGCGTAGCCCCGCCCCCGATGATCAGGGTGGACGCAGACGGCCGTCATCTCGACGAAATTGCCCGGCTTCATGCGCTCGCCGGCCATCGCGACCAATTCGCCGCCGGCGCGGATGCCAAGAAACGTCCCGAGTTCGTGCGTGCGCCGCGCGAATGGACCGGGCTTCGTCAACTCCGTCAATGCCATCATGGCGGGAACGTCGGCTGCACCCAGCCGGACGATCTCGGCATCGCGAAGCGGGCTATCGGCCGGGGAGCCGATCATCTGCTCGCAGGGTCCGGCCAGCACGACCTTGAAACCGGCGGGAACGTCGACGGCCTCGGGTGTGAACAGCGCGGCGACCTGCGAGCCCGACAGGAGATTGCCGAGCTCGGCAAAGCTCGTCTCGGACATGTCGACCATGTCGGCAAAAGGCGTCACGTCCACCGGATAGCGCAGCGCTCCCGGGCCACCCTCGGCCAGATGTTTGTGGCTGGTCGTCAGCGCGCTCCAGATCGGGCGATCCAGTAGGGTCACGTCACCGTCGGACACCGGCCTAGTCCTTATCGAAGCTGACGATGACGGCGGCATTGGCGATGAGGATGGGGTCGTTACCCTGCTCCGCAGCCGAGGGAATCTCCAGCCCGCCCTTCACCGCGTTGACGGTGACGGTGCCGTAAGGCAGTTCCTTCGCGACCGCGTCCTTGTCGACGGCTTCGGGATTCGGCACCGCGATCGTGACGTCGACGAACATGTCGTTCGCAGTCTTGTCGATCATCCGGAAGAAGCCGAGGCTCGAATGCCTGATGGCATCAGAAACGGCACGCTTCGCCGCCTTGGTGGCGTCCCTGCCGTGCACGTCGACGCCCATCCCCATCTCGGTGATACAGCGAATGCGAGCCATGACCTTATTCCTGTGACTGATTGAGTGATGTGGAGTGTGGGGGATCGGACGGCACGATACAAGTGGGGTCGTTCCTCTCGTATCGCGGACGCGGTGCGGCACGCAGAGGCGCTCCATCGTTGCGGCGTTGCAAGCCGCGTACGCTGTGCTATCGCTTAGGCGATGACTCCCAAAACTTTCGAAACCCGCTGCCTGCGCCTGCCCGCCGTCACCAAGGTGGTGCAGTGGGAGGGTACCTCCGTGTTCAAGGTCGGCGGCAAGATGTTCGCACTCGGCGGCGGCTTTGCCGCGCGCTCCGGCGGCTACATGTTCAAGGTCTCGAACATGGCCTATGCCATGCTGATCGAGCACGGCCTTGCGCGGCCGGCGCCCTATCTGGCGCGCGCCAAATGGGTGCAACTCGTCGGCAACAACGCGCTGCCGGACGCCGAGCTCACGGCCTATCTGGCGCAGGCGCACGCGCTGATCGCGGCGAAACTCACGCGGAAATCCCGCAAGGTCCTGGGCCTGGATTGAAGCGCAGTTCGCTGGTGAAGCGAAAACGTGCACTGATTGACTTCGATGATATGTCTGACTAAAGTCAGATATATCATGCTTGACCCTGTTTCCCGCGTCCGCCGCTTCAATCGTGCCGTCACGTCCGCTGTCGGCGCGCTCGACACGTCATTCCTGGGACGCGGGCGGCCACTGGGGGCGGCGCGCGTGCTCAACGCGATCGGGCATGGACGTTCGGACGTGGCCGAGATTCGCGACTATCTCGGCCTCGATTCCGGCCTGATGAGCCGCCTCCTCCGCTGCCTCGAGGACGAAGGGCTGGTCGAGACCAATGCGCATGAGGACGATGCGCGCCGTCGCGTCGCGACGTTGACGCGTGCGGGCCGGCGCGAGTTCGCGGCCTACGAGGCGCTGTCGAATACGCAGGCCGAGGGCTTCCTCGCCCAACATGCGCAACGCGAGGCGCTGCTGGCGGCGATGGATTTGGTTGCTTCCGCGCTGACGCGCGAGCGCGTCACGCTGGACGAGATGGACCCGCGGAGCGAACAGGCGCGCTATTGCCTCGGCGAATATTATGGCGAGCTCGGCCGCCGCTTCAAGCAGGGGTTCGACGTCTCGCTGTCGCGCGATCCCGACGCCAAGGATATGCGCCGCCCGCGCGGCACGTTCATCGTCGCGATGTCGGACACGCTACCGGTCGGCTGCGTCGGGCTCAAGGGCACCGATCACGGCTATGCCGAGATCAAGCGGCTGTGGGTCGCACCGGCGGCGCGCGGATTGCGGCTCGGCCGGCGCCTGATGGACATGACCGAGAACGCCGCGCGCGGGCTCGGCATCAAGCTATTGCGGCTCGACACCAACAGCGCCTTGGCGGAAGCCGGCCAGCTCTACCGACGAAGCGGCTGGAGCGAGATCCCCCGCTTCAATGACGATCCCTACCCGGACCTGTTCTTCGAAAAACGTCTGTGAGCGCCTGCGCCTTTTCTCTCGTTGCCGCGTTAGGGCCGGAGCCGCAGGAGCACGCCATGACCAGGTCCGACCTCGCCGACATCTACCGCGACTACATCGCCTGCCTGAACCGGCAGGATTGGCCCGCCCTCGGACAGTTCGTCCACGATGATGTCGCCCACAATGCGCGACCGTTCGGACTGTCCGGCTATCGTGCCATGCTGGAGCAGGATTTTCGCACAATTCCGGATCTGCATTTCAACATCGAGCTGCTGGTCTGCGATCCGCCCCATATCGCCGCCCGGCTGAAGTTCGATTGCACACCGGCTGGAACGTTTCTGGGGCTGGATGTGAACGGCAGGCGCATGTCCTTCTGTGAAAACGTGTTCTATCAATTTCACGACGGAAAAATACGGCACGTGTGGTCCATCATCGACAAGCCCGCGATCGAGGCGCAGCTCTAGCGCTGTGCCTCGATGAACTTGCTTACGCCGCCGCCGGCGCCAAATCCGCGCGCGGCTTCGGGAACGGCTTGAAATTCATCGCCATCAGGAAGGCGCCGAGGCCCATCGCCCAGGAGGCGATATAGAGCCAAGCGTAGCTCGAGAACGCATCGTAGATCAGGCCGCCGGCGAGCGGGCCCGTGGCCATGCCGAGACTGCCGGCCATGGCGGTGCCGCCGATCACCGTGCCCATCATCTTGAGCGGGAAATTTTCGCGGATCAGCACCGCGTAGAGCGGCATGGTGCCGGCATAAATGAAGCCGAAGACGGCCCCGACGGCGTAGAACGTCGCAAGCTGGTGCGCGAAGACATAGGCGAGTGCGCCGAACGCCTGCAACAGCAGGCCCGAGACGAGCACGCGCTTGGCGCCGAAGCGGTCACCCATCAGGCCGAAGGCAATGCGTCCGCCAAGGCCGGCAAAGCCTTCGATGCTGTAGATCGTCACCGCCGCGACCAGCGGGATGCCGCAGCTCACGGCATAGGAGACGGTGTGGATGATCGGGCCGGAATGGGTGGCGCAGCAGAAGAAATTGGTCGCGAG
Source organism: Bradyrhizobium sp. 87 (assembly GCF_023073015.1). Classification (NCBI taxonomy): domain Bacteria; kingdom Pseudomonadati; phylum Pseudomonadota; class Alphaproteobacteria; order Hyphomicrobiales; family Nitrobacteraceae; genus Bradyrhizobium; species Bradyrhizobium sp. 87. The sequence goes on from NZ_JADPIQ010000090.1 coordinate 368,470, forward strand.
CAGGATCAGGAATTGCGGCGAGCGCAGCGCCTCTCCCATCGACATCTCACCTTGCACGGCGCCCTCGCCCGCAGGCGCGGCCACGGCGTGCGCGAGCGCCGGCGGGCGGCGCACCAGGAACGAGACCGGGATCATGATGGCGCCGACCACCAGCGCCACGATCTGCATCGAGGTGCGCCAGTCATGGCCGGAGACGAGCCAGGCCGCGAGCGGCGCCATCGTCATCGGCGCCATGCCCATGCCGGCCGACACCAGCGAGACCGCGAGGCTGCGATGGGTGTCGAACCAGCCGGTCACGGTCGCCATCATCGGCGCGAAGATCGCCGCACAGGACGCTCCGACCAGAAGCCCGAAGACGAACTGAAACGCCAGCAGCGAGGTGGCGTGACTCGCCGCGAACAGGCTCACGGTCAGCACCGTCGATCCCGTCAGCACCACCAGCCGCGGCCCGAACCGGTCCGTCAACGTGCCCCAGACCATGCTGGTGCAGGCCATTGCCAGAAAGCCGATCGTCATGGCGCTGGAGATGCCGGTCACGGACCAGCCGGTGTCCTTTGCGATCGGCTGCAGGAATACCGGCAGCGAAAACATGCCGCCGATGGCGACGCAGCCGAGCAAGCCGCCCGCGGCGACGATCACCCAGCGATAGGAGGAAGCGTTCATTTTGGTCTCCCGTCAGATCTGTCTGGGTGGAAGACGAATGGGAACATGGTGGGCCGACAGGCCGACGCAAGTTTTTGCGGCACGCTTTTGTGACCTGCCAAACAAAAAACGCGAAAACAACCCCATGCACAGTAGCGGGGCGCTGTCGGATCAAGGACTTACAGCGCAGCTCTTTGCAGTGCGAAGGAAGACCCGCCGTTTGACTCGTCGGGCAAAACACCTGCATGATGGCATCATCCCGCCGCTATTGAATTCGTCCCGTCGCAAACGCGATCGTCCGCCTCCTCGCGCGCCATCCGGCCTTGCCGTGCGGAACTGGCCGTGCGGATGCGGCGAAATCCGTGACCGGGTTCGACGACGCGCCTGGCGCTCCGCGATGTGCCAGGCCACGCAACGCTAGAGAACTGCAGGGAAATGCTTATGCCGAAAATCGACATCGCTGCCGTACCCGCCCGCAAGGGCGCCGGCTACCCCGCGCCCTTCGATGCACCTTGCGCCGATCGGGTCCGGCAGCGGCTCGGCAATGCCGGAGGCTTGTCCGATTTCGGCGTCAACCTGATGCGCTTGCCGCCCGGCAACTGGTCGAGCCAGCGGCATTGGCACTCGCATGAGGACGAATTCGTCTATGTCCTCGAAGGCGAAGTGACGCTGATCGAGGACAAATGCGAGATCGTGCTCCGCGCCGGTGACTGCGCCGCCTTCGCGAAAAACAGCGGCAACGGCCATCACTTGATCAACCGTTCGAGCGCCATCGCCCTCTATCTCGAAGTCGGCTCTCGCTCGCCCGACGATCTCACGATTTGCTCCGACATCGACATGATGAGCGCCAACTCCGACGGCCGATTCGTGCACAAGGACGGCACGCCCTATCCGGACGGGTGAGCGTCCGCGACAAGGCTTGAATGGCAAGGCTTCAAACAGCCGCGCTACGCCGCCACTCGCCGACCGTGAGCCAGACCGCCGAGACCAGGAAGTAGAGCGCACCGACTGCAGCATAGCCCGCGACATTCGCGATCGAGGGAATCGCGGGCATCGTGGCCTGAAAGATGAAGAAGCCGCCTGCGAGAGCCGACTGGCCCCCGCTGAGCACCATGGCCCATTGCGCGCCAAAACTCCGCCAGCGCTGGATGGCCGTTCCGAGTTGGAGCAATCCCGACAGGATCGCCCATGCCCCGAAGATTCCGAGCACCCGGTTCATGCTCATCTGCAAGGTCACAAGCACCGCGACGGTGGTCGCCAGGCTGACCACAACGTTCAGAGCCTGCGGGCGGCTTTGAGCGAGTCCGCCGCTGCGAACCGCGTCCGCGAAGTTGGCAGCGGCGTCCCATGCGGGATAGAGGACGAGCAAGGCGCCGGCGATCACTGGAGAAGAAGCCCCGGCGGCAAACGCAGCAGCGACCCAGGCAACCGAGAACGCCGCTCGCACGAAGTAATATTGCTTCAGCCATCGCTTGCGGTCGCAATGAACCGGATTCAATTGATATCGCGCCATCGCAGTCTCTCCTATACCTACTAGTTGGTAGTTTTCTTACACACAACGAAACCGTCTTCGATCCAGCCCACTTGCTGGCTATCGTCATCGTCTCGCCGATGTCTCTCAGTGCTTGTTGGACAGCCGGTCCAGCAGCGGGGTGGTAATCACACCGAACATCTTTGGATCGCCATAGGCACGCGCCGACAGCATGGCGCCGTGAATGGTCGCCATGAATCCTTCGGCCTCGACGCGGGCTGTGCCGGAGAGTTTGAGTTGCCCTTTCCGCTTGCCACGCTCCATGACGGCCGTCAGCCAGGAAGCCAAGGAGCGGAAGTGCGCACGGACTTCGAGCGCAACCTCCTCCGGCAGGATCGGAAGCTCGCTGGCCAGCAGCGCGCACACGCAGAACGGCGCTGTCGCATCATTGATGCACGCCTTCCAGTACGCGACATAGTTTTCGAGCTGGTCGCGCGGATCAGGGACATTGCGCTCGAGCGCGGACAGTCCCGCCTCGGCTTCGGCGCGGTAGCGCGACACGAGCGTGCGGACCAGATCGACCTTGCTGGCGAAATGATGGTGGATGCTCGGCTTGCGGATACCGACCACCTCGGCCACGTCGGCGTAGCTGAAACCATTGTAGCCGCCCGCGATGATCAAGCTGCGCGCGCAGGCCAGGATGTCGTCGGCTGTCGAGGAAACGTTGGTCATGGTCCCTAGCTACCTTCCAGTTGGTAGGGCGTCAAGAACGGGATGCTTCAACCATCCGTGAGTGCTAGGAGCTTGCATGACCATTCGCCCGATCGTCCGCTATCCCGACCGCCGGCTCGCGATGCCGGCTCACCCCGTCACCGCGTTCGACGATGCGCTCCGCGAGCTTGCAAATGATCTGCTCGAGACCATGCGCGCCGCGCCCGGCATCGGCATCACGGCGCCGCATGTCGGCGTGCCCTTGCGCGTCGTCGTGCTCGAGCTCGACGCCAGGGACGGTGCACAGACCTATGTCAATCCGGAGATCGAATGGGCCTCACCCGAGATGATCCTGCATCGCGAAGGCAGCGTCTCGATGCCCGGCGTCAACGACGAGGTCCAGCGCCACGCCCGCGTGCGGATCAGCTATCGGGATCTCGACGGCAGCATGCACAAAGAGGAGTCGGAAGCCTTGCGTGCTGTCTGCCACCAGCACGAGATCGACCAGCTCGACGGCATGTTCTGGATCCAGCGCCTGTCGCGGCTGAAGCGGGAGCGGCTGGTGAAGAGGTTCGAGAAGATGTCGCGCGAGTGAGCGGGCCGGCAAATATCCGGCTTGTGTGAAATCGCGCCGGCCCGTTGGGAGGGAGACGAATGACATATTCAGGTCGTTGTGCCTGCGGCGCGGTTTGTTACACCATTGCGTCCGCGCCGATCCGCGGCTTCCAATGCCAGTGCAGCGACTGTCAGCGCGATACCGGCAGCGGCCACAGCTCCATCTTCGTGTTCGCGCGCAGCGCAGTCGCGGTGACAGGCGAGGTGCGCGAAATCGAGCGCACTGCCGTCAGCGGCGCGGTCAAGCGCAAAGGGTTCTGTCCGAACTGCGGCTCGCCTATCTACAACAAGCCGGACGAGAAGCCGGACTTAATCGGCATCTATGTCGGCACGCTGGACGATGCCAGCACGTTCAAACCGTCCGTCGTGCTGTTCTGCTCGCGCGGATATGCCTGGGATCACCTCGATCCCGAGATTCCCAAACTCCCGGATGGCACCCGGGATCGCGCTGATTTCTTGCAGATTGGGGGACAGCCAATGGCGATGAGCTTCGAGCTATCGATGCTGCCCGCCGCAATCGTCTGGGGCTTTGTACAGCTCGTCGCCGCCGCGCAGGCCGCGAACCTGCAGTACGGCCTCAGATGGGCCGCCAGCCCGGGCGACACCGAGATGCCGCCGCTCAAGCCCATCCCCCGCCGGGCAAAGAACGGAAACGTCTCCATGAGGCGTGGCCGCGATGCCTTCACGCCCGCTTCCCGCTCCGCTTGCTCATTGGCGCGTTACGACGCTCGCGTTTGCCGCGCGCGATTTCCGTCGCCAGCGCATCCAGCTTCGGCTCCCAGAAATTGCGGAACTGACCGATCCATGCATCCACCGCTTGGAGGCCCGCAGCATCGACCGAATAGAGCCGTCTTTGCGCCTCCGCCCGAACCGTCGCGAAGCCGCTCTCGCGCAGCACCTTGAGGTGCTGCGACACGGCGGCCTGCGTGATCCCGAACTCCGCTCCGATCACTTCGACGACCTCGCCGGACGCCATCTCGCCGGGCGCAAGCAGCTCGAGGATGCGACGGCGGACGGGGTCGGCAAGGACCTCGAAGATTTGCATCAGCTTCCTGTGCCCGGATGCGCCACGTCGGGCGGCGTCTCGCCGCGATAGAAAGCGATGGTACGGTCCGACCGCTGTTTCGCGGACGCAGGATCCACGCCGCTTGCGACATGCGCTGCGCGCCAATACTCGCCGCTGCTCGTCATGAATTCCTTGCCCGCGGGAGAGCCCATCCATGCCTCGGCCGTCTCATGGTCGACCGATGCCCCGGTCGCAACATATCGCTCCAGCCCGGCAATGGCGAGATCCCAGCCGATCCCGACTGCCCCTGGACCGAACTGATTCCAATGATCCTCGATCATCGCGGTGTGCTCGAGCGTCAGCCGCGCCTGGCTTCGATCTGCGGTCAGCTTGACGTCGATCCAGCTCATCGCGCCGCCGAATTCCCAGGTCGCCGCAAAATGGGTCGGCGGCGTACATGCCGTGATGGTCCCGCCTGCATTCCCCTTGAGCTGGTATTTTCCGCCGAGCCGGAGATCTCCCCCGACCGGAAAGAACCAGCGCGGAATGCGTTGCTCGCTGGTCACTGCGTCCCAGAGATCGTCGACGCTGGTCTCGTAAAGCCGCGTCAGTGTCACCGCACTGGCTGCCTTCCCGTCCTTCTCGAAATTCCTCACCGAACGCGTAACCAGCCCTAATACCCTGACGACGTCGATCTCCATGGCGCTCCTCCTTGTCGTTTCGTGCCAGGATTAATATCGGTCGACGCTAATATAAGTCAATTCTTATATTCAGGGAAAATACCGCTCAGATATTTCCCTGGTGGTTTCCCGAGCGCCTTCTTGAACATGGTGATGAAGGCCGCGACGGAGTCGTAGCCGAGATCGGCGGACACCTGCTGCACGCTCGCGCCGGACGTCAGCTCCCGCAAGGCGACGATCAGGTGCAATTGCTGGCGCCACCGCCCGAAGCTTAAGCCCGTCTCCCTGACCACGAGACGCGCGAGGCTGCTCTCGCTCAGCGCGACGCGATCGGCCCATTCGGCCAGCGTCCTGCGATCGGAAGGGTTTTTCGCCAGCGCCGCGGCAATCTTCTTCAACCGCGGCTCGGGCGAGAGCGGCAGATGCAGCTGCTGAACCGGCATGCGGGGAAGCTCGCGCAGCAGGACGCTCGCCAGAAGCTCCACCCTCGCCTCGTCATCCGCGATCTGATTGGCCAGCTCGACGATCACTTCACGCAGCAGTGGGGAGATCGAAAGCGTGCAGCACCGATCCGGCAGGTCCACGACCTCAGGCTCGATGTAGACGAAAACCAGCCGGGCGTTTTCCGTCGCGAGGTTGCTGTGCTGCATGCCTCCTGGAATCCACACCGCGCAATGCGGCGGCACCATCCACAGACCGGTGGGAACGCGGCACGTCACGGCGCCGCCCAGCGCAAAGACAAGTTGCCCCTTGCGGTGCCTGTGATCGGGCACCTCGTCCTTGGTCCCGATCACGTCGACGCGCACGGCGATAACGGGCGCGGAGACATCATCCACATCAAGATCAGGCCATGGAAAACGGAGCGGCTGCCGCATGTTGCCGGTTTTTAGAAATTGATTGGCAGAACATCTAAATCGAGCGAAGAGGAATGTCGATAGGGTGCCGCCTGAACCTGCCCGGGGGCGTCCGGGCGCCGCCCACGCTATCGAAAGAAACGGCCATGCATGGTTTCACGAGTACGACAGCAGCCGGGCTGCAACGCGTGGTCCGCACGCAAGCGGGGGCCGTGCGTGGCGGCCCGCGCGATGCAAGCGGCGTGATCGCGTTCAAAGGCATTCCCTACGCAGCACCGCCGGTCGGGCCTCTGCGTTGGTGCGCTCCGCAGCCCCCGGAGTCCTGGGATGGCGTGCGCGATGCGCTTGTGTTCGGCGCGGGGTGTCTATCGGCGCTCGAAAACGACCCGCGGCCGGGACCGCGCGACGAGGATTGCCTCTATCTCAACATCTGGACCGCGGCGAAGCACGCGGATGAGAAGCGGCCCGTGATGGTGTGGATTCACGGCGGCGGCTTTCAGTTCGGCTCCTCGGCGAATCCCGCAACCGATGGCAACGCGCTAGCAGCGAAAGGTGTCGTCGTCGTCAGCTTCAACTACCGCCTCGGCATCTTAGGCTTCTTCGCCCACCCCGATCTCGACGCGGAGGCGCCTTCAGGCAATTACGGCCTGCAGGATCAACTGGCGGCGCTGCGCTGGGTCAAGGCCAACATCGCCGGCTTCGGAGGCGACCCCGAGAACGTCACCGTGTTCGGCGAATCCGCCGGCGCCATGGCCGTCGGAATCCTGATCGCCTCGCCGCTCGCGCACGGACTGTTTCACAAGGCCATAGGACAGAGCGGCGCGTTCTGGGATGGCAAACACGGCCCGCTTCAGGGCTTTGAAGAAGCCCGCGCGCGTGGTCTCGCTTTTGCCCGGCAGCAGGACAACGCGTCGATCGCAGCTTTGCGCAGCATGCCGGCCGATTCGTTGAATGCAGCCGCGCCGTGGAGTTTCAGGACCAGCCCGGTCGTGACGGCCTTCTCGCCGAGTATCGATGGTCTTGTCGTTCCTGATGTGCCCGCGCGGCGCTTCCGGCGCGGCGAACAGATGCACATCCCGCTGCTGGCGGGCTGGAATGCGGCCGAGGAATTTCCTTTCCGTTCGCAGTCACTCCCCGATCAATCGGCACAAGTCTTTCTCGCCGCGGCCGAGGCGATGTTCGGGAAGGAGCGCATGACCGATTTCTTGAAGGTCTATCCCGCGGCGACCGATGCGGAGGCCAGGACTTCCGCGGCGGCGCTCACGGGCGACATCGTGGTCGGCGAGCAATGCTGGCAGTGGCTGCGTCTGCATCGGCGCGGGGGACGAGCGCCGGTCTACGGCTATCACTTCAGCTATACCTCGCACTACACGCCGATCGCCTCGCACGTGACTGAAATTCCGTTCGTGTTCGGCACACTCACTCCGCAACAGGTGATCGGCAGCTCGGCACCGCCGGCCGAAGAGGACCGCGCTCTGGCGCGGACCATGATGGCCTATTGGGTGAATTTCGCAGCGCACGGCGATCCCAACGGATCAGGCCTGCCACCCTGGCCCACCTATGACGAGAACGACGTCGTGCAGATCCTGGGCACACCGATCGAAGCCCGTCCCAATCCGCAAGCCGCCCGGTTCCGCTTCCTCGCCAGTTTCAGGCAGGACGGCATTTTGCCGATGCGCTGGCGGGAGCTGCCATAGGCGTACCTCACCCGCCCGCCATCAGCTCCTTCGCCAGCGCCATGTAGGCAGGCAGCGTCACGGGATCGTTGGCGGCGTTGCCCGCGGCGGGGTGCGAGGCGTAGCGCGCGATCACCATCTCGGCCTTGGGATCGATATAGATGCCCTGGCCGTGAACGCCACGCGCCATATAGGCGCCGTGGGCGTTGTGCGTGACCCACCATTGATTGCGATAGGAGGCACCTGTTAGCGTGGTGTAGCCAGCCGGCTTGAATTTTTCGGGATCGCCGCCGCGCGCGATGTCCTCGACGACAGATGAAGGCACGATCTGCCGGCCGTTGAAGCGGCCGTGATTGCGCATGGTCTCGCCGAATCGGGCGAGATCGCGCAAGCAGGTCGACAGGCCGCCGCCGCCGCTTTCGGTGCCGATGCGATCGACGTGGTAATGCGCGTCTTCCTCCGCGCCCATCGGCTGCCAGATGCGCTCGGAGAGCAGATCGGACAACGTCATGCCGCTGACGCGCCGGATGATCCAGGCCAGCACGTCTGTGTTGACGGTCTTGTAGGCAAAGACCTTGCCGTGCTCGCCCTGCTTCTTTTGCCCGACCAGGAAATCGAAGATGGTGGTCGCACCGTCATAGTCGGGTGGAATCGGCGCCATGCCGTTGGCGCGCCGCAGTCCCCACACATGCGAGTTCTTGTCGGTGTAGATTTCGGTGTATTCGAGCCCGGTGGTCATATCCATGACCTCGTGCACGCGCGCGTCGCCGAACGCGCTCGCCTTCAGCTCCGGCACATAGTCCGTGACGGGCGCCTGCGGATCGATCTTGCCCTCGGCGACCAGAATGCCGGCGAGCAAGCCGGTGAACGACTTCGTCACCGACATCGCGATATGCGGCTTGTGCGGCTTCAACGCGCCGAAATAGCGCTCATAGATCAGCTTGCCCCGATGCAGCACGGCGATGCCGTCGGTGTAGGTTTCCTCGAGCATCTTCGCGAACGTCATGGGCCGCCTGTCCATGGTGGTCGAGGCCGACGCACCGATGTCGTGGTCTTCCCGCGGCAACACCGATGCAGGCCCCGCCCCGCGCCAGACATTCACGGTCGGCACCAGCTGGCGGATGTTGCTCCATGCCCAGCGTAGCTCGGGGAAGCTGCGGAACGAACCATCCTGGAAGCTGATGGTGCGGTCCGGAGACGGCGGGAAGCCTTTCATCCAGCCGAGTGTTTCGGGATCGGTTTCGGCGGAGGTTGCGGGCGACTGACTCGGCGCGGTGGCAGACATGAACATTGGCTCCGGAAGCGAACGACGGGGGTTTCGTATCATGGAGACGCGTGGCGAACATCCAGTGTTTGCGCCGAGGCGACCGTCGCCGTGGGCTGGGCACCAATCGTCTCCTGCGCGCCAGCCATCGTCGCACCATCTGCGTCAAACGGTCCCGCAAGGCGCGCTGAACAAAACACTTGCCTGAGGCTTCTATCGTCCTCAACCCGCCCACTTTGAAAAGACGGACGACATCTCATGCAAGTTCGCAAGTTTGCCATCTCGGACGCAACGCTCGAGCGTTCGCCCGGCCAGGATGGCGACATATTCGTCGGCAACGTGATCGACCAGCGTCACGGCGCGCCGATCACCATCGGCTACGGCCGCTACGCGCCGAACCAGATCCTCGACGAGACAATCGCCGTCGACGACGTGATGATCGTGCTCGAAGGGAAGCTCTCGGTGTCGAGCAACGCCGGCACCGTGACCGCCGGTCCGGGCGAGACCGTCCACATGCCCAAGGGCACGCAGGTCACCATTCGCTCGCATGAGCAAGGCGCCGTCACCGCCTATGTCACCTATCCGCACTGGCAGGAGGCGCACGGGTGAAGCAGGCCTTTCGCGCACTGCGCGCCCCGCTATCAATTGGCTCGATCGACGGCGCAGAGCCCCGTCGATCGGGCCCGAGCGGATTCGTGGTCAGGTCAGGCGGACCGACATGCCGCCGTCAACCGTCATGGGGCTGCCCGTCATGAACGATGCCCGGTCGCTCAGGAGAAAAACCGCCGCCTGCGCGATCTCCTTGGGACTGGCCATCCGCTTCATCGGGTGGAGCCCGGCGATGAAATTCAGGGCGTCGGGATTTCCTTCGCCCGCCGCCGGGGTGATGGTCCCTCCAGGCAGAAGCGCGTTGACGCGAATGCCTTCGGCCGCATGCTCGGCGCCCAGTGATTGAGCCAGGCCGATCAGTCCTGCCTTTGAGGCTGCGTACGCCGCCATTCCCGGCAGGCCCCCGTTGCTGAAGCCAACGAAGGACGAGGTGAAAACGATCGAACCGCCGCCCTGCTTGCGCAGTGCCGGGATCTGCGCCTTCGCGCTGAGGAACGCCGAGGTGAGATTCACCGCAAGCACATCGGTCCAGTTTTCGACGCTCATCTCGGGGACTGGCGTCATCTCGCCGACAATGCCGGCATTGTTGAAAGCGCCGTCGAGCTTTCCGAAAGTCTTGACGGCGTGCTCGACAAGGCGGGCTGCATAGCCGGTGTCCCGAACATCCCCGGCGAGAAACGTCGCGCGCCCTCCGGCGCTCTTGATGCTTGCAACAACGGCCTGCAGCTCGGGGCCGCGACGCGCCCCGAGCACCACATCGGCGCCTTCGGACGCGAACAACGATGCTGCGGCAGCACCGATACCGCTGCTGGCGCCGGTTACGATGATCGTCTTGTTTGCCAGTTCCACCGTGAGACTCTCCTGATGTCAAAAAGGAGCCGAACAAGACATCAGGCACCAGCGAGCTGCCACCCGTTTCCCGAGTTGAACGCGGGATCACATCGTGGCGGTATTGATCCGCGAATGGCGGCCTGCCGGTCTCCGCGATCGGAGTGACAGGCCGCCGTCAGCAGACGCTACTTCAGCGGCAAGAAAACGTCCGCGACCGTCTCGTGCTCCGGCACCTCCGGGAACAGGCTCAGCCGCTGGCAATAGATCGGGAAGTCGCGCGCTTCTTCGCCGCTGGCGGGAAGCCAGTCGCGATAAAGGAAGAGCGCGGCCGGCTCGAGATTGTCGGTGTAGCCGACGACGCGCAGCACCGCGCAGCGTCCGCCGGGGATCTCGCTGGCCTTGATTTCTTCGCCGTTCGCCACGATCGCTTGTGCGGTCCCGACGCAAAGGTCCACGCTGTAATCGGCGGGTGATGCAGGCCGCCGCTCGGAACGCCAGACGTTGAAGGTCGGACTTGTGCTGGGGTGCAGGTGAGCCGCCTTGCGCCACGCGATGAAGCGCTGGATTGTGGCGGGAAGCGTCGCCGGGTCGCCGCGATGCTCCATGATCGCCACCGGTGTCGGGGGCACATCGCGGATCGTCACGTCGTCAGTGGTAAGGGTCTTCTGCATGAGCTTGCTCCTCGCATTGTCGAGAGGCCCTAAGGCCGCAAGCCACGGCTCCCAGTCGGGAGACTTCCGGAACGACGACGGAGATTGCCCGAACCGTTGCCGAAAGGCGCGGGCGAAGGCATCCGGTGCGTCGTAACCGGCATCCATCGCAACATCCGTGACATCAAGGGCGTCCATATAGGCCAGCTGGTGCGAAGCGCGCTTCATGCGGGCCAGCTGGACATAGCGATGCACAGATAATCCGAAGGTTGCCGAGAACTGCCGGTGGAAATGAAATTTCGAGAAGGCGGCAACAGCGCTTAAGCCGTCCAGGTCCAGATCTCCGTCGAGATGCCGGTCGATATGGTCCAGCACTCGTCGCATGCGGTCCTGATAGTTTTGCAGCGCCGCCTTCATCGTCCCTCCTCCGTGGCGGCGCCATCTAGTCGCTGACGGCCATGACACGCTCGACCGATCTTGCGGTTTGGCACGGATCGCTAGCCCGGATGGAGCTACGTCCGGCAACTGGTTTCCTCAGGGAAGACCACACCGATTGCAAGCACCTTCCTCTACGCGTTAGACTGTCGGCCCCCCTTCACCCACAAAGTGGGCGTTCCCCTTCAAGATGTCAGTACGGATGAACTGCCTTCCTCTGCACGAACTGGCGCCCGACTTCGAACGCTTCATCCGCGATCTCGAGGACTTCAATCGTGGCTGATGCGGTCACCGGCCATCCGGGCTGCGGCTTCAGGGAAATCTCATTCGCAAACGGAATCCAAGCATGACTGCAACTCTATCCATCGTCGTCCTGGCTGCCGAGCTCCTCATCAGCGCGTTGGGCGCGTTCGTATCAATTGCCGCGCTTGGCTTCGCGGGAGAGGTCACGCGATCCAGGGATTTGACCGCCTTTGGCTGGGTTTTGGGGGCGCTCTACTTCGTTGTCACCTTTACACCCCTCGTCGCAACCGCATGGGTGGCACACAGAAGGTTTGTTTCAGACAAAGCGTTCCCGGTGCTCGAAGTCATTTCGTCGCCGTACCTGGTCCCGGTGGTGCTGTGGGTTGGCGCAGCGATTTTCTGCATTGGGCTGTTGGCATTTCAAAACGGTGCGGGGCTGGCGCCGCGGTAGGGAGACGCGAAGCGATACCCATCGGGCCGAATGCCATCAGCATCCTCCAGGCGAAGCGCAGGCGTCCACGAAGATAGCGGCGGTCAGGGTATCAAAGAGCGCTGGGACGATCGATGTCAAACACGTCGATCTGTCGGTCCTGGAGCAGATCCTCCAGCGCTTCGGGCCCGTTCGCCAGCGCGTAGTCCCGCTCGGCGTCGGAAATAGGCAGTACCTGCAGCCAGGCGACGGACTTGGCCGAGAAGGACTGTGTTTCCAGGTCCCACACGAACGGAGAGATGAGCATGGCGTGCTTCATCTCGCGCCCTTCGCCATACAGTTCCAGGGCTCGCGGAATGACGACGCCGGGCAAGGGTGTGATCTCGCCCTTCTTGATGCTGAAAGCGCAAGTCGCGATCATGTTGGCGCCCTCGGCCGTCGCCAGAGCCAGCAGAATCTCGACGCCCAGGGCCTTGCCGCCAGACGTCAGGCCGGTTTTTGCGTCAGAGAGCGCGAGGCTGGCATAAGTGGAAACGCCTCCTGCCGGCACGTCCTTGATGATCATGATGTCGACGTCACTGACGTGGGCGTCATCCCAATATTTCGTAACCGTCGGTGAACCCTGCGTAACATCTCTCAGATAGCGGGCGAGAGATTTGTTGTCTTCCGAAACCGCCATGGCTCCTCACGTCAAAAATCCAAGGTCGTCGGCAGTCATATCTTCAACACCATGACTGCGAGCATACGATCGCCGCTCTGGCCTGTCGTGGGACCTCGGTATAGACGGGGCCGGCGGTCATATCCATGACCACGTTCTGGCGCGCGGTGGACTTCCTCGGCCAGGCACAATTCCATCAAGATCTAGCAGACGCCGGAACGAAAAAGGGGAGCCCGCATGTCGCGGGCTCCCCCTCCTGCATTCCGACGTGATGCGGCTGTTACCGGCCGGCAGGCTCCAATGCCTTTTGCACCATCGCGGTGTCGACATATTGGGTCATGCTGGCGATCTTGCCGTCCTTCACCAGATAGAGATGCGCGAAATTGGCGCGCATGGACTTGCCCGTCGCCTTGTAGGTCCCGGAGTAGACGCCGAAGGCGGCGACGCGGTCGCCGTCTTCGAGATAGGTGTGAACATCGGCGCGGTAGCCGGTCCATTCGATGGCGAGACGCCGGAACACGCCTGATATGATCGCCTCGGCCCCGACATAGGTGCCCGCGTATGGAAACCCTTCCGCTTCGGTCCATGCGGCATCGGGAGCGAGAGCGGCCAGCAAGTTGCGGCCGTTCTCTTCCGACGATGATCCCTCATAGGTGGCGCGGATCAGGTCGAGGTTCGCCCCCATCTCAACCCCACTTCATCTCGCCGGTGGCGACCTTGGCGCCGATGTCGAGCGCAACGCCCATGCCGAGGCCGGGGAAGCGCGCTTCCATCGCCGCCTTGAGCGCCGCCGAATCCTTGGTTTTGGCCAACTCTTCGTCGAACGCCTTGAGGTAGGCGATGGTGTGCTCGACACCGGACAGGTCGGTCTTCGCATCCGCCGACAAATGGCCGGGCACGACGATCGCCGGCTTGCGCGCCGCGATCATTTCGAGATTGGCGATCCAGGCGGCGCGCTGCTCCCTGGTCGGCGTGTCGGCGGTCCAGACATGGACGCCGGAGAAGATCAGCACGCCGCCGAACACCGCGTTGAGCGAGGGTACGAACAGATAGCGCCGGTTGGCCAGGCCGTCGGCGCTGACGATCTCGATGGTCTCGCCGTCGACGCTGAGCGTCTTGCCGTCGAACGCTTCGGGGATGACCACATCGGCCAGCACCTGCGGGCCGTTCGCCTTGAGTTGCGGCCCCCAGACGGCAAGCTTCTTTTCGACGCTGGCGTGAATGGCCGCCAATGTCGCTGGCGACGCGAGCACGCGGGCCTCGGGGAAGACAGCCTTGATCGCGCCGAGGCTGAAATAATAATCCGGGTCCGACTGGCTGATATAGATGGTGGTGAGCTTCTTGCCGGTGGCCTTGATGGCGTCGGCGACAGCCTTGCCATCGGACAGCGTGAAGCCGCCATCGATCAGCACGGCTTCGCTTGGCCCGGACACCAGAACGGGCGCCCGGAAGAAGCCGTTCTGTCCGGCCGGAAAATGCTTCCAGGCGAGCCCGCCCGCGGCATGGCCGAGGCCTGCGGGTGCGAAGACGGCGGCGGCGCCCGCGGCGAGAGTGGTTTTCATGATGGTTCTCCTTGTCGGCATGTTGGTCTCCTGGTGCTAGTCTGCGATTGGGAAATTCACACTGATCGTCCGGTCGTGTTGACCGCTGCGCTCAGGCCGCCTTCAGTCCGTCGATCAGGACGTTCAGGCTGCCGAACAGGGCGCTTGCCTGCACGAGGCGGCGGTCATCGCCCGCCCCGACGATGAGGGCCGGGACGCCGCTTGCACCGAACCGGCGCATCTCGGCACGCGCGGCCTCGAGGCGTGCGCGATACGCGGCGATCAACGCGGCGTCGGGGCTCGCCAGGCGCGCGGCAACCTCCGGCAAATTCATCGCGCGCAGCACATCCGACAGAACGGAGATGTCCGTGCTGTCGCGGCCCTCGACATAGCGGACGAGCTGGAAGGCCTTCAGCGCCGCGAACTCCCGATCAGGCGCCGTGAGCGCGACAGCCGTGAGCGCCAGTGTCGCCGGACCGGAATCGAACAGGCGCGTACGGTCGCCCAGCACATCGCGGCGATAGGCTTCGCTGAAGGGCTGGCCGCTCAAGCGCGAAATCCGCTGGTCGTTGCTCCAGGCATAAGCGGCAAAGCCGTCGTCCATCGGACGGGCGCCCTCGCCGGCGAACAGACCTGTCGGCGCAAGTTCGACAGCGAAATCCGGACAGGTCACGAGCTGTTCGAGCAGCGTGGCGGCGCCGTAGCACCAGCCGCAGAGCGGATCGAACAGGTAGGTGATTTGAATGGGCGCGGACATGGCGATCTCCTTGAACCGCAATGTGGCACGCGCACATTGGTAGATAAATATCAACAAAACAGACATAATGTATGGTATTGACTGACAATAAATCTGACCGGACAGAGCCCATGAACCTGAACCGACTGGCCTACTTCGCAGCCGTCGTGGACAGCGGATCGTTCACGCGGGCCGCCGAACGGCTCGGCATCACCAAGGCCGTGGTGAGCCAGCAGGTGGCGCAGCTGGAGCGCGATCTCAGCACCAGCCTGCTCGTGCGCACGACGCGCCGGGTTCATCCGACCGAGGCGGGCCGCATGTTTCATTCGCGCTGCGTCATGATCCTGCGCGAAGCGGAGGATGCCTTCGACGAGCTCGCTCAGGCAGCCGCCGCGCCGACCGGCACCTTGCGGATCACGGCGCCCAACGACTACGGCACCGCCGTCGTCATCGCCGTCGTCACGGCCTACGCGGCACGCTATCCCCACTGCCGCGTGGAGTTGACGCTCGAAGATCAGACGGTCGACCTCGCCTCAGGCCAGATCGACATGGCGATCCGTGTGGGGTGGCTGGTCGATTCCAGCCTGCAGGCGCGCAAGATCGGATCGTTCCGGCAATGTCTGGTCGGCGCTCCCGCATTCGCGGATCGGATCGCCGCCGCGCGCGATCCCGACGAATTGGTGACGCTACCGTTCATCGCCAACATGGCGCTGCGCGAGCCGTTGCTGTGGCAGTTCTCGCGCGGTGATCTCGATCGATGCGCCGTGCGCCTGCAGGCGAGCATCGCCATCGACACGACGCCGGGGGTGCTCGCAGCGGTGCTCGCCGGCGGCGGCCTTTCGGTGCTGCCGGATTTCCTGGTGGCCGACGATCTCGCGGCGGGCCGCCTCATCCACATCCTGCCGCAATGGCAACTGCCATCCGGCGGCATCCACACGGTCTACCCCGCAGCCCGCTTCCGCCCGCCGAAGGTGACCGCGTTTGTGGAGATGCTGATTGCGGCTCAGCGGCGGGCGGGTACGAGCGCATGAGCCGTATGGTTTTGCTTATTGCTTGAAACAATGCTCGCGGTGCCACTTTAAGAAGTGCGGATGTGGCCGATCTGACGCACGACGCGGCGCAAGAGCGCGCCCCGTCTTGTTGATGATCGATTGCACTCCCTCCAGATCGTTTGTCTGGCGCGAGATCAATATCTCCAGATCGTCCGCGAAGCTGATGAGACCACGATCAAACATCCAATGTGCGGTACCCGAAAGAGCAACGCCATTGCTGATGATGTCCGGCCCGTTTGCCTCGACGGAGCGTATGTGAGCCGCCGCGACCTCCGCGCGCCCCATTCCATTGATGAGCTTGAGGCCGGTGACGGCGCAACGCTCTTCATAGGCACGCAGCACGATGCGGCGGAAAACTCGATCACGCAGGACTTTCGAGATCGTTACGCTAACACGGTCGCGCTGCTGCTCAACCGCGAATGGCACCTGCGGCTGGTCGTTAAGATCGAGCGATGGAAGGTCGCCGTCGCGCCGCGGCAGCAGCGGCGCGTTCTCCGCGAAACCAAGCTCGCATATTCTATTGAAATCGTCGGGAGAGATTGGGCGGACTGCGGACTGAGCGCGTCCTGAAATCCGCCCCTGTTCGTTAAGAACACCGCGCTCTACTGGACCCGTCGGTCCGTTGAATGGGACTGAATTGGCAAAATCGAGATAGCTTCCCGGTTCCATTAAAGCGAGATACATCCCGGAAGTACCGGGATCGGGAAGAACCTGCTGAACCCGAGCAATTGCAAAGTAACCGCGCGTTTCAGCAACCTTGCTCGGTTCGTAATATACTATCCAATCGCCGATGCAGGCTTCAACGCGATGAAGATATTGACTGGGAAATTGGTACTGCTCAGCGGGGCTGTCGTCGTAGATCGAGTCCAATCGATGGATGAATACCCCAAACCCCATGACCTAAGCGGCGCTGCCTCTCCAGGAAACAACACCCAGCGATGCTGGATCAATAGCAGTCACAACCCTACTCCCACTCGATTGTTTCGGAAGCACGATAACGCATTGATCTGTCGAGGCCAAGCTTTCCGCCCACGACCCGCCCCGCGTCACTCGCGCGCCACCGACAGCCCCGCCAGCAGCGGCGCGTACGCGGCGAGCCTGCGTGATACGAACTCCGTGAACAGCCGCACGCGCTTGGTCTTGCGCGTCTCTCCCTGCGTGAGGAGCCAGACCGTTCCGTACATGTGCAGGTCGGTCCCCGGCACCCGCACCAGCAGCGGGTCGGCATCGCCGACGAAGCACGGCAGTGTCGTGATCCCCAGCCCTTGCCGGACAGCAGCGATCTGCGCTCCGGCGTCACTGGTCCTGAATGGAACGTCCGTGGTGCGAACCTCGCCCGCGCTGGCCCAATCCGGGATGCCGTGCATGCTGATGACGATCCAGCGGAAGGGATCCGGCGCGCCCGCACGCCACGCGGCCAGTCGATCCCTGGACATGTAGACGGCGCCGAACAGCTCCGGTCCCTTCATGCCATGAAGATTTTGCGGCAGGGTTTTGCGCTCGTAGACGACGCGGATCGCGACGTCGGCCTCACGGTTGGTCAGATTTGCCAGTTCGCCGAACGACAGGACATCCATCTCGATATCGGGATGCAGACGCGCGAAATCGGCGAAATCAGGCATCAGCAAATGTGTCGCCATCGGCGGCGCCAGCGTCACCCGCAGACGCCCGCGCACGCTCTGATCGCGCCCGAACACGCGCGTCTCCAGCTGGTGTGACGAGGCTTCCATCTGGTCGGCGAATTCGAGGACCTCCTCGCCCGCAGCCGTCAGCCGGTAGCCCGAAGGCAGCTTTTCGAACATCTGGACCCCAAGGCGTTCCTCGAGCTGGGCGATGCGTCGCAGCACGGTCGCGTGGTTCACGCCGAGGTGCTCGGCGGCCGCCCGCACCGAGCCTCCCCGCGCGACGGCTAGAAAATAGCGAACATCGTCCCAGTCGATCATGGTGCAATCCCGCACCGCGCGGTGCGCCTTTTCAAGCCGTATCTGATGCCTCCTACAGCAGTATGGGCGGTGATCATAGCCGGTTCCGGCCAGCAGGGCCCATTCTGAGCGACGGACACCGATCGTCGCCGTCGGCGTTAGTCGTCCGGCCGGATCGATTTCGCACCACCGATGTGCGCGCTTCCGCACTCAACGCCTAGGGCCGGCGGACCTATGTCGGGGTCCTCGGGGGGAGATGCTGCCCCGACACCACGACAGGAGACATCATGGGAAAGCTTGACGGCAAGGTTGCAGTCATCACGGGTGGCGCGACCGGCATCGGCCGCGCCGCGGCAAAGCGCTTCATCGAGGATGGCGCTTTCGTCTTCATCTTCGGCCGCCGACAGCAAGCCCTCGACGCTGCTGTCGCCGCCCTCGGGCCTAATGCACGCGCGGTGAAGGGCTCGGTCTCGGATGAGGCCGACCTCGACCGGCTCTACGCGGCGGTGAAGGCCGAGCGCGGAACCCTCGACATCGTCTTCGCCAATGCCGGCGCGGGAAGTCAGCTTGCGCTCGGCAAGATCACCGCCGCGCACATCGACGAAACCTTCGACACCAATGTGAAGGGTACGATTTTCACGGTGCAGAAGGCGCTGCCGCTGATGCGCCGGGGCGGTTCGATCATCCTGACGGGATCGAGCGCCGGCACCACGGGCGCCCCGGCCATGAGCGCCTACAGCGCGAGCAAGGCGGCCGTGCGCAACCTCGCGCGGACCTGGGCGGAGGACCTGAAAGGCAGCGGCATCCGGGTCAACGTGCTGTCGCCCGGAGCGACCGCGACCGAACTCGCGAAGGAAGCGCTGGGCGAAGAGGGACAGAAGGTGTTCGCCGCGATGACTCCGCTGCAGCGCATGGCCGATCCGGCGGAGATCGGGGCGGTGGCTGCCTTTCTCGCCTCCTCGGACAGCAGCTTCATGACCGCCAGCGAAGTCGCCGTCGACGGCGGCCTGGCGCAACTCTGATCCCGGCGCGGTCCCGCGCCTGGCCCACACACAATGAAAGATAAACATCATGAAAAAACTAGAAGGCAAGATCGCCGTCATCACCGGCGGCAGCAGCGGCATTGGATTGGCCACGGCCAAGCGCTTCGTGGACGAAGGTGCGCACGTCGTGATCACCGGGCGACGCGAGAAAGAGCTGAAGGAGGCCGCAGCCTTCATCGAGAGAAACGTGACGACGGTCGTGAGCGACGTGTCGCGCCTGGAAGATCTGGAGCGGCTCTATGCCGTCGTGAAGGAGAAACATGGTCACATCGACATTCTCTTCGCGAACGCAGGCGCGGGGACAATCGCGCCGCTCGCGCTAGCGACCAAGGCCCATTTCGACCAGACCTTCGATGTGAACGTGAAGGGCCTGTTCTTTACGGTGCAGAAAGCCCTCCCCCTCTTTAAGGACGGCGGTTCGATCATCCTGAACTCTTCGGTGTCGAACGTGAAGGGGCTGCCGGGGTTCAGCGTCTACGCCGCGAGCAAGGCGGCGGTGCGCAGCTTCTCGCGCGCTTGGACGCTGGAGCTGAAGGACCGCAAAATCCGCGTCAATACGATGAGCCCCGGGCCAACGGAGACCCCCGCCCTGGAGACGACGACGGGCTTGACCCGCGAGCAAGCCGAGCAAGCGGCCAGCCAATTTGCTTCACAGGTCCCGATGGGTCGCAGGGGCAAGCCGGAGGAAATCGCGGCTGCCGTCACGTTCCTCGCCTCCGATGAAAGTTCTTACATCACCGGCGTGGATCTCGCCGTCGATGGCGGCATGGCCCAGGTCTGACCGCGCCATCGACACAAGTTCGGAGAAACATCATGAGCTACGCAATCATCGGCTTCGGCCCTATCGGCCAAGCCCTGGCCAGCGCGTTTGCCCGCAACGGCATCGAAGTCTCCGTTGCAACCACGCGCGACCCGGAAAGCTTTACATCCGCCGCGGCCGTGATCGGACCCTCGATCATTCCCAAAAAGCTGGCGGACGCCGTCAAGGCGGAGATCGTCTTTTTGGCGGTCCGTTTCGAGTCGCACCAGGATGTCGCGAAAGCGCTGCCCACCTGGCAGGGCAAGACGATCGTCGATGTGACCAACGCCTACGGCGTGCCGCCTGAGAAACTGGGGGGACAACCTTCGTCCAAGGCCCTCGCGCAAGCCTTCACCGGCGGTCGACTGGTCAAGGGCTTCAACCATTTGGGTGCTGCCGTCCTTGCCCAGGATCCGGCCGTCCATGGTGGCAGGAGAGTCGTGTTCCTGGCGAGCGACGATGACGCTGCCGCAGCGGCGATTGGCACGCTTGCGGAAACTCTCGGCTTCGCGCCGATCAAGCTCGGCGGGCTTTCGGAAGGCGGGCTGCTTGTGCAGGCGCGCGGAAACAGCTGGGGCCATCTGATCTTCAAGGATTTGGTCAAGTTCGACTGATGAACACGAGGACACGAAGCATGCGATCGGATCGAGCGCGATCCGATCGGAGCGAAATGGAGAAATTCCCATGAGTATCGAGACAAACATCCAGACCGTGAAGGACTTCTTCGCCGCGATCGGCCGAGGCGACAGGGAAACACTGCTGGCGCTGATCGCCGACGACATCGAGTGGATCATCCCCGGTGAGGACTGGCCGCTGGCCGGAACGCATCGCGGGCACGACGGGGTGGCGGATTTGCTCGAGACGGCATCCAAGTCGATCGAAACGTCCACCGAACCCCGCGAGTTCGTGGCGCAAGGAGACCGGGTCCTGGTCGTCGGATTCGCAAAGGGAAAGATCAAAGCCACGAACAAGACGTTTAGGGACGACTGGGTCTTCGCCATCACCGTTCGCAACGGCAAACTGACGAACATCCGGGAGTACGTCGACACGCAGGCACTGGCACGAGCCGCGCGCGTGTCGAATGCCCAAGCCTAAAGGAAATCCAGATGTACGACCAATCCAAGCTGTCCGAGTTGATCCGGTTCGCACGTATCGATGCGGGCGCCACCGTGATCGACGTTTACCCAGGCGACGGCGACTGGACCCGTCTCTTTTCCGACATCGTGGGAAGCGAAGGACGGGTTGACAGCTTCGTGCCGGCTGAAGTCGCCCACTTCAAGAACGATCCGGTCGGCCGCATGCGGACGCTTGCGAAGGAGCCGGGCCGAGAGAACGTCGAAGCCGTCTCGGCGGACCTCCTGGCGATGCCGCAGGCCACGCAGGCAGCGGATGTGCTGTGGCTGCACCTGTTCTACCACGATCTCCACACCGCGCTGATCCAGGCCCGGGGCGCGAGGGCGGCCGACTTCAATCGCGCTGTCTACGAGCGGCTGAAGCCCGGCGGGTGCTACGTCATCGTCGACCACGCCGCCGCGCTCGGGGCGGGCACGACCGAGGCCCAATCGCTGCATCGGATTGAGCCTGCATCCGTTCGCAAGGAGGTGGAGGCGGCCGGCTTCGTGCTGGACGCGGAAAGCACCCTGCTCGCGAACAAGGACGATCCGCACACGATCAAGGTGTTCGATCCCGCGATCAAGGGAAAGACCGATCGCTTCGCCTATCGGTTCGTGAAGCCGTGACCTTCGGATGCAGCAAATACCTGAATGTTAGTTACCCAACCATGGCGGCCGGGCTCAGGCCTGTTGGGTGGGATAAAGCGTGAGGATGTTGACGTTGACCCTGCGCGGTTGCGTCACCGCGTAGAGGATGGCCGCGGCGATGTCCTCGCTTTCGAGTTGCTCCATATCTCCCAGTCTCGTCTCCACCGCCTGGCGGACATCGGGACGCATCTGCGCGACAAACTCGGTCTTGACGGCCCCGGGCTCGATCGTCGTGACGCGAATGCCGTCCTTCCCGACCTCGCGTCGAAGCGATTCCGCCATGGCGCTGGCAGCATGCTTTGTGCCGGAATAGACAGTCGAGGCATGGATATAGCGTCCGGTGCCGGATGAGAGGATTACGATGTGTCCCGAACCCTGCCGCTTCATCGCGGGCAACGCGGCATGTATCGGGTAGAGCACCCCCAGGAAGTTCACGTCAATCATCTGACGGTATTCAGCCGTCGTGGTGTTCTGGAACGGCGCCGCGACGCCAACACCAGCGATGCAGAGCAGCATGTCGAGCCCACCAAGCTCCTCGACAGCGCGCCGCACCATCGCCGTGACTTGTGCCTCGTCCGAAACATCGACTTCGAGCGGAAGCGCTTGGCCGCCGGCTTGGCGGATCCGCTCCGCAAGATCACCCAAGCGCTGCATGCGCCGGGCTGCGATCGCCACGCGCGCACCCTCGCCCGCCAGAGCCAGGGCTGTCGCCGCTCCAATCCCCGATGACGCTCCGGTCACCAGCGCGACTTTGCCGGTCAGTTTGCCTGTACTCATGCGATGTCTCCGTTCGTCTTGCTCCCGCAGCTCACAGCATTGAATGACTTCTTGACAAAATCGCGGTGCGGCTTGTGCGGAGCGGACGCATACCAGGATCAGAGGCGAGGCTGGCCCGCAGCGGCAGCCTCAAACCCCACTACAGCAACTCCAAACCGGCCGCGCAGTATCGGATCTGACGGTGAAGTTGATCGTCATCGCCCACGCGCGTGCCGCTAGGAATCGGGGACCAGAGCAGCGAGAAACTCCGGGAAGCTCGTCGCGACCAACTCCACGCGGTCCTCGCCAGGCTCCTGTTCGTGATCCCACCAATAAACGGCTCCGGTGCTCGGACCCGTGCGGCAATCCAAAAGGTAGAGGTTACCACCTTGGTCTTGGCCAACTGGCAACATCCCTTCGGGAAGGACGTCGCCAACCAGTTCATAACAATGATCGAGCTGGAGGTAACTTTCAGCGTCGCCGATTTCGAGGATGCAGCTCACATCCCAGTAGTCTGGACTGGTCGAGACGACCAGAACCGGACGAGACGGCTCTTCCCTGTGTGACCGCAGGAAGGCGCGATACGCCACGGGCAAGCTGGCCCCAAGCGCTGCTTCCAAGTTCTCAATTCGTCGTTCGGCGTCCATAACGCGATGCTAGCGCTCGGCCCGCTCTGGCTCAATCGTCATCCCGCCCTCGTTCTTGAGCTTTCGGTCAGCCGGATCACTTTTTAGCCGTGCCGTCAGATGGCTGCTCTGCCGACCCGCCGATTTTCTTCGCGACCACATAGATGTCGACGCCGCTCATCGAGCATTCCTCGCTTGATGCCTGGTTTTTCGTGATGACCTCGATCGTCTTGCCATCCTTGGTGTGAAACGTGATGTCATAAACCTGCTGGTAGAGGTCTTTGCCGATCTTTTCTGACGCGAGACGAACGGTCTTGGTCTGCGCCTCGATCACTGATGGGATATCGATCAGGCCGGCGTTCTTGAGGTGCACGAGGGCCATGTTGGTGGGCCAACTCGCGCAGTCCGGAGACTTCGCCAGAGCCCCCGCAGCCGGCATGGCGAATATTGCCGCCATCACCACTTTCAACGCGGCGCGCATCAATGCAACACCTTGACGGTGTGGTCGCCACTTCCACGGATCGGCTCGCGCCTCTTGATGGGCGGGACGGCAACGTACATGCTGTCGCTGTCGCCGCGCTTGTAAAGCTTCTCGCCAGGCTTGAGCTTCTGAAGTCCCCGCATCGGTCAACACGGTATTCTCCGTTCGGTTCGCCGCCAGATACCATCATAGTACTGCTTCATATTCTCGAATACGTTGTTATCTTTTGTCAAAAGAAACTCGACTGACCAGTCAACGGATGCCCTGCGAATGAAAAGCTTGAACAATCTAGAGTGCGTGACTCTCTTCGTCGACGACCTCGCGCGCGCGAGGGCATTCTACGAGGCCGTGTTCGACGCCAAGCCGATCTATTCCGACGCAGTATGCAGCGTGATCGGGCTCGGTGGCGTAATGGTCAATTTGCTACAGGAGACGGAGGCACTGCAGCTCGTGCAGCCGGTGGTGCCGGCTGCTTCGAGCGCCGGACCTCGCATGCTCATGACCATTCAAGTCGGCGATGTCGATGAGGCGTGCGCGAGGCTCCGGCAAAGCGGTGTGCACTTGGTGAACGGCCCTATCGATCGTCCCTGGGGTCGCCGCACCGCCGCCTTTTCCGACCCATCCGGTCATATGTGGGAGATCGCACAGGAGATACCCTCCTAGAATCCGTCATCCGCGCCGGGACTTCTGCACCAAAGCGATTCTCATTGGCGAGTGGCAGAGCATTGCTCCGATGGTAGCTATTCCCTACTCCCACTCAATTGTCCCCGGCGGCTTGCTCGTCACGTCGTACACCACCCGGTTCACGCCCTTCACCTCGTTGATGATGCGCGTGGCGGTCTCGCCGAGAAACTTCATGTCGAACTGATAGAAGTCCGCGGTCATGCCGTCGGTGGAGGTGACGGCGCGCAGGCCCACCACGAAGTCGTAGGTGCGGCCGTCGCCCATGACGCCCACCGTCTTCACGGGCAGCAGCACGGCGAAGGCTTGCCAGATATCGTCGTAGAGGCCGTGTTTGCGGATCTGGTCGATGTAGACGGCGTCGGCCTTGCGCAGGATGTCGAGCTTTTCGCGGGTGATGTCGCCGGGGCAGCGGATGGCGAGGCCGGGGCCTGGGAACGGATGGCGGCCGACGAAGATTTCGGGCAGGCCGAGCTCGCGCCCTAGCTTGCGGACCTCGTCCTTGAACAGCTCGCGCAGGGGTTCGACCAGCTTCATGTTCATGCGCTCGGGGAGACCGCCGACATTGTGGTGCGACTTGATCGTCACCGACGGGCCGCCGGTGAAGGAGACGCTCTCTATCACATCAGGATAGAGCGTGCCTTGCGCCAGGAAGTCAGCGCCGCCGATCTTCTTGGCCTCCGCCTCGAACACCTCGATGAAGAGGCGCCCGATGGTCTTGCGCTTCACTTCCGGGTCGGTGACACCTTCGAGCTCGCCGAGAAATTGCTTCGAGGCATCCACGTGCACGAGCGGGATGTTGTAGTGGTGGCGGAACAGGTCGACCACGGTCTTGGCTTCGTCAAGGCGCAGCATGCCGTGATCGACGAACACGCAGGTGAGCTGCTCGCCGATGGCTTCGTGGATCAGCACGGCCGCGACGGCGGAATCGACTCCGCCGGACAGGCCGCAGAGCACCCTGCCCTTGCCGACCTGGGTGCGGATCTTCGCGATCTCCTCCTCGCGGAAGGCGCGCATGGTCCAGTCGCCGGAAAGGCCCGCGATCTTGCGAACGAAATTGCGGATCAGTTTGGCGCCGTCGGGCGTGTGCACCACTTCCGGGTGGAACATCAGGCCGTAATATTTGCGCGTCTCGTCCTGGATGATGGCGAACGGCGCGTTCGGCGAGGTGCCGGCCACCGAGAAGCCCGGCGGCATCTTGGTGATGCGGTCGCCATGGCTCATCCAGACCTGGTTCTTGCCGCCTGGCGACCAGACGTCCTCGAACAGCTTGCTCGGCGCTTTCACCTCGACATCGGCGCGGCCGAATTCGCGGTGATGGCCGCCCTCGACCGTGCCCCCGAGCTGCTCCGCCATGGCCATCTGGCCGTAGCAGATGCCCATCACCGGCACGCCGGAATCGAAGATCGCTTGCGGGGCGCGGGGCGAGCCGGCCTCATGCACCGATTCAGGGCCGCCGGAGAGAATCACCGCCTTCGGCTTCATCTCGTTGAAGGCTTGTTCGGCCTTGTTGAACGGGACGATCTCGCAATAGACGCCGTCCTCGCGCACGCGACGCGCAATGAGCTGCGTCACCTGGCTGCCGAAGTCGACGATGAGAATCTTGTCATGCGCCGAGGCCACGGAGGGCGTCGACGCGGAGCGGTCGGTCTGTGCTGCTGTCATGGCAAGCAGATACGCGACGGGGGCTTTTCCCGCAACCGCGCGGGCCGCGCGCCCACATTCTTCTTTGGGTATGGACAAATCGATATAGGTAAGTATTATTGACCTATATGGCCCGCCACTCACCAAGGGCCGATCAGGGAGAACGCCATGCCAAACCATCATCAGCCGTCATCGCTTGCAGAGCTCGGCCGCACCTGGATCGAGGCCTGGAATACCGGCGATCTCGAGCGCGTGCTCACGCTCTATGACGAGGACACCGTGATGACCTCGGACCGCATCCCCGCGATGGGATTCGATGAAAGCGGCACCGTGCGCGGAAAGGATGCGTTGCGCGCCTATTGGGGCAAGGCGCTCGCCCTGTTGCCTAATCTGCATTTCTCGCTGATCGAATTGTTCGTCAGCCCTGATAGCGTGGTGGTGTTCTACGAGAACGAGCGGGGAAAGCGGATCTGCGAATATCTGCGGGTGAACGCGGCCGGAAAGATCGTGCAGGGATCGGCGAATCATCCGGTGCCCTGATCGCGCTTCTAGCTCGAGGACGCACCAAGGCCGACGCGAATCAGCGCTTGCGCAGACCGGCCTTTCTCACCTTGGTATCGGACCATGCCAGCGGACGGCCGGCCCGCGACGGAAGCACGAGCTTCCCGACCGGCTGGCCCGTCTCGTCCACCAGGTCCGAATGGACTTCGCCGCGCGCGTAGAGATTCGCTTCGCCCCATTGGCGCAAGCTGACCACGACTGGAAACAGCTCGCGCCCCCTCTTGGTCAGCGCATATTCCCGATAGGCGCTGCCGTCGGAGGCCGGAATCAGTTCGAGCACGCCAAGCTCCACCAGCCTGTGCAGCCGCGCAGTGAGCATGCCCTTGGCGATGCCGAGGTTCTTCTGGAAATCGCCAAATCGACGCAGCCCGTCGAAGGCATCGCGCACGATCAGAAGCGACCAAATGTCCCCAACTGCGTCCAGTGCACGCGCCACCGGGCAGTCAGCCTCGGCAAAACCGGTCCGCTTCATTCGCCGCCCTCCAAACTGGTCTTAAAATAGGACTGGACAGTACGGTGTGCAACTGGTCTTATTTTAAGACTAGATAGAACGTGCCGGAGACGACAATGACAATCCACGATGCCGCCACAGCCGGACCGACCAACGCCGACGAAAAGGCCGACGATGACGCCGGGCGCGGGCTCTCGCGCGGGATGGCGATGCTGCTGGCGCTGACCTGCGGCCTGAGCGTCGCCAATATCTACTTCGCGCAGCCGCTGCTCGATGCCATGGCGCGCGATCTCGGCATCGACCCCGCCGCGATCGGGATGGTGGTGACCTTCACCCAGATCGGCTACGCGTTCGGCCTGATCCTGATCGTGCCGCTCGGCGACCTCTGGGATCGCCGCCGCCTGATCGTCGGCCAGACCGTGCTGTCGGCGATCGGCCTCGTCATCGTCGGCACGGCGGCGCATGCCGCCGTGCTGCTTGTGGGAATGGCGCTAGTCGGCATGCTCGCCGTCGTCGTCCAGGTCCTCGTCGCCTTTGCCGCGACGCTGGCCAAACCGGACGGGCGCGGCCGCGCGATCGGCACCGTCACGAGCGGCGTCGTCGCCGGCATCCTGCTGGCGCGGTTCGCCTCGGGCGCGCTGGCCGATTTCGGCGGCTGGCGAATGGTCTACCTGGTCTCGGCCGGCCTCATGCTGGCCATGGCGGCGCTGCTCCTGCGCGTGCTGCCGCGCGGCCGGCAGTCGGCGCTGGCCCGATCCTCTTATCTGTCGCTGTTGCGCTCAACCGCCTCGCTGTTTGTCGAGGAGCCGATACTGCGCGAGCGCGCGTTGTTTGCGTTTCTGATCTTCGCCAATCTCAACGTGTTCTGGACGTCGATCGTGCTGCCGCTCTCGGCGCCTCCCTTCGCGCTGTCGCATACCACCATCGGATTGCTCGGCGTCGCCGGGTTCGCCGGAGCGCTCGCGGCGCGCAATGCCGGGCGGCTTGCCGATCTCGGATGGGCCCAGCGGACCACCGGGCTGTCACTGCTGCTGATGCTGGGTGCCTGGGCTCCGATCGCCTGCCTGCAAAGCTCGCTCTGGCTGGTCGTCGCCGGCGCGATCGTGCTGGATCTGGGACTCCAGGCCGTGCACGTGACGAGCCAGAGCCTGATCATCGCCGTGCGGCCCGACGCGGCGAGCCGACTGGTGGGCGGTTACATGGTGTTCTACTCGGTCGGAAGCGCGATTGGCGCGATCGCGTCGACGATGGTGTACGCGATGGCCGGCTGGTCCGGCGTCTGCGTGCTCGGCGCGGGAATCAGTGCCGCCGCGCTGCTGGTCTGGGTCATCATCGCAAGCAGGATGCCGGTGACCGCACATTGCGCGCTGATGCATGGGCAAAAATAAGGGCCGAAAACAATAAGAACTGTAAAGTAAAAATGAGGACTACCGCGGGAGCATCCGATAGTAACGGCACTGCCGTCGCCGCCCCAGGATCACCATCATGAAGCTCCCCACCTCCCCTTTCACCGTCACCGACTGGAGCAAGGTCGAGCCGACCGTCCATCCCGGCGAGACCGGGCAAGCCCAGTGGCGTACGCTCGACATCGGCGATCTCCGGGTGCGGATGGTCGAGTATTCGCCGGGCTATCTCGCCGACCATTGGTGCGACCGCGGCCACGTGCTGTACGTGCTGCAGGGCGAGCTCGACAGCGAGCTGCGCGACGGCCGCAAGTTCAAGCTCACGGCGGGGATGAGCTACCAGGTCTCGGATTTCGGCGATGCAGCGCACCGGTCCTCGACGGCGACGGGGGCGACGCTGTTTATCGTCGATTGAGGCGCCCCGGAAGGGTTAATTTGCACCGCAAAATAGCAAAATTCGGCGACATCCCGAGCGGCGGGTGGTGCCTTGAAGTGGCCCCAAAATCTCGCTATATTGTGATCATCGATACTTGGCCGAACGACTGGGCCGCTTCGCTTCGTTGCTGACGGGCGCGCACGCTTCAGATGATTTCTCCAACATCGACTGATCAGGACTATGGGCGCAATAGTGCGTACCGGTCCGCGTGTTAACTTCTTAAGCAAAGGAAATTCCCATGGCTATGGGCACCGTGAAGTGGTTCAACAATCAAAAGGGCTTTGGTTTCATTCAGCCGGATGACGGCGACAAGGACGTGTTCGTGCACATCAGCGCCGTCGAGCGCGCTGGCCTCTCGACCCTCAACGAAGGTCAGAAGGTCTCGTTCGACATCGTCGCCGATCGTCGCAGCGGCAAGTCCTCGGCTGACAATCTCCGCGTCGGCTAAAGCCCGCGCACCGTTCTGACCACGGACGTACCGGCAGAACGTCGAGTTAGAAAACCCCGCGACCGGGTTCCGGTTCGCGGGGTTCTTGTTTGGTGAGACAGGCGTCGCGTCATCCGCGATGTCGTGGGGTGGGCTATGCCTTCTTCAAGACCGAGACGAAGAACCCGTCCGTCCCCGTCCGCCGCGGCGTCATCAGCCAGCCTTCCGGCGATTGCAGCGCGGCTTGCGCAAACTCCTCGGCCTTGTCCCAGAGCACGCTCGCGGTCTGCTCGGGCGGCACCACAGCGAACTCGGGATGGCGGGCGGTGAACGCCCTCACCTGGTCGCCGTTCTCCTCTGAGAGCACCGAGCAGGTGATGTAGGCGATGCGGCCGCCGGCCTTGAGCAGCGGAACCGCGCGATCGAGCACTGCGGTCTGGTCCCGCAAGCGAATCTCCAGCGCGCCCGGACGCATGCGCCATTTGGCATCGGGATTGCGGCGCCAGGTTCCGGTTCCCGTGCAGGGCGCGTCGATCACGACGAGGTCGGCGGTCGCGCTGATCTCCGCCAGCGGATCGGCCTCGCCCTTGGGCGTGCGCACATCGGCATTGTGGACGCCGGCGCGCGACAGGCGTTCGTGAATGGGCGCAAGTTGCCGCTTGTCGCTGTCGGTCGCGATCAGCCGGCCCTTGCCCTGCATCATCGCGGCGAGCGCCAGCGTCTTGCCGCCGGCCCCCGCACAGAGATCGATCACCTGCTCGCCGGGTTTTGCCGCGGTCAAGGCAGCCGCAAGCTGTGACCCCTCATCCTGCACTTCAATGGCACCCTTGATGAAATCCTCTTCGGCCTGGATACCGGGGTTGCGCGCATCGGCCGAAAGCTCGATGCGCAGGCCGGTTGCGGACCAACGCGTCGGTTTCGCATGAAGGTGAGCAAGCGCCCCCAGCGTCTTGTCGCGATTGGATTTTAACGTGTTGACGCGCAGGTCGAGCGGCGCCCGGCTCGCCATCGCGGCCGCCTCCGCGACGCGTTCGTCGCCGAACGCTTTTGCCAAATACGGATCCAGCCATTCCGGATAGTCACCGGCGATCGCGGCCGGGGCACCTTCAAGCGACCGCGAGGCGAGCGCGGCCTGCTCGGCCTCGGTCAACGGCGCGGGGGCAAAGCGGCTGCCGTCGAACAGCGCGGCCATGGTCGCCGCGTCCATGTTGCGCTCGAGGCGGAGCATGCCGATCAGCCGAGCACGCGCGGTGTCCGAATCCATCAGGTAGGCGCTCGAAGCATAGCGGCGCAGCACGTCCCAGACGAGGCCGGCAATGGCGGCGCGGTCGCCGGATCCGGCGAAGCGGTGCGCGGTGCCCCACTCCTTCAGCGCCTTGGCCGCGGGCACGCGGTCCTTCTCGATGGTGTCGATCAGTTCGATGGCTGCGGACAGCCGGGCAGCGGGAGTCATTTGAATCTTTCAGATCAAATCCGACGGCTAACCGTCAGATCAACAAGAGCATCTTCAGTGCGAAGTAGATCCACATCGCGAGCAGGACGAGCACGCCGGCGAGCCAGATCGTGGAGCGGCGCCCGAGATTGTTGGAGGAGACGAAGATTCCGGCATGGACGAAGCGCGTCACCACGAACACCCAGGACATCAGCACGATGAAGAGATCGGCATGGCGCAACGGGAGCGCCAGCGCGATCAGGGCGTAGAACAGCACCGGCAATTCGAACTGGTTGCGGTAGCAATTGGCGATTTGTGTGGCGCCCTTGGGCCAGTTGGGCTCGCCGAGCGCAATGTCACGGCTCTTGGTCTCGCCGGAGACGAGCGCGCGCCGGCGTCCCAGCGCCATGGCGATCAGGAGCGCGAAGGTGAGACCGACCTGCACGAAGACCGGCAGCAAAACCATTTGAATGGACATCGGAATTTCCCGGGATTTCCCATCCGGCGGAGACCACAGCTAGCGTCCATTAGCGGTCACCGCTGGTCCTGACAATCAACGAGTTGAACCGGCGTTCCCGATGAGGCGACCCACTGTCGACAGTTAAAGCGATTTCCCCCTTTGGGGCGCGCAAGGCGAGAGACCGCCATGAACACCCTCTTCAGCCAGTTCGGCAGCCTGACCGGCGCTTTGACCGAGTCCGCCGACGGCCAGTTCGGCATCCTGATGTCGGCGCTGGCAGGCATCGCGACGGCGCTCGCGGTGGCGCTGGCAATGACGGTCTACTTCCGAATGAGCTATCGGACCTGGCGCGATGTCCTCAGGCATGGCCTCGCTGCGCTCGCCGCCCTCGCTCTGTTTGCGTTTGCCGCCTACGACATGCGCCATGCCACGCTGGCCTATCTCGGCCTCAATCCCTCGAAACCCGCGGTCGAGTTCGAGATCCGCATGCCCAAGGAGACCTTGGCGGCGGCGTCCGACACCCAGATCGAGCTGCATACCGACCGCAACCAGACGCTGGCACTGGTCGAGGGCGTGCGGGAGCTCGGTGATGGCCGCTCCGTGCTGCGTGGCGCGGTACCGCTCAACCACCGCACTGCGGACCGCGTGCTGGTCGTGAACCTGCCCGGCAAGGGCACCTTCGAATTCCGCCTCCGCCTGCCGGCCGAGCCGCATCGCTCCGAACAGTCCGGCGCTCAGTTCGGCCCTCAGTTCGGCCCTCAGTTCGGCCCTTGGCACCTCGCCGACCGCATCGCCTCGCCGCTGGCAAGCCCGGTCGCGCCGCAGGACGCCTACACAATCCGCTATCGCGTGCTTTAAACTTTGTTCGATCGCTGACCGCGGACGCGCCGTCATCGTTCCGACGTCGGGCGTGGCCTATGATCGATCCATGTCCGAATTTCGCCTGACACAGATCTCCGACACCCATCTTGGCCGGCGCTTCCCTGGCCTGATCGCCAACTTCCAGGCGCTCAGCGAGCATATCGACACCGATAGGCCCGATCTCGTTGTCAACACCGGCGACGTCTCGTTCGACGGGCCGACCAGCCGCGACGATGTCGAATTCGCCAAGGGCCTGCACGATGCCCTGCCCGTCGCCTGCCGCTACATCCCCGGCAATCACGACATTGGCGACAATCCGACCGCGATCGGCCCTGCGCCGAAGCCGCCGGTCGCGGAAGCGCATCGTCAGCAATTCCGCGAGATCATCGGCGAGGACCATTGGTCGTTCGAGGCCGCGGGCTGGTGCTTCCTCGGCCTCAACTCGCTGGTGATGAACTCAGGGCTCGCCTTCGAGGCCGAGCAGTTCGATTGGCTTGCTTCGGAAGTTTCGCGCACGAACGGCAAGCCGGTCGCGCTGTTCGTACACAAGCCGGTATTTCTCAACGGGCCCGACGACCCCGAGACGCCGGAGACGTCGATCCGCTATGTGCCGCAGCCGGCCCGCGCGCGGCTGATCGAGATGTTTGCACATGTCGACCTGCGCCTCATCGGCAGCGGTCACGTGCACCAGCGGCGCGACTTTACCTGGCGCCACACCCGCCACGTCTGGGCGCCGTCGGCCGGCTTCAAGATCAACGATGCGCGCCAGGACCGGATCGCGATCAAGGAGGTCGGGCTCGTGGAGTACCGCTTCCAGCCCGACGGCTTCGAGGTTCGCCACGTCAGGGCCGCGGGCCAGGTCGATATCGATATCGAGGAGCTGCTCGCCCAGATGGGCGGTGCGCATTAGCGCCGCCAGTCGCGGCTCAAGCGACGCTTTTGAGATCCTGCTGGATCGCGGCAAGCAAGGACTGCAGCGCGTCGCTGTTCACCGGTTTGGCCCCGGTATTGGCGGGCAGAACATTGGCAGGCCGCGCGGCATTGACCGGGCGCTTGGGGAATGGCGGCGTGGGTGTGGGCATCGCGGATTGCGCGAACACGTCCTCGGTATGGACGAACTTGCCATGGATGACGTCGTCGCGACGGCCCATGACAAACATGGTCGCCCAATAACCGGCAGCCAGCAGGATTACGCAGAAAACAACAAGCTCTAACATCATCGCACCTGAAATATGCGCAATGATTCAATGCCTTCGCGAGCCCGTCAATGAACCGACGGTCACACCTGCGGCTTTTACGGGCGGGTGTGGCCGATCAGTCACTCTTTGTTAACCATACCCGGCCCCGAGGGGGCGAGAGCGGCCGATCAAGCTTTGTCCGGTCCGACCCGCACCAGCTGCTTGCCGAAATTGGCCCCCTTGAGAAGCCCCATGAAGGCTTCGGGCGCGCTCTCCAGGCCCTCGGTGACGAACTCCTTGTACTTGACCTTGCCCTCGCGGACCCAGCCGGACATGTCGCGCAGGAAGTCGCCATGGCGGGAGGCGAAGTCGGAGACGATGAAGCCGCGGAAGGTCAGCCGCTTGGTCAGGGTCGCGCGCATCATGCTGGCGGCCCATTTCGGCGGCTTCGCTTCAGTGTCGTTGTAGTGGGCGATGAGGCCGCAGACGGGTACGCGCGCAAACGCATTGAGCAGCGGGAACACCGCCTCGAACACGGCGCCGCCGACATTCTCAAAATAGACGTCGATACCCTTCGGGCAGGCGTCCTTCAGCTTCGTCGCCAGATCGGGATCGCGGTGATCGATGCAGGCATCGAAGCCGAGCTCCTTCACGACGTAATCGCATTTGTCCTTGCCGCCGGCGATTCCAACCGCGCGTGCGCCCTTGATCTTCGCGATCTGTCCCACGGCCGAGCCGACCGCGCCGGAGGCGCCGGCGACGACGACGGTCTCGCCTTGCTGCGGCTTGCCGATATCGAGCAGGCCCGTGTAGGCGGTCATGCCGGGCATGCCCAGCACGCCGACGGCGGTCGAGATCGGCGCGAGCTTCGGGTCGATCTTGTTCAGCCCCTTGCCGTCGGAGATCGCGTGCGTCTGCCAGCCCGCGCGCGAGAGCACGATGTCACCCTTGGCAAAGTTTGGATTGTTGGAGGCTGCGACCTCGCAGACCGTACCGGCTTCCATCACACCACCGACGGGCACCGGCGTCGCGTAGGACGGACCGTCGCTCATGCGCCCGCGCATATAGGGATCGAGCGAGAGCCAGATCGTGCGCAGCAGGACTTCGCCTGCGGCAGGCGTAGGAACCGCGAATTCCTCGATGCGGAAATCGGACGGCTTTGGCTCCCCGACGGGACGCGCGGCGAGAACGATGCGTTTGCCTTGGGACATGATGGCTTCCTCCTGATTATGCTTCGGCGCGAACGGAAGCGGAGGGAGCGGAGCACGTCAACACAAAAGCACACTCTCGCTGTCATCGCCCCCGAAGGCGGACGATCCAGTAATCCGAGAGGGTCGTGGTAGAGCCGAAAGGCCGCGGCGTACTGGATGCCCCGCCTTCGCGGGGCATGACACCGTCATTTGGGCAATTCCAACGCGCAGCCGCGAGCCTACCCCCCGCCCGGATAGTTCGGCGCCTCGCGCGTGATGGTGACGTCGTGGACGTGGCTTTCGCGCAGGCCCGCGCCGGTGATGCGGACGAACTGGGCCTTGTCGTGCAGGTCCTTCATGTCCTTTGCACCGACATAGCCCATCGCGGCGCGCAGGCCGCCCGCGAGCTGATGCATGACGTTGCCGACCGGGCCCTTGTAAGGCACCTGGCCTTCGATTCCTTCGGGCACGAGCTTGAGCGTGTCCTTGATGTCCTGCTGGAAGTAGCGGTCGGCCGAGCCGCGCGCCATCGCGCCAACCGAGCCCATGCCGCGATAGGCCTTGTAGGAGCGGCCCTGCCACAAGAACACTTCCCCGGGCGTCTCGTCGGTGCCGGCGAGCAGTGAGCCGACCATCGCGATGTCGGCACCGGCAGCGAGCGCTTTGGCAAGGTCTCCGGAAAACTTGATGCCGCCATCGGCAATGACGGGGATGTCCGACTTCTTCGCCGCCTCGACCGCATCCATGATCGCGGTGAGCTGCGGCACGCCGACACCGGCGACGATGCGCGTGGTGCAGATCGAGCCCGGGCCGATGCCGACCTTGATGCAGTCCGCACCCGCATCGATCAGCGCCTGCGCACCCTCCGAGGTCGCGACGTTGCCGGCAACGACCTGCACGGAATTGGACAGGCGCTTGATGCGGTTGACCGCATGGAGCACGTGACGGGAATGGCCGTGCGCGGTGTCGACCACGACGAGATCGACGCCGGCATCGATCAGCCGCTCGGTGCGCTCGAAGCCGCTATCGCCGACCGTGGTGGCGGCGGCGACGCGGAGGCGGCCCTGCGCGTCCTTGCAAGCCAGCGGATGGGCGACCGCCTTCTCCATGTCCTTCACGGTAACCAGGCCGACGCAGCGATACTGCTCGTCGACCACAAGCAGCTTCTCGATGCGATGCTGATGCAGCATCCGCCGCGCCTCGTCCTGGCTGACATTCTCGCGCACCGTGACGAGACCTTCATGGGTCATCAGCTCGGAGATTTTTTGCTGGCGGTCGGTGGCGAAGCGGACGTCGCGGTTGGTGAGAATGCCGACCAGCTTGCCCGGCGTGGACTTGCCCGCACCGGTGACGACGGGAATGCCGGAGATGCCGTGATCGCTCATCAGCTTGAGCGCGTCGTCCAGCGTGGCGTCCGGGCTGATCGTGAGCGGGTTCACCACCATGCCCGACTCGTAGCGCTTGACCTGCCGCACCTGGGCGGCCTGCCCTTCGGGATCGAAATTGCGATGGATCACGCCGATGCCGCCGGCCTGCGCCATGGCGATCGCCATGCGGGCTTCGGTGACCGTGTCCATGGCGGAGGCCATGATCGGGATGTTGAGCGGAATGGCGCGGGTGACGCGGGAGCGGATGTCGACCTCGCCCGGCATGACGTCCGACAGGCCCGGCTTCAGCAGCACGTCGTCGAACGTGAGGGCTTCGCGAATGCCTTGTTGCACCGTGGCCATGTGCCAACTCCTTCCGCGGCCCTGCCGCAAATAGCTATGGATGAGCGCCGCCCTCGGCGTACCTTGCGGCAACGCCGGAGAATCGGAGCCCATCGGTGGGGTTGACGCGGGTCGATAGCACGGGCGGGCGACGAATCAAAGCAATTCGGACCGCCGGCCAGCCATGCACAGGCTTTTTTGGCAAGTTCGGCGGCGGATAGCCTCGCGGCGGCTCGTACCGGCGAACGGTGCCGGCGGATCATCGCAGTCTCCGGCGCAGGGCGCACCCATCTGGGGTCACGCGGGATTTAGGTGCCATGCGTCGATCCGCAATGGTCGCGGCCCAGTGGCGGTGATAAGCCGCAACTCTCGCCCTTCGTTCCCGATGTCCATTACCAATCCGTCATGGTCGACAAGCAACGCATCATTCCGCTGATCGTGGCCACTGCTCTCTTCATGGAGAACATGGACTCGACGGTGATCGCCACGTCGCTGCCCGCGATTGCAGCCGACATCGGCACCAGCCCACTGACGCTCAAGCTCGCGATCACTTCCTATCTGCTGTCGCTTGCGGTCTTCATCCCGGCGAGCGGCTGGACCGCCGACCGGTTCGGCGCGCGCCTGGTGTTTGCGATTGCCGTCGGCGTGTTCATGGTCGGCTCGGTCGGCTGCGCGCTCTCGACATCGGTCACTGATTTCGTGTTCGCGCGCATCCTCCAAGGCATGGGCGGGGCAATGATGACGCCGGTCGGGCGCCTCGTGCTGCTGCGGTCGGTCGACAAAAGCGCGCTGGTCAACGCGATGGCGTGGGTGACGGTCCCTGCCCTGATCGGCCCCGTGATCGGGCCGCCGCTCGGCGGCTTCATCACCACCTACGCGTCATGGCACTGGATCTTCCTGATCAACATCCCGATCGGGCTGCTCGGCATCTTCATGGCCTTGCGCTTCATCGATCCCATCAAAAGCGAGGAACGAGAGCCGTTCGACCTCTACGGCATGGTGCTCGCGGGCCTCGGGCTCGCCGGCATCGCCTTCGGGCTGTCGGTCGCCGGACTCAATCTGCTGCCATGGAGCACGGTTGCCGCCCTGGTCGTCGGCGGATCGATCTCGATGACGCTGTATGTCCTTCACGCGCGGCGAACGGGGTCGCCGGTGCTGGACTTTACGCTGTTGAGACTGCCGACACTGCGTGCGGCCGTTCTCGGCGGCTTCATGTTCCGGCTCGGCATCGGCGCGCTGCCGTTCCTGCTGCCACTGCTGATGCAGATCGGATTCGGCCTCTCGCCGTTCAAGTCCGGCCTCGTCACGTTTGGCTCCTCGCTCGGCGCCATGGGCATGAAGGCGCTGGCCGCGCGCATCATCCGCGCCTTCGGCTTCCGCAACCTGATGACGGTGAACGCGATCATCAGTGCGGTTTTCCTCGCCGCCTGTGCCCTCTTCACCGTGACGACGCCGCTGCTGATCATCATGATCATCCTGGTGGTCGGCGGCTTCTTCCGTTCGCTCGAGTTCACCGCGATCAACACGGTGGCCTATGCCGAGGTCGAGCAGGCGCAGATGAGCCGCGCCACCACGCTCGTCAGCGTCAACCAGCAGCTCGCGGTCTCGGCCGGCGTCGCGGTCGGCGCCGCCTCCGTGGAGACGACGATGTGGTTCAGCCACGTCAGCGAGCTCGACGCCACCGTGTTTGCGCCGGCCTTCGTCGTGGTCGCCCTGACTTCGGCGGCGTCGAGCTGGTTCTTCTGGCAGATGCCCGCCGATGCTGGCCACGAAGTCTCCGGCCGCAAAGCCGTGGAGATCGCGAGCCGCAAAGGTGCCGGCAAGGGCGCGGCCAAGGCGGCCGTCAAGGCCGCGACCGAGGATACGCAGGACGTGCGGGATCAGCGGCTGGGCTAGTGCTCCACCTCGTCGTTGCGAGCCCCCCGAAATCCCGTCGCGAGAACGTAGCGCTCCGAGGAATCCGCACGGCTCGCGGCCGGCTTGACGTGGCGCACCGTGGCGAAATCGCGCTTGAGCTGGGCGAGCAGCTCGGCGTCGGCCCCGCTCTGGAACGCCTTCGCCAGGAAGGTCCCGCCCGGCCTCAGCACATCGCAGGCGAACGCGGCAGCGGTTTCGATCAGGCCGACGATGCGAAGCTGGTCGGTCTTGCGATGACCGGTGGTGTTGGCAGCCATGTCGGACATCACGATGTCGGCGCCGCCGTCGAGCATGGCCTTGAGCTTGTCCGGCGCGTCATTGTCCATGAAGTCGAGCTGTGCGAACTCGACCCCGGCAATCTCGGGGATTTCCAATAGGTCGATCGCGATGACCTTGCCCTTGCCGTCGACCGAGCCGACGCGCTTGGCGGCGATCTGGCTCCAGCCGCCCGGCGCCGCACCGAGATCGACCACAGCCATGCCGTGCTTCAGCAGCCGGTATTTGTCATCGATCTCGAGCAGCTTGAAAGCGGCGCGCGAGCGATAGCCCAGCGCCTTCGCCTTCACCACATAGGGGTCGTTGAGCTGCCGCTCCAGCCAGAGCTTCGACGACAATTTGCGCTTGCCGTGGGTCTTGACCTGGACGTGCAAACGGCCGGTGGTGTCCTTGGCCATCTCACCAGCTCCTGAGCGCGCCGTCTTCGCGCATCATCTCGACCAGCATACCTTCGCGCAAGCCACGGTCGGCGACGCGCAGGCGCGGCAGCGGAAAGGCGCGGCGGATCGCGTCGAGGATGGCGCAGCCGGCCAGGACGAGATCGGCGCGCTCAACGCTAATGCAGCTGTTCGCGGCGCGCTCCTCGTAGCTCATGCCAAGCAGCTTGTTGATGGTCGCGGTGACGTCGGTATCGTTCATCCAGACGCTGTCGATGCGGCGGCGGTCGTAGCGCGCGAGGTTGAGATGGATGCCGGCGAGCGTCGTCACAGTGCCTGACGTGCCGAGCAGATGCATATCAGTGAGATCGCCGCCATGCTGTTCGGCGAACGGCGCGATGTGATGGGCGACCTCGCGCTCCATCGCGGCGTAGATCTCGGGCGTCACGTCGCGGCCCCCGAACTGCTCGGCAAGCGTGACCACACCGAACGGGATCGACATCCAGGCTTTGATGCGCGGCTCCGGATTTGCGGCGTCGCGCTCGATCCGTACCAGCTCGGTCGAGCCGCCGCCGATGTCGAACAGGATTGCGCCGCGCCCCCTGGGATCGACCAGCGGCGAGCAGCCGAGCACGGCAAGCGCCGCCTCGGTCTCGCGGTCGATTACCTCGAGCTCGATCCCGGTCTCGGCAGCGACGCGGCTGCGAAAGCCTTCGGCATTCGAGGCGGCGCGGCACGCTTCGGTGGCGATCAGCCGCAGCCGCCGCGCTTTGCGCAGGTTGATCTTGTCGCGGCAGATGCCAAGCGCCACGATGGCGCGTTCGATCGCGGCCTCGCTGATGCACCCGGTTGCCGAGACGCCCTCGCCGAGCCGGATGATGCGCGAGAAGGAATCGACCACGCGAAAGCCGTCGTGGGTCGGACAGGCGATCAGGAGCCTGCAATTGTTGGTGCCGAGGTCGAGCGCCGCGTAGACGCCGGTTCCCGGCGCTTGCGCGCCGACGGCCGGTTCAGTGGCGAACGCCGCCGCCATCGACCCCAGCTCACCGTGCGGCGCAAGGCCGTCGCGGAGCCGCGTGTGGTCATTCATACAAACTGTCTTTCCGCGGCCGGTTAGGCCGATCTGGAATTGCTTTTTCGCCTGAAACATTAGCAGCGCACCAATCCTGCGCAACAACGCATCACATGGGACCATGCCCATTCGTGCGTTGTCGTGAGCGGGCCGGTGGGTTATTTTTGAGGGGTCCGGACCCCAGGCGCCCCCCAAACCGCGCATTTGCCGGCTTTTCAGGTCAATTCCATGCAAGAACACACCAAATCCTCCACGCTCGAAAACGCTATTGCACTGCAAAAATATGGCGTCGGGCAGCCGGTCCGCCGCAAGGAGGACGATACCCTGGTGCGCGGCAAGGGCCGCTACACCGACGATTTCAACCTGCCCGGCCAGGCCCATGCCGTGATCGTTCGCTCGACCCATGCCCATGGCGTCATTCGCGGCATCAACATCGATGCAGCCAGAGCAATGCCGGGCGTGCTCGGGGTGTGGACCGGCGAAGACCTCGATGCGGCCGGCTACGGCCCCTTCACCTGCGGCCTGCCGCTGAAGAGCCGTGACGGCTCGCCCCTGCTCCAGACCAACCGCCAGCCGCTCGCAACCGACAAGGTCCGCTTCGTCGGCGATCCCGTCGCCTTCGTGGTGGCGGAGACGCTGGCCCAGGCGCGCGACGCGGCCGAGGCGGTCGAACTCGACATCGAGCCGCTGCCGGCGGTGACCGATCCCGAGGAAGCCGCAAAACCCGGCGCGCCGCAACTGTACGACCACATCCCGAACAATGTCGCGCTCGACTACCACTATGGCGACACCGACAAGGTGAACGCGGCCTTCGCCAGTGCTGCTCACGTGACCAAGGTCGACATCGAGAACACCCGCGTCGCCGTGGTCTCGATGGAGCCACGCGTTGGCCTTGCCTCCTATGACAAGAAGACCGAGCGCTACACTCTTCAGGTGCCCACGCAGGGGGTGGCAGGCAACCGTGCCAATCTCGCCAAGAATCTGAAAGTGCCGAACGAAAACGTGCGCATTCTCACCGCCAATGTCGGCGGCTCCTTCGGCATGAAGAACATCAATTACCCCGAATACATGTGCATCCTGTACGCGGCGAAGACGCTGGGACGACCGGTGAAGTGGCTGGACGAGCGCTCGACCAGCTTCCTCTCCGATAGTCACGGCCGCGCGCAGAAGATTCATGCCGAGCTCGCGCTGGACGCCGAGGGGCATTTCCTCGCCGCCAAGCTCTCGGGTTACGGCAATCTCGGTGCCTACATCACCGGCGTTGCTCCCAGTCCGCTCTCGCTCAACACCAGCAAGAACTTTTCCAGCGTCTATCGCACGCCGCTGATGGCCGTCGACATCAAGACGGTGCTGACCAACACCACGTTGATGGGCGCCTATCGCGGCGCCGGCCGGCCCGAGGCCAACTACTACATGGAGCGGCTAATCGACCGCGCCGCGGACGAGATGGGCATCAACCGGCTGACCCTGCGGAAGCGCAACTTCATCAAGCAGAACCAGATGCCGTTCGCCGCGTC
The DNA here is from genome assembly GCF_023073015.1 of Bradyrhizobium sp. 87. Classification (NCBI taxonomy): domain Bacteria; kingdom Pseudomonadati; phylum Pseudomonadota; class Alphaproteobacteria; order Hyphomicrobiales; family Nitrobacteraceae; genus Bradyrhizobium; species Bradyrhizobium sp. 87. The sequence continues at coordinate 409,553 of NZ_JADPIQ010000090.1, forward strand.
CTCCGGCGTCACCTATGACAGCGGCGACTTCCAGGCCGTCTTCAACAAGGCCCTCGAAATCTCCGACCACGAGAATTTTGCCAAGCGCAAGAAGGAGAGCAAGAAGTCCGGCAAGCTGCGCGGCATCGCCGTCGGCTCCTATCTGGAGGTGACCGCACCTCCCGGCGTCGAGCTCGGCAAGATCGTGTTCGATCCCGATGGCTCGGTGCAGCTCATCACCGGGACGCTCGATTACGGTCAGGGCCACGCATCCGCATTCGCGCAGGTCCTCTGCCAGCAGCTCGGCGTTCCCTTCGACAGCGTCAAGCTGGTGCAGGGCGACAGCGACATCGTCCACACCGGCAACGGCACCGGTGGCTCGCGCTCGATCACCGCGACCGGCATGGCGATCGTGGGCGCCGCCAAGCTCGTGATCGAAAAGGGCAAGCGCGCCGCCGCGCACATGCTGGAGGCCTCCGAAGCCGATATCGAATTCGAAGGCGGCAGCTTTACGATCGCCGGCACCGACCGCAGCATCGACATCATGGAGCTCGCCAAACGCCTGCACGACAGCAAGATGCCGGAGGGCGTACCCGACAGCCTCGACGTCGATCACACCAGCGAACCGGTGCCATCAGCCTTCCCGAACGGCTGCCATGTCGCCGAGGTCGAGATCGACCCTGAGACCGGCGTCGTGCAGATCGTGCGCTACAGCGCGGTCAACGATTTCGGCACGGTGATCAATCCGCTGCTGGTCGCGGGCCAGCTCCATGGCGGCGTGGTCCAGGGCATCGGCCAGGCGCTGATGGAGCACGTCCGCTACGACGAGAGCGGCCAGCCGATCACGGGCTCGCTGATGGACTACGCTCTGCCGCGCGCCGAGGACGTTCCGAACATGACGGTCGGCGACCACCCGGTGCCGGCCACGACCAATCCGCTCGGCAGCAAAGGCTGCGGCGAAGCCGGCTGCGCCGGCAGCCTGTCGACGGTCGTGAACGCGGTGATCGACGCGCTCTCCGAATACGGCATCAAGCACATCGACATGCCGCTGACGCCGGAACGCGTGTGGCGCGCGATCCAGGATGCGAAGGGGAAAGCGGCGTAAAGGGCGTTCCGTCGTCGCCACAAACTCCGCTGTCATCGTCCGCGAAAGCGGACGATCCAGTATTCCAGAGACGGTCGTGGGATACGGAGGAGCCTCGGCGTACTGGATTCCCCGCCTTCGCGGGGAATGACAGCGAGTGTGAGGACGCGCTGTGCTCCTTCCCTACGCCGCCGCCTGCTCGCGCGGCTGGTAGATCGCGATGTGCTGGCAGTGCGCCAGCGGCGTCGTGCCGTTGGCGACCACCAGCGCGTCGAGCTCGACGAAGCGGTGGCCCTTCTTCTCGTAGTTCGCGGTGACTTTTGCCCGCGCGGTGATCTCGTCGCCGGCGCGCGCGGCTGACAGCAATTGCATGCGGCTGCCGACATGGATCCAGGGGCCGAGCATCGTGTTGTCCACCAGCACGCGGTTCATGACGCGCTGGATCAGGCCGGGATGGCCGAGCCCCTCGCCCGCGAAGATCGGATCGGTCTCACGGATGTCGGCGAGATAGTCGGCGGCATCCTGCCCGGCCCAGCGGCGCGGCGTCGTGCCCAACCATTTGCCGGTCTCGAAGGTTGCTGGGCTGACCGGTTTGCGCTCGGCAACCGCGGGGACCTCGACATAGTCGCTCAACGACACCGCAGCCGCAGTCGCAGTTGCCTGCAGCGCCGCCGTGCCGGTGGCACAGAGCTCGGTGCGGCTGAACACCTCGATGGTGAGCAGGCCGTTGTGCTCGGTCGCATCGACGTCGGCGGTCTCGCCGTCATAGACCGGCTTGATGAAACGCGCCTCGATCAGCCCGCGCGACAGGAAATCGCGGCCCCAGCGCGACACCGGCACATGCATCATGTAGGCGAAGACGTCGACGCCGGGGACCAGCCCGCCGGAGAACCCGAAGCGGCGCGCCACTGCATCGTCATGCATCTTGTTTTCGGATTGCTTGGCCGTGTTGTAGGCCTCGACGCGATAGGTTTCGAGCCGGTTCGGCATGGCTTGGCTTTCCCCAATTTCTTGTTGTTTCGGGCCGATCGTAGGCCCTGAGGAACCGGGGTCAATCCCCTCGCCTTTGCGGCCCGAATGGGGTACCACGCGGCTGCTGCGGAACCGCTTCGCAAGCCCCATCTACGGACCATGACGAACCCTCAAAACACCACCCGCATCTATGTCGACGCCGACGCCTGTCCGGTGAAGGACGAGATCTATCGCGTCGCCGGCAGGCACGGCCTGCCCGTGAGCGTGGTCGCGGGCAATTTCATCCGCGTGCCCCAGGATCCGCTGATCGAGCGGGTCGCCGCGGGTGCCGGCATGGACGCAGCCGATGACTGGATCGCCGAACGCGCCGGGCCCGGCGACATCGTCATTACCTCGGATATTCCGCTCGCAAGCCGCTGCGTGAAGGCCGGCGCCGATGTGATCGCGTCCAACGGCAAGGCGTTCACCGAGGAATCGATCGGGATGACGCTCGCGGTCCGCAACCTGATGACCGATTTGCGCTCGGCCGGCGAAGTCACCGGCGGTCCGAAATCGTATTCACCGCGCGACCGCTCGACGTTTCTGTCGACGCTCGACCAGACCATCCGCCGCATTCAGCGCCGCCGCGCCGACCAGGCCGCAACAAGACAGGACTGAGACACCGCATGGCGCCACCGCTGATTCAACTGCGCGATATCAAGCTGACCTTTGGCGGCACGCCGCTCCTGGCGGGCGTCGAACTGTCGGTTTCGACCGGCGAGCGCGTCTGCCTGATCGGCCGCAACGGTTCCGGCAAATCGACGCTGCTCAAGATCGCCGCCGGCCTGGTCGAACCGGATGGCGGCAGCCGTTTCGTGCAGCCCGGCGCCACCATTCGCTACCTGCCGCAGGAGCCGGATTTTTCCGGTTTCTCCACCACGCTCGCTTATGTCGAGGCCGGCCTCAATGCTGGCGACGACCACTATCAGGCGCGCTATCTGGTCGAGCAGCTCGGTCTCAGCGGCGAAGAAGATCCGGCGCATGTCTCCGGCGGCGAAGCGCGCCGCGCCGCGCTGGCACGCGTGCTGGCGCCCTCGCCCGACATCCTGCTGCTGGATGAGCCGACCAACCATCTGGATCTTCCGACCATCGAATGGCTGGAGAGTGAACTGGAGAGCCGCCGCTGCGCGCTGGTGATCATCAGCCACGATCGGCGCTTCCTCGGCAATCTCTCGCGCAGCACCGCCTGGCTCGACCGCGGCCAGATCCGGCAGATCGACCGCGGCTTCAGTGCCTTCGAGGCTTGGCGCGACGAGGTGCTCGCGGAGGAAGAGCGCGACCAGCACAAGCTCGACCGCAAGATCGTCAACGAGGAGCACTGGCTGCGTTACGGCGTCTCGGGCCGCCGCAAGCGCAACGTCAAGCGACTCGGCAATCTCCACGCGCTGCGCGACCAGCGCCGCACCCATCGCGGCGCGACGGGCAACGCCAACCTGGCGGCTGCCGAGGCCGACAAGTCCGGCAAGCTCGTCATCGAGGCCAAGAATATCAGCCGGTCCTATGGCGAGCGAAAGATCGTCGACGGCTTCTCGATCCGCGTCCAGCGCGGCGATCGCATCGGCATCGTCGGCCCGAACGGCGCCGGCAAGACCACGCTGATCGAGATGCTGACCGGCGGCAGCGCACCGGACAGCGGCAGCATACGGCTCGGCGCCAACATCGAGATGGCGACGCTCGACCAGCATCGTGAAAGTCTCGATCCGAAGACGACGCTGGCCGAGGCGCTGACCGGCGGCCGCGGCGACCATGTCATGGTTGGCGGCAAGCCGAAGCATGTCGTCAGTTACATGAAGGACTTCCTGTTCGCCCAGGAACAGATGCGCACGCCGCTGGAGGTGCTGTCGGGCGGTGAGCGCGGCCGGCTGATGCTGGCGCGCGCGCTGGCAAAACCCTCCAACCTCCTGGTGCTGGACGAGCCGACCAACGACCTCGACCTGGAGACCCTCGACGTCCTCGAGGAGATGCTCAGCGACTACGAGGGCACCGTGATTCTGATCAGCCACGATCGCGATTTTCTCGACCGCGTGGTGACGTCAGTGATCGTGCCCGAGGGCAACGGACGCTGGCTCGAATATGCCGGCGGCTATACCGACATGCTGGCCCAGCGCGGCGCCGACGTGAAGCGCGCGACCGCGAAGGCCGTCGAAGAGACGAGAGAGCAGCGATCAGCCGTGCCGTCCGGCGTCGCGAGACGACGCTTGACCTTCAACGAGCAACACGCGCTGGAGACGCTGCCCAAGACCATCGCCAAGCTGCAGGCCGAGATCGCCAAGCAGCAGCGCTTCCTTGACGACCCCGATCTCTTTCGCAAGGATCGCAAGCGCTTCGACCAGGCCTCCGACGCTCTGACGAAGGCGCAAAAGGAACTGGCCGAGGCCGAGGACAAATGGCTGGAGCTCGAAGTGCGGCGCGAAGAGATTGAACAGGCCTAGCGTGCATTCCGCAAAAGTGGGCACCGCTTTTGCAAACGGGATGCGCGCCAACTCAGAGACTTCCATGACAACGACCCTTGCCGCCAAGATCGCCCGCGAATACGGCACGCCCTGCGCCGTTATCGACATGGACAAGGTAGAGCGCAACATCGCGCGGATTCAGAAGGCTTGCGACGACGCCGGGATCGCCAACCGTCCCCACGTCAAGACGCACAAGAACCCCACCATCGCGAAGATGCAGATCGCGGCCGGTGCCAAGGGCATCACGTGCCAGAAGCTCGGTGAAGCCGAGATCATGGCCAATGCCGGCATCGACGATATCCTGATCAGCTACAACCTGCTCGGCGAAGAGAAGATGGCGCGGTTAGGGGCGCTGCAGGCGAAGGCCAACATGACGGTCGCCGCTGACAATTCGACCGTCGTCGCCGGCCTGCCCAAGGCCGCCGCAGCCTCAGGTCGACCGCTATCGGTCGTGGTCGAATGCGATACCGGCCGCCAGCGCGCCGGCGTCGAGACGCCCGCCGAGGCGATTGCACTGGCGCAGAAGATTGCCGCATCCAAGGGCCTGCAATTCGCCGGCTTCATGCTGTATCCGACCGAGACTGGTTGGGCGGACGCCCAAAAATTCTATGACGAAGCTCTGGCCGGCGTGCGCGCACACGGGCTGGATGCAAAAATCGTCTCGACCGGCGGCACGCCGAACCTGAAGAACCTCGGCAAGCTCAAGGGCGGCACCGAGCATCGCTTCGGCACCTACATCTATAACGACCGCATGCAGGTCGCGGCCGGCGTCGCCACCTGGGACGACTGCGCGCTGCACATCTATTCGACCGTGGTCAGCCGCGCCGCGCCTGAGCGCGGGATTCTGGACGCCGGCTCAAAGACTCTGACGACGGACACCGGCGGCCTCGACGGCCACGGCCTCATCCTGGAGCACCCCGAAGCGAAGATCGCACGCTTCGCCGAGGAGCACGGCTTCCTCGACCTCTCCCGCAGCAACACCCGGCCTAACGTCGGCGACGTCGTGCGGGTCGTGCCAAATCATGTCTGCGTCGTCGTCAACATGATGGACGAAGTGGTGATGGTGCGCGGCGAGGAGATCATCGGCACGCTGCCGGTGGCGGCACGGGGGAAGCTGAGATAGCTAGCCCCCGATCAGTGCCTGGAGTTCCCGGACCAATCCGTCGCGAAAGAGTTTGATCGGCCGCTCCAGCCGACCGGCGGGGGCGCGATGCACCACCCAAGCGCGCACGGCGGGTTTGAAGTCGCGCGCGGCGACCGGCTTGAGCCTGTCGCGAAATGCGCTACGTTTCAGGGCGATCGGGGTGACCAGCCCGACGCCGAGGCCGCGCGACACCAGCGACAGGCGGAGCTCACTGTCCAGCGCCTCGACGGCGATGTTGAACGGCAGATGCGAGGCATCGAATTTTCGCTTCAGCGTATCGCGAAATCCACAGCCGTCCTGGTTGATCACCCATGACAGTTGGGACAGCCGTTCCAGGTCGACGGTGCGCGGGATCTTCATCTCGCGTGCGACGACGAAGACGACGGGCTGCGCGCCGAGATCGTCGGCCGCCAGATCGGCGGGCGGCACTGCACCGTCGGGGAGACAAATCGCGGCTGCATCGAGCTCGTTGCGGCAGACACGCTCGAGCTGGTTCGGCGACCAACCGGAGACCACCCGCACCGCCAGCGCGGGAAATTCGGCGCGCACCGCATCGAGTGGTGCGGTCAAGCCCGCTTCCGAGAGAAACGGCGTCAGGCCGAGCCTGAACTCGCCGCGGACCATTCCGTCGCTGGCAACGCCCGACTTGAGGTCGTCCAGCATCCTGAGCAGGCGCCTGCCCTGCTCGTAGGCCTCATGCCCCGCTGCCGTCGGCTTCAGGGGCTTCGAGAGCCGATCCAGAAGCTGCGCCCCCAACATCTCCTCGAGATTCTGGATGCGTCGGGTCACGCCAGGCTGGGTGAGATTGAGACGCGCCGAAGCTGCGACAATCGATCCGGTCTCGACCACGGCGACGAAAGCGACAAGGTCATGGGTATTCATAACAAACCCGCATATTCTTTATAGGCTTATTTGAATTGTAGCATATTGCTCGCTCCGCTTAAAGGGTCTCGCGCTACAGCTGCGAGGTCCCATGACTGTCTCCGAAACCATCAGGCCTGCGTCCCGAAACCAGCTCGCCGAGCGGCCGCTGATCTGGCTCGGCGCGATCACCGCCGGTGTCGTCGTCACCAATCTGTTCGCGCCGCAGATCCTGCTCGGCCTGATCGGCCGGTCAATGTCCATGCCGGCGTGGCAGGCGGGGCTGATCAGCACGCTGACCTTGCTGGGCTACGCACTCGGCCTGCTGCTGCTCGTACCTCTGGTCGATCTGGTCGAGAACCGGCTTGTCATCCTCCGCACACTCGGCTGCGCGATCCTCGCCGCTCTCGCGACGGCGCTCGCGCCGACGCCCTCGCTCCTGCTGCTCGCCACCTTCATCCTCGGCGCCTGCGGCGCGGCGATCCAGATGATGGTTCCGCTGGTCGCATCCATGGTGGCACCGGATCGCCGCGGCCAGGCCATCGGCGAGGTGATGGGCGGATTGATGATCGGCATCCTCTTGTCGCGACCTGCGGCGAGCCTGATTGCAGATCTCTGGAGCTGGCGTGCATACTACGTCGTCTCGGCCGCTCTGATGGCCCTGCTTGCCGGCGCACTCGCCCGTTACCTTCCAACTCTTCATCCGACTGGACGCGCGAGCTACGCCGAATTGCTTTTGTCCTTCCCAAGACTGCTGCGCGAAGAGCCGGTGCTGCGCGTGCGGGCCTGGACGGCATCGCTTGTCATGGCTTCCTTCACGGCGTTCTGGTCGGCGGTCGCGCTACGGCTGCCGGAGGCGCCGTTCGATCTTGATGCCAAGGGAGTTGCCGCTTTTGCACTGATCGGTGTGGCGGGCGCCGCGGCGACACCGATCGCGGGACGCTGGGGCGACAAGGGCCGGGCGCGGCCGATGTTCTTTGCCGCCCATCTGCTCATCATCGGCTCGCTTGCGCTCTGTGCCTGGGCGAGCGTGCTTGAATCCCAGATCACCGGTCTGCTGGTACTGAGCCTCGGCACGATCCTGCTCGACGTCGGCATCACCACCGATCAGACGCTGGGCCGCCGCGCCATCAACCTGTTGCGCCCCGAGGCCCGCGGTCGCATGAACGGCCTGTTCGTCGCGCTGTTCTTCATTGGCGGTGGCATCGGCGCGGCGGCGGCATCGCTGGCCTGGAGTTTTGGCGGCTGGACGATGGTCTGCGCGGTGGCGGCAAGCTTCGGCGTGCTCGGTCTCCTCACGGATCTCGCAACCCGGACCGGGACGTCATGATGCGGATGGTCAGGACGACAGTTGGACGAGCCGTCGCAACACACCCCTGCCCGCCGCAGCTCCCGTCGCGAACGAGGCCTGGAGCAAATAGCCACCGGTCGGCGCCTCCCAGTCCAGCATCTCACCGGCCGCGAACACGCCCGGCAGCTTGCGGATCATGAAGTCCGAGTCGAGTTCATCGAAGGAAATCCCGCCGGCGCTGGAGATCGCGCGCGCGATCGGCGCGACGCCTATGAGCTTGATCGGCACGGCGTTGATGAGCTCCGCCAATTGTTCAGCCGACATCGCCGACAACGACTGGCCGGCACCGATGGCGACTTCCTGCAACAGCCCGCCCGCGACCGGCGACAGCTGCGCAGCCTTGCGCAGGAAGTTGGAGAAGGATTGCTTGCCGCGCGAGGCGGACAGGCGCTTGACGAGTTCGCCATGATCGACATCCGGCCGCAACGCGACGTGAAGGACCGCTGCGCCGTTCGCTGCGATCGCCTCGCGCAGCTCGGCCGACAACGCATAGATCGCCCCGCCCTCGATCCCGCCGCTTGTGATCATGGCCTCGCCGCGGGCGCGGTGTGGGCCGAAGGACAGCGTGATACCCTTGAGCGGTTGGCCCTCGAAGCGCGTGCGGAAGATTTCGGACCATGCGACGGTGAAGCCGGAGTTCGCCGGCCGCAGCGGCGAGATCGCAACGCCTTTGTCGGCCAGGATCGTCGTCCAGCCGCCATCGGAGCCTAATCGCGGCCAGCTGGCGCCGCCGAGTGCCAGCACCGTGGCGTCCGCGGCGATGGCAGCGCCGCTGCCGGGTGTGTCAAAGACCAGCCGTCCGTCCCCGTCCCAGCCCATCCAGCGCTGGCGAAAGGCAAAGCGCACGCCGGCGGCATCGAGGCGCCGCAGCCAGGCCCGCAGCAAGGGCGAGGCCTTGAAGGCCTTCGGAAACACACGCCCGCTGGAGCCGACAAAAGTCGGCTCGCCCAGCGCCTCGCTCCAGGCGCGCAGCGCGTCAGGCGGAAACGCTTCGATCGCAGCCTGCAACCTCTGCGCCGCCTCGCGGTAGCGCGTGATGAACTGAGGCAGCGGTTCGCTGTGGGTGAGATTGAGCCCGCCGCGGCCGGCCATCAGGAATTTGCGGCCAGCGGACGGCATCGAATCGTAGACGGTGACGCGAGCACCACCCTGCACGAGCACTTCGGCCGCCATCAGACCGGCAGGGCCGGCGCCGATGACGGCGACCGCTGTCAGAGTTTTACCCCGGCGCGCGCAGCGGCTTGCGCCACGTATTTCTGCGTCTGCTCGAAAGCTCCCTGCAGCGCCTTCGCCTTTGACATGTCGCTGATCTCGGCGAAATGCGCCGCGACCGCATCCGGGGTCCACTCGGACTCCGGCAGGTTGATGCCTTCGCTCTCGACGATCTTGATCACCGCGAACGAGCCGGCGCCGGCGCCCATGATGGTGCGGGTCGGCGCGTCCTCGCTCAGCATGTACTCGACCGCGGGCGTGATCGCGTTCGGCTTCATCAACTGCAGCGCCTGCGGCGGCAGCAGCTCTTCCGTCATGCGGGTCGCTGCCGTCGGCGAGATGATGTTGACGCGGATGTCGCTCTTGCGGCCTTCTTCCGCCAGCACGTTCATCAGGCCGACCATGCCGGACTTGGCCGCTCCGTAATTGGCCTGGCCGAAATTGCCGTAGAGGCCGGAGGACGACGTCGTCAGGACGATGCGGCCATAGTTGCGATCGCGCATGCCGGCCCAGGCCGCCTTGCAGCAATAGAAGGTGCCGACGAGGTGCACGTCGAGCACCTTCTGGAAATCGGCCGCTTCCATCTTGCCGAACGACTTGTCGCGCAAAATGCCGGCATTGGCACACAAGAGGTCCACGCTGCCCCACTCCTTGGTGGCGCGCTCGACCATCGCGGTGACCTGCTCGAAATTCGAGACGTCGGCGCCGTCGGCCATGGCGGTGCCGCCCGCCTTGCGGATCTCCTCGACAACGGTCTCCGCCGGCGACAGCGAGCCGCCGCTGCCGTCGCGCGCGCCGCCGAAATCGTTGACCACGACTTTCGCGCCGCGGCTTGCCAATCCCAGCGCATGCGCGCGCCCCAAACCATTGCCCGCGCCGGTGACGATGGCGACGCGTCCGTCGAACCTGATTGCCATTGTGCTTCCTTGTGCTGTCTTCCCTTCTCCCCTTGTGGGAGAAGGTGGCGCGAAGCGCCGGATGAGGGATCTGTCTCGGCAGATGAGCGTGTGGAGAGATACCCCTCACCCGGCTTCATCTCGCTCCGCTCGATTTCGCCACCCTCTCTCGCGAGGGAGAGGGTTCGAGCGCACCGATTTGGACAACTTTTGAGCAGCGATGGGCTGCCGGGTCAAGCCCGGCAGCGACGGCCCACTCAGGCGAAATAGATCAACCCGAGCCAGTCCGCGACCAGCGCGGGCTTGTCCTCGCCTTCGATTTCCACGGTGACGTTGGTGCGCGACTGCAATTCATTCGGCTTGCGCAGCTTGGCTTCCGCCAGCACGAAACGGCCCCGAACGCGCTTGCCCGAGCGCACCGGCGAGATGAAACGCAGCTTGTCAAAACCGTAATTGACCCCCATCGTGGTGCCCGCGATAACGGGCATCACCTCGTAGGACATAATCGACAGCAGCGACATCGTCAGGAAGCCGTGCGCGATGGTGGTGCCGAACGCCGTCTCCTTCTTCGCACGCTCCGGGTCGACGTGAATGAACTGGTGATCCTCGATCACGTCGGCATAGGTGTCGATGCGGGGCTGATCGACCAGGTGCCACGACGACACGCCGATCTCCTTGCCGACCATGGCCTGATAGGCGTCCAAGGAAATCGGCGGCTTCTTCCAGACTTCGTTCACTTAGGTCTCACTCCGTGTTTTCGGCAGCTCCGGAAAGTCCTCTTCGCGGAATTCCCGGCCGCGCAGGGCATCATTGCGGTCGTCGTCACGCTCCAGCCGTCTCAGCTGAACGCGGCGGATCTTTCCCGAGATCGTCTTCGGCAGCTCCGTGACGATCTCGAGGCGCCGGATGCGCTTGAACGGTGCAAGGCGCGTGTGCAGATGCCTGAAGATGGAGAGCGCCGTCTCCGGCGAACGCTCCGCACCGGATGTCAGCAGCACATAGGCCTTGGGGATCGCGAGCCGGATCGGGTCCGGGCTCGGCACCACGGCAGCTTCCGCGACGAGCTCGTGCTCGAGCAACACGCTCTCGAGTTCGAACGGGCTGATGCGATAGTCGGAGGATTTGAATACGTCGTCGGAGCGGCCGACGAAAGTGAGATAGCCATCGTCATCCTCGAACACGACGTCACCGCTGCGATAAAGCTCGCCTTCGGCGCCGGACAGCCCACCGTCGTCGCCCTGATAGCCCTGCATCAGGCCGGCGGGGCGGTTTTCGCCGAGCACTAGAGCCACCTCGCCCTCTTTGGCCGGATGACCATCGGCGTCGCTGACCTGCACGCGATAGCCCGGCAGCGGCCGGCCCATCGAGCCGACCTTGATCTTTTGCCCCGGCGAGTTGCCGGCCAGCGCCGTGGTTTCGGTCTGGCCGTACCCGTCGCGGATGGTGAGGCCCCAGGCGGCCTGCACCTGGTCGATCACTTCAGGATTGAGGGGCTCGCCGGCGCCGCAGACCTCGCGCAAGGCCACCTTGAACGACGCAAGATTCTCCTGGATGAACAGCCGCCACACCGTCGGCGGCGCGCACAGCGTGGTGACGCCGCAGCGGCCAATGGTGGCAAGCAGCCCCTTGGCGTCGAAGCGCGGCTGGTTGACCACAAAGACGGTCGCGCCCGCATTCCACGGCGCAAAGAAACAGCTCCAGGCGTGCTTGGCCCAACCGGGCGAGGAGATGTTGAGATGGACGTCGCCGGGCTTCAACCCGATCCAATACATGGTCGAGAGATGGCCGACGGGATAACTGCGCTGGCTGTGCCGCACCAGCTTCGGCTTTGCCGTGGTGCCCGAGGTGAAATAGAGCAGCATCGGGTCGTCAGCGTTGGTCGGGCCGTCGGCTGCAAAGCTCTCCGACGCCCTTGCGGCGTCATCATAGGAAAGCCAGCCATCGGAGGCCTCGCCCACGACGATGCGGACGATATTATCGGCGCCAAGACTTGCGAACTTCGCAACCTGGTCCTGCGCGGCCACCACCGCCTTTGCCTTGCCGCGATCGAGCCGGTCGCGCAGCTCGTCGGCGGTGAGCAGCGTCGTCGCGGGAATCACGACGACGCCGAGCTTGATCGCGGCCAGCATCGTCTCCCACAGCGGAACGACATTGCCGAGCAGCAGCAGGAGATGATCGCCGCGCTTCAAGCCTTGCGCGCGGAGGAAGTTGGCGACCTGGTTGGAGCGGCGCGACAACGCCCCGAACGAGAGCTTGGTCTGCCGATCCTGCGCGGCATCGACGATCCAGAGCGCAGGACGATCCTTGCTGTCCGCATTCGCCGCTAGCTCGGCATCGAACCAGTCGAGCGCCCAGTTGAAGGGAACCGGATCCGGCCAGCGGAAGCCCTTGACCGCTGTCTCATAGTCCGTGCGGTTGTGAAGCAGAAACGCGCGCGCTTCCTGAAATGTCGTCATTAGGCTTTCCCGGCCAGCCCCCTAACGTGCTCGATAATTCCGGAAAAATCCACCCCGCCCTGGCCGGCTGCGTCAAAGGCCTGATAGATTTCCTGCGCATGCTTGCCGAGCGGCGTCGCCGCGCCGGCGGCCTTGGCGGCGTCCTGCGCCAGTGTCAGATCCTTCACCATCAGTGCCGAGGCAAAGCCCGGCTTGTAGTCGTTGTTGGCGGGCGAGGTCGGCACCGGCCCGGGCACCGGACAATAGGTCGTCAGCGACCAGCACTGGCCCGACGAGGTCGAGGCGACGTCGAACAGCGCCTGGTGCGAGAGCCCGAGCTTCTCGGCCAGCGCGAACGCCTCACTCACGGCGATCATGGAAATGCCGAGGATCATGTTGTTGCAGATTTTTGCCGCCTGGCCCGCGCCGGCACCGCCGCAATGCACGATCTTCTTGCCCATGTTCTCCAGCACGGGCTTTGCCGCTGCAAACGCGTTGTCCTCGCCGCCGCACATGAAGGTGAGCGTCGCACCCTTGGCTCCGCCGGTGCCGCCGGACACCGGCGCGTCGACCGAAAGCACGCCGTGCTTGGCCGCGAGCGCATGCGCCTGCCGCGCGCTCTCGACGTCTATGGTGGAGGAGTCGATGATCAACGCGCCCTTGGTCATCGCGGGAACGACCTCGCCCCACACGCCGAGCACATGCTTGCCGGCCGGCAGCATGGTGACGACCACATCGGCACCTTTCACGGCGCCCGCAGCGCTCTCTGCGATGCCGGCACCGTCGGCCTTGGCCTGGTTGCGGGAGGCCTCGGCGAGGTCGAAAGCGACGACCTTGTGGCCGGCCTTGACCAGATTGGCGGCCATGGGGCCGCCCATGTTGCCGAGACCGATGAATGCGATCGTGGCCATCTTGGTTTCCTCCGCTTGAAAGACGTTGTTAGTTGAACTTCAATTCGTCGGCGCCGATCTCGGCGAGATAGTGCGCAAGCATGTCCGGCGTGACGTCCTCGATTCGCGACGGCGACCAGGTCGGATTGCGGTCCTTGTCGATCACGGCGGCGCGCACGCCTTCGCGAAAGTCGTCGCTGCGGAAGACTTCCAGCGCAGCCCGATATTCGCGCACCAGGCATTCTTCCAGGCTCGACGCGGTGCGCGCGAGCCGCAGCAGCTTGAGCGTCACCACCATGCCGCGCGGCGATTTTTCGTTGAGCGTCTTCAACGTCGCCAGCGCGAACTCGGAACCGTCGCGCTTGAGCGCGGCAAAAATGTCTTGCATGCGGTCGAAGCCGAACAGTGCGTCGATCGCCGGCTCCTTTGCGGCGACCGGCCCCGCGATCTCCCCGGTCGCAAAACCGTTGATGAGCTTGCTGACATCGGCCGCGGTGACGCCCTGGCGAACTTTGGTCAGCGCGTCGCGCAACTCGGGCCATTTGGCCGCCGGTACCACCGCGTCGGCAAACCTGGCATGGATCGCATCGGGGCCGTTCATGGTCTGGCCGGTCAGGCCGAAATAAGTGCCGATCTCGACCGGCGAGCGTGACAACAGCCAAGTGCCGCCGACGTCGGGAAAGAAACCGAGCCCGACCTCGGGCATCGCAAGCCTCGTACGGTCAGTCACGATTCGATGGCTCGCATGCGCCGAGAGTCCGACGCCGCCGCCCATCACAATGCCGTCCATGAAGGCGACATAAGGTTTCGGGAATTTCTTGATCCGGGCGTTGAGGATGTACTCTTCCCGCCACAGGATCTTGCCGAGGTCACCATTGACCTTCGAACTTTCCCAGAGCGCACGGATGTCGCCGCCGGCACACAAGCCACGCTCGCCGGCACCTTCCAGCACGATCACGGCAACGGCGGGATCGGCCTCAAAACGGTCGAGCGCCTTGTCGATGTCGCGAAACATCTCCAGCGTCACGGCATTGATCGCCTTGGGGCGGTTGAGCCTGATAAATCCGGCCGAGCCTTCGACCCATGCGACCAGATCGCCCTCCTCCGCTCCACTCATCGGGCGCCCTCGATCAATTTGCGCGCCACGATCAGCCGCATGATTTCGTTGGTGCCTTCGAGAATCTGGTGCACGCGCAAATCGCGCACGATCTTCTCGATGCCGTATTCGCTGAGATAGCCGTAGCCGCCGTGCAGCTGAAGCGCCTGGTTGGCGACCTCGAAGCCGGCATCGGTGCCAAAGCGTTTGGCCATCGCGCAGAGCATCGTGGCGTCGGGATCCTTGCGGTCTAGCGCCGCCGCTGCGCGCCACAGGAACGTACGCGCGGCCTCGAGCTCGATCGCCATGTCGGCGAGACGGAACTGCAATGCCTGGAATTCGTCGAGGCGTTTTCCAAAAGCCTTGCGCTCTTTCATGTAGGAACGCGCCTTGTCGAGCGCGGTCTGCGCGCCGCCTAGTGAGCACGCTGTGATGTTGAGACGCCCGCCGTCGAGGCCTGCCATCGCGATCTTGAAACCGACGCCCTCCTCGCTCAGCCGGTTGGCGACCGGCACGCGGGCGTTCTCGAAGATCACGGCGCGGGTCGGCTGCGCGTTCCAGCCCATCTTGCGCTCGTTGGCGCCGAACGAGACGCCCGGCGTGTTGCCGTCGATGACCAGCGTCGAGATGCCGCCGGGGCCATCGCCGCCGGTGCGCACCATCGCGACCAGGAGATCGGTCCCGCCGGCGCCGGAGATGAACTGCTTCTGGCCGTTGAGAACGTAATGATCGCCGTCGCGCACGGCACGGGTGCGGAGCGCTGCCGCGTCCGAGCCGGCGCCGGGCTCGGTCAGGCAGTAGCTCGCGATCAGCTCCATGGTGCAGAGCTTGGGCAGCCATTTGTGGCGCTGGGTGTCGCTGCCGTAGGCATCGATCATCCACGACGCCATATTGTGGATGGAGATGAAGGCCGAGGTGGTCGGACAGCCCGTCGCCAGCGCTTCGAAGATCAGCGCCGCGTCGAACCGTGTCATGGCGGAGCCACCCACATCCTCGCGGATGTAGATGCCGCCCATGCCGAGCGTGGCGGCCTCGCGCATCACCTCGACGGGAAAATGCTTCTCCTCGTCCCAGCGCAGCGCGTGCGGCGCGATCTTTTCCGCCGCAAACGCCAACGCCATGTCGCGAACCGCGATCTGATCCTCGTTCAGAGCGAACTGCATCTGTTAGCTTCGCTCCAACGACGGTTACTTCATCAGCGGGATCGAGAACTCCGCGCCTTCCTTGACGCCGGACGGCCAGCGCGAGGTCACCGTCTTGGTCTTGGTGTAGAAGCGGACCGAATCCGGGCCGTGCTGGTTGAGATCGCCGAAGCCCGACTTCTTCCAGCCGCCGAAGGTGTAATACGCAATCGGCACCGGGATCGGCACGTTGATCCCGACCATGCCGACGTTGACCTTGGCCGCGAAGTCGCGCGCGGCGTCGCCGTCGCGGGTGAAGATCGCAACGCCGTTGCCGTAATCATGCTCCGACGGCAGCGCCAGCGCTTCCTTGTAATCGTGCGCGCGCACGACCGAGAGCACGGGGCCAAAAATCTCTTCCTTGTAGATCCGCATGTCCTTGGTGACGTTGTCGAACAGCGAACCGCCGAGATAGAAGCCGTTCTCGTAGCCCTGCATCTTGAAGCCGCGGCCGTCGACGGCGAGCGTCGCGCCTTCCTTGATGCCGATGTCGATATAGCCCTTGACCTTCTCGACCGCCTCGCGCGTCACCAGCGGACCGTAATCGGCGGAGGGATCGATCGAGGTGCCGATCTTGAGACTCTCGACGCGCGGGACCAGCTTTTCCATCAGGCGGTCGGCAGTGGCCTTGCCGACCGGAACCGCGACTGACACGGCCATGCAGCGTTCGCCGGCCGAACCGTAGCCGGCGCCGATCAGTGCGTCGACTGCCTGGTCCATGTCGGCATCCGGCATGATGATGGCGTGGTTCTTGGCGCCGCCAAAACATTGGCAGCGCTTGCCGGTCTGGGCGGCGCGCTCGTAGATGTATTGCGCGATCGGGGTGGAGCCGACGAAGCCGACGGCCTTGATGTCGGGATCGTCGAGGATGGCGTCGACCGCTTCCTTGTCGCCGTTGACGACATTGAGGATGCCGGACGGCAGGCCCGCCTCGATCATCAGTTCGGCAAGCATCATCGGCACGCCGGGATCGCGCTCCGACGGCTTCAGGATGAAGGCGTTGCCGCAGGCAATCGCAGGAGCGAACTTCCACATCGGAATCATCGCCGGGAAATTGAACGGCGTGATGCCGGCGACGACGCCGAGCGCCTGGCGCATCGAATAGATGTCGATGCCGGGGCCGGCGCCTTCGGTGTACTCGCCCTTCATCAGATGCGGAATGCCGCAGGCGAACTCCGCGACCTCGAGGCCGCGCTGGATGTCACCCTTGGCGTCAGGAACGGTCTTGCCATGCTCGCGGGCAAGCAGTTCGGCCAGCTTGTCGTAGTCGCGCTGCACCAGCTCGACGAACTTCATCATGACGCGAGCGCGGCGCTGCGGGTTGGTCGCGGCCCATTCCGGCTGCGCGGCGCGGGCGTTTTCCACGGCGGCGCGAACCTCGGCCTTGGACGCCAGCGCCACCTTGGCCTGAACGTCACCGGTCATCGGCTCGAAAACGTCGGCGGTGCGGCCCGAGGTGCCCTTGACCTCCTTGCCACCAATGAAATGTCCGACTGAACGCATGGAATGGTCTCCTTGAGGCGAGCTTGAACGCTTTGACAAATCCTATCGACCTGCATTTTATAGGATTCAAGTCTGAGATAATGCACCATAGATGTGCGAAAATGCTGGATCAAGGCGCTATCGACTGGGACGACTTCCGGTTCGTGCTGGCCATCGTGCGGGGCGGCTCGGTTTCGGCTGCGGCAAAACAGCTCGGCGTCGACCATGCCACCGTGATCCGCCGCGTCGACCGGCTGGAGAAGCACCTCTCGGCCAAGCTGTTTGACCGGCGCAAGACCGGCTACCTGCTGACAGAGGCCGGCCAGCGCGTCGCCGACAGCGCGGAAGCGATGGAATCGACCATCGTCGCCAACCAGGAGCAGGTCGGTGGCTCCGTGGCGCGGCTGACCGGCACGGTGCGGATCGGCGCGCCGGACGGTTTTGGCACCGCCTTCCTGGCGCCGCGACTGGCGCCGTTCGCGGACCGGTATCCCGATCTCGACCTGCAACTGGTGGCCACCGCGCGGCTGTTCAGCCTCTCCAAGCGCGAGGCCGATATCGCCATCAGCCTGACCATGCCGAAGGAAGGCCGCATCGTCGGCCGCAAGCTGCTCGACTACCGGCTCGGACTCTATGCCGCGCCCGCCTATCTCGACCGCTTCCCGAAAATCACCTCGCGCGAGGTCCTGCCGCAGCATCGATTCGTCGGCTATATCGAGGAGCTCTTGTTCACGCCCGAGCTCGACTATCTGCCGCAGGTCTCGCCGAAGATCTCCGCGCGCTTGCGCAGCGCCAATCTGATCGCACAACTCAACGCCACGCTCGCCGGCTTCGGTATTGCGGTGCTGCCGCACTTCATGGCGGCCGACTATCCGCAGCTGATTGCGGTGCTGGCGGAAGAGGTCTCGATCACCCGCACCTTCTGGATGCTGATGCACGCCGACAGCAAGGACCTCGCACGCATCCGCGCGGTGGCGGATTATATTTCCGAGATTGTGGAGCGCGAGCGGGCGTTGTTTGCGGGGCTCTGAAGCCTAGCTCTGCTTCGCCTTTTTCGCCGCCGCAGCCTTCGGCTCACGCCGCGCGCCGTCCAGCGCGCTGTCCTTGCCCGTCTTCAGCACCTCATCCGACAGCTCGCTCGAGCCGGCAATGCGCGCGAGCAACATGGTGCCGGCCATGGTCGCCAGCGTCGCGATCGCCTGCTTGCGCGCGGCCTTGCGCGGCAGATTCGGGATGAAGTCCGTGATCATCTCGATCATCTCGTCGAGCTTGCCGGCAAAGGCCTTTCGCGTCTTCGGGCTCTCTCGGGCGATCTCGGCGCCGAGCGCGGGGATCGAGCAGCCGTGACCGGGGTTGTCGCGATGCACCGCGGAGAGATAGGTCTCAACGATCTGACTGAGCTGCTTCTCCGGCGTGACCTGATCGGATTGCTTGCGCCAGTGCTCCATCGAGCGATCCATAGCGTAGCCAAACGCCTCGATCACCAGCGCCTCGCGGGAATCGAAATGGGCGTAGAAGCCGCCATGGGTCAGGCCCGCTTCCTTCATGAGGTCGGCGACACCGATGCCGTGGGCGCCCTTTTCGCGCAGCCGCACGGAAGCCTTCTTCACGATGCGGTCGTGGGTTTCCTGCTTGTGTTCCCGGGAATAGCGCATGCGGATCTCATTGGATGTCGGGGGTCATCTAATAACACGGATATCGGCCGGACGGCGCATTAATTCCCGGTAAAATTGTTGCCGATCATGGAAAAGGTCGCCGTTGCGTGCACCGCAAGCGCCCCCTTACCGTCGCGGACAAATCCCTCGGCGTAGCTGGTCTGGCGTCCCAGCTTGATCACCTTGCCTTCGGCGGAGATCAACCCGGACCGGACCGAGAGCGGACGCAGGAAGGTCATTTTCAGATCGAGGGTGACGGAGCCCTGCCCGGGCTCCAGCCGGGTCGAGATCGCACACCCCATGGCGGTGTCGAGCAGCGCGGCGGCTGTGGCCCCGTGCAGGAGGCCTATGGTGTTTTCGAGATCCTCGCGCGGCTCGAGTTCCATGACGATCCGGCCCGGCTCGACCACGGCCATGATGAAGCCGATCAGCTTGGCAAAGGGTGGCGGCGGCAGCCTTCCGTCGCGGATGCCCAGCATCGCATCCATGCCTGACAGGCCCATCGCCACTTTCGCAACCGGCGCAGGCACCTGCCATTCAACCACCCGCTCGCGCCGGCCCGCAGGCGAAAACAGGTCGAGTTGATCGATGTCGGTCATCGCGGCCTCTTTTGTATGATTTTCATCATACTATGCTGCGGACTTAGCGCTGGCAACTCCCTCCCCGCCGGCTTGACAAGCAATGCGTTTCGGCCCGGAAGTGTGACCTGACCGGCGTATTCGCACGTCTACGAAGCTCAGAGATCCTCTCATGGAAATGCTCAACAACCACTGCGGCGTGACGCGCGATGCGCGCGGCGTCGTTCATGTCGCGATCTGCAATGCCGGCTCGCTGAACATTTTGAGCTCGCCCGTCACCGATGCGGTGCGCGAAGGCCTGCAGCAGCTCTCGTCCGACCGCAGCATCCGGGTCGTGGTGCTGCGCGGCCAGAGCGAGAAGAGCATGATCGGCGGCGCCGACATCAAGGAGATGGCCAAGCTCGACCAGAAGTCCGCCGAGGCCTTCATCAGCCGCCTGCGCGACCTCTGCGAGGCCGTGCGCGCCTTCCCGGCCCCTATGATCGCGCGCATGCCCGGCTGGTGCCTCGGCGGCGGGCTCGAAGTCGCCGCGGCCTGCGATTTCCGGATCGCCGCCCGTGATGCGCATTTCGGCATGCCGGAGGTGCGGGTCGGCATTCCCTCGGTGATCCATGCCGCGCTGCTGCCGCGCCTGATCGGGTGGGCCCGCGCGCGCTGGCTGGTGATGACCGCTGAGAACATCGACGCGCCGACGGCGCTGGCCTGGGGGTTGGTCGACAAGGTCGCGCCGGAGGGTGGGCTCGATGCCGAGGTCGAGCACCTCGTGAAGGCCCTGCTCGAATGCGGCCCCGAGGCGCTGCGGTCGCAGAAGGCATTGCTGCGGCAATGGGAGGAGCTGCCGCTGACCGAGTCGGTAAATTTGAGCGTCAAAGTCTTCGGCGAGTCGTTCCTGACGGACGAGCCGACGCGGCTGATGGGCGCGTTTGTGAATCGGAAGCGGTAGGCGCTCTCCACCTCGTCCGATCGAACGAGCAAATCTCATCCGACCTACGACAATTTCTCATGCCCCGCGCAGTTGCATTTTTTGCGCCGCATCATATGATGACCGTAATCTTACATAGTTGGCATCTCACGGAGTCTCACCCATGGCCGAAGCCGCCGATCCCGTCGTCATCGTCTCCGCCGTCCGGACACCGCTCGGCCGCTTCATGGGCGAGCTTTCGCCGCTGGCCGCGCACAAGCTCGGATCGCACGTGATCGCCGCGGCACTGGAGCGTGCCAAGCTTGCGCCGGAGAAAATCGACGAGGTTTTCATGGGCTGCGTCCTTCCCGCCGGCCAGGGCCAGGCCCCCGCGCGCCAGGCGGCGCGGGCCGCCGGCCTACCCGATGCCACCGGCGCGACTACTGTCAACAAGGTCTGCGGCTCCGGCATGAAAGCGACCATGCTGGCGCACGACATCATTTGCGCCGGCTCGGCCGAGATCGTCGTCTCCGGCGGCATGGAAAGCATGAGCAACGCGCCGTATCTGCTCGCCAAGGCGCGTGGCGGCTATCGCGCCGGCCATGATCGCATCATCGACCATATGATGATGGACGGCCTCGAAGACGCCTACGAGACCGGCCGCTCCATGGGCGATTTCGGCGAGGCCACCGCAGAAGCCTATCAGTTCACCCGCAAGGACCAGGACGCCTTTGCGATGGAAACGCTCAGCCGCGCACGCAAGGCGGTCGAGGGCGGTGCGTTCAAGGCCGAGATCGCGCCGATCACGCTGAGTGAGAAGGCCGGCCCCCGCATCGTCGCCAATGACGAACATCCGCTCAAGGTCGATCCCGCAAAGATCCCCGGGCTGAAGCCGGCGTTCCGCGCCAACGGCACCATCACGCCGGCGGCCTCCTCCGCCAACGCCGACGGCGCCGCTGCGCTGGTTCTGACGAAGCGCTCGCTCGCCGATCGCAGCGGCCTGCCGGCTCTCGCCGTGATCAAAGGCCACACCACCCACAGCCAGGAGCCGCAATGGTTCACTACGGCCCCGATCCCGGCGATCCGCAAGCTCTTGGACAAAGTCGGCTGGAATGCCGGCGATGTCGATCTGTTCGAGATCAACGAAGCCTTCGCCGTGGTGGCGATGGCGGCCCAGCGCGATCTCGGCATTCCCCGCGACAAGCTCAACATCAACGGCGGCGCCTGCGCGCTCGGCCATCCCATCGGCGCCACCGGCGCACGGCTGATCGTGACGCTGCTGCATGCGCTCGAGGCGCGAAACCTCAAGCGTGGCGTCGCCGCGCTCTGCATCGGCGGCGGCGAAGCTACTGCGATCGCGGTAGAGCGCCTGACGCACTGACGAGAACGTCCGGAAATGAGGGAACTCCGTCATTTCCGACAGACGCGTCCCGTGCCATTCTGAAAACTTGCGCAGGCTCTCGCCTGCCCATCAAGATTGAGGCCCAATGATCTCGAACTGGCTCGCGGCAACACTCGGCCGCCGCAATATCCACTACGGCTGGGTGATGGTCGGCGTGACCTTCCTCACCGCGCTGATCAGCGCCGGCACGGTCGGCGCGCCCGGCGTTTTCATTGTTCCGCTTCAGAAGGAATTCGGCTGGAGCACAGCGGAGATCTCGTCGGCGTTGTCGATTCGCTTCATCCTGTTCGGGCTGATGGCGCCGTTCGCGGCGGCCCTGCTCAACCGCTACGGCCTGCGAAATGTCACGCTGACCGCGCAGCTCATCGTGGTCTCGGCGCTGGTGCTCTCGCTCGGCATGACGGAGGTCTGGCAGCTCGTCGCGCTGTGGGGCGTCGTGATCGGGATCGGCACCGGCATGACCGCGCTGGTGCTGGGCGCTACCATCGCGACGCGCTGGTTCGCGGCGCGGCGCGGCCTCGTCGTCGGCATCATGACCGCGAGCGTCGCCACCGGTCAGCTCGTGTTCCTGCCGCTGCTGGCAAGCCTCACCGAACGCTTCGGCTGGCGGCTTGCGCTCGGCTTCGTCTGCATCGCACTTGGTGTTTCCGCCCTCGCGGTCCTGCTCGCGATGCGCGACCGTCCGAGCGATTTGGGCCTGCGCCCGTTCGGCGACGAAGGCACCACACCCCTGCCAGCGCCGCCCATCAGCCATGGCTCGATCACCGGCGTCGCACTCGGCACGCTGCGCGAGGCCTCGAAGAGCAGCGCGTTCTGGGTCCTGTTTGCGACGTTCTTCGTCTGCGGCGCATCCACAAACGGCCTCGTGCAGGTGCATCTGATTCCGATGTGCCTCGATTTCGGCATCCCGCAGGTGCAGGCCGCGGGCTTGCTGGCTGCAATGGGCATCTTCGACTTCTTCGGCACCATCATGTCGGGATGGCTTTCGGACCGCTACGACAACCGCTATTTGCTGTTCTGGTATTACGGCCTGCGCGGGCTCTCGCTGATCTTCCTCCCCTTCAGCGATTTCTCGTTCTATGGGCTCTCGATCTTCGCGATGTTCTACGGGCTCGACTGGATTGCAACTGTGCCGCCCACGGTGCGCCTGACCGCGCAGAAATTCGGACCTGAGCGCGCCAATCTGGTGTTCGGCTGGATCTTTGCAGGCCACCAGCTCGGCGCGGGCACCGCTGCCTTCGGCGCCGGTCTCTCGCGGACGGTCTATCAGAGCTACCTGCCCGCCTTCTTCATCGCCGGCGCGCTCTGCGTGTTCGCCTCGCTGATCGTGCTGACGCTGTCGCGACAACCGAAGCCGAAGCCGCAAGCGGCGATGGCTTAGTATCTGATGGTGCCGGTGACGCCGTAAAATGCGGCGTCACCGATCCGCCCGACACGAGGCGGGTCGTCCGGGTTCGGGGTGCCGCTCGATTGCGGAAGACGTACCTGAAATAAAGCGCGACCAGCCGTCGCAGATCGAAAATCAGCAAGGCGAACCTGCCGTAACCGTCAACAGACGCCTTGCGGATGTTCATGCGTCGCAATTATGTCGGCTGGCCGCTCAGGCGAGGGACCCCCCGCGCGGGTTGACGATCGTATAGCCACGCAATGAACGCGCATGCATTCGCGTCGCGTGTCCGCCCGAGTTGGCGTCGTACGCCATCCAGGTGTCCCCTTCCAAATGCTGCTCGAGGACGAATACATGTCCACGTCGCGCTGCGACCATTCCCGGTGCGGGTGATGTCCGCGGGAAGCGCAGCCAATTGGCCGCAAGATTCAATTCCGGCACGATACGGCCGAACACGCGCAGAGCCGCGCCGCAGCCGCAGAAGGAGGAAGGACACCCTGCCGGACGACTGCCGACGATGCGGGCGCTGGAGATGCTCGTCGTCGGGGCGCCGCCCGCGTCGGTCACTGTCAATTGCGTCGCGCGATAGGCTTGTAGCGAGGACCTGGGATTCAGTGGGGACCGGGAAGTCCGCTCACGGCGCGGTTGCGCATATGAGAAGTCGCAGGGCATCGTGACGTTGCATTCAGGTACTTGATGAATGCGATAAGTCCGTGCTTCGGAAGCGACGGAGCTGAGGGCAACCAAGAGACACGCAGAAAGAACCGCCTTGAACATTGCAGGGCTCCAAATTGAAGATCCCTGCCCCGGCAATGAGAAACCAATAACAGTTTGGCTGAAATCGGCTAAAAGAACGGCCAAAAGTGGCTTCATTAGCGGGCCGATTTCTGCAGTCCTCATAGCCCAGACGTAGCGGCGGAGATAGATATTCGCAGAGAACGAACGCGTGTCGTCGCAACCGAAATGCGATCGCATGTGCACGCGCCGCTCAGCGACGGGCGTCGACCGGCCCGAGCGCGCAATTGCGCAGGGTGCCCCTCGAGCCATAAACCCGGGCAGTGATTGTTGCGCGCTTGGTCAGCCCCGAGTCGTCGCCAACCCCGCTCCTGTGGCTATCGCAAAGTCCGATTTTGCAGCGCCGAGCGCTGCGGCGAGCTCGTCGATGTGGTAGGGTTTCGACAGGATCCGGATCCCAGCCTGCTCGGCGTCGTGAACCGCGGCTTCGGCGTATCCGCTCGTCAGCAGGACCGGAATGTCGCTTCGCCTTCTTCTGATCTCGCGCGCGAGTTCGACACCGTTCATGCCGCCCGGCATCATGATATCGGAAAACACCAGATCGACGGAGCGGCCGTCCGCTAGGGCACCGAGAGCCGCCGCAGCGCTGGCCGCGCGCGTGACCTGGTAACCGAGCTGCGCAAGCATCTCGCTGACGAGCGCGGCGACCTCGTCGTCGTCTTCGACGAGGAGGATTCGGCCCTGATTGGCCTTCTTGGGCCGAGCCCTGTTCAGGTCGATGAGGTGCCGTTCACCCGAAGGGATATTCCTGGATCGCGGCAAATAGAGCTCGATGCTGGTGCCCTCGTCGACGATCGATTTTATTCGAACCATCCCGCGTGATTGCGTCGCAAATCCGTGGACCTGAGCAAGCCCCAGGCCCGAGCCTTTCCCCACATCCTTGGTCGTGAAGAACGGTTCGAAGACCCGCGCCAGGATCTCGGGGCTCATTCCAACACCCCTGTCGACCACGGATAGGCGAACGTAATCGCCCGCGATCTCGTTCTCGTTCAGGCCGGCCAGGTTCTCGCCACGGACAACGATCGTACCGCCGTTCGGCATCGCATCGCGGGCGTTGACCGCCAGATTGAGAATGACCAGTTCGAGCTCTCCCGGATCGACCTCAACCGGCCAAAGCCCCTCCGGAAAATCGAACTCGACGTGAACGTCGCCTCTCAGGCTCCGATCGAGCAATTCGCGCATGCCGCCGATCTGCGCGGGGATGTCGACGGCCTCGGGCCGGAGCTTCTGCCGCCGTGAAAAAGCCAGAAGCTGCCTGGTCAGGCCCGCACCACGCTGCGCCGCCTGAACCATTCCTTCCAACAGCCGACGCCGCCGATCAGGATCGGTCTGTCGGTCGAGCATGTCCAATCCACCGGAGATCACCATCAGCAGATTATTGAAATCGTGAGCTACTCCGCCGGTCAATTGCCCAATGGCCTCGATCTTCTGGGCCTGACGAAGGGTCTCCTCGACGCGGGCGCGCTCTTCCATTTCGGCCCGCAGATGCTTGTTGGCCTCCTCGAGGGCACGGGTGCGCTCGACCACGAGCTTCTCGAGCTCCTGGGCCGTCCGCTCGCGCGCCTGCAGCAAGGTCCGAATCTCATATTGCCGCCGGCGGGCCCGCATTGCGGATTGAATTGCGCTCGTCAGCGTGATCGGCTGAACCGGGCGCTCGAGCAGCGAAACGTTGCGGAGTGTATCGACGATGCTGCGGCGCCAGGCAACCACCGCCGGCTGCTCCCGGTGGCTGGTAAGAATGACAAAGGGCAGGTCGGACCAGGGCGGCTGCCGCTCGATCCAATGTGCCAGCGGCTGGGTATCCTTTCCGAACAAGCCCTCCTCGGCGAGAAGCACCGCGCCCACGCCAGCCGACATCTCGTTGACCAGTTCAGGCAGACCTCGACAATTGATTGCCACGAGATTCGAACTGCGGAGAAGCTCGACCGATGCCGGTCCATCGCGGCCAATCGGAGCAAACACGAGGACGCAATGATCGCGGTCGGCGCTCATTCCGACAGCCCCTCCGGTATCTCCGTGCCCGAGTAACGCGGATTCCCGGAAAAGATGCCGCTGAATCCGGTCAGCGGAGGACCGACCGTAATGCCGGCACTGCCAAGACGAAACTCGCGGATGGAATTTTCATGATTGCCGCTGCGCTTCTTCACGACCGAGAGGGCGCGCCGCACCGTTCCGCCGACCTCGAAATAGCGCAGCATGAGCACGGCATCGCTCAAATAGCTGATATCGAGAGCCGTTTCCATCGGACCGACCAGCCCGTGCTGAGCGAGGATCAGGACGGTCAGCACGCCTTTCTGCCCGAGATAGCTCAGGAGCTCGTGCATCTGGAGGATGAGAAATCGCTCATCCGGCATTGCGTTGAGGTAGCCGTTCAGACTGTCGATGACAACAATTCGGGCGTTGTCCTTTTCGACGCTGTTGCGCACATTGGCGGCGAATTCGCCGGGGGACATTTCGGCGGGATCGATCTGTTTAAATCGGATGAGTCCCGATTGCAGATGGCTTTCAAGCGGCAGGCCCAGCGTTCGAGCCCGGGCCTCCACTGTACCGCGACCTTCATCGAAGGCAAAGAACACCGCATGCTCACCGCGATCTGCCGCCGCGATCGCATAGGTCAGCGCGAGAGACGACTTGCCGACACCGGCGGCGCCCAAGAGCAGCGCACTGGTGCCGCGCTCGAGCCCTCCTCCCAGGAGCTGGTCGAGTTGTGCATTGCCGCTGGGCGTCAATTCACCGATAAACGAGGTGTGATGTTCCGCCGCCACCAGACGGGGGAATATCCGCACCCCTCCCGCTTCGATCGTGAAATCGTGGAAACCGCCGCGAAATCGAATGCCGCGCATCTTAATCACGCGAAGCCGCCGGCGCTCTGCCCCATAATCAATGGCGAGCTGTTCGAGCATCACGACGCCATGCGCGATCGAATGGAGTTGCAGATCGTCCTGGGAGGACGAGAGATCGTCGAGGAGGATGACCGTGCAGTTGCGGTTGGTGAAAAAGTGCTTCAGGGCCAGAACCTGGCGCCGGTACCGCAGCGGGTTCTGCGCAAGGAGGCGGAGCTCGGACAGGCTGTCCAGCACCACGCGCGCGGGATTGATCCGTTCGACCTCCTTGAATATCAGGCCCGTGGTTTCGCTCAGCTCCATTTCGGCGGGGTGAAAGACGGTGAGCTCGCGCTCCGGATCGAGCGTCGTCTCGGGCGGCACCAGTTCGAAGATGTCGACCCCTTCCAGCGACCAGCCGTGCCGCTGTGCAACCAGCGTCAGCTCACGCTTGGTCTCCGACAAGGAGATATAGAGCACGCGTTCACCGCAACGGGCGCCCTCGAGAAGGAATTGCAGCGCCATCGTGGTCTTGCCCGAGCCGGGCCGGCCCTCGTAGAGGTACATGCGATTGGGATCGAGCCCGCCGTAGAGGATATCGTCGAGACCGTCACTGCCGGTCGAAATCCTAGGCAACTCTCCGGGATCGCTGGTTTGCGCCCGGCTTGATGAATTGATCATTGAACCCCCGTGAAGCTCCATCGCCGACAGTGCGCTCCGGCCCCGAGATGGGACGCGCGGTCAGCGGCCCGTCTCAGTCGTAAGGCGAAATCTGGCAAAGAACGCCGAAGCCGGGTTCCAAGTTCCGCCTAAGCACGCATGTCCGCCAGACCGTCGGCCGCGGAACCGTTCTCGCCCACCATTTCAGCTTTTGCGGTATCACTAGCGGTCCTGGACGGTCAGCGTCGACAAGGCGGTTCGCCAGCCCGAAAAGCCGCGCCGGCTCACTGCATCATCGCGGCCGCGATCTTCTCCGCCGACATCAGGACCGGAAAATTGGTGTTGGCGCACGGCACCACCGGGAAGATCGAGGCATCGACGACGCGCAGGCCCTGCACGCCCTTGACGCGCCCCTCTGGATCGACCACCGCCATCGGATCATCGGTCCGGCCCATGCGGCACGAGCAGGAGGCGTGCCACACGCCGATCGTGGCCTTGCGCACGAAGGCTTCCAGCGCCTCGTCATCGTTGATGACGTCGTCGAAGGTGAAGCCCTCGACCACGAAATTGTCGATCATGTAGTGGCGCAGCGCCGCCGGCCCGTCCATCAGGGCCGCGGCGATCTTGGTCAGAATCCGATTCTTGGTGTTGACCACGCCGATCTTGCGCACACGGTCGGTATAGGAGGCCGGGAACGGCTTGTCCGTCACGGCCCTGACCACGTCGCTCATCTGCACGGCCGCCATCTTGCGGAAACCGCTCATCAGGCGATCAAGGTCGCGCCGGTCGGACAACAGGTTGAATTCGACGATCGGCTCGACTGCCGGGTCGCGCGAGGCAAGCTTGACCTGTCCGGTCTCCGAATAGGTCTTGTTGACGAATGTCAGGAGCGATCCGATTTGCTCACCGACGGCGTGCCAGGCCGATTTGCTGAGCAGCACGACGAACATGTCGCCTTTCGGTACGCCTTCGAGCCCGGACGAGTAACGCAGGCCAAGCTGCATGTGGCGCCTGGTGTGCTCGTTCATCCGCGCGCCGCGGCGGACAAAGGACGACAGCGAGATCGAGGGATGATCCATCAGGCGTTGGCCGACGCCCTGCAGCCCCATCAACACGGGAATGCCCATATCCCTGAGGTGACCGACCGGGCCGATGCCGGCGCGCAACAGATGCGCCGGCGAATGGATGGCGCCGCTGGAGAGAATGATCTCGCGGGCGCGGAATTCCTGCTCCCGCCCGTCGACCACCGCCTTCACCCCGACGCACCGCGTGCCTTCGAACAGCAATTCCCTGACTTGCGTGTTGGTGGAGATCGTGAGGTTGGCGCGCTTGCGCGTGTCGCGATCGAGATAGCCCATGGCAGCCGAGACGCGTTGCTCGGCCTGGTTCGAGTGCGTCACCGGGAAAAACCCGTCGACGAACTCGCCATTCTGGTCCGGCAGGAACTGATGTCCGGCCTGCTGGAAGGCCTGCGCGAACGCCTGCGAATGCCGCGTCCAGTGCTCCCTGGGGATTCGGCGGACCGGGATGCGGCCGTCCTTGCCGTGGTAGGGACCGTCGAAATCGAGGTCGCGCTCGACCTTCTTGAAGAAGGGCAGCACATCATTCCAGCTCCACCCCGCAGCGCCGCGCGCTTCCCATTCGTCGTAATCGGTCGGCGCGCCGCGGTTGGCCATCTGGCCGTTGATCGAGGAGCCGCCGCCGAGCACGCGAGCCTGCTCGTATTTGCGCAGGGGTGGGCGCCCTTCATCCGGATTGTTGTGGCTGACGATCTGGGTCGTGACCTTGAGCTCGGTCCAGTGGAAGCGCGGATCGAAATAGGCCGTACCCGGATAGCTGTCCTTGATCTCGGCCGGCTCGTCTCCGGGCGGTGTGTCCTGTCCGGCCTCGCAGAGCAGGACCTTGTTGGCGCTCCTCGCGGAGAGCCGGTGGGCCAGCACGGACCCCGCCGAGCCGCCGCCCACGATAATGAAGTCATACACGATTGGCGCTTCCTCTTGTTCTTGCCCGGGAAGCGTAGCGCGTTATTGTTTTGAGGTCACGTCATCGCTGCCGCGCAAAGCGCGAGGACAACGCCGTCGACGCCAAGGGCACCGCCCGGCGGCTGGCATCCGCCGTCCGGTCAGCAGGTGACGAGGGAGCGAACCGAGGAGGCTTTACGGCTTCCTCACGAAGCCCGCGCGCAACCGCTCGGCAAACCAGACTACAAAAATCGAAGCGAACGACAGGCAGAAAAATATGGCCGTCCAAAGCAGCGCGTTACCCGCATTTGTCATGACGTCTCTCCCTCGTTTCAAACGAGACGCTTGCAGACAATCGGACGCGACGTGTTGCGATAGATCAATTTTGCCCAACTGCAATTAGGCTGAGATCGGCATCAGCAGCTCGCAGTGACGGCTGAGGCTACGGCCTGATCGAAAAATTCTCCGGCGGCCCCGGCTTTCGCAATGGCTCCGCGAGCCGCGCGAACTCGCACAGCAGCGACCGCGTCTTCCTGGGATCGATGATCTCCTCCACCCAGAATTTTTCGGCGGAGCGGAACGGCGAGCGCAGCTTGTTGAGGCGGTCCTCGATCTCTTTCAGTTTCTCCGCCTTGTCCTCGGCCGCGTCGATATCCGCGCGGTAGGCGGCTTCGATGCCGCCTTCGAGCGGGAGCGAGCCCCAATAGGCCGACGGCCAGGCGTAGCGGATCGAGAAGCGGTCGGCGGGCTGATGCACCACGCCGGCGACGCCGAAGGCATTGCGCAGGATCACCGTGCACCAGGGCACCGTGGTCTGGTTGACCGCGGTCATGGCGCGAACGCCATGGCGGATGGTGCCCGCCTTCTCCGCATCGAGGCCGATCATGAAGCCGGGGCAGTCCATGAGATAGACGATCGGCAAATGGAAGGTCTCGGCGAAGTCGACCCAGCGCACCACCTTCTGGCAGGCATCCGCCGTCCAGGAGCCGCCATAGTGAAAGCTGTCGCTGGCAAGCACCATCACCGCCCTGCCCTCGAGCCGCGCGAGGCCGACAATGATCGGCTTGCCGAAATTTTTGGCGACCTCGAAGAACGAGCCCTTGTCCACGACCTGCTCGACGATCGGCCGTATCTTGTAGACCTGCTTGCGGTTGCGTGGCACCGCGCTCATCAGCGCCTCTTCTGTGCGCTCCGGATTGTCAGTGCAGGGCAAGGTCGGTGGTAGCTCGTAGACCGACGACGGCAGATAGGACAGGAATCGCCGGGCGCAGGCAAACGCCTCCTCCTCGGTGTCGAGGGCATGATCGACCGCGCCGGCGCGGGTCTGGATGTCGGCGCCGCCGAGCTCTTCCTTCGAGAGGTCCTGCCCCAGCGCCTTCACCACCGGCGGACCTGCGACGAACATCGCGGACTTCCGGGTCATGATGGAATAGTGGCTGGCGGCAAGACGCGCGGCACCGAGCCCTGCGACCGAGCCGAGGCCGAGCGCGACCACGGGCACGCGCGACAAATTCTCGGTGGTGAAGCGATACCAGCGTGTGCCGCCGATGCCGCCCGGCAAGTTCGCCGCGCCCTTGGTCTCGATAGTCTTGACCGAGCCGCCGCCGCCGGAGCCTTCGATGATGCGGACGATGGGCAGGCGGAGATCATGCGCCATCTCCTCCGCCATCAGCGGTTTTGCGGAGATGGACGCGTCCGCCGAGCCGCCGCGCACGGTGAAATCGTCGCCGACCACGACGACGGTGCGGCCTTCGATGCGCGCGCGGCCGAACACGCAGTTCGCCGGCGTCAATTTCTGCAACTCGCCGCTGGAATCGTATTCACCGAGGCCGGAGACGGCACCGATCTCGTGAAAGCTGCCCTTGTCGCTCAGTCTGTCGATACGCTCCCGAACAGTCAGTCGGCCCTGGTCATGCTGACGCTTGACCTTGTCAACGCCGCCCATCTCCCGCGCGAAGGCTTCGCGCCGGGCGAGCTCGTCGAGTTCCGGCTTCCAGTTCATTCACTCCCTCCGAATTGATCGGCTTGTTATTGTTGTGCACGGCCATGGCGACCGGTTTACGCGGGATGCGGGCGTTGAAGACGTCGCCTTCCGCGCCCTCCATCAGGCTGCCGAGCGAACGGCCGAGCGCGAGCATCAGCGGCGCGACCTCGGCATGCAGGCGCTCTTCGTCGTACATCGCCGACAGAAGTCCGATCGTGATGACGACGAAGGTCTGGTATTGCGGCGACCAGATCGGCACCGCGAGCCCGTTGATATGCGGGCTCCACAGGCCGCAGGCCACGACATAGCCGCGCTCATGCAGCGACTGCCGGTTGGCCTCGATGCGGGGCCGCAGGATTTTCGCAGCCTCGGGAGCTTCCCGCTCCATGTCCGCGATGAAGGCATCGCCGACCTCGGGCGCCAATGCCGCAGTGTAGGCTGCGCCTGCAGCGGTCGAGGCCATCGAGATGCGGCTGCCGGTGCCCTCGTGCAGCCCGAGTGCCGAGGCCGAACGCGCGAACTGGAGATAGACCAGATGGAAGCGATCGGGGACCACGAAGCCGACGGTGCCCGGCAGTTGCTCGGCGAGTTCCTGGAGCCGCTGGCGAATCATGCTGCGCAGCTGCGCGCCCTTCATCATCGAGGCGCTCATCGCCACCGCGCTCGGCCCGATGCGATATTTCTGATCGCGCGGCAGATAAACCAGTTGCCCCATCCGCGTCAGCGTGTGCGTCAACCGCGACACCGTGGAGCGCGGCAGGCCGCAGCGATTTGAAATTTCGAGATTGCCAAGCCTGGCCTCGTGGCCTTCGAAGCACCGCAACACGTCGAACGCGCGCGACACCACCTGGATGACATCACCCTCACCGGCTTCGCCAGCGAGCGCACCTTGTCTACTCAACCGCTCCGAACGTCGTCCCATGATCCCTACCGCTTGTTCCGCTGTGCGGAATTAAATTCCGCTTGCAGAAGAAACTACCTCAGGCATTTTGCGACCACAACAAAAAGGCGATGGCATGCCAGAAATTAAGATCGTCACGGAGATCGCCGGACGCGTCTGCGCAACTCCCGTGCAAGTTGGAGGAACCGTTGCAGATGGCGATGAGATTGTGGTGGTCGAAGCGATGAAGATGGAGATACCGGTGCTTTCGCCTGTGAGCGGCGAGATCACATCGCTTCTGGTGAAGCTCGACGACGTCGTTACCGAAAGACAGGCGATCGCAATCGTCGCAAGCTGACTGCATTCTCCGTCGTTTTCCGCGACATTCTGTCAGCCTCATTGCTGTGTTCGCGGTACGGCGTTGCCATCGCCTGACCGCGATGACATGATCTCTCAAACAAAACCTGTTTCAAACAAAGAAAGAAATCGTCGCGGCAAACGCGAGGATCATTGGAGGGAAACATGCGTCGTGGGCTGATCATGCTCGCGCCTGCCGTGGTGGCAGGCCTTTCTTTTGTGTCTACACGCTATGCATTCGCCGACGACATCAAGCTGCCGGCAACATTGACGTTCACCGCCTATGACACCGGTACCGCCGGCTTCAACATCGCGGTCGGCGTCGGCAAGATGATGAAGGACAAATACTCGACCGACGTGCGCGTGCTCCCCGCAGGCAACGATGTCGCGCGTCTGGCGCCGCTGCGCGCCAAGCGCGCGGTCTCCGCGGCGATGGGATCGGGGACCTATTTCGCGCAGGAGGGCGTGTTCGAGTTCGGCTCCAGGGAATGGGGCCCGCAGCCGCTCCAGATCCTGCTCTCGAGCGTTGATTGCAATTGCGGTTCGCTCGGCGTGGCCGCGGATACAGGGGTGAAGGAGCTGAAGGACCTCAAGGGAAAGCGCGTCGGCTTCGTCGTCGGCTCGCCGGCACTGAACCAGAACTCGCTCGCGGTGCTCGCCTTCGCCGGCCTGACGCAGAAGGACGTCAAGATCGTCGAGTTCGCAAGCTACGGCGCGATGTGGAAGGGCTTGATCAACAACGACACCGATGCGGCCTTCGGCACCACCATCACCGGTCCCGCCAAGGAAGCCGAGACTTCGCCGCGCGGGCTGGTCTGGCCGCCGCTGCCCGCCAAGGACAAGGAAGGTTGGGCACGGATGCAGAAGGTCGGCTCGTTCTTCTTCCCGCAGACCGCGACCTGCGGCGCCGGTATCTCGCCGGACAAGCCGATCGAGCTCGGCAACTATCCCTATCCGATCTTCGTCGCCTACGCCTCGCAAGCCCCCGAGCAGGTCTATGCGATCACCAAGGCGATGATCGTGAACTACGATTCCTACAAGGACTCCGCGCCCGGCGCCGGCGGGCTTGCGGCCGATCGCCAGACCAAGAACTGGGTGGTGCCGGTGCATCCCGGCGCGGTGAAGGCTTTGAAGGAGGCCGGGCAATGGAACGACGCACAGGAGGCGCACAACAACGGACTGATCAAGCGGCAAGAGGTGCTTGGCGCCGCGTGGACCGACTACGGAAAATCCAATCCGCCTGCGGATGATAAGGCGTTCCTCGACGCCTGGATGAAGGCGCGTGCTGCGGCGCTTGCGAAGGCCGACATGCCGAACGGGTTCGAGGATTAGTTCACAGCGTTAATTGTCCACGCCCGAGGTCGATCATGTCGTCTGCTTCAGTCTCCACCCCCTCCCAGGACGGGGCCAAGCGGATCGTGTTCGACGATCCGCATGGCGCCGCCGCCAACATGCAGGAAGCGGAAGTTACGCGCGTGCGAAGCTTGCGTGGCGCGTGGCGCTGGCTGCTCGTCCTCGCGACCGCCGCGACCATCCTGCTCTGCATCAACCAGCAATTCTCGCTGCGCTTCTTCGTCGGCTACACCCAGCTCAACACGGAATACTTCTACCTCCTGATCGCCCTGATGCTGCCGTTCACGTTCCTGATCTTCCCGGGGACCCCGCGCGCGTCGCTCGATCGGATTCCCTGGTATGACCTTCTCTGCTTCGTCGTGACCTTTGCCGCCGCGCTGCTGTTGATGTCGAACGTCCGCAAGGCCGCCGAGGCCGGCTGGGAATTCGGCGGCGCGCCGAACAGCGTGATCGCAGCCGGTCTCGTGATGTGGGTGATGTTGATGGAGGCGCTGCGCCGCACCGGCGGCTGGAGCCTGCTACTGAGCGTGCTTCCCTTCACCGTCTATCCGCTGTTCGCGGAATCCAGCTGGCTCGGGCCGTTCCGCGGCACGCAGTCGACGCTGGAGCAGGCGACCGCCTATCACGTGCTGTCGGGCGAGAGCCTGCTCGGCATTCCCATCCAGGCGTTTGCCGACACCGTGATCGGCTTCCTGGTGTTCGGCACCGCGTTGATGATGACCGGCGCCGGAAAGTTCTTCATCAATCTCGCCTTCGCGCTGTGTGGCACGTTCCGCGGCGGCGCGGCCAAGGTGTGCATCTTCGCCAGCGGCCTGCTCGGCATGATGTCAGGCTCGATCATCTCCAACGTGCTGACCGCCGGCACCATGACCATTCCGGTGATGAAGAAGAGCGGCTTTCGCGCCTCCTATGCGGGCGCGATCGAGGCTTGTGCCTCGACCGGCGCGGTGCTGGCGCCGCCGGTGATGGGCGCGACCGCCTTCGTAATCGCGCAGTTCCTCAATGTCAGCTACGCCGATGTCGCGATCGCGGCCATCATTCCCGCCGCGCTCTATTATATCGGCCTGTTCATGCAGGTCGATTCCTACGCCGCACGACACGGGCTGAAGGGCATTCCGCGCGCGGAGCTGCCGCGGGTCATGGATACGATCAAGGATGGCTGGTACTACGTCTTCGTCATCGCCCTTCTGATCGTGATGCTGCTCTACTTCAAGCGCGAGAGCCATGCGCCATTCTACGCCACCGCATTGCTTCTTGTGCTCAACCAGCTGTTCTCGAAGGACACGCGCTGGACTGTCGCGACCATCGGCAAATTCCTCGAGGTCAACGGCCGCACCTTCGTCGAGCTTGTCGGCATCCTCGCCGGGTGCGGCCTGCTGATCGGCGCCTTCTCGATGACCGGCGTGGTGTCGAGCCTCGCCAACGACCTGCTGCATATCGCCGGCGACAATCCGTTCCTGCTGCTCGGCATGTGCGCCCTGACTAGCCTGATTCTCGGGCTCGGCCTGACCACGACGGCCTGCTACATCTTCCTCGCCATCCTGGTCGCACCCGCGCTGGAGAAGCTCGGGCTGAACAAGATGGCCGTGCACATGTTCATTTTCTACTGGGGCATGCTGTCGTCGATCACCCCGCCGGTCGCGATTGCATCATTCGCAGCGGCAGGTATTGCCGGCTCGCCGGCGATGAAGACGGGCTGGGAATCGATGTGGGTCGGCAGCATCATCTATTTCATCCCGTTCTTCTTCGTGCTCAATCCCGCGCTGGTGCTGCAGGGGCCGAGCCCCTATCTGGCCGGTCTCGGCTTGATGGCGCTCGCGGCGTTCGGCACGCTGTTCATCTGCGGCGGCATCCAGGGCTACCAGCCCTTCGTCGGCGATCTCCGCGGCGCCGGTGCGCTGGAGTGGCCCATCCGCGTGCTGCTGGTGATCGGCGGTTTCGTGGTGGCCACCCCCGGCGGCGGCATCATGCCGCTGTCGCAGATGCAGGTGACGCTGCTCGGCCTCGCCATCCTGATCCCCACGATTTTGCTCGCCCTGCTGCTGGTCCGGCGGCAGACCGTGGTGCCGGACGGGTTGCGCGTGCCCTGATTGCGTTGCACAAAGAGAGGCAATGAAACCGCTTTCGCCTCTCGCTACCGCCTGGACCCGCTCGAAGCCGCCTTTGCTGCGGTTTCTGGACAATTGCCTCAACGAATTCTCGGCAGAGACCTCGGGCGCGGTCGCCGACTACATTCCCGAGCTCGGCAAGGCCGATCCTGCCTGTTTCGGCATCAGCCTCGCGACCCTGGACGGTCATGTCTACGAGGTCGGCGACTCCAGGGCGCCCTTCACCATCCAGTCGATGTCAAAGCCGTTCGTGTTCGCGCTGGCGCTGGACCTGCTCGGCGCAAACAGGGTGGAGAGCGCAATCGGCGTCGAGCCCTCCGGCGATCCTTTCAACTCGATCCGGCTCAACTCGGAGAATCATCCATTCAACCCGATGGTCAATGCCGGCGCGATCGCCTGCACCGGGCTGATCCACGACAGCAAGGGTCCGGACGCCTTCGAGCAAATTCGCCTCGCGCTCAGTCGTTTTGCCGGCCGCGACCTCGCCGTCGACGAGGCCGTCTACGCTTCCGAAAGCCAGACCGGCGACCGCAACCGCGCCATCGGCTATCTCCTCAAGACCAATGCGGTGATCTCGGACAATGTCGCGGCCGTACTCGACGTCTATTTCCGGCAATGCGCGGTGCTGGTCACCGCGCGCGACATCGCCGTGATGGCGGCAACGCTCGCCAACCGTGGCGTCAACCCGGTTACCGGCGAGCAGGTGCTGACGCCTTACGCGATCTCGCGCACGCTGTCGGTGATGACGTCGTCGGGCATGTACGACTATGCCGGCGAATGGATCTACCGGATCGGCATCCCCGCCAAGAGTGGCGTCGGCGGCGGAATTCTCGCCGCACTCCCCGCCCGCCTCGGGCTCGGCAGCTATTCGCCAAGGCTCGACAAGCACGGCAACAGCGTGCGCGGCATCAAGGTCTGCGAGGCGCTGTCCTCGCATTACGATCTGCATATGCTCAACCGCAGCGACGACGCACGCAACGCCGTCATCGCCGATTACGACATCGGCAAGAGCCCGTCGCGGCGCGTGCGCCGCCCGCAGGAGCGCGATATTCTCGCAGCCCACGAGCAGGAGGTGCGGATCATCGAGCTGGTCGGCACGCTGTCGCTGTCGGCGGTCGACTATGTCTCACGCCGGCTTGCGGGCCGGCCGCGGCCGCAATTCGTGATTTTCGATCTCCACCGCGTCACCTCCACCACACGCGCCGGGGCGCGGCTGGTGGCTGAAGCGTTCGAGGAGCTGGCGGCGCTGAATGTCACCGTCGTCCTGTCAGGCGTCAGGCGCGCCTCCAAAGAATGGGACAGCCTGCGGGAGTGGACCGCGGAGCTGAAGAACGTCCGCGACTTCTATGTGCTCGACACCGCGACCGAATGGGCCGAAGACCAGATCGTCTACCGCTATGGCGGCTCGATCGATTTTCACGAGACCACCGAGCTTTCCGAGCAGCCGCTGCTCGCAGGCCTCAGCGCGGAAGAGCTGACCGACCTCGCCTCGATCTGCACGATCCGGATCTATCAGTCTGGCGCGAAAATCCTCACCACTGGCGCCGCAGCCGATTCCCTGTTCTTCCTGCGCAGCGGCGCGGTGCATGTCACCCTGCCCGACGGAGTGCGGCTCGCAACACTCACCGCCGGCATGGCGTTCGGCGAGATGGCCCTGATCGAGACCACCCGCTCCGCGGACGTGTTCGCGGATATGGCTGCGACCGCGTTCGAGGCGCCTCTGAAAGCGTTCGAGCGCTTCCGCAAGCAGCACCCGCACGCCAGCGAACGCATCATGCGCAATCTTGCGCAGCTTCTGGCCGAGCGCCTGATCGTCGCCAACGCCAAAGTGGATATCTTGACCTCCACCTGAGCGGCCTAGCGGCTCGCCGCCTCGCTGATCCGCCGCTTGATCTTGGCGGCACTGGTCTTGAGCAGCTCCGATGGCTGCTGGCCGGTCGCCACGCAGAGGCAGGCCCAGTAATAGATGACATCGCCGAGCTCTTCGACGAGGCCCGCCTGGTCGAGCCAGTCATCGCGGAGCAGCTTCTTGATATGGTCGGCGACTTCGCCGGACTCGCCGGCGAGGCCGAGCCCGAGATAGGACAGCCGTTCGTTCGACGGACGCTCATCGACTTTCGCAATCGTTGCAGCCCAGGCGGCATATTCATCGATCGTCATGAGCATCCCTCACAGCAATTGCTCGATCAGCCGACCACTTCGGTGACCGGCTGAAGGTCGATCTCGAAGGTCTCCAGAAACTTTGACGTCATGATGTAGAATCCGACCGAGAGCTGCAGTTCAACCAGTGCGGCCGGCGTCAGCTTCGATGAGATCGCCTTGAAGGTCGCATCCGTCGGCTTGTTCAGCTTGACGATCTCGTCGGTGAAGGCGAGCGCGGCGCGCTGCACTTCATTGAAACAGTTCGCGGCCTGCCAGTTCTCGAGCGCCTCGTTCTGCTCGTCGGTGACGCCGACATTCTTGCCGATGCGCTTGTGCGCGACGATCTCATACGGCGCCTCGCACAAAATGCCGGTGCGGGTGATCGCGAGTTCGCGCACGATCGGATCGAGCTCGCCCTTGTGGCGGATGGCGCCGCCGAGCCGGCAGTACTGCTCGAAATAGCTCGGCGAATGCGACATCATCCGGAAGATGTTGGCATTGCGGTTCTTGTCGAGGATCTCCCGGGTGCGGTCGGATGCCTTGGACGGGTCGCTGTAGTTGATGCGGGCCATGATTTTCCTGAAGTTTTTCCCTAAGCCTTTGATGCTTTTTGTCGTTAGCGGCGAAATTTCCACGAAACTGTATTCTTGCGCGTCCGCAGGAGCAACAACATCGAGTCAAAATGCCGCCGCATTGCTGAACGACCTTGGGACAGTCGATATTCGCCGCGTGGGGACTTGATCGCGGCGGATACTCGCAAGGGGTGTTCCGAGTAAAAACAATTGGCCGTTGGGCGCTAACCGCGCATCGATGAGTCACGCCCAAGTCTAGGGAGAAAATGGAATGAAGGAAGCCACCAAGGGGGCGGCCTCGGAAGCGTTCGCGCATATGCTAGCGGTGATGGCGATGCTCGTCATCGCCAGCATCCTGTTCTACGGGCGCTAGTTAAGAGTCGGGTGAGAGCTTTCGTCATTCCGGGGTGGCCCTCGCACAGGCCAGGCCCAGAATTCCCGTTCCAGGCTCGGTCTCTCAGGACCGCCCCCGAATGACGGATCCCACCGCTCGCGTTGCCGCAATAGCCCGGATGGGGCGCGCAATCCGGGAAAGTCTATCGGTGAGGCGAAAACCCGGATTTCGGTCCGCTCCATCCGGGCCACATTGGAGCATCCAAATTTCACTATCTGTCTTTGGCGAAGAACGGCACCAGCTTGCCGGCGAACAGTTTGAAGCTCGCACTGACCTCATCGCCGATGGCGAGATCATTCTCACCATGCGCCATCATGCGAAAACCCTCGGCGCAATCGACCAGCAGGATGTTGTAGGGCACGTACGCGCGCGTCTCGGGCGTGGCGGCGCGGCAGACCAGCGACGTCGCGTAGATCCTGCCCTTGCCGCTGGCGCACTGCTCGCGCGGATCGGACGCGCCGCAGGCCGCGCAGAAGGCGCGACGAATATACTGCACATGGCCGCATGCGGTGCAGGTCTGATAAATGACGGCCTGTTCGCCCTTGGTCCAGTCGGCTAGACGCTCGCTCATCGCACCCGCTCCAGGAACATGCTGACGTGGGACGACAGCACGCCGCCATCGCCGTGCAGCAGCGCGATCGAGGCGTCGCGCACCTGACGATTCGCCGCCCGCCCCGTCATCTGGAGATGCGTTTCCACCAGATGCGCCATGGCGCCACCGACGCCGCAATGACCGTAGCTCAGCAGGCCGCCATGGGTGTTCAGCGGCATCGCTCCATTGCGGCTGAAATGGCCGGCGCGCACGCGCGCGGCTGCCTCGCCCCGGCCAGCAAGGCCAAGATCTTCCAGCAGCATCGCGAGCGTGATCGTAAAGCTGTCGTAGATCGCCGCGTAGCGCACGTCGGAAATCGCGAGGCCGGTGGCCTCCCTGGCGCGGGCGACGGAGATCTCGGCGCCGAGCTCGCTCAGGGCGGGCGCTGCAGTGACGTGCTGATGGGTATGAGCCTGGGCACACCCGCGAATGCGCACGCCGGCCTCTCCGGTCCGCTCGCGGCTGACGACGAAGGCGGCACCGCCGTCGGACACCGGGCAGCAATCGAGCAGCTTCAGCGGCATCGCCACCGGCTTCGAGGCCATGACGTCAGCGACCTCGATGGGATCCTGGAATTGCGCACCAGGATGAGTGCAGGCGTGGGTGCGCATCAGCACCGCGAATTCGGCGAGGTCTTCTTCCGTCACGCCGTACTCGTGCATGTATCTGTTAGCGACGAGGCCGTAATAGGCGGGGATGGTCGGGCCGAGCGGCAGTTCGTAGTCGGGATGGCCGACCTGCGCCAGCGCTTGGATCGAGGCGTCGCGGCTCTGTCCAGTGAGGCGGTTCTCGCCGGCCACGACGAGCACATTGCGGGCGACGCCCGCTTCGACGAGATGATGGGCGAGCATGGTCATCGCGAGCCCGGTCGCGCCACCGACCTGGACGGCATGGGCGTAACTGGGGCGGATGCCAAAATGCTCGGCAAAAACGGTCGCCAACATGATGTGCGGCGAGACGGTGGAGTAGCCGCAGAGGATGCCGTCGATCTCGGCACGCTTGAGCCCGGCATCGTCGAGCGCAGCCTGCGCGGCCTTGCTCATCAGCTCCAGCGAGGACGAGTCTTCGTGCTTGCCGAAAGGCGTGAGACCGACGCCGGTGATGAAGCTCATGGGCGCACCAGTGCATCGTCATTCCGGGGCGGCGAACGGGTGACGCCATCGCGGACCATGGCGTCGATCTCGTCGGCGGAATAGCCGATCTCGCGCAGGATTTCCGCGCCGTGCTCGTTGAGCTGCGGCGCGAGCCGCACCGGTTCGGCTTCGGTTTCGGACCAGGTGGCCGTCACCCTCATGCTCCGGATCGGCCCTTCAGTTGGATGGTTCACCACTGGGAAAAAGCCGGTCGCCTCCAGATGCTCATCGTGCAGCATCGACGCGAGGTCGTGCATGGGCATCACCGGCACGTCGGCCTTGGTGAGCAGGTCGATCCATTCCGCGGTGCTGCGCGTCTCGAAGATGCGCGCGAGCTCGGCATAGACGACGTCGATATTGGCGGCGCGGCCGGCGAATGTCGCGAACATCGCGTCGGCGCGCAGGTCGTCGCGTCCCGTCGCCTTAAAGAAGTTCTCCCACTGCTTGTCGTTGTAGACGATGACGCTGAGATAACCGTCCGATGTCTTGTAGGGCCGGCGGTCGCGCGAGAGGTGGCGGGCGTAACCGCCCTTGTCGAGCGGGGGCTCATAGGTCAATCCGCCCATGTGGTCGCCCATGACGAAGCCGGCCATGGTCTCGAACATCGGGATGTCGACGCGCTGGCCGCGGCCGGTGCGGTCGCGGTGCACGAGGCTGGCGCAGATCGCGCCCACGGCAGTCAAGCCTACGATGCGATCGACCAGTGCGTTCGGCACATAGCGCGGCACACCGTCACCGGTCTGCGCCATCAAGGCGGGCAGCGCGGTGGCGCCCTGGATCAGATCGTCATAGGCCGGTTTTGCAGCATAGGGCCCGTCCTGGCCGAAGCCGAACACGCCGGCATAGACCAGCCGCGGATTGATTTTGGAAACAACGTCATAGCCGAGTTGAAGCCGCGCCATCGCCTGCGGGCGGACGTTGTAGACGAGAACGTCGGCGTCTTTCAGCAAGCGGAGCACGGCCTCGCGGCCGGCGGGCTTCTTCAGGTCAAGGCAGATCGAGCGCTTGCTACGGTTGGTGTTGAGAAACACCGGGCCCATGCCTGCGTGCCGCATCGGGCCGATCAGGCGGGTGACGTCGCCGTCCAGAGACTCCACCTTGATGACGTCTGCGCCGTAATCGCCGAGCATCTGGGTCGCATAGGGGCCCATCAGCACGGTGGTCATGTCGACGACCTTGATGCCCTTCAGCGGCCCCATCGTTCGCTCCCGATTGCGCGGCCTCAAGTGAGGCCTGCGATTTCGGTCCAGCTAACGGCAGTGGCGGCGCATGCGCAAGAGCCGCCGGCGTATGGCCGCATGCGCCGGCGGCGAAAGGCGGCTATTTCTTCTGACGGGAATCGCGAATCTTGAGGAGGCGGTCGAGCTCATCATTCTGCTGGTTGATGCGGTCAGCGATCCGCGACTCGTTCTGCTCACCCGAGGCGGCCGCGGCCTGCTCGATGAGCTGGCGGATATTGTCCTCGAGAATCGCGATGCGATCGTTGAGTGCGTCCATCGACAGCGAATCTTCGTAGTCATTGCTCATGATGCATCCCCTGCAAATCGATCAAGAGCTTTAAGGGCCCCCAGCGGGCCCACCATGATCTAGCGCAAGATAAGAAGGTGGGCACGGCGCTTCACGCCTTGCCTACCGTGCAGCAGCCTTACTTCAGCGGCTCCAGCACGGAGACGTAGTTGGCAACCGCCGCACCGCCCATGTTGAAAATGCCGCCGAGCTTTGCATTCTTGAGCTGCATGCCCTCGGGCGCTTGGCCGGCGAGCTGCATCGCGGTCATCACGTGCATGGAGACGCCGGTGGCGCCGATCGGATGGCCCTTGGCTTTCAGGCCACCGGACGGATTGACCGGCAGCTTGCCGTCCTTGAGCGTCCAGCCTTCCTTGATGGCACGGGCACCCTGCCCCCGCGGCGTCAAGCCCATCGCTTCGTACTCGATCAGCTCGGCGACGGTGAAGCAGTCATGGGTCTCGACGAAGGAGAGATCGGAAAGTGTAACGCCCGCCTTCTCCAGTGCGCGCTGCCAAGCGACCGTGCAGCCCTCGAACTGGAGGATGTCGCGCTTGGACATCGGCAGGAAATCCTGGGCGTGCGCGGTGGCGCGGAAGCCGATCGACTTGCTCATGCCCTTGGCGGTTTCCGCGTCGGCCAGCACCAGGGCAGCGGCACCGTCCGAGACCAGCGAGCAGTCGGTGCGCTTCAGGGGGCCGGCGACGTAGGGGTTCTTCTCGCTCTCGGCGCGGCAGAAGTCGAAGCCAAAGTCCTTGCGCATCTGGGCGAAGGGATTGGCGACGCCGTTCTTATGGTTCTTGGCCGCGATCAGCGCCAGTGCATCGGACTGGTCGCCGTATTTCTGGAAATAGGAGCTGGCGATCTTGCCGAACACGCCGGCGAAGCCGCCGACAGTGTTGCCGTCCTCGGGCAGATAGGACGCCTTGAGCAGGTTCTTGCCGATCTCCGGGCCCGGCGTGCGCGTCATCTGTTCGACCCCGACAACGAGGACAATCCTGGCCGCGCCGGCCGCGATCGCGCGCACGCCCTGATGGACGGCGGCGGAGCCGGTGGCGCAGGCGTTCTCGACCCGGGTCGCCGGCTTGAAGCGCAGCTTCGGGTCGGCCTGGAGCACCAGCGAGGCGGTAAAATCCTGGGGCGAGAAGCCGGCGTTGAAATGGCCGAGCACGATCTCGTCGACATCGCCGGCCGAAATGCCGGCAT
Source organism: Bradyrhizobium sp. 87 (assembly GCF_023073015.1). Taxonomy (NCBI): domain Bacteria; kingdom Pseudomonadati; phylum Pseudomonadota; class Alphaproteobacteria; order Hyphomicrobiales; family Nitrobacteraceae; genus Bradyrhizobium; species Bradyrhizobium sp. 87. The sequence goes on from NZ_JADPIQ010000090.1 coordinate 453,016, forward strand.
CCGCCAGCGCCTCATTGGCTACCTTCACCACAAGGCTTTCCACGGTCTCGGTGTCGAACTTGCCGAACGGCGTATGCGCCCATCCGACGATGCTGGCGGTCATGGTCATTCTCCCTGGCGCTCTCTTGCTGACCTAAGTCTTAGCTCAGGGATGGCAAGACTTCACGCGGGTTTAAGGGCCTCGAGGGTGCGCTGGCAGATGGCAGTTATGCCGGCCCAGTTCCCGGCCCTGATCTCCGCCGTCGGGCACAGCCAGGAACCGCCGACCGCGACCACATTGGGCTCCGCGAGCCAGGTTGCCGCATTGGCCTCGCCGACCCCGCCGGTCGGGCAGAACCGCACGTTCGGGAACGGCCCACCCAGCGAGCGCAGCCCCTTGATGCCGCCGGCCTGCTCGGCCGGGAAAAATTTTGCAATGTCGAAGCCGTAGGACAGCGCCATCATCAGCTCGGAGGCCGTGGCGATACCCGGCGCAAACGGCAAGGAGCTATGGGTGGCGGCCTTCAAGAGGTCCGGGGTCAAGCCCGGGCTGATGCCGAACGCAACGCCGAGCTTCTCGACACTGGTAAAGTCGGCCGGATTGAGAATCGTGCCGATGCCGACCACCGCCTCGGGCACCTCGGCCATCATCGCCCTCGCCGCCTCGATCGCAACAGGGGTACGCATGGTCACCTCCAGCGTGCGGACGCCGCCGGCCACCAGCGCACGCGCCAGCGGCACCGCATCCTGGATACGCTCGATGGTGAGGACGGGAATGACAGTCGCGGCCTTGAACAGCGCGGCGAGGTGGTTCTGTTGGGCAGTCGTGGTCATCTTGGCTTTCGTTTCACTTGGTCGCTTGACGCGTGGTCGCCGGCCGATGCCGTTTCTTCGGCGGCATGGCATAACCCGGAATGATGGCGCCGGAATAGCAGATGACGAGGCTGGCGAGGCGGTGCCCGGCCTGCGCGGCCTCGACCGGGTCGGAACCGGCGAGCCGTGCCGCGATATAGGCCGCCGCAAAGCTGTCGCCGGCCGCGGTGGTGTCGACCACGGGCTTGGTCATGGGCTCTGCGCGGACCTCGTAGGGCCCCCCGGGAAAGCGCAGCAGGCTGACCGGCTCGGCGAGCCGGAACACCAGCTCGGGGCTTGGGATGCGCGCCATCAACTGCTCGTGGCTTTCGCCGGGATAGAGAGCGAGCAGATCCTCGGTCGAGGTCAGCACGATGTCGGCTGCCGCGAAGGCCGCTGAAAACACCTCGCGCGCGACCTCACGATCCGGCCATCCCCGCGCGCGAAAATTGGTGTCGAACACGAAGCGGGTGCCAAGCAGACGCGCGCGCTTGATCGCCGCGAGCAGGCGCTCGCGCCCAGCCGTGTCGTAGATCGAGAGCGTGATCGCAGAGAGATAGACGATGTCGTAGCTCATCAGCGAGTTGAGGAGATCGTCCGTCTCCGGCAGATTCATCAGCTGGCGCGCCGCCGCACTGTCGCGCCAGTGGAAAAACTGGCGCTCGCCCTTCGTATCCAGCTGGATCATGTAGAGGCCGGGCAGCTTGCCGGGCAGCCGCGCGACGCGCCTCGTGCCGACGCCCTCCGCAGTCCAGGCCGCGATCATCTCATCGCTCAGGGCATCGTCGCCAAGCGCGGTGAAATAATCGACCTTGACCTCGAGCCGCGCGAGGTAAACGGCCGTGTTGAGGGTGTCGCCGCCGAATCCACGCGAGTAGAGGCCCCCGCCCTGCCCGCTGGAAGGTCCGGCGGATTGTCCACCCTGGGCCTGCCGGAGCTCGACCATGCATTCGCCGATGCAAGCAACGCTCGCCATCACTTTACCCGCTCAGTCAGAGATCAGGCGACGAAATTGCCGCCGAGCTCGTCTTCGATGTGAATGCGGATGATGTCGTCGAAAGTCTTCTCGGCAGTGGTGAAGCCGAGCTCGAGCGACCGCTTTGCATTGAAGTTGCGCGGCCAGCCGCCGACGATGCCGACGATAAAGGGATCGGGCTCCCGCTTGATGCGGGCGGCGACCTTGTCGCCGGCGACGCGCTTCAGCGCAGCGATCTGCTCGCCAACCGTCGCCGACAGGCCCGGCATGGTCAAATTACGGCGCGGCCCCACCGCGGCGAGGTCCATGGTGCCGGCATGCAGCAGGAAGCCGACGGCGGAGCGCGGCGTGGCATGCCAGTGGCGGACGTCCTCGGACACGGGAAGAACCGCTTCCTTGCCGGCCAGCGGCTCGCGCAGGATGTTGGAGAAGAAGCCCGATGCCGCCTTGTTGGGCAGGCCGGGCCTGATGCAGATGGTCGGCAGGCGGATGCCGATGCCATCGAGGAAGCCGCGGCGGGAATAGTCGGCCAGCAGTAATTCGCCGATCGCCTTCTGCGCACCGTAGCTCAGAAGCGGCGTGTGGAAGAACTCGTCGCCGATCGCATCGGGGAACGGCGCGCCGAACACCGCGATCGAGGACGTGAAGACCACGCGCGGCTTGTAGCCGCCGCCTGCAAGCCTGACGGCATCGAGCAGCATTCGCGTGCCGTCGAGATTGATGCGGTAGCCCTTGTCGAAATCGAGCTCGGCTTCGCCCGAGACGATCGCGGCGAGATGAAAGATCACGTCCGGACGGCCGGCGATCAGCTTTTCGGCCGCACCCGGCACGGCGAAATCGCTCGACACGGTCTCGACGGCAAACCCGGCTCTTTCCGGCGCCTTCGGCTCGACCACGTCATGCATGGTCAGCTTGGTGATGTCGCTCTTGCCGAGCCGGCCGTCGCGCGACAACCGTTCGCACAATTTGCGGCCGACCATGCCGGCGGCGCCCAGAACCAGAATGTGCAAGAGCCTACTCCTTTTATTGGCCGGAACGCGCCGATTTCGGCGATTCGTCCTGGCGCGCTCTCGAGGCAGGCTCCGCGATCATTCCTTCACGGCGCCGGTCATCGCCGACACATAATACTCCACGAAGAAGGAATAAAGGATAACTACGGGAACCGAGCCGGTCAGAGCCGCCGCCATCAGCGCCCCCCAGTGGTAGACGTCGCCATTGACGAGCTCGGTGATCGCGCCGACGGGGATCGTCTTGTTTTCGGACGAGGAGATGAAGGTCAGCGCGTAAATGAACTCGTTCCAGGACAACGTGAAGGCGAAGATGCCCGCCGAGATCACGCCCGGCAGCGAAAGCGGCAACGTGATCTTCATCAGAATCTGCAGCCGCGTCGCCCCGTCGATCAGCGCACACTCCTCCAGCTCATAGGGGATGGTGCGGAAATAGCCCATCAGGAGCCAGGTGCAGAACGGGATCAGGAAGGTCGGATAGGTCAGGATCAGCGCCAAATTGCCGTCGAACAGCCCGAGCTGAAACACGATCGCCGCCAGCGGAATGAACAGAATGGAGGGCGGCACCAGATAGCCGAGGAAGATCGCAAGGCCGACATAGCGCGAGCCCTTGTAGCGAAGGCGTTCGATCGCATAGGCGGCGCAGACGCTGGCGAACAGGGAGATGAAGGTCGAGGACACCGAGACGATCACGGTGTTCCACATCCAGAGCGGATAGTCGGTGTCGAAGAACAGCTTCTTGATGTGCTCCAGCGTCGGATGCACGATCCAGAACGGATTGTACTTTTCGTAGTCGTACATCTCCGCGTCCGGCTTGAACGTCGCGACCGCCATCCAGTAGAACGGGAACAGCAGGAAGAAGATGATCAGGCCGAGCGGAAGGTAGACCCGAAAAAACTTCCGCGGGAAGCTCTCGAGGTAGTCCATTCCGACGCTTTGGTCGTCCGCTGTGGTCATGGTCAGTCCCTCCCGCCTTGCTGCCAGCGGGAGCGCTGAAGCCCGAAAAAGCTGAGCAGGATCGCCGCGACCAGGAACGGAATCATCGCGTTCGAGATCGCCGCGCCTTCACCCAGATTGCCGCCGGTGATAGCGCGCTGGAACGACAGCGTCGCCATCAGATGGGTGGAGTTGATCGGCCCACCCCGCGTGATGGTGTAGATGAGCTGAAAGTCGGTGAAGGTCATCAGCACCGAGAACGTCATCACGACCGCGATGATCGGCGACAGCATCGGCAGCGTGATGTGGCGGAAGCGCTGCAGATTGGTGGCGCCGTCGAGATTGGCGGCCTCATAGAGCGAGGGCGAGATGGTCTGTAATCCCGCCAGCAGCGTGATCGCCACGAAAGGAACGCCGCGCCAGATATTGGCGGCGACGACCGACCAGCGCGCATTCCAGGGATCGCCAAGGAAATCGATATAGCGCGTGATCAGGCCGGCCTTGATCAACACCCAGGAGATGATCGAGAACTGGCTGTCATAAATCCACCAGAACGCGATCGCAGAGAGCACCGTGGGCACGACGAAGGGCAACAGCACGATCGCCCGGATCATCGACTTCATCGGCAGCCGCTCGTTGAGCAGCAGCGCCAGGTAAAGGCCGATGGCGAATTTCACCGCGCTGGCGGCGACCGTGTAGAAGATGGTGTTGAACACCGAAAGCCAGAACACTGAGTCCTTCGCCAGCGAGACGAAATTCTGGAAGCCGATGTAGCGCCCGGCGCCGCCGATCTTGGTGTCGGTCATGCCGAGCCAGAAGCCCAGCGCCAGCGGGTAAGCCAGAAACAGGATGAGGATGGCGATTGCCGGCACCATGAACATCGCGCCGAGGAAATGCCGGCTCTCGAATGCTCTGGTCCACAAGCTGCTGCGCTTGGCCTGCGCGACAGTGGACTCGGCCATAACTGCCATGTCGGATTCCCCTCGACGAAAAGTCGCGGCGTCCGGCGAACCGGACGCCGCGTAGATTGGAGCTGATCAGACCTGATAGTAGCGCTTGGCGCGCTCGGCTGCGCGTGCGGCTGCCGCCTTCGGCGTCACGGAGCCCGACGCCGCCTCGGCGAACATGTCGACGACGACGAAGTCGCCCATCACGGCGGCCGAGGCATAGCCGAGATCGCCGGCATAGCCGTTGTCGCGGCAGCGCTTCAGGCAGTCGCGATACGGCGTGATCTTCGGATCCGACGTCCACACCGGGTTGTCGTTGTAGGCCGGAAGCGGCGGCGACACGTAGCCGTTGGAGGAGACCTCCCAGGCGTCGTAGTTCGCCTTGTCCATCATGAACTTGATGTATTCCTTGACCGCCTTCGGATACTTCGAGTGCTTGTAGCCGTAATAAACCAGCACGTTCTGCTGCTCGGTCGACACGCCGACCGGACCGATCGGCATCGGCGCGTGGTTCATGTCCTTGGCGATCTCCTGCTGCTTCGGATCGGTCGAGTTCTTTCCGACGGTCCAGATCGAGATGCCGTTCAGCGTCAGGCTGAGCTCGCCGTTGAGGAACGCCTTGTTGTTGTTCGAGTCGTTCCACGACAGCACGCCGGGGATGAAGGTCTCGTAGAGCTGCTTGACGTATTCGAGCGCGGCGATCGTCTCCGGCGAGTCGATCACGACCTCGTTCTTTTCATTGACGACTTTGCCGCCGAAGGCCCACAGCGCCCACTGGCACCAGCCGTTGGCGTCACCCGTGGCGTGGCCGAGCGCGAAGCCGGCCGGCGTGTTGTTCTTCTTCAGCGCCTGGCAGAGCTTGAGGAAGCCGGCAGTGTCCTTGGGAAATTCATCGAAGCCGGCGGCCTTCACGTGGCTAACGCGATAGTTCAGGCAGCCGCCGGTCGCGCCCTGCGGAATGGCGATCCAGCTGTTGCCCTTCTTGCCGTAGCGTTCGGCAACCGGGTACCAGCCGCCATACTGCGCGCCGAGATAGTCGGCGACGTCAGTCATGTCGATCAGCTTTTCCGGGAATTTGTGGGGATCATCGAGCGTTCCGATGATCAGGTCGGGACCGGCGCCGACATTGGCGGCGACCGCGGCTTTGGGGCGGATGTCCTCCCAGCTCTCGGCCTCGAGCTTGATCTTGACGCCGGTCTTCTCGGAGAACGCCTTGGTCTGCTCGGCGAATTTGTCGAACTCGGCCTGAATGAACTGCTTCCAGCGCAAGACGCGGATGGAAGCGTTCGGCTCGGGCGTGTTGGTCCACTCTGCCGCGCGTACCGGGACAATGCCCGGGCCGGCCAGCAGCGCCGCGCCGCCCAGACCGACTTTAAGCACACTTCGCCTGTCGAAATCGCTCATCGTTCTCTCCCTAAATTTTATATTTGTATTGGGTCGTCTTGTATTGGGGCAGTTCTGCTTGGCAGTTCTTTGGCGTCGCTATACGCGTTTGCCCGTCGCCTCGTCGAACAGATGAATCACGGAAGGATCGGGCTTCAGCTTGACCTTGTCGCCCGGGTTGAACTGGTGACGTTCGCGGAAGACTGCGACGACCTGCTCACCACCGAGCTTCGCAAACACCTGCGTTTCCGAGCCGGTCGGCTCGACCACGACGATCTCGGCATCGGCGCCGTCGTCAGCGATGGTGAAATGCTCGGGACGCACGCCGTAAACGACAGGACGCCCGTCGGACGCCGCCGGCGCGTTCCTGAGCGGCAGCTTGACGCCATTCGGCCCCTCGAAGGTCGCAACGCCGTTGACCCGCACATGACCCTTCAGGAAGTTCATGGACGGCGAGCCGATAAAGCCGGCGACGAACTGGTTCTCGGGCTTGTCGTAGAGCTCGAGCGGCGTACCCATCTGCTCGACGATGCCGTCATGCATGACCACGATTTTATCGGCCATGGTCATGGCCTCGATCTGATCGTGGGTGACGTAGACCGTCGTGGTCTTCAGCCGCTGGTGCAGCTCCTTGATCTCGGTGCGCATCGCGACGCGCAGCTTGGCGTCGAGGTTCGACAAGGGCTCGTCGAACAGGAACACCTGCGGATCGCGCACGATGGCGCGGCCCATGGCGACGCGCTGGCGCTGGCCACCAGAGAGCTGGCGTGGATAGCGTTCGAGCAGCGGCGACAGCGCCAGAATCTCGGCGGCGCGCTTGACGCGCTTGTTGATCTCCTCGGTGCTCTCGCCCCGCAGCTTCATCGAGAAGCCCATGTTCTCGCCGACCGTCATGTGCGGATAGAGCGCGTAGTTCTGGAACACCATCGCAATGTCCCGCTCCTTGGGCTGGACATTGTTGACGACGCGGTCGCCGATCGAGATCGTGCCTGAGGTGATGTTCTCGAGACCGGCGAGCATGCGCAGAAGCGTCGACTTGCCGCAGCCGGAGGGACCAACCAGGACGACGAACTGGCCGTCCTCGATCGGAATCGAAACGCCGTGCAGGACTTCAAAATTGCCGAACGATTTCCGCACGTCGCGGATTTGCACAGACGACATCTAGCTCCCTCCTCGAAAGTCCACGACGCATCTCGCGCCGCGACCGTCTTGTTTTTTCAGACTTCACCGAACGAAGCCCAACCTTAGCGGGCGACATTGTCGGCAGTTTGCGCGGTTTTGGCAATTTGTCTTTGGTTAGTCCGTGCTGGTAGCGCTGTCAACGTTCCTTTGTTTGCGACAGTGAGTGTGTTAAGAGCAGCAAATGGGTCGAAACCGCACCAAGTCAGGCAAAATCCGGCTGGCGGAAGTCGCCGAGCTCGCCGGCGTAAGCCCGATCACAGCGTCCCGCTTCTTCCGCAATCCCGAGGCGCTGTCGGTGGCCAAACGGACCCGGGTCGAAAGCGCGGCCAGGGAGCTTGGCTATGTGCCGAACCTGGCGGCGCGCGCGTTGGCCTCGCAGCGCACCGAGGTGATCGGTGTCTTGATTCCGTCGCTGACCAATAACGTGTTCTCCGACGTGCTACGCGGCATCTACGACGCCTCCGAAAACAGCCGTTACTCGATCCAGTTGTCCAACACACGCTACAGTATTCTCCAGGAGGAGAAGCTGCTGCGGCTGTTTCTTGCGCAGAAGCCGGCCGGGCTGATCGTCACCGGCATCGACCAGACCACGGAATCGCGCGCAATGCTCGATGCCGCCGACTGCCCGATCGTGCAGATCATGGAGATCGGACCCAATCCGATCGACATGATGATCGGCTTTTCGCACTATGACGCAGCCCGTGCGGCGGTTGCGCATCTGTTCGCGCAAGGTCACCGCAAGATCGGTTTCGTCGGCGCACGGATGGATCCGCGGGTGCAGCGCCGGCTCGACGGATACGTCTCGGCCATGAAAGACGCCGGACTGTTCGACCAACGCCTCGTCGTCACCACGGCGACTCCGACCTCGGTAACGCTCGGAGGCGCCCTGTTCACCGATCTCCTGGCGCGGGAGCCCGGCATGGACGCGGTGTTCTGCGCCAATGACGACCTCGCGCTGGGTGTGCTGTTCGAATGCAGGCGCCGCGAGATCGCGATCCCCGAACAGATCGCGATCGTAGGCTTCAACGATCTCGAATTCATGGCCTCCGCCGTCCCGACTTTGACGAGCGTGCGCACCAACCGCTACGAGATGGGCAACACGGCCGCCAGCATGTTGATCGAGGCGATCGACGGACGGCGCCCGGAGCACCCGGTGCTCGATCTCGGCTTCAAGGTGATCGAGCGGCAAAGCTCGTCGGCCCGGCGTTCCGACAACCGGCCAGCCGTTTCAGGCGGGGGCGTCGCGAACAAAATGGTAGCGTTACCAAGTGGCCATGACTAGTATCGGATTTGTGAGGAAACGACCCGCCAGCGGGCAGGCAAATCGTCGCTCGCGCCGTTGGGCATCGCACAAGCCGATACCATAAAACGGACGCCAGTGCGTTTGCATTGCAGGAGAAACCAATGACAAAAAAACCAACCAATGGGCATGCCCCCGCCGGCAAGGGCGCTCGCCGCCACCTCCGCTCGCAGGAATGGTTCAACAATCCGCATAATCCGGGCATGACCGCGCTCTATATGGAGCGCTATTTGAACTACGGTCTCACCCGCGCCGAGCTCCAGTCCGGCAAACCGATCATCGGCATCGCGCAGACCGGCAACGACCTCTCCCCCTGCAACCGCCACCATATCGAGCTTGCCCATCGCGTCCGCGAAGGCATCCGCGAGGCCGGCGGCATTGCGATGGAATTCCCGACCCATCCGATCCAGGAGACCGGCAAGCGCCCGACCGCGGCGCTCGACCGCAACCTCGCTTATCTCGGCCTCGTCGAAATCCTCTACGGCTATCCGCTCGACGGCGTGGTGCTGACCACGGGCTGCGACAAGACCACGCCGGCCTGCATGATGGCGGCGGCGACCGTCAACCTGCCCGCGATCGTGCTGTCGGGCGGGCCGATGCTGAACGGCTGGCACAATGGCGAGCGCACCGGCTCCGGCACCATCGTCTGGAAATCGCGCGAGCGCCTCGCCGCCGGCGAGATTGACTATGAAGAATTCATGGAGATCGTGGCGTCATCGGCGCCCTCGGTCGGCCATTGCAACACCATGGGCACCGCTTCGACCATGAACGGGCTCGCGGAAGCGCTCGGCTTCTCGCTGCCGGGCTGTGCGGCGATCCCCGCCCCCTATCGCGAGCGCGGCCAGATCGCCTACGAGACGGGAAAACGCATCGTCGACATGGTCTGGGAAGACCTCAAGCCTTCGGACATCCTGACCCGCAAGGCGTTCGAGAACTGCATCGTGATCAATTCGGCGATCGGCGGCTCGACCAACGCACCGATCCACATTAACGCGCTGGCGCGCCACATCGGCGTCGAGCTCTCCATCGACGACTGGCAGAAGGTCGGCCACGACGTGCCGCTGCTGGTGAACATGCAGCCGGCCGGCTTCTATCTCGGCGAGGAATTCCACCGCGCCGGCGGCGTGCCGGCCGTGGTGCGCGAACTGATGAAGCACAAGCGCATCCACGAGGACGCGGTCACGGTCAACGGCCGCGGCATCGGCGAGAACTGCGCCAATGCGCCAAAACCCGACAACGACGTGATCTGGTCTTACGACAAGCCGCTGGTGAAGGACGCCGGCTTCCTGGTGCTGAAGGGCAATCTGTTCGATTCCGCGATCATGAAGACCAGCGTGATCTCCAAGGAATTCCGCGATCGCTACCTCAGCAACCCGACCGATCTCAATGCACTCGAGGGCCGCGCCATCGTGTTCGAGGGTCCCGAGGACTATCACGAGCGGATCGACGATCCCTCACTCGAGATCGACGAGCGCTGCGTGCTGTTCATTCGCGGCACCGGCCCGATCGGCTATCCCGGCGGCGCCGAGGTCGTGAACATGCAGCCCCCTGCGGCGCTGATCAAGCGCGGCATCATGTCCCTGCCCTGCATCGGCGACGGCCGCCAGTCGGGCACCTCGGGCTCCCCTTCGATCCTCAATGCTTCGCCGGAAGCCGCCGCCAATGGCGGGCTCGCGATCCTCAGAAACGGCGACAAGGTACGCGTCGATCTGAACAAGGGCAGTGCCAACATTCTCATCTCCGACGACGAGGTGAAGAAGCGCCACGCCGAACTGGCGGCGAATGGCGGCTTCAAGCATCCGCCGAACCAGACGCCGTGGCAGGAGCTTTATCGCAACACCGTCGGCCAGCAGTCGACCGGTGCCTGCATGGAGCTCGCTACGCGCTATCAGAACGTCGCCGGCACATTTGGCGTAGCGCGGGATAATCACTGAGTTAGGAACACGTAGCCCGGGTGAGCGGAGCGACACCCGGGACATCCGCTCCCGGATATCGCGCTCGCGCGCTCATCCGGGCTACGGCACTGAGAAAATCGAGGAGAATACAAATGGCAGACCGCCTCAAGGGAAAGCGCGCCGTCATCACGGCTGCAGCGGCAGGCATCGGGCGCGCATGCGCCATTGCATTCGCGCGTGAAGGCGCAACCGTCATCGCCACCGACATCAACGAGAGCGGCATCGCGAGCCTGACCAAGGAAGGCATCGCCGAGGTCGCCAAGCTCGACGTGCGCAGCACCGCCGACGTTAACGCCTTCGCCAAGCGCGTCGGCAAGGTCGACATCCTGCTCAACGCGGCCGGCTTCGTGCACCACGGCACCATCCTGGAGTGTTCGGAAGAGGATTTTGATTTCTCGTTCGACCTCAACGTCAAGTCGATGCACCGGACCATCAGGGCCTTCCTGCCGGACATGCTCGCGGGCGGCGGCGGCAGCATCGTCAACATCTCCTCCTGCGCGGCGCTGCGGCCGCCGGCCAACCGTTATGTCTACAGCGCCTCGAAGGCAGCGGTGTCGCTGCTGACGCGCGCGGTCGCGCTCGACTTCATCACCAAGGGCATCCGCTGCAACAGCATCTGCCCGGGCACCGTCGAGACGCCTTCGATGCTCGACCGTGCCGCAGCGCAAGGGCCGCAGGGCAAGGAGATGTTCGTCTCCCGCCAGAAGATGGGCCGGCTCGGCACCGCCGACGAGATCGCATCCATGGCGGTCTATCTCGGCAGCGACGAGAGCGCCTTCACCACCGGTGTCGACCTCGTGGTCGACGGCGGCTACATGCTCTGACGCCAGAGGCCCGGCATGAACAAGATCGATCTCAACGGCCGTGTCGCCATCGTCACCGGCGGCGCGCAGGGCTTTGGCCGCGCCATTGTTCAGCGCTTCGTCGCCTCCGGCGCCAAGGTCGCGATCTGGGATTTTGATGCAGCCCTGGCCGAGAAGACGGCAAAGGAAATCGGCGATAACACCTGCGTCTTCAAGGTCGACGTCACCGATACCGCGGCCGTCGAGCAGGCCCGCGACGCGACGCTGGCCGCCTTCGGCAAGATCGACATCCTCGTCAACAATGCCGGCATCGCCGGCGTCAACAAGCCGGTCTGGGAGACCGATCTCGAGGAATGGCGGAAAGTTCTGCGCATCAACCTCGACGGCCCTTTCATCGTCTGCAAGGCGATCGTGCCTTGGATGCTCAAGCAGAAGTACGGGCGCATCGTCAACATCGCCTCGATCGCCGGCAAGGAAGGCAATCCCAACGCCTCGCATTATTCGGCGTCCAAGGCCGGCCTGATCGCGCTGACCAAGTCGCTCGGCAAGGAATTGGCCGCACACGACATTCTCGTCAATGCGGTGACTCCCGCGGCTGCGAAGACGGCGATCTTCGACCAGATGACGCAGCAGCATATCGACTTCATGCTGTCGAAAATCCCGAAAGCGCGCTTTGTGCTGGTGGAAGAGCTAGCCGCGATGGTGAGCTGGCTCGCATCCGAGGACTGCGCGTTCTCGACCGGCGCCGTGTTCGACATCTCGGGTGGGCGGGCAACCTATTGAGGCAGCCATGATCCGAGAAGGCGGATGTCTGTGCGGCGCGGTGCGGTTCAAGGCGGAGGGCGAGCCGCTCAACGTCCGCATCTGCCATTGTCGCATCTGTCAGAAGGCGATGGGCTCGCCCTACTTCGCCCGCGCGCAATTCGACCAGCGCGCACTGACTGTCGAGGGCGACACCGAGCGCTATGCGTCGTCCGAGAACATCGACCGCGTGTTCTGTAAGCGCTGCGGCACGCGCCTGTTCGCCTGGCGGCGCAACGGCACGCTGGCTGGCGTTGCGCTGGCGACCTTCGACGATCGCAACGCGTTTGTGCCCACCGAGCACATCTGGGTCAGCGAAAAGATGGGCTGGGTGACGATCGAGGACGGCATGATCCGATATGACGGGACGATCCCGACGTAGCTCATCCGGCGCCAAGGCTCCACGTCACGGCCGCTGGTCTCGCCGATCATTTGCGGCGTGGCATTTCGGGACCGCCCACCCTATGTTGGGGTGACGCGTTGCTGCACCACCGGTTGGCTGGGTCGGCTGCAAGACCGCAGGCAAACCGGGACGGACGAGCCGTGAACATTTCCTTGTATGACCTCTCGGTGTGGGTGCTGCCGCTGGTGCTCGCCATCACCTTCCACGAGGCTGCCCACGCCTTCGTCGCACATCGTCTCGGTGATGATACCGCATGGCAGCTCGGCCGTGTCAGCTTCAACCCGCTCCGCCACATCGACCCGTTCGGCACGCTGATATTGCCGGCGATGCTGCTGTTCGCGCATTCGCCATTCCTGTTCGGCTATGCCAAGCCTGTGCCGGTGAATTTCCGCAAGCTCAACGACCCCAGACTCGGCATGGTCTGGGTGGCGCTGGCCGGGCCCGCCACCAACATCCTGCTGGCGCTGTCCGCAGCTCTTGCCCTGCACGCCCTGCCCTGGGCCCCAGCGAACTCGGCGCAATGGATCTTTGACAATCTCAAGAACGCACTGCTGATCAACGCGGTGCTGGCGGTGTTCAACATGATGCCGATCCCGCCGCTCGACGGCGGGCGCGTCGCGGTAGGGCTGCTGCCCCGGCCGCTCGCCCTCCCGCTGGCGCGGCTCGAGCCGTTCGGGATGCTGATTCTGATCGGCTTGCTGATCCTGCTACCGCTGGCAGGCTCGCAGTTCGGTCTAAATCTTGATGTTATTTCAGCAATACTGCGAACGTTGACCGGTTATGTGATTCAGGCTGTTCTCATTCTGACCGGCAATACGTAGTTGAACAGCACACCCGAACACAAGCCGAAGGGCTCGAGGCCGACTTGGTCAAAGCTGCCGATATGCTGATCGCGCGACGCGCTGATACCCGCGCTCGCGCCGATTTTGCCACCTGGAAGATGATGGCCAAGCTCAACGGGTCGTCCGCGCTGCCTCCGGAGGCGCAGGAGTTCCTCCTGAGCTACAAGAACCTGCGGGCGCAGATGAACGAGGGTGAGGCTACCGAGGCCACCATCGGCGCCATCTACAAGGCCTACTATGCCGAGATGGGCGGCGCGGGAACTCCACCTGACGTCCGCCCCCGGGCGGCTGAACCGGCGGCGGACAATGTTACCGCTTTCCGCCGCCCCGAACCGAAGCCGAAGAAGGCCAGTTTCTTCCGGGCAGCGACCGCGGGCGCAACCCAGAAGCGGCCGCTCCCGGTGGCCCTGATCTTCGCCTGCCTGGTCGTGGTCTATGTCGGGATCAGGCTCTACTGGCGCTGAGCCGTCTTCTTCTTTTTCCTTGCGTCCGGCGGCGTGAAGATGATGTCGACGGTGCGCTCGAACCGGTCGTCGGTCAGGCTGGCAGGCGGCTGCGGGATGGGATCGGATTTGCGGACAATCGAGATCGCGGCCGCATCGTAAGCTGCATCCCCGGACGACTCGACAACGTCGACTGAAAGCACGTTGCCCCGTCGGTTGATCGCGAAGCTGACCTTGACTTTCTGATTGTTGGGCTCCTTGCCTTCCGGATTGACCTTGTGGGCCGTAAGGTGCGCGCTAATCTTGCGATTCCAGTCTGCCGTGAGCTTTAGAATGTCCTTGCCGATGCCCAGCACGGGCGCCAGTGCCTTCTCGGCCTCGCGCGCGTCCTCGTCGAGCGTCTGCCGCGCCGTCGCAACGGACTTCGGCGAGGCCTCCGCAGCGGGCGTTTCGACCGCCGCAATCTTCGGATCCTCGTCCTGCGGCTTCTTCGAAATGTTCTCGGTGACGACCCGATCGGGATCGTCGACCTGTTGCGACTGATCCTTTGGAAGCTCGGTTTCCTTGGTCTCGGCCTTTTGCTCGGGAAGCGCCTGCTGCTCCTGCATCGCTTCACTATCCGGTCCCGGCGGAAGGTCGGTGTCAGGCGCCTTCGGCGAGGCCATCTCGACAGCGAACTCCGCGCCGGCCGCGCCGAGGCCGTCATCGGCGTCATCGGCCCGCAGGTGCGCCAACGCGAGCGCGGCCCCGCCCAGATGGAGCGCGAGCGCCGCCATCGCTGCCAAAATCCAAAGCGTCCGGGCTGGTCTGGACTCGTCCGACATAGCGGGCCTCTAAGGCTGAGCGGCGCCTGCCGCGGGCGCCCCCGGAGCGCCTTCCAGCGCAACCAGCTTCACCCGCGAATAGCCGCCTGAGCGCAACAGCTCCATGACGCCCATCAACTCGCCATACGGCACCGAGCGATCGGCGCGCAGGAACACGTACTTGTCCTTGCTCATGTCGGACAGCCCGTCGAGGGTGCCGATCAACTCGGCGCGGTGGACCGGGTTCTCTCCGATGGCAAGCGTCAAATCGGGCTTGATGCTGAGATAGGTCGGCTTGTCCGGCTTCTTCTGCGGTGTCGCGCTCGACGTCGGCAGATCGATCGGCAGGTCGACGGTCGACAGCGGCGCTGCCACCATGAAGATGATCAGCAGCACCAGGATGACGTCGATGAACGGCGTGACGTTGATTTCATGCGTTTCGCCGAAATCGTCATCGTCATCATTGTCTGCGAGCGAGACGCCCATGGGTCACTCCGCCGCGCGCGAATGCACGCTGCCGTGGCTGCGGTCGAGATCGCGCGAGAGTAACCGCCCCGCAGCGCCCGAGGCACGGCTGACGAGTTCGAGATAGCTCTTCGTCACGCGCGAGAAGTAGTTGTAGATGATGACCGCGGGAATGGCGGCGACCAGGCCGATCGCGGTGGCGAGCAGCGCCTCGGCGATGCCGGGCGCGACGACGGCGAGGTTCGTGGTTTGCGACTTCGAGATGCCGATGAAGCTGTTCATGATGCCCCACACCGTGCCGAACAGGCCGACGAAGGGCGAGGTCGAGCCGATGGTCGCGAGCACGCCCATGCCGACGCGGATGCGCCGCGCCTCCGCACGCATGATCTCGGAGAAGCTCGAAGCCGCCCGCTCCTTGATGCCGGTGTCGCTGGAGAGGCCGGCCGACATCCGCGCCTCCCGCAGCGCCGCCGCCAGGAAGGACGGCAGGATGCCCTCCTTGGCCCCGAGCGCCATCTGCGCTTCCGCGAGCGAGCGCGCCTCTGCGATCTTCTTCAGCGCCGAGCGAAGCTTGGTCGCGGCGATCGACAATTCGATCGACTTGGCGATCAGCACCGTCCAGGTCATCAGCGATGCAAAGGCGAGCCCGATCATCACCGCCTTCACGATGATGTCCGCCGACATGAACATCACCCAGGGCGACAGTTCCTTCATGGCGGGCGCGATGCCGGCTGCCGTATCGGACTTTGCAGCCGCGGGCGCGGCAGCTTGGGGCGTCATAGGCGGAGCAACAACCGGGGCTGGACTGACCGCGGACGGCTGAGCCGTCGACTGGACGGGTGCCGCGGGGGCGGCCTGTGTCTGGGCAGAAACGGGGGATGCAAGCCAGGCGGCCGCCAGCACCAGAGCTGCGGCAAGGCTTGCTTGGAAGGACATGATCTTCATACTTCGGCCCAGTAGCGAATGAGGTTGTGATAGATACCCGTCAATTTGACCGTTTCGGGATCGTCACGCCCGAGCCGTTCCACCAGCGCCTGTATCGCGGTGTCGAGGTCAAAGATCATGCTCCGGGCTTGATCGTCCCGTATCATGCTCTGAAGCCAGAAGAAAGACGCAACCCGCGTTCCCCTGGTCACCGGCGTCACGAGATGGAGGCTGGTCGAGGGATAGAGCACGCAGTCCCCGGCTTGCAACTTGACTTCGTGCGAGCCGTAGCTGTCCTCGATCACAAGTTCGCCACCGTCGTACTCCTCCGGCTCGGCCAGGAACAGCGTGACCGAGAGGTCTGTGCGGATGCGAAGGCCGGTCAGGCGGTCGCCGCGGATCGCATTGTCGACGTGCAGGCCGAAATGGTGGCCGCTGCTGGCCGCATAGCGGTTGAACAGCGGCGGGAATATCTGGAGGGGGATCGCGGCCGCGATAAAGCGCGGGTTCGACGTCAGCGCCGAAATGATGCGGTTGCCGAGCTTGCGCGCGACCTCGCTGTCCGGCGCCAATTGCTCGTTGCGCTTGACCATCGCCGACTGCGAGCCGGCGGTGGAGCGCCCGTCCTCCCATTCGCTGACGTCCATGATGCGGCGGAAATCCGCCACATCATCCTTGCTCAGAACGCCAGGAAGGCACGTCAGCATGATCAGAACTTCGCTGTCGTCACGAGGTAGAATGCCCGCCCTGGCGCGACCGCCACGAAGGGCACGGCACTGCGATAGAACGAGTCGTAATAGAGCTTGTTCGTCAGGTTCTGGGCGTAGAACTTCATGGTCCAGTTCTGGTCGATCTTCTTCTCGAGGAATGCGTCGAAACGCCAGTAGCTCGGCAACTCGTTGGTGTTGGCCGCGAACGTGCCGCCATAGACCTTCGAGCGGTACACCGCCTGGCCGCCGAGTTCCCAGCCGCCGTCGAACTTGTACTTGGTCAGCATGCTGAACGACTGGTGGGCAATGTTGGCGAGCTGCAGACCGATGTTGGAGGCAACGCCGCTCTGCGTGACCTTCGACTGCATCAGCACCAGACCGCCAAAAATGCTCCAGCGGTCGGTGAGCTTGCCCTCGGCCTCGATGTCGATGCCTTGGATCCTGTAGGCAGCGCCCGAGGTCAGCAGATTGTTGACGGTCTCGCGCGCGTTGTCCTTGGTCGTCTGGAACAGCGCACCGGTTACCAACAGGTGACGGTCGGCGAGCTCCCATTTGGTGCCGAGTTCGATCGCCTTGTTACGCTCGGGTCCGAGCAAAACGGCCGTGTTGGGCGGAACACCACCGTAATCGGTCGCGGTCGCATCAAGTTCCGACCCGAACGGATTGGCCGAGGTCGCATAGGCTGCATACAGGCTGCCGATCGACATCGGCTTGTAGACCGCGCCGACGTTGTAATTCACGAGATCGGCATTCTGCTTCAAATAGGCCGGGTTGGTCGACGAACTCTGGCTGTAGCCGTCGTAGCGCACGCCGCCGTTCACAATGATGGTGTCCTGCCAGTTCGCGGTGTCCATGACGTAGACGCTGCTGGTGTTGACACCGTAGCGCGTCGGATTTCCAACCAGCGACGGCGTGTTGCTGAAGGGAATGTAGGTGTACTGCGGCGAGTAGAGATTGACCCCCGTGACCGCTCCGTTGCTGGTCGAGCCGCCGCCGAACAGTTCGGACGAGAGGCCGGTGTAACGGTCGATCGAGATGTTTTCGTTGGCATATTCGACGCCGAACACTGCGGTGTGCTTGACCCCGCCGGTGTTGAGCTTGAATGTGGCCTCGTTCTGGTTGGCCCATACATCCACGTTCTGGTAGCGGCTCTGCGCACTGGCCGTCGTGGTCCAGAGCAGCGGATTGGGGCTGGTCGTGATCGGGTTCTGCGGCAGCGTGCCGATATAATTCAGCAGCGAGTGCTCGCCGCGCACCTTGCTGGTCAGCGTGATGGCATCGTTGACCTTGTACTCGATCGTGCCGGTGCCGAAATCCTGCCGCGCCGTCTGGAAGTCGCGGTTGAGAAAGCCGTACCAGTTTCCGCGCGGAATGCCCGCCGACGTCACGGGGACATTGCCCTGCCTGTAGAAGGGCACGCCGAAATCCGGGTAGCCGCTGAGATCGGTGTGGACATAGTTCGTCGTGATCTTGATGTCGTTGGTCGGGGTGTACTTGGTCGAGATGAAAGAACCCCAGCGATCGTCGGTGATATAGTTGCGGCCGGCGACGTTGGCGTCCTGGAACAGGCCGCCCACGCGCACGGAGAAGGTCGGATCGACGACCTGGTTGACGTCGAGCGTGACGCGCTTGGTTCTGTCGGTGCCGAACTCGGTATCCATCCGCTTGAAATTGACGTCGCCCGCCTGCTTGGTGACGATGTTGATGGCACCGCCAGCGGTGCCGCGGCCGGCGTAGGACGAGGCGGGGCCCCGCAGGATCTCGATCTGCTCGGTGAAGAAGTTTTCGCGGATTGAGACCGCGGGATCGCGGATACCGTCGATGAAGACGTCGTTGCGCGCATCGAAGCCGCGGATGAAGAAGCGGTCGCCGAACGCGTTGCCCCCCTCCCCCGAACCCAGCGTCACGCCGGCGGTCGACCGCCCGATCTCCTTCAGCGTCGTGGCGTTCTTGTCCTCGAGAACTTCCTTGCTGAGCACGGTGATGGTCTTCGGCGTGTTCAGCATCGGCTCGGGAAACTTGCCGGAGGCCTGGACGTGGTCGACCTTGTATGGCGCCGCCGGATCCGAATACGGATTGCGGTCAACCTCGCCGGACGGCGTGGTGGGAGCGGTCTGCTGCGCCGCCTGCTGCCGCTGCGCGGCGCGGCGAAGCGCATTGCGCGCGCGGACCTGATCCGCCGTCGGCTTCGAAGCCACCGGGCGCGGACGCGCGACCGGCGCATCGACCGTCACCGGCGGCAGGTTCGACTGCTGCGCCTCCGCGCCGCTCGACACCGATGCTGCTGCGATCAGGCCCGCGACAGCGGAGACCTTCTTGCCGGAAACGCTCGTGAACTTTTCATCGAATGCTGCGACCGAACGCAACGACTTCGGTGCGACCACCTGCCCCATTACCAAACACGCCCCATATTCCAGTTCGCCCATTCACTTCGATGAGCGATTGGAGTGTTGGTATCGGCCGCAAAATTGCGGGTCAATGCGAGTAAGCCGCGAGAACGCTTGAATAAGTCCAGATCAAAGCGATTCTAAACTGCCGTTTGAAATCGTTCTAAATCGAGATTGGAGTCGTTCTAAAGAGCGCGTGAAAATGCTGCTAAATCGGCGGTCGCGGGCGCATGGTCAATCGCTGCTTGGCGGCTTCATCAACGAGAACAATTCATCGACGGTCTTCCGCGCCACCGCGCGCACGCGGTCGCTGTTGTCCATGCCTGCGATGTTGACGCCGTTGACGACGGCTCTGATCTCGTCGCGGAACTCGGTGAGAAAGCGCAAGGGATCACGCTGCTCGTTGGCGACGCGTGCGATCAGTCCCGTGATCAGGATCTGACACGCGATCAGCTTGCCGTTCAGTTCGTCCATGCTGCGCTCCCGTTGTGGCGCGTCGATATGACCGATGCCGATTTCCCTGACAACCGAAACGAGCTCCGCACGATTAGAACCGTTCCTGCCAGCCGTCGCCTTGCGGCCTAGGCGCGGCGCCGCTCAGTCCAGAGCACACCGCTTTCGAGCATTGCACAAACTTTGCACGCTGATCGTTCCTGAGGGGGGAATGCAGCACGGCACACCGTAGTGACACGGAGCTGCCTAACCCGTGCAAAGCTTTCCAATTGTTTAGGATTCTCAACCGATAGTGCTGTTTACACTGGAACTTGGCGTGTATTATACAAGCCTCCTGGAACCCTATGATTGCCTCATAATTCGTAGCTTAGGGCATAAGAGCCGACACGAGACGATATGAAAAAGTCCCGGCCGATCCTCTGGATTCTGATCATCGCGGCCGTGGCCTCCGCAGGTTACTATGGTTGGCAGAAATTCGGCTCGCCCGACGCCGGAAAAACCCAGACCGCACAAAAGGGGCCGCAGCGCCCGTCCGCCGTCCCCGTGAGCGTTTCGCCAGTTCAGAAGGTGGACTTTCCGGTTTACCTGACCGGTCTGGGCACGGTTGCGGGCTTCAACACCGTCCAAGTCCGGACCAGGGTGGATGGCCAGATCGACAAGATCGCCTTCACCGAAGGCCAGATCGTCAAGGAGGGCCAGCTTCTCGCCTCGATCGATCCCCGTCCCTATCAAGCCACGCTCGACCAGGCCAAGGCCAAGAAGGCCCAGGACGAGGCAAATCTGGCCAACGCCAATCTCGAGCTCCAGCGCGCCATGAAGCTCGGCGAATTCGCCACCGCCCAGCGGGTCGACACCCAGCGCTCCACGGTCGCCCAGCTCACCGCACAGATCGCCGCCGATGATGCTGCGATCTCCAACGCGCAGACCCAGCTCGACTACACCCAGGTCAAGGCGCCGATCACCGGCGTCGCGGGCCTGCGCCAGGTCGACATCGGCAACATCGTCAACGCCTCGACGCAGACCGGCATCGTCACGATCTCGCAGGTCGAGCCGATCTCGGTGATCTTCACCGCGCCAGAGGATCAGCTGCCCTATATCAGCGAGGGCCAGAAGGCCGGCGCGCTCAGGGTGATCGCCTTCACGACCGACGGCAAGAAGACGCTGGCCGAGGGCAAGCTTGCCGTCATCAACAACCAGGTCGACACCAGCAGCGGCACGATCCGGCTCAAGGCGGTGTTCGAGAACAAGGACCACGCGCTTTGGCCCGGTCAATCGGTGTCGACACGCCTGCTGGTGCGCACCCTCAAGGATGCGACCGTTGTCCCGGATGACGCGGTCCAGCACTCCACCAACGGCCTCTACGCCTATTCTGTCAATCAGGACAACAAGGCCGAGGTGCACAAGATCAAGGTCAGCTACAGCATCGACGGACGTTCGGTCGTCGACGAAGGGCTGACGCCCGGGCAGCAAGTGATCACCGGCGGCCAATTCAAGGTCCAGCCCGGAAGCCTCGTCTCCACGGCCGTGGCGAGTACGGATCCGGCCCAGAACAAGGTCCGACAGGAATGAACGCGGGCGGGATTTCGGCACCTTTCATCCGTTATCCCATCGGCACCTCGTTGCTGATGGCCGGCATTCTCTTCGTCGGTCTCGTCGCCTATCCCCTGCTGCCGGTCGCGCCACTGCCGCAGGTAGACTTCCCGACCATCCAGATCACAGCCAATCTGCCGGGCGGCAGCCCAGAGACCATGGCTTCGTCGGTGGCCCAGCCGCTCGAACGGCAATTCGCCCAGATCCCGGGCATCGCCCAAATGACCTCGACGAGCTATCTGGGCACCGCGTCGATCACCATCCAGTTCGACCTCAACCGCAGCATCGACGGCGCCGCCAACGACGTGCAGGGCGCCATCAACGCCGCGAGCGGTCAGCTGCCGAAGAACCTGCCCTCGCCGCCGACCTATCGCAAGGTCAACCCGGCCGACGCCCCGATCCTGCTGCTGTCGGCGACCTCCGAGACATTGCCGCTGACCAGTGTCAGCGACGCGGTCGACGCCCAGCTCGCCCAGCAGATCAGCCAGCTCTCCGGGGTCGCGCAGGTCTTCATCGGCGGCCAGCAGAAACCGTCCATCCGCATCCAGATCGACCCGGCGAAACTCGTCGCCAAGGGCCTGTCGATGGAGGACGTGCGCAGCCAGATTGCGATCACCACGGTCGACAGCCCGAAGGGTAACATCGACGGTCCGAAGCGCGCCTACACGATCTACGCCAACGACCAGCTCACCCAGGCCAAGGACTGGAACGACGTCATCATCGCTTATCGCAATGGTGGTCCCTTGCGAATCCGCGATGTTGGCCAGGCGGTCAGCGGCGCCGAAGACGCCAAGCAGGCGGCCTGGGCCAATGGCAAGCGCGGCGTCTTCCTGGTGATATTCAAGCAGCCGGGCGCCAACGTTATCGAGACTGTCGACCGGATCAAGGCCACCCTGCCTCGCCTCGTCGCCGCGATCCCGCCCGCGATCAAGATCGAGCTCATCAGCGACCGCACCACGACGATCCGCGCCGCGGTTGAGGACGTCCAGTTCACGCTGCTGCTGACCATTGCCCTGGTGGTCATGGTCATCTTCATTTTCCTGCGCAGTTTCTGGGCGACCGTCATTCCCACCATCACGGTGCCGCTGGCGCTGCTGGGCGCGTGCGCCTTGATGTGGGTCGTTGGCTATTCGCTAGACAATCTGTCGCTGATGGCCCTCACCATCGCGGTTGGATTCGTCGTCGACGACGCCATCGTGATGCTCGAGAACATCACGCGCTACATCGAGGAAGGCGAATCGCCCATGGCGGCCGCCTTCAAGGGCTCCAAGGAAATCGGCTTCACCATCGTGTCGATCAGCATCTCGCTGGTCGCGGTGCTGATTCCGCTGCTGCTGATGGGCGGCATCATCGGACGCCTGTTCCGTGAATTCGCAGTCGTGCTGGCGATGACGATCTTCGTCTCGATGTTCGTATCGCTGACCCTGACCCCGATGATGGCCTCGCGCTTCCTGCGCGCCCATGGCGAGGTTACCCACGGCAAGTTCTATCAATGGAGCGAGCGCGGATTCGACCGGATGTTGCGCGGTTACGAATGGGTGCTCGACCATGCCCTGGCCTGGCGCCGCACGACGCTCACGATCTTCTTCGCGACCCTTGCCCTGTCGGTCTATCTGTTCGTCCTGATCCCGAAAGGGTTCTTCCCGCAACAGGACGTCGGCCTGATCACCGCGACCTCGGAAGCCTCCCAGGACATCTCGTTCGCGGAGATGCAGCGTCGCCAGGTCGAACTTGGCAAGATCGTGATGGACGATCCCGACGTCGCAACGATCGCAATGAACATCGGCGGCAGCGGCCGCGCCGGCAATAACGGCAACATGTTCATTACGTTGAAGCCGCTCAGCGTCCGCAATGCCTCCGCGCAGCAGATCATCGCCCGGCTGCGTCCCAAGCTCGAAAAGGTGTCCGGCGCCCGCCTCTACATGCAGGCGGCCCAGGACGTCCGGCTCGGCGGCCGGCCGACCCGTACGCAGTTCGAGTTCACCCTGCAGGACGCAGATCTCGCCGAGCTCAACGACTGGGCGCCGAAGATCCTCGCCAAGATGCAGACCTTGCCGCAACTGCGCGACGTCGCGACCGACCAGCAGACCCAGGGCACCACGGTTCAGCTCAAGATCAACCGCGATACTGCAGCGCGTTACGGAATTCAGCCGCAGCTGATCGACGATACGTTGTACGACGCGTTCGGACAGCGTCAGGTCACGCAGTATTTCACCCAGCTCAACACCTACAAGGTGATCCTTGAGATCCTGCCGGAGATGCAGGGCAGCCTCGAGAGCCTGAACAAGCTCTACCTGAAATCTCCGCTGACCGGCGACCAGGTGCCACTGTCAACGTTTGCGACCTGGAGCACCGACCCGGTTCGGCCGCTCTCAATCAGCCACCAGGGCCAGTTCCCGGCGATCACGATCAGCTTCAACCTCGCCCAGGGCGTCGCGCTCGGCCAGGCCACGGAGGCCGTGCAGAAGGCGATGGCCGATCTCGGCGCGCCGCCGACGCTCAATTCGAGCTTCCAGGGCACGGCACAGGCGTTCCAGCAGTCGCTCGGCACCGTGCCGCTCCTCATCCTCGCCGCGCTGGTCGTGGTCTATCTGATCCTCGGCATCCTCTACGAGAGCTACATCCATCCGATCACGATTCTGTCGACCCTGCCCTCGGCCGGCGTCGGCGCGCTCGCGATCCTGATGGCGGCGGGCTTCGAGTTCAGCCTCATTGCTTTGATCGGAGTCATTCTGCTGATCGGCATCGTGAAGAAGAACGGCATCATGATGGTGGACTTCGCCATCGCCGCGGAGCGCGACGAGCACAAGACGCCGGCGGAATCGATCCGGCAGGCAGCGCTGTTGCGCTTCCGTCCGATCATGATGACGACGATGGCTGCCCTGCTCGGCGGCGTGCCCCTGATGCTCGGCCACGGCACCGGCGCCGAGATTCGCCAGCCGCTCGGCTACGCCATGGTCGGCGGTCTGATCGTCAGCCAGGCGCTGACGCTGTTCACCACCCCGGTCGTCTATCTCTATCTCGACGAGCTCAACAACTGGTTCTCGGGCTGGGGCCGCAAGGGTGACGGCGAAGGCGACGAGACGGTCGAGCACGGCACCGTTAAGGAAGCTGCCGAGTAGCAGCTTGCACCGCGCGCCTCACGACGTTACAGCGAGGCCCTCGGTTCACGTCAACGCGGTCTTGCCATGCCCTTGCAATCCAGACTTGTCGCCTTAGCAGCCGCTCTCCTGGTGTCGGCGGGTGCCGCGCATGCCCAGCAAGGCGCCAAGAAGAACGCAGCTCCGTCTGCCCCGGCGGCACAGCCCGCACCGGCTCCGACGCAGCCGCAGGCTGACGGCGCTGCGGCGCAGCAGCCCGGCTGGGTCGTGCGCTGCACCAGCGTCAGCCGCGACGCACCGCTCGAATGCGCGATGGAGCAGAACGCGGTGCTGACCAAGACCGGCCAGACCATCGTTCTGATCAACATCCGCATCGCGCCCGACACCCGCACACCGGTGGCGCTGCTGCAATTGCCGCTTGGCCTCAACCTTCCCATCGGCGCCAAGCTCCAGGTTGACGAGGGCAAGACGGTCGATCTCCAGATCCAGACCTGCGAGAACCGCGGCTGCTACGCCTCCACGCCAATCGCACCGGACCTGCTTGCGACCTTGCGGTCGGGCAAGCAGCTCAAGGTCTCCTTCCAGAACATGGCGAAGGAAACGATCGCGATCCCGATGCCGCTCGGCGATTTCGCGGCGGCCTACGACAAGATCAAGTAGCGACGCCTCCCCGTCACTGTTGCATATCCATTTTGCAGCCTAACGCCGCCGATACCGGGCGCCTCCAGGCGGAAAATCGGTCAGTCCACGCCCAGATAAGCCTTCTGCACCTGCGGATCCTCCGCGAGCGCCGCCGCCGTGCCCGACAGCACGCTCTTGCCGACCTGGAGCACCGTGGCGAAATCCGAGACCTCCAGTGCGAGCTCGATCGACTGCTCGGCGAGCAGAATGGTCAGGCCCTCGCGATGCAGGCGGCCGAAGGTCTCGTACATGGACTCGACCACCGCCGGCGCGAGACCGAGCGAAGGTTCATCCAGCATCAACAGCTTCGGGTCGCTCATCAGCGCGCGCCCGACCGCGAGCATCTGCCGTTCGCCACCGGACATGGTGCCGGCACGCTGGTTGCGGCGCTCCTTCAGGCGCGGAAAGATCTCGTAGACACGTTCGAGCAGCGTGGCCTGGCGCGACTTGTCGCGCAGCGGCGTTGCGCCAAGCATCAAATTGTTCTCGACGCTCTGCTGCACGAACAGCCGCCAGCCTTCTGGCGACAGCGCCAGCCCCTTGCGCACGATCGCAAAGGCTCTCTCGCCGGCGATATCCTCGCCGCGAAAGCGGATCGATCCGGAATGCACGGGAATGAGGCCGGCGATCGCGTTCAGCGTCGTGGTCTTGCCGCCGCCATTGGAGCCGAGTAGCGCCACGACGCTGCCTTCAGGAACCTCCAGCGAGACGTCGGACACGCCGATGAGATCGCCGTAGCGCACCTCGAGGTGCTCGATCCGCAGCAACGGCCCGCTCATAGGTCCGGCCCGCCCATCAGTTCGACCGGCGTGTGGCCGGCCGCTGCCTTGGCTGCACGCTTGCCGAGATAGGCCTCGATCACCGCCGGGTTGGATGTGACCTCGCGCGGCGATCCGCGGGCGATCTCCTTGCCCTGGTGGAACACCATCACGCGGCTGGCGAGTGACATGATCACTTCCATGATGTGCTCGACGATCACGAGGGTGATGCCGGAACGATGGATGTCGCGCACGAGGTCGATGGCGAGCCTCACCTCATGGGCGTTGAGGCCGGCCATGGCTTCGTCGAGCAGAAGCACCTTCGGTTCGGTTGCCAGCGCCCGCGCGATCTCCAGCCGCTTGCGACCGGGGGTGCCGAGCGAGCGCGCCGGCGCATCCGCAAGCCTGATCATGCCGACGCGCTCGAGCACCGCGCGCGCCCTGGTCTCGGCGTCCTTGCGATGCGAGGTGCGCAGGAATGCGCCGATCATGACGTTCTCCAGCACCGTCATGCCCTCAAATGTCTGCGGCACCTGGAAGGTACGAGCGAGCCCAAGCCCGGCGCGCAGCTCCGGCGCGAAGTCGGTGATGTCACGGCCCTCGAACAGGACGCAGCCCGAAGTGGTCTTGAGATCGCCAGTCAGGCAATTGAAGAAGGTGGACTTGCCCGCGCCATTCGGGCCGATCAGGCCGAGGATGTCGCCTTGCTCCAAGGTCACGGAGGCATCGTCCAACGCCTTGAAGCTTCCGAACGCCTTCGTAATTTCGCGTGCCTCAAGGAGCATGGCCAGCTCCCGTGTCCTTCGTCGGCTTGCTGCGCCGAGTGAACAGGCTGAGCAGACCGCCGGGCTGGAAGCGCGCGATCACCACGATGATCGCGCCATAGAGCACGAAGGTGAGCCCGGCGCCCTTGCCGCCGAGCCAGCTGTTCGAGATCTCCTCCAGCGGCACCAGGATCGCGGCACCGACCAGGGGCCCGAACAACAGCCCTGCCCCGCCCAGCGCCGCCATGATCAGGATTTTCACCGAAATCAGGATCCCGAACCCGGACTCGGGGTCGACGAAGCCGAACATCATGGCATAGAGCGCGCCGGCGACGCTCGTCAGCGCCGCACTCAGCATGTAGGCGTAGAGCTTGGTGCGACTGGCGGGTGCGCCGAGCGAGCGCGCCGCGCGCTCGGAGTCCTTGATCGCGCGCAGGTAAAATCCCATGCGGCTGTTGGTCATCCACCAGGTGATCAACAGCGTGATCACGAGGATTGCGAGGAAGAGATAGTAATACGGCAGCGACGACAGGAACGAGAGATCGAAGATGTTGCGCGGCACGGTCGGCCCTGAGAGCCCGACGGCCGCACCGAGCCAGTCGGTGTTGGTCACGATCAGCCGCATCGTCTCGGCGACCGCGATGGTCGCCATACTGAAATAATGGCCCGACAGACGCAGCGTCGGCACGCCGATGATCGCGGCCAAGCCCACGGCGAGCACGATCCCGCCGGGGATGCCGAACAGGGGCGACAGGCCGAACTTTGCGTAGGATCCCATCGCGGCATAAGCACCGCAGCCGAAAAAGACGACGTGGCCGACCGAGACCTGGCCGGCATAGCCGCCGACGATATTCCACGCGGACGCTGCAATCGCATAAAGCAGCACCAGCGCGCCCAGACGCTGCTGGAACGGCGAGGACAGCAGCAGCGGATAGCAGATCGCGAACGCTGCGACGACCGAGAGCCAGATCAAGCGCCGCATCACAGCCTTCCCATCAGGTCTTGCCCATCAGGCCTTGCGGCCGGAACCAGAGGAAGAGCAGGAACAGGACATAGACGACGATGTCCTTGTAGATCGCGCCGATCAGATAGCCCGACAGCGATTCGATCATGCCGATCAGCAGGCCTGCGACAAGGGCGCCCGGCACACTGCCAAAACCGCCGAGCGACACCGTGACGAAGGCGACGATGCCAAGCGTCTCGCCGACGGTCGGCACGATGTAGAAGAAGTTCGCAATCAGCGCGCCGGCAAGCCCGGTGGCACCGGCCGCAATCGCCCAGGCGATCGCCTGCATGGTATCGGGACGGATGCCCATGAGCTGGGCCGCTGTTTGATCCTCCGCCACCGCCAGCATTTTCGAGCCGAGCGAGGTCCGCGTGAGCAGCAGATGCAGCCCGAGCGTGACCAGCAGCGCGACCACGCCGGCAAGCAGCCGCGAGGCCTCGATGCGCAGGCCCGCGAACGCATAAGTGCCGCCCACGATGTCCGGAGGCATCGACAGGAAGTTGGCCCCGAACCACCAGAACACGGAATAACGCAGCAATAGCGCAAGCCCGAAAGTGCCGAGGATCTGCGCCAGCATCGGTCCCTTCATGATATCGCGGATCAGGGCGAAATAGACGACGACGCCGACGGTCGCGAGCACCAGGGTTGCCAGCGGCGCGCCGAGGATCGGCCCTCCTCCCAACAGCGTGTAGACGACATAGGCGACGTACATGCCGAGCATGACGAAATCGCCATGCGCGAAATTGACGATGTTCATCATGCCCCACACCAGCGTGAGGCCTGAGGAAAACAGGGCATAGACAGCGCCAAGCAGAAGTCCGCCGACGATCACCTGCACGAGTACAAAGGACATGAGCCAGCGTTGCTCTGATCAAATCATTTCGGAAATGGCGGGGCGCGCAGCCCCGCCTTCAATCTCACCAGCCCTTGTAGGGCAGCACCGGCGCCTTCGCGGCGTTGGCCTTCGGCCATACCGCGGTGTAGTTCTCGCCATCCTGGAGCTGGATGATGAGCCCGGAGGCGAGGATATTCTGGCCCTTGTCGTCAAACTTCACGCCCTTGTAACCCATCATCAATTGCTCGGGCTTCAGATCGGTCGTCTTCAACGCGGCCTGGATCTTTGCCGGGTCGGTCGAGCCGGCGCGGTCGATCGCGTCGGCCAGCACGAAGAAGCCCTGCATCTGACGGCCGACGGTGTCGTCCATCTCCTCGCCGCTCTTCTTCTTGTACATGTCGGCGATGATGGCCGATGGTGAGCCGGCCGGCCCCACCGACCATGACGAACGGTTGAAGACGCCTTGCGATATCTTGCCGACCGCCTTGATGAAGGAGGGATCGGAATAGCCGGCGTCATCGGCCAAAAGCACCGCCGGCTTGTAGTCGAGCGACTGCATGGTCTTGGCGAACAGGATTGCATCCGACGTGTAGCTGATCATGATGATCACGTCGGGCTTCTTCTCCTTGAGCTGGAGCACTTGGCCCTGAACATCGGTCGCATTGACGGGATAGGCGACGTCAACTGCGATGGCTTGGCCCTTCTCCTTGAAGGCGGCGCTGATCGTGTTGGCGACCGAGGTGCCGTATTCGGTGTTGTCGTGAACCAGCGCGATTGCATCGGTCTTGGCGCCCTGCGCCTCGATGTCGGCGAGGAAATCGACATAGGCCTTGGCGAAGTCGGTGGCGATCGGCGTGGTGCGGAAGAACCATTTGAAGCCGCGCTCGGTGAGATTGGCGGCGACCGACTCGGAGTTCAGAAAGGGAATGCCGTATTTTTCGGCGATGGCGCTCGAGGTCAGCGTGACGCCGGACTGATACGAGCCGAACACGGCGGCTACCTTGTCTTCCGTGATCAGGCGCAGCGCCTGGTTCTGGCCTGTCGCCGGGTTGCCCTGGTTGTCGGCGAACACGATCTCGATCTTGGCGCCGCCGAGGCCCGCAAGGCCTGCGTTCTTGGCCAGCGGCAGAGTGCCGAGCTCGGGATGAGCGTTGTTGATGATGTCCATTGCGACCTCGAGCGCCGCCTTGGCGTGCGCCCCGATCGAGGCGGTGCCGCCGGACATCGGCAGGATCGCGCCGATCTTGACGACCTTGTCCTGGGCCTGCGCGGCTGAAGCGAGCGCAAGGGACATCGCGGCCGCGCAAAGCAGCCCGGTGACGTGCTTCAATCTCATGAAATCAAACCTCCCAAGGGTTTCCCCAACCAGTTTTTTTGGAAGCTCGGCTAAGCGCCCGCTTCCGGTTGTTTATGCCTGGCGATGAGAGGATGGCATGCTGGCCCCGTACCGGCAAGTAAAACGGCTTGCCACGACGCTGCATGGACAAGCACCGACGTGTGGGCCGGGTCAGCGCCCTTACCCCATCACGTCGCTCGCCCGCAGCAGCGTCGTGAAGCCGCCGTAGATCATGCGCTTGCCGTCGAACGGCATACCATCCAACTTCAGCCGCGGGTCCGCCATCACCTTCTTGTTGACGGTGTCGCGAGTCTCCCGGTCGCGATAGACGATCCAGGCGAACACCACGATCTCGTCCTCCTTCGCCATCACCGCGCGCGGAAACGAAGTCAGCTCGCCGTAGGGCACGTCGTCGCCGATGCATTCGACATAATCGAGCGCACCGTGCTCCATCCAGATCGCGCAGGCCGTTTTCGCCAGCGCCTTGTAAGCCTCGATGTTGTCCTTCGGCACGGCCAGCACGAAACCATCGACATAGGGCATCACGGATCTCCTTGGGTTGTGTGTCCGAAGGACGATGCGGTGCGTGACGATCCGACCAGGAAACGTGATTTTCGGATGAGGCAAACGGTCGCGCACCGCCGCGGCGCTCCGCCGGAGCCCATGATGCCGCGGCCCGCACGTCCCATGTGGACCGCAAAACATCCCTGCGTCGCAGCGCTTGCCAGCCCACAGCCGAGCGGGTAGAAACCCTCCACGCTTGAGCCGTGATTTGCGCGATAAGTGCCATCGGCCACAGCCGGACAAATCAACAAGTCATTGAATTTGTTCGGCTATTCCGTTGGGGAATGGTGTAACGGTAGCACAACAGACTCTGACTCTGTTTGTCTAGGTTCGAATCCTAGTTCCCCAGCCACCGCAGGTTAAGCAGCTCACAAACAGACCGTCAGAGATTGCGCTCTCTTTGAGCGGTGCCGCTAAATCACGACGCGATCGAAGTCGGCGGCGATCCGCGTGTTTGGAAAAATCGCTGTCGCTTCGGCCAGAATCTCTTCGTCGCGATAACGCCCCGACATGTGATTCAGCACGAGTTGCCTGACGTTGTTCGCGGCGGCAAATGAAGCCGCCTCGCGCGCGGTGAGATGACCATAGTCCCGGGCGGTCGCGGCGTCGCGATCGAGGAAGGTCGCCTCGATCACCAGCAGATCGGCGTCGGCGACATGCCTGGACAGCCCGTCAGTGGTTTCGGTGTCGCCGATGACCACAATCTTCCTGCCGCCGCTCGGCGGCCCCATGACGTCTTCGGGATAGATCGTGCGGCCGGCGATCACGACTGGTCGTGCCGCGGCCAGTTCTCCGCGCAGCGGCCCATCGGGAACACCGAGCTCGGCGAGGCGCTCCCGCTCAAGATGGCGGCGTGCCGGACTCTGGAAGCAAAAACCAAAGCTGTCGGTGTCGCGGTGACGAACCGGAAAGCAATCGATGGTGAAGTCGCCGGCGTCGATAACCTGTCCTTCGGTCAGCGGTGCGAACTCCACCGGGATCGGCGCCCTGCCCGCGCCCCACAGGCCGGCAAGCATGCGGATGACGATGTCGAGCGTGCCCTGGCCTCCATAGACGGTCATCGCGTCCGATTGCTGACGCAACCCCAGCGTCGAGAAGAGACCGGGGATACCGAGCACGTGATCGAGATGGGCATGCGTCAGCAGAATGCGGTCAAGCCGTCGAAAGCCCGCGCCGCTGCGCAGCAACTGGCGCTGCGTGCCCTCGCCGCAATCGATGAGGACGCGCTTGCCCGTGGCCTCCACCAGGAGAGCCGGATGGTTGCGCTCCGCCGACGGAACGCTGGCGGAGGTCCCAAGGAATGTCAGGGCGAACATGGTCGTCAGTATCCAGGCTTCGCCGCCCCCAATGCCACGTGAGCAGCAGCCCGTACAGAGCCCTCGATCGCGCATAGACCGCGGCAAGCAGTGGGTATCCCGCGATCTGATGGCCAGGCGCCGCCTCCGGCCCCCGACCCGCGGACAGATCTGGTTCCCGTTGCGTGGCCTCCTCATACCATCCGCCAAATTGCATGCTCGATACTCGGATCGATTTGCAGCCGAGCGACATCGACGCGGCGATGCAAGACAATGGAGATCGTGATGCCGCCCGGATTGACCGCCACTGACTGGGACTACGGCTCGATCAGCACATTGCTGAGCGCCCTGCACGCGCGCAAGCTTTCTGCGTCCGAGTTGATCGAGCATATGATCGCGCGCATCGAGGCGCTGGACGGGCAGATCAATGCCGTCATCGTTCGCGATTTCGATCGCGCACGAGACGCCGCGCGCGCCGCCGATACCGCACTTGGTCGCGGCGAGCGGCAGCCATTGCTCGGCATCCCCGTGACGTTGAAAGAACCGTTCAACGTCGCTGGCCTGCCGACGACGTGGGGCTTTCCGCATTTCAAAGATTTCCAACCCGCGGAGGACGCCCTTGTCGTCTCGCGGTTGAAGGCGGCGGGTGCTGTCATCATCGGCAAGACCAATAT
Organism: Bradyrhizobium sp. 87; assembly: GCF_023073015.1. Classification (NCBI taxonomy): domain Bacteria; kingdom Pseudomonadati; phylum Pseudomonadota; class Alphaproteobacteria; order Hyphomicrobiales; family Nitrobacteraceae; genus Bradyrhizobium; species Bradyrhizobium sp. 87. Next base: position 485,171 of record NZ_JADPIQ010000090.1, read on the forward strand.
CCCGATCGGCCTCAGAGATTTCCAGAGCTACAATGACATCTACGGTACGACGAACAATCCGTGGGATCTCGGCCGATCGCCCGGCGGCTCTTCAGGCGGATCAGGAGCGGCGCTGGCTGCGGGATTCGGACCGCTGTCGATCGGCTCGGATATTGGCGGCTCGATCCGGGTGCCCGCGCATTTCTGCGGTGTGTTCGGACACAAGCCGAGCCTCGGCCTCGTCCCGCTACGCGGATACAGCCTTCCGCCGGCACCGCCCGTTGCCGGCCAGGGTGATCTCGCCGTCGTTGGACCAATGACGCGCACTGCCTCGGATCTCGCACTCGCGCTCGACGTGATCGCCGGCCCCGACGAGACGCGCGACGGGATCGGCTATCGTCTTGCGTTGCCGGCCTCACGACACGACCAGTTCAGGGGTTTCAGGATTCTCGTGATCGATACGCATCCGTTGATGCCGACAGGCGATGCCGTGCGTTCCGCCATCGGGCGGTTGTCGGAACGGCTCGAACGATCAGGCGCACGCGTCGCGCGCTCGAGTGCGTCTCTGCCTGATCTCGCCGAATCCGCCCGCCTTTATATGAAGCTGTTGAACGCAGCGCGAAGTCCACGCCTGACACCGGCCGCCCTCGCAGAGGCGCAAGGAGTTGCCGCAGAACTCTCGCCCGACGACCGCAGCCTGCAGGCCGAGCGCGCGCGCGGCTGGGCGATGGTCCATCGCGAATGGCTGGCGACCGACGCGGCGCGCCTGCGGCTGCAACAACGATGGCAGGAGCTGTTCCGCGAGTTCGACGCAGTAATCTACCCGGCCGCAGCCGTACCGGCCTTTCCCCAGGACCAGTCCGAGCCGTTCGACGCGCGGCAACTCGATATCGATGGACAGCTCTATCCCTATGCCGATGCGTGCTTCATCTGGGCAGACCCCGCTTCGACCTGCGGACTGCCTGCAACGGCCGTTCCGATCGAGCGCACGCCATCGGGCCTGCCGATCGGCGTCCAGATCATCGGGCCTTATCTCGAGGACCGCACACCGATTGCGCTCGCTGGACTGATCGAACGCGCGTTCGGCGGCTTCGTCCCGCCGCCGTCGCTGTCTGCCACGCAATCGGAGAGATGAGAGGCGAAGACCCCCAACGATCGTCAGGTTCTTGCAGTCGACTGCGCCTCGACCGCCTGCACCGCCACGCTCGCGACCTGCTGCAATGCCTCGCGGTCGGAGCCTGAGGACGCCATCACGCCCATGCCGACGGAGACGGCCGAAACGTAGCGCGCGAGTGCCGCGGGATCCGAGGTCGGCTTGAGATCGCCTTCGGCCTTGGCGCGAACAAAACGATCGCGAAGCTGGTCCTCGTTCTGGGCGCGCCGAGCGGCGAGTTCGAAGGGGACGCTTTCTGATCCGGTGCCGCATGCAATGCCGCCCTGCACGAGCAGGCAACCGGGCGGGTTGGCGGGATCGGTCTGCTTGTCGGCGATGCCCATCAGCATCCGTTCGGCGACGTCGCGGGCAGTCGGCGCTGCCACGACCTCGTCCATCCAGACGGTGCGCAGTTTGGTATAGCGGTCGAGCGCGGCCTTCAGCAGCCCTTCCTTGTTGCCGAAACAGGCATAGAGGCTGGGCGGATTGATCCCCATGGCTTCGGTCAACTGAGCGATCGTGGCACCCTCATAGCCATGGCGCCAAAACACTTCCATCGCCTGGTCCAACGCCGTTTCGGCGTCGAATTCGCGGGGGCGTCCCATGCCCATGTGCCTGTTCTCCTCGAAATCGGCGTCGTCCCTGACCCTAACGCCGGATCCTATCTCTTTGTTCTCGCTTTATTTTCTCTTCCACTTGCCAATTCTTGCGGTAAACCGCTACAATTTTCTTAGCGAATGGTACATAAGTATCTTGCGCTGCGGTATCCAGCTCCACATCTGTAGTGAACACTACATATCTGGAGCGCAAATGCCCCCCTCCCAAAAGACCTCTCGCCCCGGCCATGTCCGCCGCCTTCTGGGCGGCGTCGCCATCGTGGGCGCTCTCGCCGTAGCCGGCTCGATCGCGACCGGCCATTACTTTCGTTCCGCGCAGGCGACCGCGACCGCCGCGGCCGAGCAAGCCGTCCCTGTCACGGTCGCGCTGATCGAACCAAAGCAGACCGTGCTGTGGGACGATTTCTCCGGTCGGCTCGAGGCCATTCAACGCGTCGAGCTTCGCCCGCGCGTGGCCGGCGCGATCCTGTCGGCCAACTTCATCGAAGGCGCGCTGGTGAAGGCTGGTGACATCCTGTTCAAGATCGACCCGGCGCCCTACGCAGCCGAGGTCGACAAGGCCGCGGCCCAGCTCGAAGCTGCGAAAGCGCGCGTCGTGTTCACGCAGAATGAACTTGAGCGCGGCGCGCAGCTGGTCGGCAACGCCGTGGTGACGCGGCGCGACTACGACCAGCGCGACAACGCCAACCGCGAGGCCATCGCCAACGTGAAGGCAGCCGAGGCGACGCTCCAGACCGCAAAGCTTAATCTCGACTACACCGAGGTACGTGCACCCGTGGACGGCCGCGTCGGCAAGATCGAAATCACCGTCGGCAATCTCGTCGCCGCCGGCACCGCCTCCCCCGTGCTGACCTCGCTGGTCTCGGTCAATCCGATCTACGCGTCGTTCGATGCGGATGAGGAGGTGGTGCTGCGGGCGCTGAACTCGATCGCAGATGTCTCCGGCAAGCGCGGCAATTTGGACCAGATCCCGGTGGAGATGACGACCTCAGGCGGCCTCTCGGCCAAGGGCCACATCCAGCTCATCGACAACCAGGTCAACGGCCAGAGCGGCACCATCCGTGTCCGCGCGGTGTTCAGAAACGAGGACGGGCGTCTCATCCCCGGCCAGTTCGCCCGCGTGCGCATGGGCCAGCCCAAGCAGCAATCGCTGGTCATGATCGACGAGCGCGCGATCGGTACCGACCAGGACAAGAAGTTCGTGATGGCGGTCGGCGACGACAGCCGCGCGGTCTACCGGCCGATCACCCTCGGCGGCTCGGTCGACGGGTTGCGTATCGTGACGACGGGACTGAAGACCGGCGATCGCATTATCGTCAACGGCCTCCAGCGCGTGCGTCCCGGCGCCCTGCTCAAGACGGAGATCGCGTCGATGGGCGCGCGCGGGCCGCAGCAGGCCTCCAACCACAGCAAACAGGACGTGGTGCAACGCTAGCATTCTCCGCTTCCGGAGCGCGCGGGCAGCGCGAGCCGGAATGTCGAATTTGTTGAACTACCAAGACATCACTTCTGGATTTCCGGATTTGCGGGCTTTTCCCGCGCCCGGGAACGGCGGGAGGGTCGTCTCTCGCGCAGGGGCAAAGCCATGAATCTCTCGAAGTTCTTCATCGATCGTCCGATTTTTGCCGGTGTGCTCTCGGTCCTGATCTTCCTCGCCGGCCTGATCTCGCTGTTCGCGATGCCGATCTCGGAATATCCCGATGTCGTGCCGCCCTCCGTCCTCGTGCGCGCGACCTATCCCGGGGCCAATCCCAAGGTGATCGCCGAGACGGTGGCGACTCCCATCGAAGAGCAGATCAACGGCGTCGAAGGCATGCTGTACATGTCAAGCCAGGCGACCACCGATGGCGCGATGACGCTGACGGTGACATTCCGGCTCGGCACCGATCCTGACAAGGCGACGCAGCTGGTGCAGAACCGTGTGCAGCAGGCCGAGCCGCGCCTGCCCGCCGTCGTGCGGCAGCTCGGCATCATCACCAAGAAGTCGTCGCCCGACCTCACCATGGTCGTGCATCTGTTGTCGCCCACCGGCCGCTACGACATGACGTATTTGCGCAATTACGCCGTGCTCAATGTCAAGGACCGTCTTGCACGGATCGACGGCGTCGGCGACGTCCAGCTCTATGGCGCCGGCGACTATTCGATGCGGGTCTGGGTCGATCCGCAGAAGGCTGCCGAACACGGGCTCACCGCAAGCGACATCGTCAAGGCGATCCAGGCGCAGAACGTCGAGGCCGCTGCCGGCGTGGTCGGCTCCTCCCCGAATGTCAAGGGCATCGACCTGCAGCTGTCCGTCAACGCGGAAGGGCGGCTTGCGAACGAAGAGCAATTCGGCGACATCGTGGTCAAGACCGGTACGCGTGGCGAAGTCGTGCGCTTGCGCGACGTCGCCCGCATCGAGCTCGGCGCGTCCGAATACGGCCTGCGCTCGCTACTCGACAACAAGCAGGCAGTGGCGATTCCGATCTTCCAGGCGCCCGGCTCCAACGCGCTGGAGATCTCCGATCATGTCCGTGCCACCATGGCCGAGATCAAGAAGAATATGCCGGAAGGCGTGTCCTACCAGATCGTTTACGATCCCACCCAGTTCGTGCGCTCCTCGATCGAGGCCGTCATTCACACGCTGCTGGAGGCGATCGCGCTGGTGGTGCTGGTGGTGATCCTGTTCCTGCAGACCTGGCGCGCCTCGATCATTCCGCTGCTGGCGGTGCCCGTGTCGATCGTCGGCACATTCGCGGTCATGCACGTGTTCGGCTTCTCGATCAACGCGCTCAGCCTGTTCGGGCTCGTGCTCGCAATCGGCATCGTCGTCGACGACGCCATCGTCGTAGTCGAGAACGTCGAACGCAACATCGAGGGAGGGCTGTCGCCGCGCGACGCCACCTACCAGGCGATGCGCGAAGTGTCGGGGCCGATCATCGCGATTGCGATGGTGCTGATCGCGGTGTTCGTGCCGCTCGCCTTCATCTCCGGCCTCACCGGGCAGTTCTACAAGCAGTTCGCGCTGACGATCGCGATCTCGACCGTGATCTCCGCCATCAATTCGCTGACGCTGTCGCCTGCGTTGTCGGCGCTGCTGCTCAAGGGACACAATGAGCCGAAGGACCGGCTGACGATCATCATGGAAAAGGGCCTTGGCTGGTTCTTCCGTGGCTTCAACAAGGTGTTCACACGCTCGTCGGAGAATTACAGCGGCACCGTCACCAAGGTGATATCAGGCAAGGCCGCAGTGATGGGACTGTATGTGGTGTTGATCGGCGTGACCGCGCTTCTGTTCCAGCAGGTGCCGAGCGGCTTCGTGCCGGGCCAGGACAAACAGTATCTGGTCGGCTTCTCGCGGCTGCCCGACGGCGCAGCGCTCGATCGCACTGAAGAGGTGATCCGCAAGATGAGCGACATCGCGCTGACCCAGCCAGGTGTCGAGAGTTCGGTCGCCTTTCCGGGCCTGTCGATCGCCGGCTTCACCAACTCCTCCAATGCCGGCATCGTGTTCTCCACGCTCAAGCCGTTCGACGAGCGCAAGGATCCTTCTCTCAGCGGCCCCGCGCTGGCGGCCGAGCTGAACAAGAAATATGCCGGCATCCAGGAAGCCTTCATCGCCATGTTCCCGCCGCCGCCGGTCAACGGCCTTGGCACCATCGGCGGCTTCAAGCTGCAGATCGAGGACCGTGCCGGTCTCGGTTATGAGGCGCTGAACGAGGCGACCAAGGCGTTCATGGCGGCGATGCAGAAGGCGCCGGAGATCGCCGGCGTGTTCTCGAGCTTCCAGGTCAACGTGCCCCAGCTGTTCGCCGACATCGATCGCACCAAGGCGCTCCAATTGGGCGTGCCCGTGACGGAGGTGTTCAACACGCTGCAGATTTACCTGGGCTCCTACTACGTCAACGACTTCAACAAGTTTGGCCGCACCTATTCGGTCCGGGTGCAGGCCGACGCGCCGTTCCGCGCCCGCGCCGACGACATCCGGCAGTTGAAGGTGCGCTCGTCCTCGGGCGACATGGTGCCGCTCTCGGCGCTCTTGAGCGTTCGCCAGAGCGCGGGACCCGAGCGGGCGATCCGCTACAACGGCTTCCTGTCCTCCGATATCAACGCGGCGGCTGCTCCCGGCTTCTCCTCCGGACAGGCGCAGGAGGTCGCGACGCGGATCGCGGCGGAGACGCTGCCGCCCGGCTTTGCCTTCGAATGGACCGACCTGACCTATCAGGAGTTCATCGCCGGCAATTCCGGACTGTGGGTGTTTCCGCTGGCGATCCTCCTGGTGTTCCTGGTGCTGGCCGCGCTCTATGAGAGCCTGACCTTGCCGCTCTCGATCATCATGATCGTGCCGATGGGTCTGCTGGCTGCTATGTTCGGTGTCTGGATCTCCAAGGGCGACAACAACGTCTTCACCCAGATCGGCTTGATCGTGCTGGTGGGACTCTCGGCCAAGAACGCGATCCTGATCGTCGAATTCGCGCGCGAGCTCGAATTCGCAGGCCGCACCCCGATCCGGGCCGCAATCGAGGCGAGCCGGCTGCGGTTGCGCCCGATCCTGATGACGTCGATGGCGTTCATCATGGGCGTGCTGCCGCTGGTGCTCTCGACCGGGGCCGGCTCGGAGATGCGGCGCGCCATGGGCGTCGCCGTGTTCTCCGGCATGATCGGCGTCACCGTATTCGGCCTGTTCCTGACGCCGGTGTTCTATGTGCTGCTGCGGACCGTCACTGGCATGAAGCCGCTGACGCATCACGGCAGCGACACCAGCGCGGCGCCGGTGCAACCCGTCGGGCACTAGATCAGGGAAATCCCCGACAGCAACAACAAAACGAGCACGGTCTTGCGAAAGACCGTCTCGTTGACCCTGTGGAACGCGATCACGCCCAGCGCGGAGCCTGCGAACAGCGCCGGCAGGCTAACCGCGAGATCGACGAAGACCTTTGACGACAGATCCTGATGTCCGAACAGCAGCGCGATCGCGAACAGCTGCATCGCGGCGATGAACGGCTGCACCAGGCCGCGCTGCTCGCTCTTGGGCATGCCGCGCATGTCGCACCAGATCGTCGGGATCGCGCCCGGCATCGCGGTCAGTCCGCCGACCAGTCCTCCACCGAACCCGATCAACGCGACCCAGTGCCGCCCGACCGCCTCGCCGGCCGTCACCAGCGTCGGCCGCAGCAGCATGTAGGCCGCATAGAGCGCAACGATAATGCCGAAGCCGCGCCGGAGCAGATGCGTATCGGTGCTCTGGAGCAGCGACACCGCGATGGGAACGCCGATCAAGCCGCCGACGATCAGCAGCAGACTGCCTTCCCAGCGGATATTGCGCCGAAGCGACCACAGATTGGTGGCCTGCACGCCGATGCTGCACGCCATCATCAGCGGTACGGCTTCGAGCGGCTGAAACACCCGGAGCAGGATGGCGCCCGCTACCGCGGAAAAGGCAAATCCCGAGAGTCCGGAGACAAAGGCGCCGGCGAACACGGCAACGCTGAGCAGCATCAGAGTCGTGACATCAGGCACAATTTGCCCTCCGATCAATCGTAGGGAATTTGCGAGACGGGGACATCGGTGCTCTCGGTGCAAACGGTCGGCACGAGTGGAACCGACGGCTGCGCGTAAGCATGAGATCGCTCCAGCATCGCGAGGCCGACCAGTTCGAGAGCGACGAGCGCTGCCGTCAGCGCGATTGCGACGATGCTGGCGTTACGCACGTTCGAATTTGGGGTGGTCGCTCGTGCGCTCGCGCGGATCAACTCCGTTGGCATTTTCAAAGATATCCTCTTCACGGGAAACAGGAATAATTTCATTCAAACACGGCGCTTCGTGCGGCTGGTCCAGCAGGTGGCGATAGCGCCGCAACACGCGCTCCGCGTCGATTTCCCGCTGCGCGCGGAGTACCGCGCCCATGCGGGCGACGATATCGCGGAATCTTCCTGTCAGAACTGGTGACGCCGTCCGCATGACAATCTCCTCTCAACCTGCACGAGAGATTGACGGAATTCGTTTCCGCTCGCAGTGAGTTGCTTCACAACAATGTCTGGTAGGTCGAACAACAGATCGTGTGACGTCTAGTAGAAGACAACGCGGAAAATCGCGTCATTCGATCGAACGACGTGCGATAACTTTCTAATGATGCTTGTGATTGAACCTATTGCGAGCTACGGCGACTCGCCTGCGTTTTTGAACGCGTCTCAGTGCACGAGCGGATTGGAAAATCCAGCTGCGAGCTTGACGAGATCGGCCTGACGAGAAACGCCGGTCTTGGCGAACACGCGATGCAGATGCGTCTTCACCGTCGTCTCGGCGATACCGAGCGCAACCGCCGTCTCCGGCACGCCGCCGACATCGACGATTGACTGCAAGACCCTCAGTTCGGCAGGCGTGAGCTCGAAGGTGCGGTCAATGAGCCCGGCACACGAGCGGCCGTCGAGTTCCGCTTTCCAGATGAACAGGGCTCCCACTGCCGAACTGCGCTCGGCCACCCCGTCGCGCAGCAATGATGGCAGCGCGATGATTTGCGCGACGTAGTAGGAACCGTCATGCGACATCAACGGAATTTTCCGTCCCGAAGATGCCGCCAACGCGACCTCGCTGGTGTCACGGAAAATATCGCGCAAGGCTGAATTAGCAGCGGAAGATCTTGCCACCAACCTGCCCGAGACAGACCGCAGGACATCGTCGACGTCTAGGATCGTCGCCGCGGCCGGATTGCTGTGGATGACATGACAGGTCGAATCGAGCAGGATGACACCGGCATTCAGTCGGTCCACGACGTCGGCAAGCGCGACCGCGCGCTGCTGCTTCCGCTCGATCGCCCGGTTGATCAACAGCGCCCGGCTCGCATGCGGAGCCAGGAACTGCATTCGCGCCCGCTGTTCCGCGCCGAGCATCTCCCTGCCCGGGATCACGGTCATTAGCATCGGACACGGCGACTTCGACTGCTCCAGCACCACGTTGGCGACGTCGACGCAGCCCTGGGGGCGCAGCCATTCCTGGTAGAAGCGGCCGCGGCGGTATTCGTCGAAATCCACGAGATCAGGGATATTGCGCACCTCGCCATAGCGCGGAAGCCGAGCAAGCGGGTCGTATCGGGAGTAGGTCTCCGCATAGAGCTGAATGTAGTACGGATCGACCCCGCAATAATAATGCGTCGCGCCTGATTTGCTGACCGGGTCCTTCGAAATCAGACCACAGGCTTGGCTGCCAATGAAGGCATTGAGTTTGACAACGACCTCGCTCCACAACTCCGGGTGGAGACCCGCGTCATAGATAGTCTCGATCAACTCGGACGGTTTTGGAGGTCGGGGCATCGGAAGAGCCAATGGTGACACATGGAGATGGCGAAATGTTCTTCATGCCTGGCGGCTTCCGTGAGTCTTTCGCGGGAGCGAAAGGTTCAATCGTGAAGGCAAAATTCAACAGTCTAATTCACAAGCGGATTGGAGAATCCTGCCGCGAGCTTAACGAGATCGGCCTGACGCGAAACGCCCGTCTTGGCGAACACGCGATGCAGATGCGTCTTCGCCGTCGTTTCCGCGATACCAAGCGCGACCGCCGTCTCCGGGACGCCGCCAACCTCGACGATCGACAGGAACACGCGCAGCTCGGCCGGCGTAAGGTCGAATGTCCGCGCGATCAATTCGCCATAGGACTGTCCGCCGAGCGATACCTTACGCAGCAGCAGCGCACCGACGGCATCGACCACCCGCTCGCTGCCGTCCCGCAGGACGGACGACAGCGGCAGGATGTGCGCGACGTAGCGCTCGCCCGAAGGCGAAAGCAGCGAAAACGCATGCCCCTTTGCGGCAAGCAGCGCAATTTCATGGCGGGTCGCGAACGCTTCCCACAGTGTCTGATTGGCCTCCGCACTGCTGGTCACCAATTGCCCGGCAACGGACCGAACCAGATCGTCGGCCGCAAGCAAGGCGTGCCCTGCGGAATTCGCGTGCACCACCCGGCAGAAGCCATCGAGCAGGAAGATGCCACAGGCCAAATTGTCCAGGACCTCCGCCAACGCCGTCGCCAGCGTCAGTTGCGAGGTCATGGCGCGGTTGATCAGCAACGCTCGGCTGGCGTGCGGCAAGATCAGCGAGAGGCGCTGCTTCATCACCGGATCCACCATCCGGCGGCCCGACAGCACCGTCATCATCACGGGGCAGCTCGCATTCGAATTCTCGAGCACGACGTTAGCCGCATCGCTGCAACCCTGCGGCCGCATCCATTCCTGGTAAAAGCGTCCTCGCCGATATTCATCGAAATTGACGAGATCCGGGATGCTGACGATCTGGCCATGCGGCGGCAGGACCGTCAGCGGATCGAACTTCGAATGCGTCTCGGAATAGAGCCGGATGTAGTGCGGGTCCGCCCCGCAATAATAGTGCGTGACGCCGAATTTGCTGATCGAGTCCTTGGAAAACAGCCCGCAGGCCTGGCCGCCGACGAAGTCGCGGATGCCGGTGACGACGTTATTCCACAGCGAGGGATCGAGCCCGGCATCGTAGATGGCCTCGACCAGGTCGGGCAGTTTCCGTGGTCCGTGCATGGCTATAAATGGCCTGGGTGATCAATATCACCAAGCATACCACAACCACAGCATGCGGCATCCTCCGATCGGATGAGGCGTCGGCCGGTAACGAGCGGATATTCGTTTCGGGTGCTACTGATGCAGAGTCGCGATACCGCACCGGGATGCTCACATCTCGTCCCAGCCGACCTTCTCCAGATTCTCCGACCAGACCGCGGCGCGATAGATCTCGCGCCCGTCGGCGTTTCTGACCCGGATGCAGGCATCGCGGTCGCGCAAATCGTCGCGCCAGACGAACAGGTGGCTTGCCATCTCGTTGGCCACCACGAATGTCGCTTCGGGGCATTCGAACACCATGCCGCCCGGATCGATCTTCACGATATTGCCGATCATAAGATCAAAGAAAAAACGGCGCATGCAACACTCCAACTGGGGGCGGCGCACGCCCGCCCCTGCCGTCTCCAAGCGGCATTTGACTTGAAACTCAGTCGTGCGCGGTCACGACATTTCGCCGCTCCTGACGTCACTGGGCGTGGCGCCATAAGTTCGACGGAAGCAGCGGTTAAAATAGGAGAGATCGCCGAAGCCGACATCGTAGGCGATCGAGCTGACCGTCCGCTCGGCGTATCCGGGTTCCCGCAACATGCGATGGGCGCGCTTGACGCGTTGTTCGATCACGAAGGACGAGAACGTCTTGCCGTCGGCCTCGAACAGGCGCTGGAGATAACGCGGCGTCACGCCGAGCTCCTGGGCGACTGTGGCCACCGACAGGTCCTGCCGCCAGCAATTGTTGGCGATGGAGACTTTGGCCTTCTGCAGCCGTGCCGCCTTCACGCCGCGCCGCCCGGCCAGCTCCCGGGGCTCGTTGGTGGCACCGAGAACGATTGCCAGAAGATCGTGCAGATGCCCGACCCCGAGCTGGCGCAAATTTGGCGTCGCGAACGCCTTCTCCCGCACCAGTGTCTCCGCATAGTTGACCAGCAATCGAAGTCCTGTCGAGCTCTCCGGCATGACACGCATTACGGCGTCATCGACATCCACGATCATCGGCGCCAGCACGCGTCTCGGCACGCGTAGGGAGAAGCAGCTACCCAGCGACAATCGCTCGAACGTCGTGACGTCCTCCGCGCTGGTCAGGACCGCCTCCCCTGCACGAAGGCTCAGATCGTGTCCCCGCTCGGATATTCCAAGTACGCCAGATCGATTCACGATCAGGGCCAGGCTGTCGTCGCCATCGGCAACCAGGTGTTTGGTGCGACTGACGCGCGCTCCGCACAATCCTCCGATCAGCAATTGGGCTTCCGGCAAGACGTGGGACGTGAAGCTCGCCGTAGCCGGCTTTCCTTCTCTCGCCTCGACCTCCGCCTTCAACACCCCGCGGCAGTAGAAATCGCGAAGCAGCGGGATACGCTCGTTTTCGGGAATTTCGTTCGTCGAAACATTAATAATGGAAAAATCAAACTGGCTCACTGCAATCCTCCAACCGACGAGCAGGTCCGGCCGTGCGCTGTCGTTTCCTCACACTCGCGTTTGACGCCGTCGTCGCATCTCTTCGTGGCGCTTGCTGCTCTTCACTTTTCTGGATCGCGATATACGAAAGTATCAAATGACTCGCGTCCTGCATTCGGAGGACACGGGAGCTCGGCTCATCACAATGCATTGAGATCGCGGCACGTATCGGCGAGCCTTGTGAAATGGATCACACGGCGTCGTCACCGCCATTCGTTCGATGCGCGAATGGAACGGCAAAGCCGGTGGCGATCTTGACTAGGTCGGCCTGCCTGCCGGCGCCGGTCTTCTCGAACAGGCGCCCGAGATGCGTCTTCACCGTCGTCTCGGCGATGCCGAGCTTTGCCGCAATGTCGGGGACACCGCCAATCTCGATAATGGCCATTAAAACACGCAGTTCGGACGGTGTCAGCCTGAAGGCCGCCGCAATCGCATCAGCCGCGAGCCATGTCGCCGCCGATGCCTTCTGAACGAACAGCACCGTGGCTGCAGCATCTCGCGATGGAGTGCGATAGCGCTTCAAGGGAAAGGCGTGGAGCAGATAATGCTGTCCATCGACTGATGTCGCAAGCTCGATCTGACGGCGGGCGGCGGAACGAGTTTCGTTGCCTGCATCGATTTCGCTCAGGCCGCGGAATATTTTGTCGGTCTGGGTGTTGCGGGCCACGATCCGGTCGCCGACCATTGCGAGCAGGCTGGCATCGGCGAACAGCCCGCGGCATGCTGCGTTGGCATGGACGACCCGACCATCTGCGTCGAGCAGGCAGATCGCCGTGCTCAGCCCATCCAAGACCTCGGCAAGGTCGTCCACGGTATGCGAGCGTGCCCTGATCTGTCGGCCCATGATCCTGGAGCGCTGAAGGTGCGGCGCCAGCAGCCGCATGCGCTCACGCATCGGCTCGTCAACCATTCCGCGCGACCGGTGGCGCAACACCTGCAGGATTGTGGTGCGCGTGTCCGACTTCTCGAGTGCAACGGTTGCAAGGTCTATCGCTCCTTGCGGTTCCACCCACTCGCGATAGAAGCTCGTTGCCAGGAAATCCGCCTGAGGCATGATGTCGGCTACGCCGATCGTCTGCTCCGCCACGAGCGTAAAATGGCGATCGAGCAGAGGGTCCAGCTCCACATATCGGTCGCGATAAAGCTGGCGGAAGCGGGATTCGGTGCCAAAATGCTCGTGGATCTCGATCGAGAGCCTGGCTCTGTCCCTGGACAGGATGGTCGCGGCACATCCGCCGACGAAATGCGAAACCTGTTCCAGCACCCCGCTGCGCAGCGCGGGATCGACCGCGGCGTCGTAGATCTCGCCGACAAGGGACGAGAATCGATTTGCGTGGAGGATTGTCATCGGCCGGACGACGCAATCTGCGTATGGCTCGGGCGCGCGAGAAAGATCGCGATCCGGGGACTGGCGAAGGAGACGGGCCGTTCAATGGCCGCCTTCGACGGGGAGAAAACGTTGCAACGAAATGCTGGAATATCGAACATCGTCCTTGCGTAACGTCAACCGCAGGATGCGGCTTGGACGTTTTCGCCAAAGACTAGGATAAATGCGAACAGCGCGCGGACTGTATGCGATGAGTCACGCGTGCGATGCGTCAGGCAGCGCGCGCACCGCAGAACCCTGTCGCCACCGATCCCGCCGGCCTCGCATTCGGCTCCGGCAATTTACTTGCGATTCTCCTCGCAGAATTTCAATGCCGCCAGCGCTTCACCGGCACGCGGCACCTGCATCTCGATGCTGTCGTCGTCATCGTCCTCGAAATCGAGCGAGAGACGCTTGGCCCTGGACAGCCGGTCCATCATGGACTGATCGTATTCGAAGATGCCGCGAACGGTGGTCTTGTCCATGACCTCCCACTTGGCCTTCTTCATGATATCGGCGTCATCGGTGCCGACATCGGCCCGGAGGATCTCGCCCACCTTGTCCCACTCCCAGCCGTCATAGATCATGACGATGACGATAGCTTTCTCGGAATAGGTGACGACGATGACGTAGTCCCGGTTCTCGTCTTCCTTGTCCTTGTAGCCGCGGCTCGCATTGCAATGCGCGTCCTGCGTACGCTTTTCGATGGTCCAGTCGCCGACCTTGGATTGTTGCGCCTGCACCGGTCTTGCGGTCAAAGCGACGGCACTCAAGGCGCCGGCCAGCAGCCCGGCGGCGAGAAGAGGTCGTTTCATGTCAGCCTCCAGCGTGTTCCCCGGACCGAGATGACCACCTCTGCCGGTGACCCGCAAGGGCTTCAGGCGGTTGCGTAGGGCGCCGACCCTGCCCTACTCCCGCCGGGGCACGATCGCGATCGGGGTGAAGGTGTAAACCTCCTCGCCGTTCTGGTTGAACATGGTCCATTTCACCAGTGCGATACCCTGCGGCTTCGACTTCGACGGCGTCAGGCTCATGACCTCCCCGACCAGATGCAGGCGGTCATCGGGCCGTACCGGGATGGTCCAGCGCAGCCCGTCGACGCCGGCGCCGATCAACGGATGCGGGCCGAACGGGCGGGTCTGGATCGCGAGGCTCATGGCAATCGCGGCGGTGTGCCATCCCGAGGCAGCGAGACCCCTGAACAGGGTCTGCTTGGCGGCTTCGTGGTCGAGATGCATCGGCTGCGGATCGAACTCGGCCGCGAACCGCTTGATGTCGGCCTCGGTGACGTGAACTTCGGGGGATTTGAACTGCATTCCAATGGTGAGATCGTCGAACCACTCGACCTGCGCCATGATTTCGCCTCGCAACGTGATGCGCCGCCTCGCGGCTAATGGGATTGAGCAAGAGCGGGATGTAGCGGCTCCGCAGCGCACAAACCAGCCCGGGGTTCCCCAAGAAACCCGTTTCCAGATGCGACGAAACACGCCTGAAACAGATGGTCGGTTATCTCGTTGTCAAAAGCATACAGGGACGGCCACCATGCAATTCTTCCTCAACCTGATCTGGGATTATTCCTGCTGTCAGCACCTCGTCTCCCTGCCGCCGCAGGAGGACGAGTTATGATCGAGCTGATCTCAGCCTTGCTCGCGCTTTGCAGCGTCGGCGTTTTTGCAGCGCACGCGGTGGATGCCTATCGCTCCACCCATTACTGATAGCCACGCCCTAGAACGGCCGGCGGTAGAAGTGCTCCGAATGCGTCGCTGGCGGAAACCTGTTGGCGAGCGCGAGAGCTCCCCTTTCGTCGGTTTCGAGCGCGATCTTCTGTGCGAGCATCACGTCGCCGGGAACGAGAAAGCCTGACGGGACGAAGCACCACCCCATCGTCGCATTTCCGGCCTCGTCGATCTCATGGACGTTGGCGGCGGTGCCATAATGGATGCGATAGGTCTTGCCGGTATCGCCGCCGACGACATCGAAATACCGGTGCTGCTCGAATTGGGCGCGCTGCGCCGGTGACAGCCATTCGGCCAGGAGCCGGCGACCGCGAGCATCCGGCGTGTTCTCGCCGAAAAAGCGCCGATAGAGTTCGCGGAGCGCATGCAGACGCGCACGCGCCGGCCCACGGAGCCAAACTGCCGCGATCATGAGCAGCTCAGATCAACCGCCAACCAGGCGGGGATAGAACAGCGTTTCCTGCGCGGTCGAGTCAAACGATCGGATCCGGGTGACTTCGCCAGGTCCGGTTCGCAGCGCGGCGGTGAAGCCCGCTCCGGTCAGCTCCCGAAAGCGCCGCTCGGCTCGCGCCAGCGCTTCGGCATTGCCAGGATCAAACTCGTGGCGCGTGTCGCCAGTCTGGTCCATCACGATCTGGGTTGCCATGTTGAGTCTCCTCATGCCCAGCCCTGTTCGATCAAAGCAAACCTCGTGCCGTCGGTTCCAGTTGGCAACAACTTTCTCTTGCCGGCGCATCACGCCTTGCTGAGCAGGAGCGTTCTCAAGCGAAGTGGATGCCGGTTCGCATAAAGCAAACGCGCCAAAACCAAGAAGCTTGAGCCCCTTCGAAACGCGGCTCTGGTCAGCGCGAGGCGGCCGTACCTCCGCCCTCGTCGATCTGCCGTCCCATCAGGGCGATCGCTTTCTGATAAACGCCGGCGGCATTCCAGGCTTCGATGGCAGCGAAATTCGGCTCGCCCGGCTGGTAACCCGCTCCTGCACGCCAGCCATGGGCCTTGAGGAAATTCGCCGTCGAGTTCAGCGCATTGGCGGCAACTTCGAGATTGCCGGTGCCGTAGGCCAGGATGTTCTTGGGCATGAACTGGGTCTGACCGACTTCGCCGTGCATCGAGCCGCGGGTTGCCCCCGACAGCGTGCCGCGATCGATCAGCTTCAGCGCCGCATAGAGCTGCTCAGTGAAGAATTCGGGACGGCGGCAGTCATAGGCGAGCGTCGCGATCGAAGAGAGCATGTTCTGGTTGCCGCGCTGGCTGCCGAACCCGGTCTCCATGCCCCAGATCGCGATCAGCGGCCCCGGCGGGACGCCATAGCGCTGCTGGATCGAGGTGAACAAGGCGGCTTGCGACTGCTTGAGCTGGCGACCCTTGGCAACGATGGTGGTGGCGCCGCGCTTGGCGAGGAACTGGTCGAGCGTCAGCGAGAAGCTGCGCTGGCCACGGTCGGCCGCGATGGTGGCACTGGCGTAATTGGTCTGCATTAGCGCCGAGAGCGCAGTCTGGCCGACGCCCTTGCCCTGCGCCTCCGCGCTGAACTCGCGCTTCCAGGCCTCGAAGCCGGCCGACGAACTGCCGCATTGCGCGGCGTGGGCGGCGGGCGCCAGGCAGCCGAGCAGCGTCATCGCCCCAAAAACCGCCGCAGTTCTGCCCCTGATCATGTCCGACGTCCTCTCCCTGGGTGATCCAATGCCCGAGCTTACCCGGACGAAGGCGCCGACTCCATGGCGTGATCATACGACAGTTCCAGTCCATCCAAATTGCCCTCCTGGCGCCACTTGTCCAGCAGCCGCAGGAATGCCACCGGCCCGCGCCAATACTGGCTGTTTCTCGCCGCGATCGGATCGAACACGCCTTCATTGTTGTAATAGCCGGGCGTGCATTCGGCGAGATAGGTCTGGCGGCCGAGCGCAGCTTTGACCACCTCCTCGACCCAGGCGTTCTCGGCATCGAGCGTCGGCTCCAGCGTCCGGGCTTTGCGCTTGCGCGCCTCGGCTATCACATAGGCGATGTGCTGCGACTGCTCGTCGATGATGTGCGGGAAGTTGGCGCTCTGGCCGGCCTGCACCATGACGATCAGGAAGCAATTCGGGAAGCCGCGACTGTAGAAGCCGTGCAGCGTCTTGACGCCATCGCGCCAGCGCGCCGACAGGCTCACGCCGTCACGGCCGTAGACCTCAAAGCCCATGCGGCGGGCGTAGTCGGTGCCGACCTCGAAGCCGCTGGCATAGATCAGGCAGTCGAGCTCATAAGCCCTGCCGTCGACCACGACCGCGTTCTCGGTGATGCGCTCGACGCCCTGTCCCCTGGTGTCGACGAGATGCACGTTGGGACGATTGAAGGTGTCGAGATATTCGTCGTGGAAACACGGCCGTTTGCAGAATGCCTTGTACCAGGGTTTCAACGCCGAAGCCGTCGCCTCATCCTTGACGATCGCATCGACGCGCGCTCGGATCTCTTCCATCTTGCGATAATCGGCCTGCTCGATGACCTTGAGCGCCTCCTCGATCGAAGTCACCGGCTGCGGCTGGCGGCGCGGCGCCAGCAGGATCTCGCCGAGCAGGCCGGTCCAGCCGTCCTGCACCAGATCCTGTTCGAATGGCTCGCCCGAGATCACGGCGGTGAAATTGTCCATGCGTTCGCGCTGCCAGCCGGGCCTGAGCCCCTGCGCCCAGCTCTGATCCGTCGGGCGGTCGTCGCGCACGCCGATCGCCGACGGCGTACGCTGGAAGACGTAGAGCTCCTTGGCCGAGCGGCCGAGATGCGGCACACATTGCACGGCGGTGGCCCCGGTGCCGATGATACCGACGCGTTTGTCGCCAAGACCACTAAGATCACCTTCGGCCGTGCCGCCGGTGTAGGCGTAATCCCAGCGGCTGGTGTGGAAGCTGTGTCCCTTGAAGCTTTCGATACCGGGAATGCCCGGCAGCTTCGGACGGCTCAGCGGGCCGCCAGCAAGGATGACGAAGCGCGCGCGGATGCAATCACCGCGATCTGTCTCGACCAGCCAGCGTGCCTCCTGCTCCCGCCATTCCATGTGGGTGATGACGGTCTGAAACAGCGCGCGCTCATAGAGGCCGAAATGACGGCCGATGCGGCGCGAATGCTCGTAGATCTCGGGGGCTCGCGCATATTTGCGCACCGGCATGTAGCCGGTCTCTTCCAGCAACGGCAGGTAGATGTAGCTCTCGGTATCGCAGGCCGCGCCAGGGTAGCGATTCCAGTACCAGGTGCCGCCGAAATCGGCTGCCTTTTCCACGACCCGGAAATCATCGATGCCAGCTTCGCGCAGTCGCGCGCCGCACAGAAGGCCGCCGAAGCCGCCGCCCACGATCAGCACCTCGGTCTGTTCGCTGACGGCCTCGCGGGCAAATCCGGAATTGGCCCAGGGATCGTCGAGATAGCGCCCGAACTCGCCGGTCACTTCGACATATTGCGCCTTGCCTTCGGCGCGCAGGCGGCGATCGCGCTCGTCGCGATAGCGCGCACGGAGTGCGGCAATGTCGATTGTAGATTCGCCGGCTGCACCGGTCTTGTGTCTTTGCGCTGTCATCCGTTTCCTCCCCCGGCGGACACTGCTTCGCCGGCAGCTCGCATCACTTAGCCCTGAAAAAGTGACGCATGCAATCGCGTCTCTCGCTTTTTGCGTGAACGTCGCGTGGCGTTCCGCTAACCTCAAGCGCACATCACAAGCGTACGTCATGCAGCGACATGGCGGTCCGGAGGAGACGATGCAGGGATTGATGATGGATATGCCGCTCCTGATCAGCGGCCTGATCCAGTATGCCGCCGACTATCACGGCGAGGCTGAGGTCGTCGCTCGCGAGATCGAAGGCGACATCCATCGCTATACCTATGCCGACGCCCATCCGCGCATCAAGCGCATGGCGTTGGCGCTCGAGAGGCTCGGCATGATGTCCGGTGACCGCGTCGGCACGCTGGCCTGGAATACGCACCGGCATTTCGAGATGTTCTACGCCGCGCCGGGCATGGGATATGTGCTGCACACCATCAACCCGCGGCTGTTTCCCGAACAACTCGTCTACATCGTCAATCATGCCGAGGACCGGCTGCTGTTCATCGACCGTGCCACGCTGCCGATCGTGGAGGCGATCGCGCCGCAGCTCACATCGATCGAAGCCTATGTCGTGATGTGCTCGCGCGAGCGGATGCCGCAGACCAAGCTTGCCAACGTGCATTGCTACGAGGAGCTGCTGGAGAACGAGAACGACGCCGGCTTCGCCTGGCCGGAGTTCGACGAAAAATCGGCGTCCACCATCTGCTACACCTCCGGCACGACGGGCAATCCGAAGGGCGTGATCTATTCGCACCGCGCCGCGATCCTGCAAACCATGGTCTCCTGCAATTTCGACTTCCTGCCCGGGCACCTGGAAGGCGTGCGCGAGGTGATGATGCCGATGGCGCCGCTGTTCCACGGTAACGGCTGGAACATGCCGTTCACCGCGCCCTATACCGGCTCGAAGCTGGTGCTGCCCGGCCGCAATTACGAGCCCGACAAGCTTTATGAACTGCTCGAAGGCGAGAAGGTGACGCTGTCGGCGGGCGTACCGAGCTTCTGGCTGATCCTGCTCGACTGGCTCGGGCGCACCGGCAACAGGTTCTCGACACTTCGTGCAACATTGTCGTCGGGCTCGGCGCCGCCGCGCGCTATGGTCGAGAAGCTCAAGCGCGAATATGACATCGACTACGTCCAGGCCTGGGGCATGACTGAAGCCTTGGGCTGCTCGATGCCGGGCTTGCGGCCGGGCTCCGAGCATCTCGACGACAAGGAGAAGTTCGAGCGCCGCCAGGTGTCCGGCCGCGCCTGTTTCGGCACCGCCTTGCGCATCGTCGACGACGGCGGCAACGAGCTGCCGCGTGACGGCAAGAGCGTCGGCCATCTGCGCGCGCGGGGACCGTGGGTTGCGTCCGGCTACATGAAACTCGACGAAGGCCTCGACCGCGACGGCTGGCTGATCACCGGCGACATGGCCGTAATCGACCCCCAGGGCCACGTCACGCTGACCGACCGCTCCAAGGACGTGATCAAGTCCGGCGGCGAATGGATCTCCTCGATCCAACTCGAGGACGTGGCCTTGTCTCACCCCGATGTGCTGCAAGCCGCCGTGGTCGCGATCAACCATGAGAAATGGCAGGAGCGGCCGCTGCTCCTCGTCGTCCGCAAAAAGGGCGCGACCGTCGACGGCAAGACGTTGCTCGACCACATGCGTCCGAAAATCGCGAGCTGGTGGATGCCTGACGCCGTCGAATTTCTGGACGAATTCCCGATGACCGGCACCGGCAAGGTGCTCAAATCGGCGCTGCGCGAGAAATTCAGGGAGTATCGCGTCGCTTGAGCCGATCGTGCACCGGCCTGTCTGTCGATCGAGGAGACCAAAGATGCTCTACCCGATGTCCCCCAAAGTCGTCGAGCTCATGCGCAAGCTCGACAGTTTCATGGATCGGCACATCTATCCCAATGAGGAGCGCTTTTATCGCGAGGCGGAGGAGCTGGGACCGTGGAAGGTCTATCCGGTCGTCGAGGAGCTGAAGCCGCGGGCGCGCGCTGAAGGCCTCTGGAACCTGTTTCTGCCGGACTCCGGCCACGGTGCCGGCCTGACCAACCTCGAATATGCCCCGCTCTGCGAGGTCATGGGCCGCTCGCATCTCGCACCCGAAGTCTTCAACTGCTCGGCGCCCGACACCGGCAACATGGAGGTGCTGGAGCGCTATGCCACGAAGGAGGACAAGGAGCGCTGGCTGAAGCCGCTGCTCGCAGGCGAAATCCGCTCCTGCTTCGCCATGACCGAGCCTGCCGTCGCCTCTTCCGATGCGACCAACATCGAAAGCTCGATCGTTCGCGAGGGCGACCATTACGTCATCAACGGCCGCAAATGGTACACCACCAATGCGACCGACCCGCGCTGCAAGATCTGCATCTTCATGGGCAAGACCGATCCCGACAATGCTGACCGCCACAAGCAGCAATCCATGATCCTGGTGCCGATGGACACTGCGGGCGTCGAGGTCAAGCGCCCCCTGCCCGTGTTCGGCTTCTATGGTGTGCCCGACCGTGCCTCTGAGGTCGTCTTCACCGATGTGCGCGTGCCCAAAGAGAACATGCTGCTCGGCGAGGGCCGCGGCTTCGAGATCGCGCAGGGACGCCTCGGCCCGGGGCGCATCCACCATTGCATGCGGCTGATCGGGCTCTCCGAGCGCACGCTGGAGAAGATGTGCCGGAGGGTGCGCAGCCGCATCGCCTTCGGCAAGCCGGTCTCCGAGCAGACGGTGACGCAGGAACGCATTGCAGAAGCCCGGATCATGATCGAGCAGGCGCGGCTGCTGACGCTCAACGCCGCCTACGCGATGGACACCGTCGGCAACAAGGTGGCGAAAGCGGAGATCGCGATGATCAAGGTCGCCGTGCCCAACATGGCCTGCCAGATCATCGACTGGGCGATCCAGGCCCACGGCGGCGGCGGCACGTCGAACGATTTCGGATTAACCCAGGCCTATGCGACCGCGCGCTTGCTGCGGCTTGCGGATGGGCCGGACGAGGTGCACAGGAACCAGATCGCGCGGTTCGAGCTGAAGAAATATTCGAATGAGTAGGACGAAGCATTCCGCTCGTGCGGCTCGCTCTCTTTCCTTCTCCCCTTGCGGGAGAAGGTGGCGCGAAGCGCCGGATGAGGGGTCTGCTTCCGCGGAGACAAACCCCTCACCCCAGTGAGTCTGCATCAACCAGCGGAGCTGCCCTCTCCCGCAAGGGGCGAGGGCACGCTGACACGCAGCCCGATTACAACCAGCGCCGTGGCGCCCTCACTCAATTCACCACGTACACATCGGGATCGAAGCTGGAGCTCGGCTTCTTGAAGGCGTTGCGCAAGGCGCCCGACATCGGGACGTTGTAGTTGAGGCCGTTCGGCGGAGTCGGCGATTCCAGCCACTTCTTGTAGAGGACCTCGATCTCCTGGCTGGCGTACAGCTCCGCAGTCGCGCGATCGGCGAGCGCCTTGAATGGAGCGTCCTCTCGCCGCAACATGATCCCGTAAGGCTCGGGCTTCGAGAACGTCTCCTCACTGATCATGAAGAGCTGTGGTTCCTTCGAGCGCGCGATCGCCACCGCGAGCTGCACGTCGTCGAGCGCGTAGGCCTGGGCGCGATCGGTTTCCAGCAGCAGGAAGGCTTCGGCCTGGTCCTTGGCCGGCATCACATTGATGCCCAGATTGCGCTCGGTGTTGACCTTGGCGAGCTGTGTCAGGTTGACCGAGCCGGCCACCGCCGTCACCGCTCTGCCCTTGAGATCGTCGATGGTGTTGATCTTTGCGGCTTTCTTGGCCGCAAATCGCGTTGCGCTGAGGAAGTGCGTGTTGGTGAAGGCGACCTGCTTCTGGCGATCGGCATTGTTGGTGGTCGCCGAGCAATGCAGGTCGAGCGTCCCGTTGACCATTAGCGGAATCCGGTTCGACGACGTCACGGCGAGGGTGTCGACGGCGATGTCGGGCATACCGAGCTGCTTCTTCACGGCATCCACGATCCTGAGGCAGATATCCATGGCAAAGCCGACCGGCTTCTGGTTGCCGTCGAGATAGCTGAACGGGACCGAGGCCTCCTGGTAGCCCAGCGTGATCTTCTTGGTCTCTTTGACCTTCTGAAGCGTACCCGACAGGTCTTCGGCGGAGGCGGCAGTTGCAAGGCATGTGAGGGCCAGGACAACGGTGGGTAAACGCATCGGGAACTCCTCGAGGAGGCTTGTGCCCCCATGCCGGGCGCAGCAATCGCACCGTTGATAGCGCAGGCGCGCGGCAGCCGCCACACGAGCTTGCATCTATCAGGTATCGCGGCTTGCGATATGGTGGACCGGCCTTTTGTCCCCCTGGAGTCGGGGCGCTCAAGCGCCAGGATGGCTGTTACGCGTCGATGCCGCGCTGGACCAGGATCCGCTCGGCGCTGTCGTTCCAGACGTCCATCTTGGTGATCTGGCCATTCCGCACCACGAAGCGGTCGACATAGCGGTTGCCCTCGAACGCGGACCCATCCATCCATTCGCCGTAGAGCGTGCCGACGCTATAGACCACGGTCTCGCCGTCGCCGGGGCAGACGTCGAAACGGTCCATCTTCTTCTTGACCCAGCGGTAGCGCTTGGCGTTGAAAGCGGTCGGGCCGCGCGGATGATCGAACTCGCGCCCACCGGTAAAGGTGATCACCGTGCCCGGCGCCATATAGGCAGCCGCGGCGTCCGGATCGGGGATCATCGACGCCGTGAGATAGGCTTCCACGATCTCGGCGTCGGACGACGGACCGGCTTCGGCTTTTGCGGCAGCGGACATGGCTCATTCTCCAGGGCTTGCGGAATACTAACGCCGCTCTCGGGGAATACGTGCATATATTTTGAACATTTCCGTCGCTAGACTGCCGACAATCTGGAGCCGCCAAACGCGGCCGAATGCACTAAATTCCTTCCGCAAGAGCCATGACCGCCCAATCCGCCTTTGACCTTATCTTTCGCAACGCCTTGCTGCGTGGTGCCGCCGACCCGATGGACATCGGCGTCACGCGCGGCCGGATCACCGCCATCGAACCGACGCTCGCTTGCGAGGCCGCCGAAGTCGATGTCGGCGGACGCCTCGCCCTGCCCGGCTTCGTCGACAGCCACATCCATCTCGACAAGGCCTGCCTGCTCGGCCGCTGCGGGCATGATCACGGCAGCGTCTCCGAAGCGATCCGCGCCGTCTCCGAGATGAAGAAGGGTTTCTCGGTCGAGGACGTCTACGCGCGCGGCGCCCGGGTACTCGAACGTGCTATCGTCCACGGCACCACGCGCATGCGAACCCACGTCGAGATCGATCCCCGCATCGGATTGCGCGGCTTCGAGGCGGTGAAGGCGCTGAAGCGTGACTATGCCTGGGCGATCGACCTGTCGCTCTGTGTCTTTCCGCAGGAAGGCCTCACCAACGATCCCGGCAGCGAGGAGCTTCTGATCCAGGCGCTGCGCGATGGTGGGGAGGTGATCGGCGGCTGCCCCTACACGGACACCGACCCGAACGCCCATCTCGCACGCATCTTCGACCTCGCCGAGGCGTTCGACCTGGACGTCGATCTCCATCTCGATTTCGATCTCGATCCCTCCTGGTGGCACCTCGACGAGGTCTGCCGGCAGACCGAGCGGCGCAACTATGGGGGGCGCGTGGCAATCGGCCACGCCACGAAACTCTCCGCACTGCCACCGGAGCGGCTGAGGGCCGCCACCGCGCAGCTGGCCAAGGCTGGCGTTGCCGTCACCGTGCTGCCGGCAACCGATCTGTACCTGATGGGGCGGGAAGCGACCCACAACGCGCCACGCGGGCTGACGCTCGCCCACAAGCTCGCCGCCGACGGCGTGCTGTGCTCGATCGCGACCAACAACGTGCTCAATCCCTTCACGCCGTTCGGCGATGCCTCACTGCTGCGAATGGCGAATTTCTACGCCAACGTCGCGCATGCCTCGGTGAACGACTTCGATACCTGCCTTGATCTCGTGACCGAGCTGCCGGCGCGGCTGATGAACCTTGGGGATTACGGCATCAAGGTCGGAAACCCCGCCGATCTCATCGTGCTCGATACGCAAGACAGCCGCTTCGCCGTCGCCGAGCTGCCGGATGTCGTAATGGGCTTCAAGAGCTGCCGGCAGACTTTTGCGCGGCAACGGCCCACTGTGTTCCGCCCCGGCTCCTGAGCCGCTCTGGACGCATATCTGCATTGAAGCGGGGCGAATTGCCGCGTTTTTTCCGTTAGATGTTACCGTCGATCGTTCTCATGTTCCGAATCCGGTAGAATACCGGATAGTCGATCGGCGCTGATTGCCGATAGCTGAGCATATTGCCAGTCCCGCGGTGCCGTTCAAAGCAGAACCTGCACTGAAGTCTGCATTCAACGGGGAAGCATCGACATGTTCAGCGCATTCAGCAGCATCGACCATCACGCCATTCGAGCGAGAACGCCCGGCGAGGCCGCTATAAAACGGCTCGACGGCATCGGGCATGTCCTGTCAAACCTCGATCTGGTGAGCATCCGGACCCAAGATGACTTGACGCGCATGCTCCTGACGCTCGATACCGCCGACAAGTGTATTCGATCGATCCGCGCAGAATTCCGGACCGAAGTCGCGAACGATCGGCTGGCCCGCAAGGCCGAAGACCTGATGGCGCTGATCGAACGCACCCGCGACGAACTCACTGGCTCTCGCACGGCGAAGTCCTGAGCAGGAGCCGCCCTATTTCTCGCGATTGATCTTCGCCAGGATTCGGTCCGCCTCGGTGCGCCAGTCAGCGTTGCGGGCGAACTCCTTGGTACCCTTCGTTCCGAACAGGCCCTCGTCGGCGAGGTCCGCCACCCAGGCCTGCCGCTCGGCGGTGCCCTGCGCGGACCACGGCGTCAGCCCCGCTTCACGCACGGTCTCGGCGACCTCGCGTACTTCCTCGGCGCGGCGGCGGCCATGCTCGATCACACGCTGGAAGCAATAAGCACCCTGCTTCTCCCAATCGATCATGGGAAAGGTTTCCGCCAGCGAAGCCAGTACCGCATCCTCGACGCCATAGGCGCGCGCGGTAGTGAAGCTTTCGATCACCATGGCCTCCAGGCCCTTGATCATGATGCTGCGACACATCTTCACCGCCGATGAAACCCCGAGCTTGTCGCCCGCAACCTTGGCCGCAAAACCCATCCCGTTCAAAAGCGGCTCCAGCTCCCTGGCCCCGGGACCGCCGAGCAGCAGCGGCACCTTGATGCGATAAGGCGGCACCGACGTCATAACCGCGCCCTCGACATAACGTCCGGCGGCGCCATCAATCAGCGCGGCAGCGCGCTGCTTGGCGGCGGGAGACGCCGAATTGAAATCCAGGAACCAGGTGCCCTGATTGATCGCGGCCGCGCAGGCCTTTGCCACCGGCACGGCCTGGCTCGCGGTGACCGCGGAGATGATGAAATCGGACTTGGCGGTCAGCTCGGCGTGCGAGGCTGCGAGCCCCACACCGAATTTTTCAGCATGCTCGTGCAGCGAACCACCCTGCTCGCCCGCGAGCTTGATGTCAAAGGCTGTGACCTTGATGTCCTGCTGGCGCAAATCCTCGGCCAGAATCCTGCCGACCTCGCCATAACCGACCAGCCCGACCTGCCATCGCTTGGGATCGCCCGCCATCAGTTCAGTCCTCGCGTTGTTGCGTCGAACAGGTCCTCAACCGCATAGCGGCGCGGGATCAGCGCCTGCTGGAACGCGTAGTCGACGATCAACTCCAGCGACCTTCTGTTCGCTTCGATTCCGAACGGAACCAGGTCCGGCGTTGCCGCAGGCCCCGCCTGCGCCTTATTTTGCTTGAGGAGATCATAAATGCCCGAAACTACGTCAGGACGCGATTTCGCTAGCTGCTCGGTCACGACCACGAGATGGTTGACCGGCACGACGCCGCGGCGCGCGTACCATATGGCGGCTTCCGCGGCCGGATCGGGGAACAGCGGCCTCAGCTTGGGATCGTTCGAGGCCTCACCAAGGACGACGTCGAGCTCGCCGTCGAGCAGCATCTGAAGGATCTTCTTGTGCTTCGGCGCGCGCTCGGTGGTGTCGACATATTCGGCGACATGCGGGTCTTCGAACGTGACCCAGCGGATCTTGTCGAGGTTGACGCCGTAGTCGTTGGCGAGGATGCCCCTGATCCAGGCGCCGGTCGTGGTCGTGAACGAACGGATGCCGACGCGCTTGCCTTCGAGATCGGACGGCCCGAGAGTTCCCTGCGCAGAACTATAGAGCGCGTAGGAATGCTGAAAGCGGCCGAGCATTGTGGCAGGCAGCAGCACCAAGGGCTTGCCATGCGCCTTCGCCATCAGATAGGTGACGATCGCCATCTCGCAGACGTCGAAGGCTTGCTCGCGCACCATCGGTTTGAACGCAGTGTTGGTCGGCGTGTAATCGATGAAGTCGAGGTCGAAGCGGTTGGAGCGGAGCTCGCCGCTCTTCACCGCCTGGACATGGGGGTGACTGCCGAGCACGGCCTTCAGCTTGAGACGATCCATCGGCCCACTCCGCTGATTGTTTTAGACGTCCTCGGGATTGTCGACATAGACGAGCCCGGCCTTCGCCAAGGCCTCGCGCATGCTGTACATGTCGAGGCCCAGCTCGCCCGAAGCCAGCCGCTTGCGTTTGCCGCCTTCGTCCGCGTTGCGCTTCCTCGCCTTCTCGGCGACCTCGGCCGCGTAGCGCTTCGGCACCGCCACGACGCCGTCGTCATCGGCCACGATGATGTCGCCGGGATCGAGGTTGACGCCGGCGCAGACCACGGGGACATTGACCGAGCCGAGCGTCGCCTTCACCGTGCCCTTGGCCGAGACCGCGCGCGACCACACCGGAAAGTTCATCTCGTGCAGTGCCCTGACGTCGCGGCAGCCGGCATCGATGATCAATCCCTGCACGCCGCGCGCCTGCAGCGAGGTTGCGAGCAGCTCGCCGAACATGCCGTCGGTGTTGTCGGTGGTGCAGCCCACGACGAGGATGTCGCCCTTCGTGCACTGCTCGACCGCGACATGAATCATCCAGTTGTCGCCGGGCTGCGCCAGCACGGTGACGGCGGGGCCGGCGATCGCCGCGCCGGCCCAGACCGGCCGCAGATACGGCTTCATCAGTCCGAGCCGATCATAGGCCTCGTGCACAGTCGAGACGCCGTACTCCGCCATCCCAGCGGGATCGGCACGCTTGATGTTGCGAACGACGACCGGCTTCATGCCAACTCCTCCGCAACCGTCGGAAACAGCCGCTGATAGGCCTCGCCATACGTCATCGGCACACCGGTGTTACGGCTGCCCTGGATGCCGCGATTGAGTGCGACACGTTCGTAATAGCCCCAGAGATGTTTTTGCGCGGCGAGGATCTGGAACGACTCGTACTTCTCCTTCCAGACCTCGTCGATCTTGAGGAGCAGGTCCGGCTTGTAGTTGCATTGCTCCGGCTGGTGCGGCTCGAACAAAAACACCGGCGGGGCCGAATATTTGTACTGCGCGCCGGGCTTGTGGCCCATCGCCTGCGCGACCACGCGGGTTTCCTGCGCGAAATGCGCCGCGTTCGGATGGTCGAAATTATAGGGATCCTCCAGCGCGTGCGTCAGCACGAAGCTCGGATTGAGCTCGCGGTAGACGTCGACCATGCGGTCGAAATGCGCCTCGGCGAGCTTCAGCGGATAGTCGCCGCAGTCGAAGAACTCGATCTCGGCGCCGAGCAGCTTGGCCGCCCGCTCCGCCTCGTCCTTGCGACCGGCCTTGACCGATTCCAGCGTGGCGCCCTTCTCCTTCCAGGCGAACTGGCTCTCGCCGCGCTCGCCGAAGGACAAGCAGACGATCTTCATGCGATAGCCCTTCTTCGCATGCAGCGCGATGGCGCCGCCGGCACGCCAGACGAAATCGCCCGGATGGGCCGTGATCACGAGACCTGTTTTCATGGGACAAACTCCCCTCTATCGTTCGTCAACGTCATCGGTTCATCGAGTCGCGACAGCGGATTCCTCGCCGTCGAGCACGCGCTTCAGGCGGTCGCCATCGAGTGCGCCTTCCCATTTGGCAATCGCGATGGTCGCGACCGCGTTCCCGATCAGATTGGTTGGCGTCAGCCCCTGCGACATGAGGCGGTGGATGCCGAGCACGAGCGCCACGCTCGTCACCGGAATGCTGCCGGTGGCGGACAAGGTTGCCGCCAGCACGACGAAGGCGGCTCCCGCGATTCCCGCCGCGCCCTTGGAGGTCACGAGCAGGATCAGAAGCAGCTCGATCTGCTCGGCGAGCCCAAACGGCGTGTTGGTCGCCTGTGCCAGGAACACCGAGGCGGCGGCAAGGTAGAGGCAGGTGCCGTCGAGATTGAAGGAATAGCCGGTCGGGATCACCAGCCCAACGACGCTGCGCTCGCAGCCGGCCTGCTCCAGCTTGGTTAGCATCCGCGGCAGCACCGTCTCGGACGATGTCGTGGCGATGCAGATCAAGAGCTCTTCCCAGATGTAACGGATCAGCTTGAGCAGCGAGAAGCCACACAGACGCGCGACCGGGCCGAGCGCCACGATGATGAAGATCACGCAGGTGAGATAAAAGCCGCCGAGGAGCTTGCCCAGCGAGGCCAGCGAGCCGACGCCGAACTTGCCGACCGTGAAGGCGATGGCGCCGAAGGCGCCGATCGGCGCAGCCCACATCACGAATCCGACGATGGTGAATACCATCTTCGCGGCGATGTCGATGAGATAGACCAGCGGCGCGGCGCGCTCGCCGAGCTGCACCAGCGCAAATCCGCACAGTACGGCGATGAAGAGCACCTGGAGGATGTTGCCCTCGGCAAAGGCGCCGACGAACGTCGCGGGCACAATGTTTATCAGGAACGGCACAAAGCCGATCACGCCCGACTGCTTGACATAGGGCTCGATCGCGCTGGCATTGATGCTGGCGGGATCGATGTTCATGCCGACGCCGGGCTTGAGCAAGTTCACCGCAATGAGACCGATGATCAGCGCGATCGTGGTCATGATCTCGAAATAGACGATCGCCTTGACGGCGACGCGCCCGACACGGGCCATATCGGCCATATGCGCGATGCCATGGACCACCGTGCAGAAGATGATCGGCGCGATCAGCATCCGGATCGCCTTGATGAAGGCGTCGCCAAGCGGCTGCATCCTGGCGCCCCCCTCGGGATTGACGATCCCAAGCGCGATTCCGGCCGCCATGGCGATCAGCACCTGGATCCAGAGCTCCTTCCACCAGGCGCGGCCGCGCGGCTTGTCGATCGCGAGCGCCGTCATTGGTCGAACTCGAACAGCCGCGCTGGATTATCGACGAGGATCTTCTGCTGATACTCCGGCTCCGGCGCGAACAGCGGGATCAGGTCGACGAGATCGCCGTCGTTCGGCATCGCCTTGACATTGGGATGCGGCCAATCGGTGCCCCAGATGACGCGGTCGGGCGCCGTCTCGACAATTTTTCGCGCGAACGGCACGGCGTCGGTGAACGGCGGACCGGCCGATGACACCCGCTCCGAGCCGCAGATCTTGACCCAGCATTTCTCGTCGCGCTGCATCAGCTCGACCAGGATCTTGAACGGCAGCTGGTCGAGCCCTTCGGACGCCTTCACCCGTCCCATATGGTCTATGGTGTAGCTCAGCGGCAGCCTTATCAGCGTGTCGGCATGTTCAGGCAGGTCGATCGCATCGAAATGCAGATCAATATGCCAGCCGAGCGGTGCGACCAGCGCGACGATGCGGTCGAACACCTGCTTGTCCGGGACCCCGCCGAGATGGCGGACGAAATTGAAGCGGCAGCCGCGGAAGCCGCCCTCATGCAGCACGCGAAGCTCGCGCTCGGTGATGGTGTCGTCGATATTGGCAACCGCGCGATAGGCCCCGTTGCTCTGCGCGATGGCGTCAAGCGCCACCGTGTTGTCGGTGCCATGCACACTCGCATTGACGATGACGGCACGTCCAACGCCGAGCTTGGCATGCAGCGCGCGG
The DNA here is from genome assembly GCF_023073015.1 of Bradyrhizobium sp. 87. NCBI lineage: Bacteria > Pseudomonadati > Pseudomonadota > Alphaproteobacteria > Hyphomicrobiales > Nitrobacteraceae > Bradyrhizobium > Bradyrhizobium sp. 87. Next base: position 515,534 of record NZ_JADPIQ010000090.1, read on the forward strand.
AAATCCTCGAGCGGCGCATCCGGCGGCGTGTAGGAACGCTCCGGCGCGTAAGGGTATTTCGCGCCGGGCCCGAAGATGTGGCAATGCGCATCGCAAGACAGGTTCGGCAGTCTGAACTTCGGCGTGCGCGTGTCCGGATCGGGCGGCGGAATGGTCGGCGTGTACATCATTGCCATCGGATAAACCGCCGAACCAGATCGTGTCTTCAAGTCTTGCTGCTGACGACCGGCCGTCGCCGTGCTGGCGCCTGATCCAGCGCCGGCGCCTGGAACGCGGCCACGGTGGCTTGCACCAATTGCTCGATGGCACTTGCGGCATCGCTGCCGTCGGCCTCGCCGCGCGACAGGCGCGAGACGCGATCCGGCGTCACCAGCGAATAATAGAGTGCGCCAAGCAGGAAGTGGCTGCGCCAGACGATATCGGTGCGCGGAACGTGCGGCAGGCTTTCGTGAACAGCATCGATGAAGGCGTGGCTGGTGTCGTCAAAAGTCTGTGCGATGATCTTTCGCGCGACTTCATTGCCCTCCGCGGACATCACCGCGCGCAGCCGCGTGAACCGCGCCCCGCCCCCGGCAAGATCACTGCCCGAGGTGAAGGCCGGCACGACATAGGCCCGCACCACCGCTTCGAGCCGGTCCTGGAGATCGCGCACGCGCTTGGCGGCCGCGAGCAGCTCGGAACGGCGCAAATTCATTGGCCCGCAATGGCGCCGGTAGATCTCCAGCAGCAGGCCGTCCTTGGTCTTGAAATGATAGGTGACGCTGCCGGGATTGGCGCCGGCGGCCTGTGCGATATCGCGCACCGACACGGCGTTGAAGCCGTTGGTGGCGAACAGCTCCTCGGCCGCGGCGAGGATCGCCTCGCGCATGTTCGGCTTGCGGGCCGTTTCCTTGCTGGCGGGGTTGCGGATCATGTGATTTGTACTATCGTACAAAAGATCAGGTCTCGTCAACAAAAACCATGGATGACACCCGGAAAGGCCGAGAGACCGCCGCTGGGTGCAAAGGAGTGCTGGGAAATGCTGGGTTTCAACAAGACCATCAGCGGTCTGATGGTGGGCGCCGGTCTGCTGCTCGCGGGGACCGCCGCACAGGCCGACAAATATCCGAGCAAGCCGGTCCACATCCTGGTGCCTTATGCGGCCGGCGGCGCCGTCGACGTGCTCGCGCGCACCTTGGCTCAGGCGCTGGCCGGGACTTGGGGCCAGCAGCCGGTGATCGACAATCGTCCCGGCGCCGGCGGAATCGTCGCGTCCCAAGCGCTGACGCAGGCCGCGCCCGACGGCTACACGCTGATCCTCGTCGCGAGCGGCCATCCACTCAACCAGTTCATCTATCCGAGCGTGCCCTATGACACGTTCAAGGATTTCACCGCGATCAGCGAAGTCGCCTCCTCCCCGCTCGCGATCGTCGTGGCCAAGGACAGCCCCTATAAGACGCTCAGTGATCTCCTCATCGCGGCGAAGAAGGAGCCGGATAAGCTCTCCTACGGCATGTCCGGCAACGGCACCTCGGCGCACCTTGCCGGTGAGCTGCTGAAATACATGTCCGGCACCAAGATCGTCGCGATCCCCTACAAGGGCGGCGCCCCCGCGCTGACTGCCGTGATCGCCGGCGACATCCCGCTCAGCATCAATCCGCTTGCGGAGGCCATCAGCCAGATCGAAGGCGGCGCGGTGCGCGCGCTCGCGGTGACCTCGGCCGAACGCTCCAAGGCGCTGCCCAATGTTCCGACCGTCGCGGAGTCGAGTGTGCCGGGTTACGACGTCTCCGTCTGGTGGGGCGTTCTTGGCCCGGCAAAAATGCCGCCGGATATCGTGGCGAAGCTCGAAACCGATCTGAAGGCGGCGTTGCAGGACCCGAACGTACTGTCGACGCTCGGCAAGATCGGCGCGGCCCCGGTCGGCTCATCGTCGAGGGATTTCGGCGCCTACATGCATGCCGAGGCGACCAAATGGGAGCCGGTGCTGAAGGCCGCCGACATCCGCGCGCAGTGAGGTGCTTCGCATGAGGACCAGCGCGCTGGACACGATCCAGCGCCAGGCAGGCTTGCGCGGCGCCACGAAGGCCGACGCGCAAGTAGGTCAATTGCGTGCGCTCGCCCGCATCTTCTCCGGCGGCGCGGGACGCCGCACGAAATCGGCGTCATCGTCGCCTCCTCCCGACGGGATCAGGATCGCGCGCTCGCGCGGCAGCGCTTCCGGCATCTCGTCCCGGATGAAGGCGATGAGCTTCTCCCTCATCTCGCAGCGCAGGTCCCAGGACTGCGGCGCGTTCCTGGCGCTGACGAGGGCGCGGAGCTCGATGGTGCGAGCATCCGCGTCAACGACCTGGAGATTGACCACCTCGCCGTCCCAGAGCTTGGACTCCTTCACTGCTTCTTCCAGCCAGCGCCGGATCCGCGGCACGTCGGCACGATAATCGACATGAAACGCAATCACGCCGATCAGGGACGCAGTGTCGCGGGTCCAGTTCTGGAATGGCTTTTCGATGAAATAAGACAGCGGCACCACCATGCGGCGCCAGTCCCACAGCCGGATCACCACATAGGTCGCGGCGATGTCCTCGACCCAGCCCCACTCGTTCTCGATGATGACGGCATCCTCGATGCGGATCGGCTGGGTGATTGCGATCTGCATGCCCGCGATCAGATTGCTCAGCAGCGGCCGGGCGGCAAGACCAACGATGATACCGGCGGCACCGGCGGAGGCGAACAGGCTGACGCCGTATTGCCTGACCGAGTCGAATGTCATCAGCGCGGTCGACACCGTGATGATGACGATGATGATATCGGTGACGCGCTTGAAGACGCGGACCTGGGTGACGTGCTTGCGCGCGACAAAATTCTCGGTGACGTCGCGAAAGTTCTGGAGATACCGTGCCGCGCTCATATCCACGATCCGGATCGAGATCCAGCCGATCAGCGCAATGAAGGCGACGACGAACAGGCGCGTCAGCGGCGTGCGGAAGGCGTCGTCCAGCGGCGCGAGCGGCAGCACCAACGCTACGGCGGCAAGACTGAGGGCCAGCTGAGTTGGGCCCGCGGTGCGGGCGATGAACACGCTCACGAGCGGGAGGCGGGTTCCGAAGGCGCGGTTGAACAGCCAAACCGAAAGGCGATAGATCGACAGGGCGATCAGGATCGCGCCCAAGACTAGAGTGAGGCCGACGAACCACGACGGGATCCACCCGAACATCCTGTCGATGTCGGCCAAAAGGGTCTGCCAATCCATTAATGTCCCCGCATTGCATCCGCGCTTGCGTTCAACGCGTTTCAGCGTCGTTCGCTCCCCCGCTCGGTGCAATGCAGCATCCCTCTGGTGCAATCATCGCCGAACTGCGCTATTTGTGGTCAATCATGACTCGACGGACCGGCAGCGCCGATCTTCCCCTTCACACCGGCCGGGTTCCACCCTGGCTGGCGACCCGCATGTCGTCGCTCGGCGCGATCGTCACACAGGCGATCGTGCATCACTACGGACGCGATGCATTCCTCCAGCGGCTCTCGCACCCGTTCTGGTTCCAGTCGTTCGGCGCCGTCATGGGGATGGATTGGCACTCCTCCGGCATCACGACGTCGGTGATTGGCGCGCTGAAGCGCGGGCTGGGACCGCTCCAGGACGAGCTCGGAATCTACGTCTGCGGCGGGCGTGGCCAGCACTCGCGCAAGACCCCGGACGAGCTGATGCAGCTCGGCGACCGAATCGGCTTCGACGGCGCAAAGCTCACGCGTGCGAGTCGCCTCGTGGCGAAGGTTGACAGCGCCGCGGTCCAGGACGGCTTTGACCTTTACCTGCACGGCTTCTTCGTCACCGCCGACGCCAAATGGACCGTGGTGCAGCAAGGCATGAACGGCGACAAGCGGCAGGCCCGCCGCTATCACTGGCATTCCGAGGCGCTGAAGAGTTTTGTCGACGCACCGCACAGCGCGATCGACGGGCCGCGGCAAGGCGAGATCGTCAACCTCACCGACCATCGCGCCGAGATCTCGCGCACCGCGCAGCTCGAGCTTCTGAGCGATCTCGGCCCGGATCGTATCCTTTCCGAATTCGAGCGGCTCACCGGAACTGCGCCCGCGCCCGCACAGGCGACGCTGCCGCACCTGATCATGCCCGGGCATCACGACGTGCGGCCGAAGGACGTGTTTGCGCGCCGCCTGCACGGCACACTCGCTGCTGCGGCCGAGCGCGGCCCGGTCGACTTTCCGGAGCTGCTGCTGACTCCCGGCGTTGGCGCTCGCACCGTTCGTTCGCTGGCGATGGTCGCCGAAGTCGTGCACGGCGCGCCCTACCGCTTCAACGATCCCGCGCGCTTCTCGCTTGCCCACGGCGGCAAGGACCGGCATCCCTACCCTGTTCCACTCAAGGTCTATGACGAAACCATTCGCGTGCTGAAGGGGGCGATTCAGAACGCAAAGCTCGGGCGCGAGGAAGAGATGCAAGCCATCAAGCGCCTCGACGACCAGGCGCGGCGGCTGGAGCGCACCGCGCATGGGCCATCCGTCGAATCCTATATCGCCGGAGAGCGTGCGGCCTCGCCCGATCTCGACGGCCGTTCCGTGTTCGGCTGGGAGCGTGATCTCGGGTCGACAAAAAAGCAGACCGGCTGAAAGCCGGTCCGCGAGTTCAGCGGGAAGGAACGCCGCTCTCAGGTCTCGTCGGTGCCCGGCTCCTCGTCGAGCCGGTTGGCCGAGTGGTCCTGATATTGTTCGGTCTGGATCGCCTTGCCGTCCATGCCGCGAATGTCCGAGTGCTGCGCCTTGTCGCGGTTTGACAGCACCATGTTGTCGCCGATCTTCTCCTTGGGCACGTCCGTCATGGCGCCGCTGCCGTCGCCCTTGCCGTGCATGCCCGATCTGAAATGCGTCTTGCTGCCACGACCACCTGGCATCTTTTTCTCCTCTTGCTTTGATCGCCCGTGCAGCTCAATGCTTCTGCTGTGCCGGCGTCGGTTTCGGCGGCTTGTGTCCGCTTTGGCCGGAATCATTGTGCTTGTTGTGATCGCTTTCCTGGTTGAGGCCGCCTCGGCTCACCGGGAATTCACTCTGTCGCGCCTCAGGTCGCGCCCGGTGAACGGCCGTATTCTCCGGATTGTGGCCGAGGGCGCGCTCAAGCTCTCGCGCGTCTGGAACATCCGGCTTGCGCTCGAGGATGCGAACCTGTTGCTCGTGGGTCTTCTTGCCTTGCATGCTCGTCCTCCGGAGCTATCGGCCTCTTCGGTGCGTGCCACTGCGTGCGATGTCCTTGTCGATGTCGCCAGCGGCGTTCACGTCGTTCTCGACGTCGCCTTCGATCGTGTTCTCGCCCAAGGCGTCCTCGAGGTCCTCAGGCGAGATACCGGCCATCGTTGCGCCCTTCGATCCGCCGATCATGGGGTTATTTTGCATATCCTTTTCCGTCGGTGCGTAGAGTTTGGGTTGCTTGTTGGTCATGCCTCACCTGCCTCCGCCTTTTCCGGCCTCGTCATGCCTGTGGTGTGAATCGTGCTCGCCACCTCCGCCGGAGACGCGGCTGTGGTTGCGCTGCGGGTCGTCCGCCGCGGGCTTCTTCACTTCGAGCGGTGCCTTCGCATTCTCATGCGATGCGCCTGGTCCGCCCTGACGGATGCTGTTCGGTGTCTTGGTGGATGTCGACATGAGGGTCCGCTCCTCAGCGATCTTGCTGATAGCCTTGGTTGGTGGTGTTCTGCTTGATGTTGCCCTGCTGCCCTTGCTGGTCCGGATTTTGCGCACGCTGCTGGCCGCGCGGGGCAGTCGAGGACACTTGCTTGCTGTCGCCGGTTCCCTTCGGACTTTGATTCTCGGCGGGAACAGGTGGCATCTTGCCGGTCATGATGCTGTCTCCTGTTGTTGATCTGCGACATCGACCGGAGGAACTCGTCGCGGCTTTCGATGTCGCAAAAACAACTAGAGCAACGGCATGCCGTTCCTACCGACGAGTGCAGAGAAATTTTCCGCAAGGTGTAAGTCTCAGCAGGCCACTGGCTGGGAACGAACCAACATCGATCCAGCTGATGCTGTCGCCTGTGCTGCGTGGCCGTCGGGCGCGACAGGGAGGTTCGCGATCGCTCGCATGCCCGGTCGCTTGCGCCAGTGGATCTGAGACACGTCCACAGCAAAGCCAAGCCGCGGCCATCGCACAAACAACGCTTCCAGGGCACACGCTGCCTCGATGCGCGCGAGTTGATGGCCGAGGCAGAAATGGATGCCCGTTCCGAAGGACATGTGACGGTTCGGCTTGCGCGCGGGATCGAGGCTCTCGGGGCGCTCATGCATCGCCGGGTCCATGTTCGCGGCGGCGAGCATCACCATGACGCGATCGCCCTTCTTGAGACGCACGCCCGCGAGCTCGATATCCCGCCTCACATAGCGGGGCTTGGAGAACTGCACCGGCGACACGAAGCGCAGGAATTCCTCCACCGCAAGCCCGACGCGGCTCCAGTCCTGTGCCAGCCAGTCGCGGACGCCGGGATTTCTGAGGAGCTCGTAGACAGAACCGCTGATGAGATGCGTGGTGGTCTCGGAGCCCGCCGCGAGCAGTAGGAACACCATCGACACCATTTCGTCCGGCGTGATCTGGCCGCCCTCGCGCTCGACCTGAACCAGCTCCGCGATCAGGCCTTCGCCGCCCCGCACGCGGGCAATCTGCAGCTGCCGTTCGAGGTAGGCTCGCATCTTGCGGAACGCGAACAGCATGCGGAAGAAGCTGGCGACGTTCGTAAGTGAGGACATCGTATTGGCCCAGGCGATGAAGCGGGGGCGATCGGCCAACGGCAATCCGAGCAGCTCGGAGATCACCGCGAGCGGCAGGATGCGCGCATAGCGCTGGACGAGATCGGCCGGGCTTCCTGCCAGGAACAGCTCGTCGGCGAGCCCGTCCGCGATGGCGCGGATGCGCGGCTCCATCGCGACGATCGCGCGGCGGCGGAAGGCCTCGTCAACAATGCTGCGCAGCCTTGTGTGGTCAGGCTCGTCCATTGTCAGCATGTTGTTGGCGATGGTTCTGACGTAGTTCGGCATCCACCAGCGTAAACCCGCGACGTCCCCATCCTCCTTGCGCAGCGTGAAATCGGTGCCGTCCTTCAGGACCTGCGCGGTGGCCTCATGGGTCGTGGTGATCCAAACATCGCCGACGAGAGGAAATCGCGCCGCGACCACAGGACCGGACATGCGCAACGTTGCGATCGCCTTGGGCAGATCGCGAAAGAAGGCCTCGCTGGTGAAATCGAGGCGTGGTGCCATGTGATCACCGAAGCGGTTGACGGGGTCTCACCAAGACGGTGCACGACGCCGCCCGCGCAAGGGAACCCGGAACCTCCGCTTCGGCTTCGGTGCAGGCGTGAGAGTCGAGTTTACCCCCGCCCCGGCGAACGCGGGCCGATCTTGCGCTGCTGCTGGTTGGTGTAGGCGTCCCAATTGCTCCAGCTGCCGTTGCTGAGGCTTCGCAGGTCGGTGGTGAGCGGACGGCGCGTGCGCTTGTCGTGATCGGCGATCACGCGCTCGGATTGCACGATCTTGCGCTTGAGTTCCCCGAGCGCCTTCTGGGTCTGGCCGTTCCGCTTCGAAGACGCGATCTCGCCCATCGTGAAGCGCGCGGTTTCGAGCGCCTTCAACTCGGCGCGGTTCTTCTTCAACTGAACCCGGTGCCAGGCGATATTGCTGTCGCTGTCCGCAACCATGTGGGAACTCCGCTGATTCGTTCCCACAGTGTATCGCGTGCCGAATCGACGCCGCAACGGGCGCGCGGCGGCGAAAATACGGTCTTCTTGCGCGGGGGTTCCGGGCTCAGCGCTCGGCGAAGGCCTTTTCGACCACGAATTGGGCCGGCTCGCCGTGATTGCCCTCGACAAGACCCCGCTCGCCGAGGAGCACGCGGGTATCCGCCACCAGCGCCGGGCTGCCGCAGATCATGACGCGATCGTGGGCCGCCTCCAGTGCCGGCAGGCCGATGTCGGAAAACAGCTTGCCCGACGTGATGAGATCGGTGATGCGCCCGCGATTGCGGAAGGGATCGCGCGTCACGGTCGGATAGTAGATCAGCTGGTTGCGGATGTACTCGCCGATCAGCTCGTCCTTGGGCAGCGTCTCGGTGATCATCTCGCCATAGGCGAGCTCCTTCACGTGTCGGCAACCGTGCAGCAGCACGACCTTCTCGAACCGCTCGTAGGTTTCGGGGGCCTTGATCACGCTCAGGAACGGCGCAAGACCCGTACCGGTGCCGATGAGGTAGAGGTTGCGGCCGTCCTCCAGATTGTCGATCACCAGCGTGCCGGTGGCCTTGCGGCTGACGATGATCTCGTCGCCTTCCTTTAGATGCTGGAGCCGTGAGGTGAGCGGGCCGTCCGCGACCTTGATCGAGAAGAACTCCAGCGTGTCCTCGTAATTGGCGCTGGCGACGCTGTAGGCCCGCAGCAGCGGCTTCTCGCCGACCTTGAGCCCGATCATGGTGAATTCGCCGTTGCGGAAGCGGAAGGTCGGGCTGCGGGTGGTCTTGAAGGAGAACAGCGTGTCGGTCCAGTGGTGGACGCTCAAAACGGCTTCCTGATTGAAATTGCTCATCTCACCCTTCCGTGGCGCGTCGTGGCGGTTTTCAAGGCGGCAGCTATGCGTCGTTTGTATACGATCATTTGTATACTAATGAATAATCCGGCTTGATCCCGCGGTCAAGGCTGCCCAAGATCGGAAGCGTTGCAGTTAAGGACAAGGACCCATTCCATGGCGCATGACGCACCCCAGGCCACCGGACCCTCGAAGCTCGTGATCCGCAATATCGGCCTGATCCTGTCCGGCGCGCTGGAAAAGCCGATCCTGGACGGCGACACCATCGTCGCCGAGAACGGCAAGATCACCGCGATCGGCCGCTTCAAGGACCTCAACACCGAAGGCGCGACCACCATCGTCGAGGCCAACGGCACCACGGTGGCGCCCGGCCTGATCGACAGCCATGTCCACCCTGTTGCGGGCGACTGGACGCCGCGCCAGAACCAGATCGGCTGGATCGACAGCAATTTGCATGGCGGCGTCACCACGATGATTTCCGCCGGCGAGGTGCATATGCCCGGCCGCCCGCGCGACGTCGTGGGGTTGAAGGCGATGGCCATCTTCGCGCAGCGTGCATTCTGGAATCTGCGGCCTGGCGGCGTGAAGGTTCACGCCGGCGCGCCTGTGATCGAGTGCGAGATGGTGGAGGAGGACTTCAAGGAGTTGGCCGCAGCCGGCGTCAAGCTGCTCGGCGAAGTCGGCCTGGGCGGCGTCAAGGACGGCCCCACGGCGCGAAAAATGGTCGGCTGGGCCCGCAAATATGGCATCCAGAGCACGATCCACACCGGCGGTCCTTCGATCCCCGGCTCCGGATTGATCGACAAGGATGTGGTGCTTGAGGCAGACACCGACGTGGTTGGCCACATCAATGGCGGTCACACCGCGCTTCCCGACGACCAGATCCGCTGCATCTGCGAGGGCTGCAAGCGCGGCCTCGAGCTCGTTCACAATGGCAACGAGCGCTCGGCGCTGTTCACGTTGCGCATTGCGCGCGAAATGGGCGATCTGCACCGCGTCATCCTCGGCACCGATGCGCCGGCCGGCTCCGGCGTGCAGCCGCTCGGCATTCTCCGCATGGTGTCGATGCTGTCCTCGCTTGGCGACCTCCCGGCCGAGGTCGCGTTTTGCCTGGCCACCGGCAACACGGCGCGGATGCGCGAATTGGATTGCGGCCTGATCGAAGTGGGCCGCTCGGCCGATTTCGTCATCATGGACAAGGCGCAGCACTCGGCCGGCAAGAACATTTTGGACAGCGTCCAACTCGGCGACCTCCCCGGCATCGGCATGACCATCATTGACGGTATCGTGCGCACCCAGCGCAGCCGCAACACCCCGCCGGCCGGCAGGGTGCCCGAGGTGGTGGCGAAGTGACGCAGCCGGAGCGGCTCGCCGCTCCCGTGCTCCCTTGACAGCATTGAACAAGTCGTCGGCCTGCTGCGTCTAACGCAGGCAGTTCATTGCTGGAACGCCGAGGGAGACATGAAGAATTCGTCGCGGATTGCCGCCGGTGTTGCCGGTGCGGTCGGAGGTTATGTCGCGACCTTTGTGCTGTTTTCAGTGCTCGATCTGGGCAACCGGGCGGACCCGATCACGTCTGGCCTGTTGGCACTGTTCGTCTACTCACCCATCGGAGCGATCGCTGGCGTGGTGCTTGCCAGCTGGCTGGTGACGCGTTCCGGCACGGATGCAGGCAATAGCGGTCTCGCGCGCAACAGCCTGAACTCGCTTGGTGTCGTGGTCCTGCTTTGCGTGGCCGCCGCCGCCACCTACCTGGGCGTCGCGTACATGACGGCCACGCCCTGGCTCAACCGAAACGGTGCCACTCCTGCGCTCGTCTTCGAGGTTCGCCTTCCGGCCGGCGCAACCGTGCCGAAGTCACCGCAAGATATCACCATCGAATTGCAGACGGACCTCAACACCATGCCGGGCGAATCGAACGCAGCTGGCTTCCATAGTGACGGCGATCAGCCCGTCATCGCAGGCGAAGTCGAACTGGCGTTCCGAACCTCGCACCGGCAACTCGCCGTCAACATCCAGGGACAGCCCAGCCGAATCTACCCGATCGGATTGACGGCCTCGGCTCCGCATACGCCGGAGTTCGGAACGTGGCGGCGGCTCGCCGATGGCAGCGAAATCCGCTATCGCGCAAAATGGCCGGGGAAGACGTAGCAGGATCACCGCGGTTTCGCTATCTCACAACGCACATAGGTCTGGCGCTTGCCCGGCCCGACCGGGCTGTTGTCCATCACCAGCTTGCCGTTCGCGGCAATGGAAACCCGGGGACTGGAGCGATACTTCTCACCCTCGCCTTCGCAGGCGAGCTTCATTTTCCAGGCGAGCTTCCCGTCGGCAGTGATCTCGCTGGCGCGGCACCGGGTCTCGTACCAATAGAGACGGTTGCCGCCCTCGATGCTCATGCAGTTGGCGCTGTCCTCGTCGCGGCAATCCTTTTTGGTTGACGCCCAGAACCCCTCATAGGCTTGCGCCGCCAGGGCGGGAGCAGACTGGCCCGCCAGCATCACACTCATGCTCAGAGCCATAGCAAACCGGGTCGCCGCTCTCATGTCAAAAACCTCGACAAGACCTTCACCGAGGTTAGTCGCGCCTCACCGCAGCTTGTTCAACAGCGCCATCAGCATCTCGCGCTCCTTTGCCTCGAGCGGCGCCAGCGTCTCTCGTGTGATCGCAAGCGCATTCGGCGCGACCTTTTCCGCCAATTGCTGGCCCGCGCGCGTCAGGCTGACCAGAAGCCGCCGTCCATCCTCCGGATCCTGGCTGGTCTCGGTGAGGCCGCGCGCCGTCAACCGATCGATCACGCCCTTGATGGTCGCCACGTCCATCGCAGTCAGGCGCCCGAGCTGGTTCTGCGAGCATGGCCCGGCCTCGGCGAGCTTCGACAGCGCCGCCCATTGCGTCGGCGTAATGTTGGTGCCGATCTCGCGAGAGAAGATCGCGCTGTGGCGCTGCCAGACCTGGCGAAGGATGAAGCCGACCTGCTCGTCGAGCACATAAGGCGGCTTTGCCGGTTTGACGCTTTTCTTCGCCGCGACGCTTCTCGCCATCCGCTCGATGCCCTTGCCCTTTGCCTTCACAACGACAGATGCGCGTCGCGGATATCCGGACGCGCGTCGAGCTCGGCCATGGTGCCGCCGAAGCAGATGCGGCCGCGCTCGATGATATAGGCGCGATCGGAGATCAGCCGCGCAAAATGCAGATTCTGCTCGGAGACGACGATGCTGACGCCCTCCTTCTTCATGGTCAGGATGGCCTCGACCATCTGCTCCACGATTTTCGGCGACAGGCCTTCCGAGGGCTCATCCAGCAGCACCAGCGATGGATTGCCCATCAGCGTGCGCGCGATGGTGAGCATCTGCTGCTCGCCGCCGCTCATGCGGCCGCCCGGGCGATTTTTCATCTCGCCGAGGTTAGGGAACAGCGAAAACAGCTTGTCGCGAGTCCAGTGCGGCGCGTTCGGGCGCTTCGGCTGGCGGCCGACCTCGAGATTCTCTTCCACCGTCAAATCGGTGAAGATACGCCGCTCCTCCGGCACGTAACCAAGCCCATCCCGCACGATCTCATGTGTCGGACGCGCCGAGACATCCTTGCCTTCGAACATGATCCGCCCCGACCGCTGCGCGACGAGCCCGACGATCGAGCGGAACGTCGTCGACTTGCCGGCGCCATTGCGGCCGAGCAACGCCACGACTTCCCCCTGGCCGACCTCGAACCCGATGTCGAACAGGATATGCGCCGGGCCGTAATGACTGTTGAGATCCTGTACTGTGAGCTTCATGCCGATGCTCCCTCGCGATGCCCGGCCTCGTAAAGCAGGCCCTCGCCGAGGTAGACCGCCTGCACTTGCGGATTGCCGCGGACCTGGGCGGGCGAGCCCTCGGCGATCAGCGTGCCGCGGTTGAGCACGATGATGCGGTCGGCGTGCTCGAACACCACGTCCATGTCGTGCTCGGTGAAGAGAACGCCGATCGATTTTTCCCGGGCGATCTGCGCGGTCAGCCGCATCAAATCGACCCGCTCGCGCGGCGCCATGCCGGCGGTCGGCTCGTCCATCAGCAGCAGCTTTGGCTGGTTGGCGAGCGCGACGGCGAGCTCGAGCCGCTTGAGATCGCCATAGGCAAGCTCGCCGCAGGGGCGATCGGCGTAACCGCCCATGCCGACCAGCTCGAGCAGTCGCCCGGCTTCGCCGCGGTCGAAGTTCGGCGCCGAGCCCCAAAGATTGTACAATTGCTTGCCATGCGAGATCAGCGCGACTTGCACGTTCTCGCGCACCGTCATGGTCGCGAAGGTCGCGGTGATCTGGAAGGTGCGACCCACGCCCATCCGCCAGATCTCGCGCGGCTTCCTGCCGGTTGTGTCCTCGCCGAGCAGGCGGACGTGGCCGGTATCAGGCTTGTTCTGGCCATTGAGCATGTCGAAACAGGTGCTCTTGCCCGCGCCGTTCGGTCCGATCAGCGCCAGGATTTCACCGGCGCGCAGCGAGAACGAGACGCCGCGCACGGCATGGACGCCGCCATAGGATTTGGTCAGTCCTTCGACCGCGAGAAGTGGGGGCGCGACGCTCATTCGGCGGACTCGATCGGCTTGGCAAGCAAGGGTGACCCCGGCGGCGACGTCTTCCTGCGGCGCTGCGCTAACATCTCCAGCATGCCGACGATGCCCTTGGGGAAGACGACGACGATCAGAACGATGAAACCGCCGAGCACGAGTTTTGACAGGTCGGTCTGACTGACCAGCCAGATGTTCAAGGCCTTGTAGACGATGGCGCCGATCACCGCGCCCGACACCGTCTCGACGCCGCCGAGCAGCACCATGACAAGGACGTCGACCGAGAGCGAGATGCCGAGATTGTCCGGAAAGACGCTGCCCTTGAGGTAGGCGAACAGCGCGCCGCCAATGCCCGCGGTCGTGCCCGCGATCACGAAGGCGGTCCACTGGATGCGCTTGGTGTTGATGCCGACCGCTTCGCTGCGCAGCAGCGAGTCGCGCGTCGCCCTCAGCGCATAGCCGAACGGCGAGAACACCATGGCCCGCAAAGCGATCGTCACGAGCGCCGCAACACCGAGCGACAGCCAATAGAAATGCGATGGGCTCGCCGCCCAGCTCGAGGGCCAGACGCCCAGGATGCCGTTGTCGCCGCCGGTGACGCTCACCCACTGGAACGCGATCGACCAGACGATCTGCGCGAAGGCGAGCGTCAGCATCGCAAAATAGACGCCGGAGAGCTGCACCGCGAAGAAGCCGAACACGGCAGCGCCCATGCAGCCGAGCAGCGGACCGAGCAACAGGCAGACGATCATCGGCAGTCCCGCCATCTTGGCGAGGAAAGCGACGCCGTAGGCGCCGAGGCCGAAATAGGCGGCGTGGCCAAAGGACGCGAGCCCGCCGACCGACATCAGGAAGTGCAGGCTGACGGCGAAGATCACCGAGATCGCGATCTCGGAGCCGACGGTGAGCGCATAGTTGCCGGCGAACAGCGGCAGCGTCGCCGCAACGACGAGCGCTGCAAACGCAGCCAACCGCTCATTCGACGTCAGCGGTCGCCAGGGATTGACGGTGAGACCGGGCGTCTTGCGGGCCGGCGCCTCGGGCCTGCCGAACAAGCCCCAGGGCCGCACGATCAGCACCACCGCCATCACCAGGAAGACCAGGATGATAGAGATTTTTGGAAAGATCAGGATGCCGAAGGCGTTGAGCTCGGAGACCAGCACAGCCGCGACGAAAGCGCCGATGATGCTACCGAGGCCTCCGATCACCACGACGACGAAGACCTCGACGATGATGCGCAAATCCATCGCATGATGCACGGCATCGCGTGGGATCTGGAGCGCACCGCCGAGAGCGGCGAGGAAAACGCCGACCGCAAACACGCTCGTGAACAACCATTTCTGATTGACGCCCAGCGCCGCGACCATGTCGCGGTCCTGCGTCGCTGCGCGCACCAGAACGCCCCAGCGCGTGCGCTGGAACAAGAGCCAGAGAATGCCGAGCACGACCGGTCCGAGCACGATCAGAAACAGATCATAGCTCGGAATGTTCTGGCCGAAGAAGTCGATCGCCCCCTTGAAGCCGGGCGCACGGCGCCCCACGAGATCGTCTGGGCCCCAGATCAGGACGACGAGGTCCTCGACCATCAAGGTCAGGCCGAAGGTCGCAAGCAGCTGGAACAGCTCGGGCGCGTGATAGATGCGCCGGAGCAGCACCATCTCGACGATGACGCCGATCAGCGCCACCGCGAACGCCGCCGCCACGATGCCGCCCCAGAAGCCGAATGCACCTGACAGCCGCTCCGTCAGCGTGAAGGCGACATAGGCGCCGATCATGTAAAAGGCGCCATGCGCAAAATTCACGATCCGCGTCACGCCAAAGATGATCGACAGGCCCGACGCCACCAGGAAAAGCGACGCTGCGCTGGCGAGACCGGTCAGAAACTGTACGACGTAAAAGGCCATCTGCGGTCCGGGTTAAGCGTAAGTCGCAATATTAGGCTTCATCCTTCGAGACGGCGCTACGCGCCTCCTCAGGATGAGGTCCGGGACCCTCATGGTGAGGAGCGCGGCTGCGCCGCGCGTCTCGAACCACGAGGCCCCGGTCTCACTTTGGATCAATCCTTCGGACGCAGCTTCTCGACTTCGGCATCACTTGGTAGATAGTCCGCGCCCTTCTTGTAAGACGAGTCCACCATCACGCCCTTACCGTCCTTCAGCGCGGTCTTGCCGACATAGGCACCGAGCGTCGACTGGTGATCGATCTTGCGGAAGGTGATCTCGCCCAGCGGCGACGGCATCGAAAGTCCTTCCGCCGCAGTGATCAGCTTCTCCGGATCGGTCGAATTGGCCTTCGCCAGGATCGCCGCCGCCGACTTGATGGTCTGGTAGCCAACGATCGAGCCGAGGCGCGGATAGTCGTTGTACTTGGCCTGATAGGCCTTCAGGAACGCGTCGTGCTCGGGCGTCTTGATCGAGTACCAGGGATAGCCGGTGACGATCCAACCCTCGGGCGTCTCCTCCTTGAGCGGATCGAGATATTCCGGCTCACCGGTGAGGAACGAGACGACCTCGCGTCCCTTGAACAGGCCGCGGGTGTTGCCTTCGCGCACGAGCTTGACGAGATCGGCGCCGAAGGTGACGTTGAGGATCGCTTCGGGATTGGCCGCGGCAACCGCCTGCACCACCGGACCGGCGTCGATCTTGCCCTGCGGCGGCCACTGCTCATCAACCCACTGGATGTCGGGCCGCTTCTCCGACATCAGCTTCTTGAATACGGCAACCGCGGACTGGCCGTATTCATAGTTCGGCGCGATCGTCGCCCAGCGCTTTGCGGGCAGCTTGCTGGCCGCTTCCACCAGCATCGCGGCCTGCATGTAGTTCGAAGGACGCAGTCGGAACGTGTACTTGTTGCCTTTCGACCAGGTGATGGCGTCCGTCAGAGGCTCGGCCGCCAGAAAGAACACCTTCTTCTGGTTGGCGAAGTCGCTGACCGCAAGACCGATGTTCGACAGGAACGTACCCGTCAGCATCGCCACGCCCTCGCTCGACACCAGCTCGTTGGCCGCGGTCTGCGCATCTGCCGGCTTGCCACCATCGTCCTTGGAGACGACGATGAGCTTCTTGCCGTTGATGCCACCGGCCGCATTGATCTCTTCGACCGCGAGCTGCCAGCCCTTGCGATAGGGCTCAGTGAACGCCGGCAGCAGCGAGTAGCTGTTGATCTCGCCGATCTTGATGTCCTGCGCAAGGGCCGAATGAGCCATGCCGCTTGCCAACAGCGCGAACGCCGCCCCGACAAAATAGTTCTTTGCTCGCATCCCAACCTCCACTTTCTGAAAAGATTAACGCAGTCCGTCTTCGCCCTTGATCTCCGCAACGGTCAGCCCGCCGACGCGCGGCAAAGGACGGCCACTGTCGGTGACGGCGACCGCGACCATGATCTCGTTGGCGCGCGGCGCGTCGTTGATCTGCACTTCCATGCCATCGAAATGACTGCGCACGAAGGCTGCATCCTTGTGGCCCAGCGGAACGTCCAGCGT
Organism: Bradyrhizobium sp. 87; assembly: GCF_023073015.1. NCBI lineage: Bacteria > Pseudomonadati > Pseudomonadota > Alphaproteobacteria > Hyphomicrobiales > Nitrobacteraceae > Bradyrhizobium > Bradyrhizobium sp. 87. The sequence continues at coordinate 532,116 of NZ_JADPIQ010000090.1, forward strand.
CGTGCCGGGTCCACTGCGCTTCTTCGACGACGGGATCAGCGCAGCGCCTTTGCCCAGCACTTTACGCACCGGCGCGCCCATTTTCGGGTGAAGGATGGCGGCTGCATGCTCCAGCTCGCCATTCTCGCCGACGGCCGCGGCCTTGCCATAGCTCTGCGCCTTGGACCCGTCGATGCCGAGCGCCGCCACCGCGCGCTTCGAGAGCAGCTCGCCGAGCTCCTCGCCAATCGCGATTAGCGGCGAGAGATCCTCGACATACTTTCCAGCAAACGGATTCTCGATCACGGCGATCGCCGCCGCACGCCGCGTCGGCGGTGAGACCTGGCGGCCCATCTCCATCTGCGTCTCTTCGACGACGGTGACGATCTTGCGGATGATCGCGCTCATGATTGTTTCCTCAAACCGCTTCCCAGTTCAGGCATGGACCGCGTTCTCTTGTACAAGCGGGCGCGATCGTTGCCGTTCAATATCCTTGGTCCCGATGACAATCATATCACCACAAAGCTGCAACACGGCACCCTCGATCAATCCGCGATCGAATAATTGCCGTGCACATTCCGCGCCAGATTCGAGCGCGGTGGTGATCTCGTTCTGCGACAATCCACCAACGTTGCGGGTCACGAGCCGCGCGCCAAGATCGCTGTCGGCCTGAAGTTCGTTCGCAGGTTTTCGGATGATGGCGGGATGCCCCGGCAGATCGACGGCGTTCGCAACGATCGTCGCGGCCGCGTCGGCTTGCGACGCCGTTCCGGCCAGTACGGTCACCGCATCGGCAATCCCGAGGGAAAAGCTGCGGCCGTGCCGTCCGCTGGTCGCAATGCCACGCACGGGATCATCGGCGTCCACCCTGATTGTCCGCATCACGCCGTCGCGATCGGGCCGGTCCATCAGGCCGACCGAAAAATGCTCGCCCTCGCCGAGATGCAGGGCAATGTCTCCGCCATTGTTGACATAGGCCCGATCGAGCGCCGCAGCGTTCAGCATTGCGCCCAACACCTCCTCCGCCACGCTGCCGGCCACAGCTGCCATCGGCGTGATGAAGCCATCACCGGCATAGGGCGCCACCGCGGCGTGCATGCGACGCGCCACAACGCCTCTCAACGAGGTCCGCTCCTCGACAGCGGTCCGCAGTTCCGGCAGTTCCGCGCAGAGCTCGTCGAGAAGCCCGGTGAACCGTTCGGCCGCAGCCTTATAGGCCTCGCGCACTGCGTCGGTGGCCCCCCTCGCTTCGACGATCAGGTCAATCGGTCCATCCTGCAAATGCTGCCGCCGGCCGTCAGACAGCAATGCGATTTGCGGGAGCCTTGTCATGCCCGAGGTCCCGGGATCGGGTTTTGCCAGGGCAATTGGCGGACGTCGTCGCCGCCTTGAACCTCGGCGAGCGGCTTCACATAATCCATGTGCCCGCCGAGCGCCGCATAGTCCGACAGCTTCATCGTGAATTCGATCGGGGCGACCAGCGCTGGCGTCGGCACGTAACCGAATGCCCCCGCCGGCATCTGCGTCACGTCGACCATGTAGGTAATGCCGCCGCCCGGCCAGACATAGACCGGTGCGCCGCCACTGGTGACGCGCGTCAGCGCGTCCTTGACCGAGCGGGTCAGCCGCACCGGATTGTCGGTCACGCCCGCCCGCAAGGAACCACCGGCGCCCGCCATGAACAGCACCGTACACAGCGCCGGTTCGCAATTCTCCTGAATGCGCTCGACCGAAAACTTGAGGTCATCCGGCATCTCGGTCTCGACCGGCTTCAAGGCTTCGTCGAGCACGTAATAGGACGAATGCTCGCCCGTCGTGGAGACCATCAGCATCGAGAGGCCAGGCTTGGCCTCCTTCGCGTCGAACGGTCCCAGGATTGCGAGCGGATCGGAGATATTGGTGCCGCCCCAACCCGTGCCGGGATCGGCGACCTGGAAATAGCGGCCGGGCGTCGAGCGGCGCCCATTCATCTTGATGCCGGTATCGGCGATGTCGAGCAGCTTGCCGGCCTGGTGCTCCGAGAGCACGCCGGTGATATGGTCGTCGACCACGACGACCTCGTCGACCTTGCCGTGCCATTGCTTGGCGAACATGCCGATGGTCGCCGAGCCGCAGCCGACGCGCATGCGCTCTTCTTTCATGCCGTTGACGATCGGCGCCTGGCCGGCCTGCACCACCACGCTCGCGCCGCCGTCGATGGTGAGTTCGACCGCCTTGCAATTTGCGAGGTCCATCAGCGTGTCGCAGGTGACGCGGCCTTCCTTCTTGGAGCCGCCGGTCAGATGGTGCACGCCGCCGAGCGACAGCATCTGCGAACCGTATTCGCTGGTGGTGACATGACCGACCGCCTCGCCTTGTGCACGGACGGTCGCCGTCTCCGGCCCGAGATAACGGTCGGTGTCGATCTTCACCTTGATGCCGCAGTACGAGAAGATACCCTCGGTGACGACAGTCACCATGTCGACGCCGTCGACCTCCGCCGAGACGATGAACGGCGCCGGCTTGTAGTCGGGATAGGTCGTCCCCGCGCCGATCGCCGTTACAAAGGTGGAAGGCTCGTGGACGATCTTGCCGTCCCAATCTTCGGTGCGGCTGAACGGAACGAGCTTGCCGCCATGGGACACGGTGCGCTCCAGGATCACATGCGGATCGACGCGGACGAGCTTGCCCTCGTGATTGGCATAGCGGTCGCAGGCGCCCGCCGCGCCCGGCTTGATGTAGCACATCACCGGACACGCATCGCAGCGGATCTTGTCGATGGCGGCGCTCGTAGGTTCAGTCACCATGTCAAAGCCAGCCGACAGTGCAGTTATCATTTGTACACGAACGATGTTGCGCGCCCTCCCGATGACTGTCAAGCGGCGGTGCGGCGCAAAACATACGCCTGCCGCATAAAACCTCGTTTGCCTATCCGGCCTGTCCACAAAGAAGGCACTCGCGCTGCACTGCGGCATATCCGGCTTGCACGTTTGTGTACAAACGGTATCGTCACAACGTAGATTTTGAGCGGACTTGGAATTTCGCGAAGCTTTGGCCGCGGCGCTCAACGAGTCGATTTGGGAACGAGGATGACGCAGACACCGATCCGCATCACCGTGAACGGCAGAATCCACGAGATCACTGCGGCGCGAGCCACGCCTCTGCTCTACGTGCTGCGCAACGATCTCGCGCTCAACGGTGCGAAATACGGATGCGGCCTCGGTGAATGCGGCACCTGCACTGTCCTGATCGATGGCGCGGCGGCGCGCTCCTGTGTCATTCCGATCAGTGGCTGCGCCGGCCGCGACATCGTGACGCTCGAGGGGCTCGGTACCCGCGACAAGCCGGATGTGGTGCAGCAGGCCTTCATCGACGAGCAGGCCGCGCAATGCGGCTATTGTCTCAACGGCATGATCATGACGACCAAGGCGCTGCTTGCGATCAACCCTCAGCCCACCGAACAGGAGGCGCTGGCGGCGCTGCGCTACAATCTCTGTCGCTGCGGCACGCATATCGAAATCCTGCGCGCCGTGATGCGTGCGTCTGGTCAGCTTGCCGAGGCCGGTGATTGATGGCCTCCCCGCATCCGAACGGAGCTGAGCTGCAATCCGGCTCGCTCGTCGTCGTCCGCACGGTGGACGAGTGCACATCCGAGACCTTCGTCCGCATCACCGCGGACGGTTCGGTCACAGCCTACAATGGTCATGTCGATCTCGGCACCGGCATCCGCACGGCGCTTGGCCAGATCGTGGCTGAAGAGCTCGACGTCTCCTTTGCCCGCCTCGTCGTGGTGCTCGGCGACACCGCAACGGTGCCGAACCAGGGCGCCACGATCGCAAGCGAGACCATTCAGATCACTGCCGTTCCCCTGCGCAAAGCCGCCGCGCAGGCGCGTCACTTCCTGATCGCACGTGCGGCCGAGCGCCTGGAGCTGCCGGCAGCCGATCTCAGGATCGAAGACGGCCTCGTGCGCGGGCACGACAATCGCAGCGTCAGCTATGGCGAGTTGATCGGCGGAGAGACCATTCGTCTCGAGCTTGCCGACGACGTCGCCGTCAAGCCGGTCGGCGATTACGCCATTGTCGGCCAATCGATGCCACGCGTCGACCTGCCCGCCAAGGCCACGGGCGAGCTGACGTTCGTGCATGACATCCGTATGCCGGGCATGCTGCACGGCCGCGTGGTGCGCCCGCCCTATGCCGGCGTCGACGCCGGCCCGTTCGTCGGCACCAGCCTGATTTCGGTCGATGAATCCTCGGTGCGCGACATTCCCGGCATCATGGCCGTCGTACGCATCGGCGATTTCGTCGGAATCGTCGCGGAGCGCGAGGAGAACGCGATCCGCGCGGCGGAGCAGCTTGCGGTGAGCTGGCGACCGACGCCTGAACTGACCGATCTCGCCGACGTCGAGACGGCGCTTCGTGCCAACCCGTCCACGCCGCGCACGCTGATCGACAAGGGCGATGTCGATGCTGCCATTGCCGGCGCGGCCAAACCGATGCGGCGCACTTACGTCTGGCCATATCAGATGCATGCCTCGATCGGCCCGTCCTGCGCGGTCGCCGACTTCCAGGACGGCAACATCCGTGTCTGGTCGGGCACGCAGAACCCGCACGTGCTGCGCGCAGACCTGTCACTGCTGATCGAGCGTCCCGAGAGCGAGATCGAGGTCATCAGGTTGGAGGCCGCCGGATGCTACGGCCGCAACTGCGCCGACGATGTCACCGCGGACGCTTTGTTGCTCTCGCGCGCGGTCGGCCGGCCCGTGCGCGTACAGCTGACGCGCGAGCAGGAACACGCCTGGGAGCCCAAAGGCGCCGCGCAGCTCATCGACGTCAATGGCGGCCTGGATGCGGCGGGCGACGTCGCTGCCTACGATCTCGCTACGCGCTATCCGTCGAATGCCGCGCCGACGTTGGCGCTGTTGCTGACGGGACGGATATCGCCGAGGCCGGACGTCCTCCAGATGGGCGACCGCACCGCGATCCCGCCTTACGATTACGGCCACATGCGCGTCGTCGCCCACGACATGGCGCCGATCGTGCGCGCGTCCTGGTTTCGCGGCGTCTCGGCCCTGCCCAACACCTTTGCGCATGAATCCTATATCGACGAGGCCGCGACCGAGGCCGGGGTTGACCCGGTCGAATATCGTCTGCGTTACCTGAAGGACCAGCGCGCCGTCGATCTCGTCCATGCTGTCGCCGAGCGCGCGGGCTGGACGCCGCGGCCGGTGCGCGAAGAGAAAGACGGCGAGATCGTGCATGGGCGCGGCTTTGCCTATGCGCTCTACGTCCACAGCAAATTCCCCGGCTATGGCGCGGCTTGGTCGGCCTGGGTCACCGACGTTGCCGTGAACAAGTCGACCGGCGAGGTCAGCGTGACGCGCGTGGTTGCTGGGCAGGACTCCGGATTGATGATCAACCCGGACGGTGTGCGCCACCAGATCCATGGCAACGTCATCCAGTCAACCAGCCGCGCACTGATGGAGGAGGTCTCGTTCGAGCGCGGCGCAGTCGCGGCGCGGGAATGGGGCGCCTATCCGATCATCCCCTTCCCTGACGTGCCCAAGATCGACGTGTTGTTGCTGCCGCGGCCGGACCAGCCGCCGCTCGGCGTCGGCGAATCCGCCTCGGTCCCGAGTGCGGCTGCGATTGCGAACGCGATTTTCGATGCCACCGGCGTGCGATTTCGCGAGCCGCCGTTCACGCCCGAGCGCATCCTGAATGGATTGCACAGCGGCGGGCCGGCCACGCGGCAGGCGCTGCCCGCTCCCGCTGCGCCACAACCATCCCGTATCTGGGAGAATCCATTCGCCAAACGCGCCGGCATCTTCGCGACGGTCGCGGCCGTCTGCACCGCGGCGATTGGCATCGGTGCGGCTGTTTTGCCCGGCCGCGCCATCGCACCGATCGCGCGGCCAGACCCATCGGTCTATTCCGCAGCGACGATCGCGCGCGGGCAACAACTGGCCGCACTCGGCAATTGCGCGGAGTGCCACACCATGATCGGCGGTGCGCTCAACGCCGGTGGCCGCGCGCTGGAGACGCCGTTCGGCACGATCTACGCGACCAACATCACGCCCGACGTCGAGACCGGCATCGGCGTCTGGTCCTATCCCGCATTCGAGCGCGCGATGCGCGACGGGCTGCATCGCGACGGACGGCAACTCTATCCCGCCTTCCCCTACACGCACTTTTCGAAGACTGGCGATGCCGACATGCAGGCGCTTTATGCCTATCTAATGGCACAGCCTGCGGTGCGCGCGACGCAGCCTGCGAATACGCTCGCCTTTCCGTTCAATCTCCGCCCGCTACTTGCCGGATGGAATGCGCTGTTCCACCAGACGCGAGAGTTCAAGCCTGATCCCGCGAAATCCAAGGTCTGGAATCGCGGCGCTTATCTCGTCGAAGGTCTCGGCCATTGCAGCGCCTGCCATTCGCCGCGCAACACGCTCGGCGCCGAGCAGCGTGACGCCTATCTCGCCGGCGGTTTTGCCGAGGGCTGGGAGGCGCCGCCGCTGACGTCGCTGTCGCAAGCGCCGATCCCGTGGAACGAAGACGAGCTTTTCGCCTATTTGCGCACGGGCCACTCGCGATATCATGGCGTCGCCGCTGGGCCGATGGCGCCGATCGTCAGGGATCTGGCGGCCCTGCCCGACCAGGACATCCGCGCCATGGCCGTCTATCTCAACTCGTTCAATGACACCGCGACCGATAGGAAAGCGCAGGATGCGATCGCTCTGAAGCTAGAAGCTTCAACGCAAGTCACGATGGCGTCCTCAACCGGCGCGCGCCTCTATCAGGGCGCCTGCGCCGTCTGCCACGAGGTCGGCGGCCTGGCGCTGTTCGGCAGCCGCCCCTCGCTCGCCCTCAACAGCAACCTGCACAGCGCCACATCGGACAATCTCGTGCAAATCATCCTGCACGGCATCGCCGAGCCGGTGTCGAGCAATCTCGGCTATATGCCGGCCTTCAAGAACAGCATGAGCGATGCGCAGGTCGAGGAGCTGGTCACCTTCCTGCGCAAGCAGTTCGCACCCGACAGGCCAGCATGGATCGGTGTGAAGGAGACGATTGCGCGTGTGAGAGCCGCCGCGAACTGAGCGCTACTTCTTGTGCTGCACCGGCGGCGTGCCGTGCGTGTGAAACGACTCGATCGTCTTGAGGCCCCACGCCTGCCCCTTCTTGCGTTCGTCTTCCGTCCACACGATCGGCTTCCAGTCGGGCGCGAGGATGAGGCGCGCGCCGGCATTGGCGACTTCGACGCGGTTGCCGCCGGGCTCGTAGACATAGAGGAAGAAGGTCTGCTGGATCGCGTGCTTGTGCGGGCCGGTCTCGATGTGGATGCCGTTCTCCAGGAAGATGTCGGCAGCGCGCAGAATCTCTTCGCGGCTGTCGAGCGCGTAAGTGACATGGTGGAAGCGGCCGGCCGTGCCGGAATGGTCGAGCGAATAGGCGAAATCGTAGCTCTTGTTCGACATCGTCAGCCACATCGCCGCTTCGCGGCCGTCGTTCAGCACGATCTGCTCGGTGAGGCGGCAGCCGAGATAATTCTCGAAGAACTCCCGGTTGGCCTTGATGTCCACGGCGAGGCAATTGAGGTGATCGAGGCGGCGGACATTGACGCCGCGCGCGGGAAAGCGCTGCGCCTGGTTCTTCAGTGCGGGCTTCAGCTCGGGCGGCGCCTGATACCATTCGGTCTCGTAGTAGAGCTCGACGATGTGTCCATCGGGATCGCGGCAGCGGAAGGTCGGCCCCTGCCCCATGTCGCCGTCGATCCAGCCGATGTCGAAGCCGGACCCTTTCAGCGCCGCGACGCGACGCTCCAGCGCCTGCTGGCTGCGCGCACGTAACGCCATGTGCTCCATGCCCGATGTCTTCGACGCCGTCAGTTTGAGCGAATAGCGCTCGTAATCGTCCCAGCCGCGCAAATAGACCGACTCGCCCTTTTGTCCGCTGACGGTCATGCCCATCACGTCGACGAAGAATTTCAGGCTCTCGTCCGGCTTGGGTGTCAACAGCTCCATGTGGCCGAGATGAGCGAGATCGAGGATCGGTTCGGGCTGCATGGTGTCCTCCAAGACGTGGCTTGCGATCCGCTGGACCGGATCCCGCGATCTGGCACAGGCTGCAATCCACTCACGCGCCGGTGGGCGGCACAAGGCCGCCGGTTTATTTGTACTAATGTACAAATGATTAGGTCCCGTCAACAAATCAAACATCGCCGCCCGGAACGGATGACGGACCATCCAGGATGACCAACCCGTCCCGGAACCGCGGACCGACTGCCCGAATGGTAAAATCTCTCTTAAGCACTCTCGGACCCGTCGGCCGGGAAAAAGCAGCATTTTCCGCCGCTACTGCCAGGGAGTATGTATTGGGAACAATCCTCGCACCTGAATTGTCGCGGATTTAACGAAGCGCCGGCGCCTGCCGCTTAACCGTTTGTCCAGCGACGGCCGTGCATAGTCCGGACAACCCGTTGCTCTTGCCAGGTTCATTCATTGTGACATCCTTTGGACGCGTGATTTCGGTTCGCGGATCGCTCGCCCGGGTCGGGCTGCTGGCTGAAAGCCGCATGCCGGTCTCGGAAGTTCGGGCCACCGTCGGCCGCTTCGTCAGTATCCGCTGCGCCAGCTCGGTCATCGTCGCCATGATCACCGAGGTGTCCTGCGAGAACCTCTCGAGCAACGACAATCTGATCGCCATCGCCTCGGTCGACCTGCTGGGCGAAATCCTCAACGCGACCGGCAAGGCCAAATTCCAGCGCGGCGTCACCAACTATCCGACCATCGGCGATTCGGTCGACCTGATCACGAGCCAGGAGCTGCGCACGATCTACGCGCCCACCGGTTCCGACCAGATCAATGTCGGCTTCCTTCAGCAGGACAGCTCCGTCGTCGCCTATGTCGACATCGAGGAAATGCTCTCCAAGCACTTTGCAGTGCTGGGATCGACCGGCGTCGGCAAATCGACCGGTGTGTCGCTGTTGCTCAACGAGATCCTCAAGGCACGCCCGAACCTGCGCATCTTCCTGCTCGATGTGCACAACGAATATGGCCGCTGCTTCGGCGACCGCGCGCTGGTGCTCAACCCGCGCAATCTGAAACTGCCATTCTGGCTGTTCAATTTCGAGGAAATCGTCGACGTGCTGTTCGGCGGCCGCGCCGGCGTGCCCGAGGAGCTCGACGTCCTCGCCGAGGTCATTCCGCTCGCCAAGGGCGTCTATACCCAGTACCAGAACGCCGACCGCATCGGCTTGAAGCGCATCGATCCCAAGCAGATCGGCTACACCGTCGATACGCCGGTGCCTTATCGCCTGGTTGATCTGATGTCGCTGATCGACGAGCGCATGGGCAAGCTCGAGAACCGCTCCTCGCGCATCATCTTTCACAAGCTGATCTCCCGCATCGAGGCGGTCCGCAACGACCCGCGCTACGCCTTCATGTTCGACAACGCCAATGTCGGCGGTGACACCATGGCCGAGGTGATCAGTCACCTGTTCCGCCTGCCGGCCAACGGCAAACCGATGACGGTGATGCAGCTCGCCGGCTTCCCGGCCGAGGTCATCGATTCCGTCGTCTCGGTGCTCTGCCGCATGGCCTTCGACTTCGGCTTGTGGAGCGACGGCGTTTCGCCGATGCTGTTCGTCTGTGAGGAGGCTCACCGCTACGCCTCGGCCGATCGCAATGTCGGCTTCGGGCCGACCCGCAAGGCGGTGTCGCGCATCGCCAAGGAAGGCCGCAAATACGGCGTCTATCTCGGCCTCATCACCCAGCGTCCGGCCGAGCTCGACGCCACCATCATCTCCCAGTGCAACACGCTGTTCACGATGCGCCTTGCCAACGAGCGCGACCAGGCGCTGCTGCGCGCCGCGGTGTCGGATGCGGCCGCGAACCTGCTTTCGTTCGTGCCCTCGCTCGGCACCCGAGAAGTGCTGGCATTCGGCGAAGGTGTCGCGCTGCCGACGCGGCTGCGCTTCAAGGAGGTGCCGCCGCATCAATTGCCGCGCGGCGAAGCCACGATCAGCAGCGTGCCCTCCGTCACCTCCGGTCACGACATGCATTTCGTCGGCGCCGTGCTCGAGCGCTGGCGCGGTGCCACCTCGCAGCGCGACGTGCCGAACGATCCGGTGTTCTCGGCGCCGCCCGCGAAGACGCTCTCCAGCATCGAAACTCCGATGCTGCAACCGTCGATGGGGTTGGATCCGGACCGCTTCTCGCTGCTGAAGAAGCCGCTGCGGTAAAGCGACGCTCGTTTTCCAGCGCCGGCATTGCGAGCCTGGCGTCACGTTGAGCATGGCACCCGCATCGACTATGGTTGCCGGCCCCAAGCCGGAATCCATGCCCATGACAAAGCCTGTGCAACGCTTCGCCGCTCCCGCCCTCGATGCGCTCCCTGACGACATCCGCACGCGTCTCCTCGCCGTCCAGGAGAAGAGCGGCTTCGTGCCGAACGTGTTCTTGACGCTGGCCTACCGCCCGGACGAGTTCCGCGCCTTCTTCGCCTACCACGACGCACTGATGGAGAAGGACGGCGGCCTCAGCAAAGCCGAACGCGAGATGATCGTGGTCGCGACCTCGGCAGCCAATCAGTGCCAGTATTGCGTGATCGCGCATGGCGCGATCCTGCGTATCCGTGCCAAGAACCCGCTGATCGCCGACCAGATCGCCACGAACTACCGCAAGGCCGACATCACGCCGCGGCAAAAGGCGATGCTCGACTTCGCGATGAAGGTCTCGGCCGATGCGCAGCGGATTTCCGAGGACGATTTCACCGCGCTCGCGCCGCATGGCTTTAGCGACGACGACATCTGGGACATCGCCGCAATCTCCGCCTTCTTCGCACTGTCGAACCGGCTGGCGAATTTCACCGGCATGCGGCCGAACGACGAATTCTATCTGATGGGACGGTTGCCGAAGAAATGACCGACCGCCGCGAGGGCGGAAGGAACGCATCGCCACAATGCAGCGGATGAGTTCCCGCTTGACGGGAACTCTGTGTTTTCGCAATCGCACACGTTTAATTAAGAATCTCACCCTCAACTAGCACAAACGCCTTGGCACAACTTGCGCAGTTTCCGTCCCCGGAGACGCGGATGAGTCGTGCCTGTTGGGGGGCTTCTCATGAACGTGCGGGCATTTGTTATCGCGACCTGTATTGGCACGACATTCTTCGCTGCCGGATACGCATGGAACTATCAGCCGGAGATCATCAACGCGAACGAGATATGGAGCATGTTCGAATCGGAGCACGGCAAGGCGCGGGCTGCCGTCTTACGCGTCCTCGTTGCGCCGAATTCAGCTCACTTCAACGGCCTGCGAACGATCGATGCAGACCAGGCAAGATACGTATGCGGCTCCGTAAAAGCGATGGACAAGGAGAGGCAGTATGTCGAGGCCGCGTTCGTTTACACCGTCTCGATCGATTTTGCCCGTATCGACGACGACGGCCGGATGACGTCGCAGCGCTCTGCTTACAAGCCCTGCCCAGGCGCGGCCGACGACAAAATTGCCGACCAGAACACGCTGATATCGCCAGGCGCGCTGTCGATGATCAAGACCATCGAAAAAGTCATCCCCAAGTCGAGCGGCGGAACGATGGAACAACAGCTTGGCCAGCTGGCCGGACAGACAGCGGCGGTGGCGCCAGGTTCGGCGGTCCCGCGGAGATCAGCCGGCTCATCGGGTTCGCCAGCCTCAGCAGGGGCAGGATGGGCGCCAGCAGCACAGCATTCAGGTTCGGGCGTGGAGGCGCGACAAGCAGATGAACTGACGTGGCGTGTCGATCAGCCGCCGGCTGCATGGCCAAGTTTCCCCTCGGACCATCCGCTGGCGAAATCGGCGCAGAAGCGGACGAGCGCCGAGGCCCTGGCTTTCGCAACAGATATCGAGGCTCGCTGGGAGAAGGCCAAATCATCTGGCGTTCCGGCCAAGCGTCCTTCGCCTGAGGAGATCAAGGAAGCATGCCGCGCGCTACTTACGATTGATCCCGCGGACAAGGATTATCCGCGGGCCTGGGCCGCCTTTGTGCGGTTGCGCAAAATCGATCGCGACGCTGCTGGTTGAACTGGCGTGAACCTGTCCTAGCGCTGCGCCATCAACTCGAGCGCCGGGGCAAAGCGCTCGGAAAACGTCAACGTCTTGGCATGGTGAACTGCGGCAAACGATGCCGAGATCCCGGCTGAAGCGACCACGAGCAGGGCAACGGCGAAAATCAGACGGCGCATTTCGGCCTCCTGTGTGAGCTCGACAATTCCAACAAGTGGCACGGCTTTGTTTCAGCACTGCTTCGCGCGGACGGGAGATGGTTTCACTCAAGAGGCTGTGATCAGATCCAGTTTGCGGAGCCGCATGCCTGCTGCTGCGAGCGTTGCGCCTAATCATCCTCCGCTGGCCCACACCAGCCGGGCAGATAGATCGCATCCTTGCTCTTGGCTGAGGACATCGCCTTCTCGAGCGCCTTGTCGAAATTGGCATCCACAGCCTTGCGCGACAGCTTTCGACGCAGATAGTCGGCCCACAGGAATTCGGAGAAGGGCGTGGTGTCCTTGGCGAAGCCGCCCATGCGGCGCAGTTCGCCGGCAAGGCTCCGGAAAGGATCGTCCTTGAGGTCGACGACGGATTTGGGCAAATCGCGGAATGGTCGCCGTTCGCCCTTGGCGTCGTAGGGGTAAACCCAGCGCTTGTTGTCCATCACGCCCCAGAACGCTTCGCGCTCCACCATCCTGAGGTCGCCGACAATGGTGACCAGCACCTCCTTGACGCCCTCGTCGTGCAGCGCGCGACCGAGATGATGATGGTCGATCACGTAATAGCGCTCGTCGGGGCCGTGCACGACGGGGATCATATGCTTGCCGAGCAGATCGGCCTGCTTCTTCTTGTCGTGCTCGCGCCAGCGCTTGCGCTTCTCCTTGACCTCGCGCATCCCGACCGTCATCTGCGTCGGCCGCAGCGACAGGATCGACACCGGATGCACTCTCGGTTCGCGCGTATTGGTCATGGTCGAAAGGCCCCTAACATGGTTGCAGCTGCGTGGTCAGGTTCCCTGGACTATGTCATGGGCACCGCGCCGGCAAATGCATTCGGCTCGGTGGATATTATTGCATCGCACCCTCTGCAGGCCCCGAACGACCACGGTTCCACGGTCCTTCGTTCGCAGTCCTGCAGGATAGTGCGAACGCGCAATGCACGTGCGCGTTGAGAAAATTTTCTGCAACGCGTTCACTACGTATGCTATCTAAAAATCGCTGCTTCGGAGTGATCCCTGCACCATGACAACCCAGCGGCCCATAAGCTCGGATGACGAGCACCGGGTGCTCCAGTTCAGGCCGCGCACCTCGCCTTCCCCGACGGCCCACCGCGGCAACGCTAGCGTGCAGCAATTGCGCGTCGCGCCCGAGCGGCTCGACCTGTCGCGCTACGAGGAGCCCCGCACCGAACCGGACGATTTCCGCCGTCGCATGCTCGCCAATATCGCGGCGCTGGCCTTCACCATCGCACTGACCGCGATGGGGATCTGGCTCGCGGTGAGCATCGCCGACCTGCGCCGGACCCAGGATTGCGTGCTGATGGGCCGCCGCGACTGCGTCAAGATCACGACGCCGCACATCTAGGCAGGACATCTGGTAAGCAAGACGTCTGGTAGGCCCGCTGGCGCTCCTTCGGCCGAAACGGCTCAGCCGGGGCGTCCCCAGCCCGGTCCCCACACCCGTCCGGCTCCATTGAACTCAGGGCGGCGCTCCGATATACGGGCTTTCGACCCGGCCAGAGGGGGGTTGAGGGCGTCATCGGGGCGCGATGCCCACCCATCGTTCCACTCTGGAAAATCTGACAAACATCTGCAATATATCAAAGGCTTAGTGATGTCCTCCACATTCGATCAGGTCGCTACGATCATCGCTGAAACCTGCGACATCCCGCGCGACACGATCACGCCGGATAGCCATGCCATCGATGACCTCGGCATCGACAGCCTCGATTTCCTGGACATCGCGTTCGCGATCGACAAGCAGTTCGGTATCAAGCTGCCGCTGGAAAAGTGGACTCAGGAGGTTAACGACGGCAAAGCGACCACCGAGCAGTATTTCGTGCTGAAAAACCTGTGCGCCCGCATCGACGAACTGGTTGCGGCCAAGGGCGCGAGCGCCTAAGCGCGCGGTCATGCAACTCGAATACTTCCACATGATAGATCGCGTCGTCGACCTCAACGTCGACGCGAAGACGATTGTTGTCGAGGCTCAGGTCCCGATGGAGAGCACCATCTTCGAAGGGCACTTCCCGGGCTATCCCCTGATGCCCGGCGTGCTCCTGATCGAATCGATGGCGCAGGCCTCGGGCTGGCTTCAGCTTGGCGTGCTCAAATTCGAGCGTATGCCGATCCTGGCTGCCGTCAAGGAGGCCAAGGTCCGCGGCTCGGTCTTCCCCGGCGATCTCATGAGCATCGAGGCGAGCCTGGCCCATCAGGGCTCAGGCTACGCCGTGACCGAAGCCAAGATCAAGGTCGGCGGCAAGCTGCGCGCGAATTCGACGCTGACCTTCACGCAGATTCCCTTTCCCCATGCGGATATGCGCGCCCACATGGACGCGGTCGCCAAACGCGTCGGCTTTCCGCAACAGGCCGTATTGCCATGACCGAGACTGCTTCGAAGCCTGCCCAGACGGAAGTCTGGATCACCGGCATTGGCCTGGCCACCTCGCTCGGCGAGGGCCTGGACGCCAACTGGGCCGCGCTTCAGGAGAAGCGCATCAATGTCGACGAGAAGGGCTTTGCACCCTACATTGTGCACCCCCTGATGCCTGTCACCTTCGACAGCCAGATCCCCAAGAAGGGCGACCAGCGCCAGATGGAAGCCTGGCAGCGCATCGGCACCTATGCGGCCGGGCTTGCGCTCGACTCCGCCGGGATCAAGGGCAACAAGGACATCCTGTCGAAGATCGACATGGTGGTCGCCGCCGGCGGCGGTGAACGCGATCTCAACGTCGACACCGGCGTGCTCACGGCCGAGGCCAAGGGCGCCAACGCGCCCGGCTTCCTCAATGAGCGGCTGATGAGCGATCTCAGGCCGACGCTGTTCCTGGCCCAGCTCTCCAACCTGCTCGCCGGCAACATCGCCATCGTGCACGGCATTGGCGGCACCTCGCGCACCTTCATGGGTGAAGAGGTTGCCGGCGCCGATGCCGCCCGCATTGCATTGTCGCGCATCGCCTCCGGCGAGAGCGACATCGCGCTGATCGGCGGCTCGCACAATGGCGAGCGCAAGGACCTGATGGTCCTCTACGAATTCGGCGACTTCAATCTGAAGGACAAGTTCGCCCCCGTGTGGGCGCGCAAGGACCACGCCGGCTTCGCGCTCGGCTCGGCTGGCGCGTTCTTGGTGCTGGAATCGAAGGCCCATGCGGAAGCGCGCGGCGCAAAACCATTCGCAAAGCTGTCGAGCGTCGTTGCCGACCTTGCCCGTCGTAAGACCCCCGGCGACATGGCCGCGACGCTGGAGAAGCTTTGGGCAAAGTTGCCGAAGCGCGACGGCAAGGGCGCGATCATATCCGGCGCGACCGGCGCGGAGCCTGCGACATCAGAAGAGCGCGCCTTCCTGAAGGGCCACGCCGAGTTCCCGGTGCGCTCGACCGGCACGATGTTCGGCCACACCATGGAGACGCAATTCCCGCTCGGCATCGCGCTCGCCGCGCTGTCGATCTCTCGCGGCGCGCTGTTTCCGCCGAACGATTCCACGGGCACCGAGATTGAAATGCAGGGAGCGCCCACCCAGATTGTGGTGGTGGGGGCCGGACACTGGCGCGGCGAAGGCATGGCGCTGGTCGAGGCAGTAAGCTAAAGCGCGTTACGCTTTGGCAGGTTATTGTTTGGGTATGATCTTCTCGGAAAACCGCGTCACGCTTTTTCGGATCATGCTCCAGCTCAAGCGGGGATCGACATGACTGCACCACGCGACAAACTCGGGCGTCCCGTCGTCGTCGTCACCGGCATGGGCATCATGACCTCGCTCGGCAACGGCAAGACCGACAATTGGGCGAAGCTCGTCGCCGGCGAATCCGGCATCCGCACCATCACGCGCTTTCCGGTCGACGGCCTCAAAACCACGATGGCCGGCACGGTGGATTTCGTCAGCGTCGATCCGTTCTCCTCCACCGGCCTGTCCGAACGGATGGCCGAACTGGTGACGCAGGAAGCGCTGGACCAGGCCGGGATCGGCACCAAGGCGGATTTCCCGGGTCCTCTCTTTCTTGCGGTCGCACCGGTCGAAGTCGAATGGCCGCAGCGCCGCGAACTCGGCCGCGCCGTCGGCAAACCCGACTTCAATTACGACGATCTGCTGCGCATCTCCGGTGGCGGCAAGTACAGCGCCTATCACCACCGCTTCATGTTCGGTTCGGTCGCCGCCTACCTCGCCGAGACCTTCGGCACCAAGGGCTCGCCGATCTCGTTGTCGACGGCCTGCGCTTCGGGCGCGACCTCGATTCAGCTCGGCGTCGAGGCGATCCGCCGCGGCGAGACCGATGCCGCGCTGTGCGTGGCGACCGACGGCACCGTGAATCCGGAGGCGCTGGTGCGCTTCTCGCTGCTCTCGGCGCTTTCGACCCAGAACGACCCGCCGCAGGCGGCCTCCCGTCCCTTCTCCAAGAACCGCGACGGTTTTGTCATGGCCGAAGGCGCCGGTGCGCTGGTGCTCGAAAGCTATGAAGCCGCCACCGCGCGCGGCGCAAAAATACTCGGCGTAATCGCCGGCTGCGGCGAGCTCACCGATTCCTTCCATCGCACCCGCTCCTCGCCCGACGGCAAGCCGATCATCGGCTGCATGAACAAGACGCTGGCCGATGCCGGCATGACGCCGGATCAGATCGACCACATCAACGCGCACGGCACCGCGACGCCCGAGAACGACAAGATGGAGTACAATACGACATCGGCCGTGTTCGGCGAGCTCGTCTCGAAGATTCCGGTCACCTCCAACAAGTCGATGGTCGGCCACACCATCTCGGCCGCGGGCGCGGTCGAGGCGATCTTCTCGCTGCTGACGCTGGAGCATCAGCGTATCCCGCCGACGATCAACTACGACAATCCGGATCCCACGATCCTGTTCGACGTCGTCGGCAACAAGGCACGCGATGCCCGCGTCACCGCGGTGATGTCGAACTCGTTCGGCTTCGGCGGCCAGAACGCCTCGCTGATCCTGACCCGCGAACCGGCCTGACCGGACGCATGGCGCTGCTTCCGGCGAGGACGAAGGCCCGCGCGCGGCAGACGGCAAAGTCGATCGGTGGAGGGCTGATCGGCGCTGCCACCGTCGGCATGTTGCGCACCACGCGTTATTTCGATCCAGCCAAGACCTCGGACTTTTTCGCACGCGTCACCAAACTGATCGGCCCGCGCCTGCGCGAGCACCGCATCGGCCGCGCCAATCTCACCGCGGCGTTTCCGGACAAGTCGCCCGAGGAAATCGAAGCCATCCTGATGGGCGTCTGGGACAATCTCGGTCGCGTCGGCGCCGAATTCGCCCATATGGACCAGGTCTGGGATTACGACCGCGATCATCCAGAAAACAGTCGGATCGAACTGCCCAGCCGCAGCATCGAGCTGTTCGATCAAATCCGCGACGACGGCAAGCCGGCGTTGATCTTCGCCGCACATTTGGCCAATTGGGAATTACCGGCGCTCGCCGCGGTCGCGCACGGGCTCGATGCAGCGATCCTCTACCGCCGCCCGAATATCGCCTCCGCCGACCGCATCATCCAGGAGATGCGACAGGTCAACATGGGCACGCTGATCCCGGCGGGGCGCGACGCGCCGCTGCGGCTTGCCCAGGCGCTCAAGGACGGCAAGCACGTCGCGATGCTGATCGACCAGTATCTGACCGGCGGAGTCGAGGTCACCTTCTTCGGCCGCAAGACCCGCGCCAATCCGATGCTGGCGCGCCTGTTACGACAGGTCGAATGCCCGATCCACGGCGTCCGCGTCATCCGCCTGCCCGGCGGCCGCTTCACCGCCGAGATCACCGAAGAGGTCCACCCGGTGCGCGACGCCGACGGCAAGATCGACATCCAGGGCACCACGCAGGCGATCACGAGCGTGGTGGAAAACTGGGTGCGCGAGCATCCGGAGCAGTGGCTGTGGCTGCACCGCAGGTGGCGGTAGCGGACAGTAGTGCTTACCGCCCCGTCTTCACCCTGGTCCAAAGCCTATTGATGACCCGCTGGGTCGCGGGCTCACGCGCCGTGATGACGAACAGCTTTGCGAGCGTCGCCTCGTCCGGATAGATGTTCTTGTCGTTCAATATTTTCGGATCGACCAGTTTCTGGCTGGCGAGGTTGCCATTGGCGTAGGACAGGAAGTCCGTATTCCTGGCGGCCACGTCCGGACGGTAGAGATAGTTGATCAGCTCGTAGGCTTCGCTGACGTTCCTGGCATCCGCGGGGATCGCGAGATTATCGAAGAACATCTGCGCGCCCTCCTTCGGGATGGCGTAGCCGATCTCGATGCCGCTTTTGGCTTCGGCAGCGCGGGCGCGGGCCTGCATGATGTCGCCGGACCAGCCGACCACGAAGCAGATCTCGCCGGTGGCGAGCGCGCTCAGATATTCGGACGAATGAAACTTGCGCACGGAGGGCCGCACCTTGGTGACGACATCGGCGGCCTTTTCGAGGTCGGCCTGCTTGGTCGAGTTCGGATCGAGCCCGAGATAGTTCAACGCCGCCGGAAAGATGTCGTCGGCGGAATCCAGCATGTGGACGCCGCAGTCTTTGAATTTCGCGAGGTTCTCCGGCTTGAACACGATGTCCCAGCTGTCAATCTTGGCATCCGCTCCGAGAATCTGCTTCAGCTTGGCGACATTGTAGCCGATGCCGGTCGTGCCCCACATGTAATTGGCGGCGTAGACGTTGCCGGGGTCGTAGATCGCGAGACGTTCGGTCACCACCGGCCAGGCATTGGCCAGGTTCGGCAGCTTCGACTTGTCGAGCTTCTGGAAGATGTTGGCCTTGATCTGGCGCTGGAGGAAATAGGCGGTGGGCACCACGACGTCATAGCCGGATTTGCCGGCCATCAGGCGCGTCTCCAGCGTCTCGTTGGCGTCAAACGTGTCGTAGACCACCCTGATGCCCGTCTCCCTGGTGAAGGCCTGGAGGACGTCGGGCGCCACGTAGTTCGACCAATTGTAGAAGTTGACGACCCGCTCCTCGGCCACGGCAGGAGCGGAGAGCAACGTCAGCGCGGCGGCGATCGCAAGGCCAAAACCACAGCGGCTGACGTTGGTCATCTCCCTACCTCTTGCGCCCGCGCACCGCGTCCGACAGTCGCTCCAGTGCGGTGTCGAGCGTCTCGTCCTTCTTGGCAAAGCAGAAGCGCACCACCGAGGTCACAGGGTCCTGCTCGTAGAAGGCCGAGACCGGGATAGCCGCGACCTTGTAGTCCTTCACGATCCGCCAGCAGAACTCGGTGTCGCTCTCGTTCAGCCCGAGCGGGGACAGGTCGACGGTGAGGAAGTAGGTGCCCTGCGACTTCAGCACGGGGAAGCCGAGGCTCTCCAGGCCCTTGGCGAGGCGGTCCCTGCTCCGCGTCAGGTCCTTGCGCATCGACAGGAAATACTCGTCGGGCTTGCCGAGGCCGTAGGCGACGGCGGCCTGGAGGTTCGGCGCGGTGGTGAAGGTCAGGAACTGGTGCACCTTGGCGGCAACGCGCAGCAACGGCGGCGCGGCGCACACGAAGCCGATCTTCCAGCCTGTCAACGAGAAGATCTTGCCGGCCGAGCCGATCTTGATGGTGCGGTCGCGCATGCCGGGGATGGTGATCAGCGGGATGTGCTTGTGCTCGTCGAAAGTGACGTGCTCCCAGACCTCGTCGCAGATCGCGATGACGTCGAACTCCTGGCAGTAGCGCGCCAGCAGCTCGAGGTCCTCCCGCGGAAACACCACCGCGGACGGATTCAGGGGGTTGTTGAAAAGCACCGCCTTGGTCTTTGAATTGAAGACACTTTTCAGCATGTCCTCATTCAGCCGCCAATGCGGCGGCTCGAGCCGGACCAGGCGCGGAATGCCGCCGGCCTGGCGGATAATCGGCAGATAGGAATCGTACACCGGCTGGAAGCACACCACCTCGTCACCGGGCTGGACCACGGCGAGGATGGCCGAGGTCAGGGCCTCGGTGCCGCCGGAGGTCACCATCACCTCGCTCATCGGATCGAGCTCGAGGCCGTGCCAGTGGCCGTAATGGGTCGCGATCGCCTGACGGAGTTCCGGCAGGCCCATCATCGACGGGTACTGGTTGTAGCCGTTCAGCGAGGCCTCGGCCGCGGCGCGGCGGATGTCCTCGGGCCCGGGATCGTCGGGAAAGCCCTGCCCAAGATTGATGGCGGCATTGTCGCGCGCAGCCTGCGACATCGCCTCGAAGATGGTGACGGGAAGGTCTGCGAAGACCTTGTTGAGGGACGAGCTCTTGGACATCGGCGGGGTCAGCCGCCGACCTTGCTGGGAAGACCCGCCGCCTTCCAGCCCAGCATGCCGCCGGCCAGATGTTTGTCGTAAGGCAGGCCCGCGGCCTGCGCCGCCAGTGAGGCCGTCACCGAACGCTTGCCCGAGCGGCAGGCGAACACGACCTCCTTACCCTCCGGATCGGGGATCGCTTTGGGATCGAAGGTCGAGAGCGGCACGACCACGCCGTAGGGATAAGCCTCGGCCTCGACCTCGTTCGGCTCGCGCACGTCGACGAGGAGATAGCGCCCTTCCGCAACACCCTTGGAGACCTCGTCCGGGGTCAGATCCTGTACTTGATTTGCCACATCATCCTCCAACGTCGCGGGCCGCTGCCGGGGCGATCCCGGCGGCCGGCAACCTCGCCTCTTGGCCCGCGAAAATCAAGCGCTACAAAGGCTTGAGCTGCCTTGCGCAAGTTAAAGCTAAATCGCAGCGACTTGAAGCGCGACCTTCCAACGGAGGATCAGATCGTCACTTAGATGGTCACCTGGGTGCCGACCTCGACGACGCGGCCGGAGGGGATCTGGAAATAGTCGGTGGCGTCGTTGGCGGAACGGCTGAGCGAGATGAACAGCCGGTCCTGCCAGCGCGGCATGCCGGAATGGGCGGCCGGCTTGAGCGCCCTCCGCGACAGGAAGAACGAGGTCGACATGATGTCGAACTGCCAGCCGAGCTTGCGGGCGATCGCCAGCGCCTTCGGCACGTTGGGCGATTCCATGAAGCCGAACTTCAGCGTCACCTTGGAGAAGGTCGGCGAGATCTGTTCCAGCTTCACCCGCTCGGCCGGATCGATGCGCGGGGTCTGCGCGGTCTCGATGGTGAGAATGACGTTCTTCTCGTGCAGCACCTTGTAGTGCTTCAGACTATGCATCAGCGCGGTCGGCGCGCTCAGGGGATCGCTGGTCAGGAACACGGCGGTCCCGGGCACGCGCTGCGGCGGCCGCTTCTCCAGCATGGCCACCAGGTCGGCGAGCGGGAATTCGAGCTTGCGCGACTTCTCGAACAGCAGCCGGCTGCCGCGCCGCCACGTGTACATCAGGATGATCATGAGCGCGCCGAGCGCCAGCGGCACCCAGCCGCCCTCGAACACCTTGAGCAGATTGGCGGCCAGGAAGGTGAGGTCGAGAAACAAGAACGGCGCGATCAGGGCGGCAGCCGTGAACGGCGACCACCGCCATACCTTCCAGATCACCACGAAGCCCATCATCGCCGTAACCACCATGGTCCCGGTGACGGAGATGCCGTAGGCCGAGGCCAGCGCGCTGGAGGAGCGGAATAAGAGCACCAGCAGGACCACTGCGACGAGCAGGAGCTGGTTGATGCGCGGGATGAAGATCTGGCCGGAATGGGCTTCGGACGTATGGCGAATTTCAAACCGCGGCAACAGACCGAGCTGGATCGCCTGACGCGTCAGCGAATAGGCACCGGTGATGACCGCCTGGCTCGCGATAACCGTTGCGGCGGTGGCCAGCACCACCATGCAGCCGCGGAAAAAACCTTGCGGAAAGAGCTGGAAGAACGGGCTCACGATCGCGCCGGGGTCGCCGAGCACGAGGGCGCCCTGCCCCAGATAGTTCAATGCCAGCGACGGCACCACGATGAACAGCCAGGCGGTCTGGATCGGCCGCTTGCCGAAATGGCCGAGGTCGGCATAGAGCGCCTCGGCACCGGTGACCGCCAGGAACACCGCGCCGAGCGTCACGAAGCCGATGATGCCGTGGTGGATCATGAAGGACACGGCGTAGAGCGGGTTCAGCGCGAACAGCACCTGCGGCTGCTGGATGATCGGGTGGATCGCCGCGATCGCGATCACCGCGAACCAGACGCACATGATCGGGCCGAAGAAGGCGGCGACGCGAGCGGTGCCACGGGACTGCACGGCAAACAGACCGACCAGGATGATCACGGTCAGCGGCACGATGTAGGGCTCGAAGTGCAGGGTGACGTCCTTCATGCCTTCGAGCGCCGACAGCACCGAGAGCGCCGGCGTGATCACGGCGTCGCCGTAGAACAGGGCTCCGGAAATGATGCCGAGCAGGACGATGGTTGTTCCGCGGGTGCCGACTGCGCGCTGGGCCAGCGCCATCAGCGCCAACGTGCCGCCCTCGCCGTTGTTGTCGGCACGGAGCAGGATCACGACGTATTTGAGCGTCACAACGACGATGAGCGCCCACAGGATCAGGGAGAGCACGCCGAGCACGGCCGCCGGCGTCGGCACCCCCTCCGCGCCAGAAGCCGCCATCACCGCCTCGCGGAACGCGTAGAGCGGGCTGGTGCCGATGTCACCGTAGACCACGCCGATGCTGCCGAGTGTCAGCGCACCGAAGCCGGCAGTGGTGTGGGCATCGCCATGCCCATTGGCCGCCGCCGTTTCCGGGGCGGAAATCGCGATATCACTTGTCATGGGAGAGCCTGGTGGCCTCTAAAAATGCTTCACTGCACAACGGCAGAAGGGCGCGGGGCTTATAGGCCTGCGCTGCCGGCATAGCCTAGCCAGATTTTGGACCTTAGCCATGCACATTTGCATGGCTTGGCCGGATGCCGTTTAGATGGTGACCTGGGTTCCGACTTCAACCACGCGTCCGGTGGGAATCTGGAAATAGTCGGTGGCGTCGTTGGCGGACCGGCTCAGCGCGATGAACAAATGGTCCTGCCAAAGCGGCATGCCGGACTGCGCCGACGCCTTCAGCGAGCGCCGCGACACGAAGAATGAGGTCGACATGATGTCGAATTGCCAGCCCTGCTTGCGCGCGATCGCGAGTGCCTTGGGCACGTTCGGCTGCTCCATGTAGCCGAAGCGCAGGCGGACCTTGAAGAACTTGTCGCTGATCCTCTCCATCCGGAACCGCTCCGACAGATCGACCCGCGGCGTATGCGCGGTCTCGATGGTCAGGACCACGTTGTGCTCGTGTAGCACCTTGTTGTGCTTGAGATTGTGCAGCAGCGCGGTCGGCACGAAGGAGGGATCGCTGGTCAGGAACACCGCGGTGCCCTTGACGATGTGCGGCGGCCGCTTTTCCAGGCTCCGGATCAGATCGTCCAG
Organism: Bradyrhizobium sp. 87; assembly: GCF_023073015.1. NCBI lineage: Bacteria > Pseudomonadati > Pseudomonadota > Alphaproteobacteria > Hyphomicrobiales > Nitrobacteraceae > Bradyrhizobium > Bradyrhizobium sp. 87. Next base: position 555,602 of record NZ_JADPIQ010000090.1, read on the forward strand.
CGGCACCTCGATGCGGCGCGTTTTCTGGATCAGGATCCCGGACCCTCGCCGCCAGGTCCAGATTGTCCCGGCCATGATCACGCCGAACAGCAGCGGCACCCAGGCGCCTTCGAGCAGCTTCAGAAGATTCGCGCTGAAGAAGCTGATGTCGACCACGACGAAGGGCAGGATCACCGCTGCGGCCGTCGCCGCGCGCCAGTTCCACAATTTCCAGATCACGATGAAGCCCATGATGCCGTCAGCAACCATGGTGGTGGAGACCGCAATACCGTAGGCCGAAGCCAGATTGCTGGGGGTGTGGAACAACAGCACCAGCAGCATCACACCGATCAGCAGCAGCCGGTTTACACGCGGCAGATAGATCTGGCCGGCATGAGTTTCCGAGGTGAAGCGCACCTCGAAGCGCGGCAGGAGGCCGAGCTGCACTGCCTGATAGACCAGGGAATAGGCCCCCGTGATTACCGCCTGGCTCGCGATCACGGTCGCCGCGGTCGCAAGTCCGACCAGCGGCAGCACGAAATGCTCGGGCACCATGCGATAGAAGGAGTGTTCGATCGCGCTCGGATCCGACAGCACCAGTGCGCCCTGCCCGAAATAGTTGATCAGGAGCGCAGGCAGCACGAAGAACATCCAGGCCGACTGGATCGGCTTGCGGCCGAAATGGCCGAGGTCTGCGTAGAGCGCCTCGCCGCCGGTCACCGCGAGGAACACCGCGCCCAGTGTCACCAGGCCGATCGTGCCGTGCGACAGCAGGAATTGCAGGGCGTAATAGGGATTGATCGCTGCCAGCACCGACGGATCGTCGGCGATGTGAACGGCACCCAGCACGGCAAGAACGGTGAACCAGACGACCATCACCGGCCCGAAGGCTGAGGCGACCAGTGCCGTCCCCTTGCTCTGGACCGCGAACAGCAGCGTCAGGATGAGAACGGTCAGGGGAACGACATAGTGCTCGAAGGCGGGCGTTGCGAGCTTCAGACCCTCGACCGCCGACAACACCGAGATCGCCGGCGTGATCATGGAATCGCCGATGAACATGGAGGCGCCGACGACGCCGAGCGCCATCAGGAACCAGCTCCGCCGCCCGAGCGCGCGCTGGCCGAGCGCCATGAGGGAAAGCGTGCCGCCCTCCCCGTTGTTGTCGGCGCGCAGCAGCAGCAGCACGTATTTGGCGGTGACGACGATCAGCAGCGCCCAAAGGATCAGCGAGAGCACGCCGAGCACCATGACCCGCGAGACCGGCTGGCCATGGGCCGCGCCCCTGACGGCCTCGTGGAATGCGTAGAGCGGCGACGTGCCGATGTCGCCGAAGACGACGCCGATGCTCCCGAGCGTCAGGCCCCAGAAACCCGAGGTGACCGGCCCGTCCGGAGCTTCGGTCGATGTGATGCTCGCCGTCATATGAAACTGGAACGCTTCTGCCCGAGAATTGATCCGGCGCCTTTTGACGGTTCCGGTGCCCCTGTCAATCGGCACATCACCATAGCAGGCACCGGGCCAGATGCTGTGACGGCGCAGCAACGGTCGTTGCCCACGCGACGACATGCCTCAGGTAAGATGGTGGCACAAGAGCCCTGAGCCTTTCAGTCCCCGATTGAAGGGGAATTGGCTCTACATCCTTGTTTTGTCGCGCTTCTTCGCGCGAAACAGGGTCCACTTCGCTCGAATGCGCCCTACGGCTTCAGATTCGGCGGCAGCGGCGGATCTTCGCGCATCAGGGTGATGGTCACCCGCCGGTTGGCCGCGAGCGAGGGATCGTCCGGAAACAGCGGCTGGGTATCCGCCTTGCCGGCGACGGCGAAGACATGGGCGGCCGGCAGGCCCTCGCGTTCGAGGATCTGACGCACGGCATTGGCGCGGTCGGCCGACAGATCGAAGGCGCCGTAGTCGCTGCGGGTCGGCACGAATCCAGCCGCGGTGTGGCCGGCGATGGAGACGCGCAGCGGCGTCGCCTTGAGCGGGACAGCGAGCTTCTCGATCAGGCGGCGGGTGCGGTCATAGGGGACTTTGGAGCCGTCGGCGAACATCGAGCGACCGTCCTGGTCCACGATCTCGAGGTTGAGGCCCTGCTTGGTCTCCTCGAACATGATGTGCTTCGACATCTCGGTCAATTCCGGCATGTCCTGCAACGCTTGGCGCAGCGAGGCCGCCGCCAGCGCAAAATTGCGGTCGACCTTGATCTTGGCGCCCGACGTGCGGTCACGATCCTCCTGGTCCGGCGTCGGCGTGTTGGAGGAGTCCTCGGGCTGAATGTGATCGACGTTCTTCAGCCGAGGGCGGGTCGGCAGCCCGTCGGACTCGACGATGCCGGAATAGCGCGCTTCGGTCTGGACACCGAAGGCGTCGCGCATGGAGCCTGCGACGACCTTCAGCTTGTTGGCATCCTGGGTCGAGAACGCGACGAGCATCACGAAGAAGCTCATCATCAGGCCCATCAGATCGGCGAAGGTCACGAACCAGCCGTGACCGCCTCCGTGTGAATCGCCGCGCTTCTTCTTGGCCATATCTCAAATCCCGGCGCGCGGCCTCAGGCCGGCACCGGCTCGCCTTCAGCGTGGCGGTGCTTCTCGGGCAGATAGGCCAGCAGCATTTCGCGGACCAGCGTGGGGCTCTTGGAGTCGCGGATCATCAGGATGCCGTCGATGATCAGCGTGCGGTTGGTCTCTTCGTCCAGGAGCTTTCCATGCAGCTTGTCGGCGATCGGGGTACAAAACAGGTTGGCGACCAGCGCGCCGTAGAGAGTCGCGAGCAGCGCGGTCGCCATGAACGGGCCGAGCTTTGACGGGTCGGTCATGTTGGCGAACATCTGCACCATGCCGATCAGCGTGCCGACCATGCCGAAGGCCGGGGCGCAGTCGCCGATGGCGCGGTAGATCTTGCTGCCTTCATCCAGATGCATCAAAAAATTATCGCGGTCGCGCTCGAGATTGTCGCGAATGAAGTCCAGGTCGTAGCCGTCGGCGACGTAGCGGATGCCCTTGGCGAGGAACGGCTCGTCGGTCTCGACCTTTTCCAAACCCACGGGCCCTTGCTTGCGGGCGATCTCGGCGATGCGGGCGAGTTCGTCGACCAGATCGTGCGCCGACAGACGGCTCATAGTGAAGGCAAACTTGGCGCCGAGCGGTAGGCCGTGGATCAGCGTCGAGAGCGGAAAGCGGATCATGGTCGCGGCCGTCGAGCCGCCGAAGATGATGATCATCGCATGCTCGGAAACGAACATGTGGAGATCGCCGCCCAGCAGCATCATCGTCGCGATGACGACAATGCCCGCCACGAGCCCGATGCTCGTCATGATATCCATGGGAGACTCCAACGCGAACGCAACAACGGCCGTCCTGGCCGATGGCGCGGCCCAACCCCGAACCGCATCGGAAACCCTAGTGAGCCGCGATTAAAGACGCGTAAAGGTTAAGTTGAGCCGGCGCGCCTGGCGGCCGCAGCGCGCTGAAAGGCGCCGGCTTTTGCCGACTGCCGACACGGATCTCAACATTTTGCTAACCATACGGTGTCGCGCGCACCCGTCACCCGTGCACGCGATCCCTTCGGCTGCGGCCCTGCGCCACATCGGGGGCGACCGATCAATTGGTATTCTGGACCCGGCCGGCACCTCATGGCGGAAGGCATCGCAATGGTGACGCTGTTCAGTCTTCTCACCGCGGTTCCCGCAGTGCTGGCGCTCCACATGCTCGAACCCGGGCTCGTCCTGCCGGCGTTCAGCGTGCTGCTCTTTGCCGAGGCGGCCCTCGCCGGGATCGCAGCGCACCTGATCCACATGCCGGACAATGCGGAAGATATCACCCTGTGGGATTTTGCCGGCGGCTTCACCTTGATCGGATGCGCTGCCGCGGTGCTCGGCGAGCCGGATCAGGCCGCCTTGTTCCTGACGGAACAGGGCAGCCTGCGAGCGGCGTCGCAACCGTAGATCATCGCGGTCCCGCCGTTAGTGAATCTCCGCCGAGCGCTTCAGCGCAGCCTTCAACTTCTCCAACGAGAAGTCGGGGCTGCGGGCGATCTCGAGGATCGGCGTCTCGCGGCGGCCACAGAGTTCGGCGGCCTCGGGCAGCTTTGCGGCAATATCGTGCGGAATTACGACAGCGCCGTGCTGGTCGGCATGGATCAGATCGTCCGACTTCACGGTCATGCCGGCGACGCGCACTTCGCCGCCAAAGCTCTCGGCGTGCACCCAGGCATGCGACGGGCCGATCGAGCCGGCCAGCGCCTGGAAGCCCGGCGCCCATTGCGGAATGTCGCGGATCGAACCGTCGGTGATGACGCCGAGGCAGCCGAGCGCCTTGTGCACGTTGCTCTGCACCTCGCCCCAAAACGCACCGTAGCCGACGTCGGGACCGTCGATGTCCTGGATCACCGAGATGCGCGGACCGTGGCCGGTACCGACATATTCGTAATATGCGATGCGGCGCTTGGACTGCTCTTCCGGCGGTAGTGAATTTTTCAGCACCGAGCGGATCGCGACCGTGCGGGCATAGCCGACGATCGGGGGCAGATCGGGAAATGGGCAGACCAGTGGTTTGGTGGTGTAGCCGATCAGCCGGCGCTCGGGCGCCACGATCTCCATGGCATTGCAGATCGTCGGCGTGTCATAGCGGCCCAGCGCTTCGAGGACGGAAGCGGGCAGCGGCCCGGTCGCAGTATTCGTCACAGCGTTCTCTCCCAGATTGGCGGCCGCTGTTGGTGCGGTGCCGCCTGCACCGGGCGATATAGCCGAGATCGGGCCTCAACCCAACTCAGGGCGCCTCATGGCAGATATCCAAGTCTCGCTGTTCAGTGCCTTGGCTGCTTGGCGCTTGCCGTTCAGTGCAGCCGGTCGGGCCGGTCGTCTTCGCGCGGCGGCTCCGACAGGTTTGCCAGCGTCGGCGCCGAAGGCGGCGAGGAGACCTCGCCTCCAGCCGGCGCGGTGGCTTCCATCGCGCGCGCCTGGTCGCGATAGGATTTGTAGCCGAGCGGCAAAGCGAGCAGATACAGCACCGTTCCGATGGACAGCACGTGCCAGGGATAGGCGATCAGGATCGCGATGAACACGACCACCGCGACGAACGCCGGCAGCACCAGCTCGGGCGGCACGCGCATGCGCTTGGTCTTGCCGGAGAACACCGGCAGGCGCGACACCATCAGGAAGGCGATCAGCAGCGTATACGCAGCCGTCACCGCCGCAGGCAGCCGGCCGAGATCGAGGAACGCGACATAGATCGGCAGCAGCACCGTGATCGCGCCGGCCGGCGCCGGCACGCCGGTGAAGAAGTTGGCCGCAAAGGCCGGCTTGTTGGGATCGTCCATGGTGGCATTAAAGCGCGCCAGGCGGAGGCCACCGGAGATCGCAAACACCATGGCGGCGATCCAGCCGGCATTGCCGAGCTCGTGCAGCTGCCAGAAATACAGCATCAGGCCGGGCGCCACGCCGAAATTGACGAAGTCGGCGAGGCTGTCGAGCTCGGCGCCGAACTTGGACTGCCCCTTGATCATGCGCGCGATGCGGCCGTCGATGCCGTCGAGTGCCGCCGCGAACACGATGGCGTAGACCGCGAGCGACATCCGCCCCTCGATCGAGAGCCGGATCGAGGTCAGGCCGGCGCAGATCGCCAGCAGCGTGATGACGTTGGGCACCAGCATGCGCACCGGGATCGGGCGGAACCGCCGGCGGCGCACATCAGGATCTTTGAAGTCATAAGGCGTCATGGCTCGTCCTCACCTTGGGGCGAGATATAGCAAGCCGCGTTCCCCTCCGCCATTGCGGCGGAAGGCCCCTCAGGACCGACTTATTGGTTAATTGGCACGGTAGGCGCGGCTCGGGTCGTCTCCGGCAAGATCCGCCAGAATCGTCTCGCCGGCGATCGCGGTCTGGCCTTCCGAGACCAGCGCCTTCGTGCCCAGCGGCAGATAGACGTCGAGCCGCGAGCCGAATCGGATCAGACCGAAGCGCTCACCGGCGCCGATTGCCTGCCCCTCTTTGACGAAGCAGACGATGCGCTTGGCGACCAGACCCGCGATCTGGATCACGCCGATCCGCGCCGTCGGCGTCGTGATCACCAGCGAGTTGCGCTCATTGTCCTCGCTCGCCTTGTCCAGCTCGGCATTGATGAACAGGCCGGGCCGGTAGGCGATACGGTCCACCCGGCCCGCGATCGGGCTGCGGTTCACATGGCAGTTGAACACACTCATGAACACCGAGACGCGCGGCAGCGGCCGATCGCCGAGCCCGAGCTCGGCCGGCGGCAGCGCCATAGTGATCATGGAGACGCGGCCGTCGGCGGGCGACACCACGAGCCCCTCGCGCACTGGGGTCACGCGCACGGGGTCGCGGAAGAACAGCGCGCACCACACGGTCAGGATGGTGCCGATCCACCCCAAAGGCGACCACAGCCAGAACAGGAGGAGGCTTGCCAGCGCAAAGCCCCCGATGAAGGGATATCCCTCCTTGTGGATCGGCGGGATCTGACGCTGGATCGAATCGAGAATGGACATCGCTATCTGCCGCTCAGGGTTGATGGCGCAGGTCGTCCCGCGCGGTGGTGTTGTTTAGGCCAGAGTTGGGACCGGAGACAAGGTCACTCCGCCGCCGCAGGCGCCGTCAGGACATCGGCGACCGGCGGTGGCTCCCGGTTGGGCGCCTCGCCGGAATCGGCCATCCTCGCCAGTTTCTCGCGCGCCGCCTCGGCCTCGCGCTGCCTGTTCCACATGCTGGCGTAAAGTCCCCCCTCCCCAAGCAGTTTCGCGTGGGTGCCGCGCTCGGCGATGCGGCCCTGGTCCAGCACGATGATCTCGTCGGCGCCGACGATGGTCGAGAGCCGATGGGCGATCACCAGCGAAGTGCGGTTCTTCGCCACGCGCTCGAGCGCACCCTGGATTTCGTGCTCAGTGTGGGTGTCAAGCGCGGAGGTCGCCTCGTCCAGCACCAGGATCGGCGGCGCCTTCAACACGGTGCGCGCGATCGCAACCCGTTGTTTTTCGCCGCCGGACAGTTTCAGGCCGCGCTCGCCGACCTGGGTCTCGTAGCCTTTCGGCGCCATGCGGATGAAATGATCGATCTGCGCCAGCTGCGCTGCCTGCTCGACCTCGGCATCGCTGGCGTCCCAACGCCCGTAGCGGATGTTGTAGCGGATGGTGTCGTTGAACAGCACGGTGTCCTGCGGCACCATGCCGATGGACGCGCGCAAGCTCGCCTGCGTGACTTCGCGAATGTCCTGGCCGTCGATCAGGATCTTGCCGCCCGAGATGTCGTAGAGGCGAAACAGAAGCCGCGAGATGGTCGACTTGCCCGCACCTGACGGGCCGACGATCGCGACCGTCTTGCCGGCCGGCACCTCGAAGCTGATGCCCTTGAGGATCGGACGGGACGGCTCATAGGCAAAGCGCACATCCTCGAAACGCACATTGCCCGCGGAGACCACCAGTGGCTTCGCGCCCGGCGCATCCTTGATCTCAGCCTCGCGCCCCAGCACGTTGAACATCTTCTCGATGTCGATGATCGCCTGCTTGATCTCGCGATAGACCATGCCCATGAAGTTCAAGGGCTGGTAGAGCTGGATCATCATCGCGTTGACCAGCACGAAATCGCCGACCGTGTTGGTGCCGTTGCGCACGCCGATCGCGCACATCAGCATGGTCGCGGTCAGCCCCAGCGTGAAGATCACGGCCTGCCCGGTGTTGAGCACGGCCAGCGAAGTATAGGCCTGGACGCTCGACTCCTCGTAACGCGCGACCGACCGGTCGTAGCGCTGTGACTCACGGGCCTCGGCGCTGAAATATTTGACGGTCTCGTAGTTGAGCAGCGAGTCGATCGCCTTGGTGTTCGCCTCGGTGTCGGCATCGTTCATCTTGCGGCGGATGCCGATCCGCCACTCGGTCGCGATGTAGGTGTAGTACATGTAGACCGCGACAGTGACGAGGGTCGCAAGCACGTAGCGCCAATCGAACTGCCACAGCAGCACGGCCATCAGCAGCGAGACCTCGACGATGGTCGGGATCAGCTGCAGGATCACCATGCGCACGATGACCTCGATGCCCTCGCGGCCGCGCTCGAGCACGCGCGTCAGGCCGCCGGTCTTGCGCTCCAGGTGGAAGCGCAGTGACAACTCGTGCATGTGGATGAAAGTGATGGTGGCGAGCTTGCGCACCGCGTGCATGGCAACGCGCGCGAAAATGCCGTCGCGCCATTGCGTCAGCACCGCCATCACGATGCGCATCACGCCGTAGCTGGCGGTCAGCAGCAGCGGCGAGGCGATCACCCAGAGGTGCCAATTGTCGGCCTGAACTGGCGCACTGTTGGCGCCGGTCAGCGCGTCGGTCGCCCATTTGAAGCTGAAAGGAACCGTCAGCGTGATCAGCTTGGCGGCGAGCAGCAGCACCATCGACCAGACCACGCGCATCTTCAGGTCGAAACGGTCGCCCGGCCAGATATAGGGCCACAGATGCGCCAGCGTGCCCATCAGCGTGGCCCGCTCCAGCGGCCCCCCGGCGGGATCAGGAACGTTGGCGCCGGCGGGCGATTGAGCTTGGTCCATCAAGAAGCCTGAAAAGCCCGTCGATGCGGGCTGCGTTGCCATTAAGGATTTTCGTTTGTCATATAGAGCCTTACCGATGCCCATGCACCCCGCCAGATGGCGAATCTTGGATTGTTCGTCGTGGTTTACCGGTAGATTTCCGGAAGCCCCGAATCACCGATTGGGCTTGACGCCCCTTCGCTGCAATGCATCATGGCACCAATGAGCACGATCAAAACCGTCTGTGTCTATTGCGGCTCCGGCCCAGGAACCAATCCCCGTTTCACCGAAGGCGCCAAGGCATTCGGCAAGGCGCTCGCCGAGAACAACATCCGCCTCGTCTATGGCGGCGGCTCGCTCGGCCTGATGGGCTCGGTGGCGACCTCCGTCCTCGATCACGGCGGCACTGTCACCGGCATCATCCCCGATTTCCTGCGGATGCGGGAAAACGCGCTGACGCGCGTGCAGGAGATGATCGTCACCCCCGACATGCACGAGCGCAAGCGACTGATGTTCGAACGCTCCGACGCCTTCGTGGCGCTGCCGGGCGGCGTCGGCACGCTGGAGGAGTTGGTCGAGCAATTGACCTGGAAGCAGCTCGGACGTCACGCCAAGCCGGTGCTGCTGGCCAACATCGATAATTTCTGGGAGCCGCTGTTCTCGCTGCTGTCGCACATGCGCCAGACCGAGTTCATCCGCGCCGGCCTTTCGGTCGACATCCTCAAGGCCGATCGGATCGAAGAGATTTTGCCGAAGCTGAAATCGGCTGCAGCGCAGATCGAAGATGCGGAAAAGCAGCTCGCACCGGAAATGGCGCGCAAGCTCTAGTCCGCAGGAAACGTCACCGCCTCGATCCGGTTACCATCGGGGTCGACAACGAAGGCTGCGTAATAACGCACGCGATCGTGCGGGCGGATACCCGGCGCGCCGTCGGATGCGCCGCCGGCCGACAGCGCTGCGGCGTGAAATGCATCGACCTCGACGGTCGTCTTTGCCCGCAGGCAGATATGGACGCCGCTCTCCGGCGGCACGTGCGGCATGCCCTCGCGCAGATTGATCCAGAATTCGGGATAGGCCTTGCCGAAGCCGATCGTCCGCGGCCGCGTGACGAGGCGAGCGAGACCGAGCGCGGCGAGTGTTGCCTCGTAAAATGTCGCCGAGCGCTGGAGATCGCTGACGCCGACAGAGATGTGATCGATCATGGGTCGCGCCCCCTCTCCTGCTCGTCATCCCGTTTGTGGCACCGCCGCCCTACGCCGGCGCGCCCGACTTCACCAGCTTGTAGATCACCGAATCCATCAGCGCCTGGAACGAGGCGTCGATGATGTTGGGGGACACCCCGACCGTGGTCCAGCTGTCGCCGTTCTCGTCCTCGCTCTCGATCAGGACGCGCGTGACCGCGCCGGTGCCGCCGTTGAGGATACGCACGCGATAGTCGATCAGCGTCAGGCCTTCGATATATTTCTGGTACTTGCCGAGGTCCTTACGCAGCGCGACGTCGAGCGCGTTGACGGGACCGTTGCCTTCGGCCGCCGAGATCAGATGCTCGCCGGCGACGTCGACCTTGACCACCGCCAGCGCCACGGTGACGCGTTCGCCATGCGAATTGTAACGCTGCTCGACATTGACGTCGAACTGCTCGACCTCGAAATAATGCGGCACCTTGCCGAGCGTGCGCCGCGCCAGCAGCTCGAACGAGGCGTTGGCGGATTCATAGGCGTAGCCTTGCGCCTCGCGCTCCTTCAACTCCTCGACCAGCCGCGACAGTTTCGGATCGCTCTTCTCGTAGGCGATACCGGCGCGGTCGAGCTCGGCAATGACATTGGAGCGGCCGGCCTGATCGGACACCAGCACCTTGCGATGATTGCCGACCAGCTCCGGCAACACGTGCTCGTAGGTCTGCGGATCCTTCAGCACGGCGGAGGCATGGATGCCGGTCTTGGTGACGAACGCGCTCTCGCCGACATAGGCCGCATGCCGGTTGGGCACGCGATTGAGCATGTCGTCGAGCGTGCGCGACACCTTGACCAGGGTCGCGAGCTTCTCCGCCGTGACGCCGATCTCGAAGGCGTCGGCAAACTCGGCCTTCAGCTTCAAGGTCGGAATCAGCGAGCAGAGATTGGCGTTGCCGCAGCGCTCGCCGAGGCCGTTCAGCGTGCCCTGGATCTGCCGCGCGCCGGCGCGCACCGCGGCGAGCGAATTCGCCACCGCCTGCTCGGTGTCGTTATGGGCGTGAATGCCGAGATGATCGCCGGGGATGTGCTTCGCCACCTCGGCGACGATCGCTTCGACCTCGTTGGGCATGGTGCCGCCGTTGGTGTCGCACAGCACCACCCAGCGCGCGCCGGCTTCATAAGCAGCTTTCGCGCAGGCGAGCGCGAAACCGGAATCCTCCTTGTAACCGTCGAAGAAGTGTTCGCAGTCGAGCATCACCTCGCGGCCGGCAGCCTTCGCCGCTGCGACGCTGTCGCGGATCGAGGCGAGGTTCTCCTCCTTCGTCGTCTCCAGGGCAACGCGCACCTGATAGGCCGACGACTTCGCCACGAAGCAGATCACGTCGGCCTTGGCCTCCAGCAGCCCGGCCACACCGGGATCGTTGGAAACCGAGCGCCCCGCTCGCCGCGTCATGCCGAAGGCGGTGAAGCGCGCATGCGAAAACTTCGGCTTGGTGCCGAAGAACTCGGTGTCGGTCGGATTGGCGCCGGGATAGCCGCCCTCGACATAGTCGATGCCGAGTTCATCGAGCATCTGGGCGATGATTTGCTTGTCGGTCAGCGTGAAATCGACGCCGTTGGTCTGCGCGCCGTCGCGCAGCGTGGTGTCGAACAGATAGAGGCGCTCCTTGCTCATTGCAGCGCTCCCGACGCGGGTCCACTGCCGAGCGTCTTCTGCATGGTGGTGTTGGCCAGCCATTCGTCGTTGACAGTGATGCTGTTGCGCTGCATGGCGACATAGCCGCGCTTGGCGAAAAAGCCCTGCGCGTTGTCGCTGGCATCGACCGTCAGCTTGTCGGCGCCGCGGCCGCCCGCAAGCTTTTCCAGCGCATCGACGAGCATGGTCGCGAGGCCCTGCCCGGCCACGGCCGGATGCACATAGAGCATGCGGATATGATCCTTGCCCTGCAGCGAGGCAAAACCCACCGGTGACCCCTCCAGCGTTGCGATCAGCGTCAGGTCGGAGGCGAGCCCCTTGCCGAACTCTTCGTCTTCCGCCGACGCCATCCAGGCCTGTTGTTGGGCCTCGCTATAGTCCTCGCCGGTCAGCTCTTCGATGCTGGCGGTGAAGATCGCGGCGAGAACCGGCACGTCCTCCGGCAGAAAGGGCCGCAAGCCAGGCTTTGGGAGTGCTTGTGCCATCGTCTTCACCACATCCCATAGAGTTTCAGCGCCAGCGCCACGGCAGCGCCGAGCAGCAGGATTTTCAGCGCGATGTAATAGAACCAGTGCCGCGGAAAAGGCGTATCGGGTCGCTTCATCGTGCGACCTCCCACGTCGTCCCTTCCTTGGAATCCTTGATCGCAACGCCCATCGCGGCAAGCAGATCGCGGATACGATCGGACTCCGCAAAGTCCTTGCGCGCACGCGCCGCCGTCCGCTCCGAGATCAGGCGCTCGACTTCCTTGGCATCGACGCCGCTCGCCTGCTGCTTGCGTCCTTCCCACTGCGCGGCACTCTCGGAGAGAAAGCCGAGCAGACGCAACGAACCCGCGAGGGCACCAACATCGCTGCCGCGCAGCCCATGCAGCGCCGCGATCGCCAGCGGCGTGTTGAGGTCGTCGAGCAGCGGCTCGACCACTGAGGGGGCGGGCTTGCCGGATGCGACGTCAGCCGCACCCCGATACCAATCGTCGAGCGTCCTGGCGCTCTCCTCCAGCGACTTCATCGTCCAGTCGATCGGCGAGCGGTAATGCGTCTTGAGCATATTCAGGCGCAGCACTTCGCCCGGCCAGTCCGCGAGCAGCTCGTGAATCGTGACGAAGTTGCCTAGCGATTTCGACATCTTCTCGCTCTCGACCTGCAGGAAGCCGTTGTGCATCCAGTAGCTCGCCATGCGCTCCCGGTGGAAGGCGCAGCAGGTCTGCGCGACCTCGTTCTCGTGATGCGGAAACACGAGATCGATGCCGCCGCCATGGATGTCGAAGTGCTCGCCGAGATGCTTCCAGGCCATGGCCGAGCACTCGACATGCCAGCCCGGGCGCCCCTGCGCGGCGACGCCGGCGGGTGACGGCCATGACGGCTCGCCGGGCTTGGACGGCTTCCACAGCACGAAGTCGGTGTTGCCTTTCTTGTAGGGCGCGACATCGACGCGGGCGCCGGCAACCATCTCGTCCAGCGAACGATTGGACAGCGCGCCATAGCGCGGCAACCCGGCATCGACCGCGTTCATCGCCTGCGGCGAGAACAGCACGTGATCCTCGGCAACATAGGCAAAGCCGCCGGCAACCAGCCGTTCGATGATCTCGCGCATCTCGCCGATATGCTCGGTGGCGCGCGGCTCGACGCTCGGCCGCAGCGCGCCGAGCGCGTCGACGTCAGCGTGAAACTGTTTGCCGGTTTGCTCGGTGACTTTCCGGATCGCCTCGTTCAGCGGCAGGCCGGGGAAATCCCGCGCGGCGCGGTCGTTGATCTTGTCGTCCACGTCGGTGATGTTGCGGACATATTTGACGTGCGCCTCACCATAGAGATGGCGCAGCAGCCGAAACAGCACGTCGAACACGATCACCGGCCGGGCATTGCCGATATGGGCGAAGTCATAGACCGTCGGTCCGCAGACATACATGCGGACGTTCTTGGCATCGAGCGGCACGAAGGTGCGCTTTTCCCGGCTCAGCGTATCGTAAAGGCGCAATTCCATAAGGATACCCGTCGGCTGTTGGCCGGGCGTCCAGTGCTCTCAATGGTTTTGAGAAAAGACGGCTCCAGCCAGCGAATCGCTAGCTCGTAATCTCGCGGCAAATGGCGCAAATGACGAGGAGACCGTTCATGACGGAACATATGGGCTATGAGGCGGCCCCGCGTCAAGAGAGCCGCGAAAACGCCGTCTTATCTCCGCAATGCGCAGCCGCCGCGCGCAGATGGTTCATCTCCTTAACCATTTGAGCCCATTCTGGAACTGGCAGTTCACATTTTTTGCCCCGGTGTTTTCATGCGATCATTGCTTGCGCTCATGTCCTGCGCCTCCATCCTTGCGGCGTCCAGCGCTCTCGCGGAGACCCGCGTCTTCATCATCCCAAACCAGGCGGACGGCTACGGCGTCGATCAGTGCCTGGCCAAGAGCGACAAATGCGGCGCGCAGGTCGCCCGCACCTACTGCCAGTCACGCGATTTTGCCCAGGCTTCGGCCTATCGCCGGGTCGATCCCGACGAAATTACCGGCTCTGTCCCCAAATCCGGCGCAAACTGCTCCCATGGCCATTGCGACGAATATGTCGCAATCACCTGCCAGCGCTGAATTCGCTCGGAACTGGCGTACCTTAGGCCCAATCGCTGGCCTCTGAAACGACGTGACGATGCCGCAGGAAGCGGCTATGGGAGGGCGCGCTCCGGCCTCCCCACATCACGCGTGGCCGTGACCTCGCTAGAATGGCGGATATGCCTGAATTTTTGTCTCTCTCCCGTGCTCGCTCGATCCTTGCCTGTGCCGTGCTCTTCAGCACGGTTGCGCTCGCCAATAACGCGTTCGCACAGGCCGGCCCGCCGGGACCGCCGCCTCAGCCCGGCCAGAACGGGCTCGGACCCAACCCGATGTGCGCGCGCCTGGAAGGTCAGCTCGCCGGTCTCGATCGTGGCGGCGGCGGTGATCCCGCGCGCGAAGACCAGATCCGCCGCTATCAGGAATCTCAGACCAAGCAGCAGGCCGAGCTCGATCGTGTCACCATGCAGGCCAAGCGCATGGGTTGCGATTCCTCCGGCTTCTTCTCGCTGTTCAGCGGCCAGTCGGCGCAATGCGGTCCGGTCAACACCCAGATCCAGCAGATGCGCGCCAATCTGGACCAGATCACCGGCAATCTCGAACGCCTGCGCGGCGGCGGCCCCGGCGGCTTTAGCCCCGAGCGTGACAACCAGCGCCGCTCGGTGCTGGCAGCGCTGGCGCAGAACAATTGCGGCCCGCAATATGCCAATGCGGCGCAGTCGCAAGGCGGCGGCAATTTCCTGAGCAATCTGTTCGGCGGCAACAACCCCAATAATCCGCAAGGCGTGCCGCCGTCCGATCTCGGCCCGCAATCAGGCACCTATCGCACTGTGTGCGTGCGCACCTGCGACGGCGCCTACTTCCCGGTCTCGTTTGCGACCGTGCCGGCGCGCTTCCCCGACGACGAGAAGACCTGCAAGGCGCTGTGCCCGGCCGCCGAGGCCGTGCTCTACACCCATCGCAATCCCGGTGAAGACATGAACTCCGCGGTCTCCACCAGCGGCCAGCCCTACACGGCGCTGCCGACCGCGTTCAAATTCCGCAGCGAGTTCAACCCGTCCTGCTCCTGCAAGGCGGCGGGCCAGACCTGGGCCGACGCGCTCAAATCCGCCGACGACAAGGCGTCGGCCGAACAGCAAGGTGACATCATCGTCACCGAGGAGAGCGCCAAGAAAATGCAGCAGCGGCAGCTCAACAAGGGCACGCCTGCCGCCAATGGCAAGAAGGGTGCGACGCCGACCACGGCGGCTGCACCTGTCGCGACTCCGCCTGCCGATACCGGCACCGCTACGACCTCGTCCGAGAACAAGCCGATCCGTTCGGTCGGACCAAGCTTCTTGCCGCAGCAGCAGAAGTAGGTCACGTCCTCCGCTGTCATGGCCCCGCGAAAGCGGGGGCCATCCTGTACGCTGGCATCAGCTGGTTTTCACGACGACCGGCGCAGCGTACTGGATCATCTGCTTTCGCGGCTGATAACAGCGAAATGGGTGGCGAGACCGTTTGCCTCGCGAATCATCCAATCAATTGCGCGCAAGAGTTCCCCGACCCGGCCGCCGCCAAGCGGCGCTGTCGGGTAGCGCCCCAAGACACGAACAAATCTAGGCGTCGCGCGCCGGGCGGCGTGCTCAATATAGTCTACACCGACACCGGGATTCGCAGCCGTTTCGAGTTCGAGGGCCCGTGCGGCGTGGGCCGCCGCGCCAAGAATGTGCCTGACCTGGGTCGATCGAGCCAGGGGATGAAGATACGCCGCGGATGAGGCACTCATCGCCGCGCGTGCGGCTAGGCTGGCTGCCGCACCTTTGGATTCGTTTGCTGCCTTCAGCGCTGCCCAGGCTGCATCGCGCAGGGTCTTTACCCGCTTGCCTCCCTTCGCGAAGGTCCGCGCTGCTTCGACTGCGTCACGCGGCCGGAAATCCACTGGATGCGCCCGCTCGAATATTTCCAGCACGTCCGCGGCATTTGCCGCCGCATAGGCTGCAACCTCTCGGAGATCATCCATGTCAAGGGAGATTTCGTCTGCCATGCTTTCGCCCACCACCAGCTCCGGAGCACACCTATGAATGCTCTATGGTCGAATTCGATCGCCCAAGCAGGATGCCAGAAGATATGGATCACCTCATTGGATGACGACAGCGGAATGCAATCTCCAAGCTACCCGAACTGGCAGCCCCTACCCCTCAAACGCGTCGATCGAGGCTTTGCTCACACGCGAGACCAGCGTCTCATCCGGAGCGGCGAGCTGCTCGCCTTTGTCGCGAAAGCGGTTGGTGATGGGATAGCGGCGGTCGCGGCCGAAATTCCTGGCTGTGACCTTGACGCCGGGCGCGGCCTGGCGGCGCTTGTATTCGGCGACGTTGAGGAGATGGTCGATGCGGGTGACCGTCTCGCGGTCAAAGCCCGCGGCGATGATTATATCGAGCGGCTCTTCGCGCTCGATGAGACGCTCCAGGATGGCATCAAGCGCGTCGTAAGCCGGCAACGAATCCTGGTCGGTCTGGTTCTCGCGCAGCTCCGCGGTCGGCGGACGCGTGATGATGTCGGGCGGGATCACCTCACCGGCCGGCCCCAGCGCCCCCTCGGGCTTCCACGAATTACGCAAGCTTGCCAGCCGAAACACCTGCGTCTTGTAGATGTCCTTGATCGGATTGAAGCCGCCGTTCATGTCGCCATAGAGCGTGGCGTAGCCGACCGACATCTCCGACTTGTTGCCTGTGGTCACCACCATCAGGCCGGTCTTGTTCGAGATCGCCATCAGCAGCGTGCCGCGGGTGCGGGCCTGGAGATTCTCCTCGGTGACATCGGGCGGCAGATTCTTGAAGACGCCGGACAGGATGGTCTCGAACCCGGTCACCGCTTCGGCGATCGGCAGCACCTCGTAGCGGATGCCGAGATGGCCGGCGAGCTCGCCGGCGTCCGCAATCGAGCTTGCCGCGGTGTAGCGATAAGGCAGCATCACGCCGTGCACCTGATCGGAACCGAGTGCATCGACCGCGATCGCCGCGCACAGCGCGGAGTCGATGCCGCCGGAAATGCCGAGCAGCACGCCGGGAAAGCCATTCTTGGCGACGTAGTCGCGCAAGCCCAGCACGCAGGCCGCGTAGTCGGCGTAGTCTGCCTCGGGCTGCGCGGCGATCGGCCCGGTGCAACGCCAATCGTCGCCGCTTCTCGTGAAGTGCAGTGTGGTGATGCTCTCCGCGAACGCCGGCAATTGCGCTGCGAGCGAAAGGTCGCCGTTGAGCGCAAAGGAGGCGCCGTCGAACACCAACTCGTCCTGGCCGCAAACCTGGTTGAGATAGACCAGCGGCAGACCGCTCTCGGTGACGCGCGCGACCGCGACCGACAAGCGCACGTCGGCCTTGTCGCGGGCGTAAGGCGAGCCGTTCGGCACGAGGATGATCTCGGCGCCGGTCTCGGCCAGCGTCTCGACCACGTTCTCGTAGTCCTCGGACTCCTCAAGCCAGATGTCCTCGCAGATCGGCACACCGACGCGCACGCCGCGCACGGTGACGGGGCCGGCGGCAGGCCCGCGCGAAAACAGCCGCTTCTCGTCGAACACGCCGTAATTCGGTAGATTGCATTTGAAGCGCAGGCCAGCGATACGGCCGCCATCGAGCAGCGCGCAGGCATTATAGAGCCTGCCCTCCTCAACCCAGGGCGTGCCGATCAGCATCGCCGGCCCGCCATCGGCGGTCTCGCGCGCCAGCGCTTCGATCGCAGCGCGGCAGGCGGCCTGAAAGGAAGGCTTCTGCACGAGATCTTCCGGCGGGTAGCCGGCGATGAACAATTCCGGAAACAGCACGAGATCGGCACCGTCGGCGGCTGCCTGCACGCGCGCCGCGCGCGCTTTCGCGGCATTGCCCTCGATGTCGCCCATGGTCGGATTGAGCTGGGCGAGCGTGACCGCGAATGCGTTGAGACGTTCGGTCATGGCGCTCCGATCAGAGCATGATCCGGAAAAGAGTGAAGCGGTTTTCCGAAAAGATCATGCTGAAAAAACAGTTTAAAGCGCGATACGCGCTTTAAAGAAATCCCAATCGCTCGATGATGGCGATGATCCAGAACGCGCCGGCCATCAGCAGCGCGACACCGACCGCGGCCGAGCCCATGTCCTTGACCCGTCCGATCTGCTTGTCGTGATCCATGGTCAGCCGGTCGGCAAGCTTCTCGATCGCCGTATTGAGCAGCTCGACCACCAGCACGAACGCGACCGCGCAGATCAGCTCGACCGCCCGCATCGCGGTCGCGCCGACGAACCACGCGAGCGGCAGCGACAAGAGGAGCGCAACGATTTCCTCGCGGACGGCCTGCTCCGAGCGGAACGCAAAGGCCAGACCGTTACGGGAATTGATCGTGGCCTTCCAGATTCGCAGCAAGGTCTCAGAGCCCCGCTGCGACCGGCATCGGCCTGACCTTGCCGGCGCGTTCCTGCTTGAGCAGTTCTGCGACCAGGAAAGCCATATCGATGGATTGCTCGGCGTTGAGCCGGGGATCACAGACCGTGTGATAGCGGTCGTTGAGATCCTCGTCAGTGATCGCGCGGGCGCCGCCGAGGCACTCGGTGACGTCCTGGCCGGTCATCTCCAGATGCACGCCGCCGGCATGGGTGCCTTCAGCGGCGTGGATCGCGAAGAACGACTTCACCTCGGACAGGATGCGGTCGAAGGGCCGTGTCTTGTAACCTGATGTCGAGGTGATGGTGTTGCCGTGCATGGGATCGCACGACCACACCACCACTTTGCCCTCCCGCTTCACGGCGCGGATCATGTTCGGCAGGTGCTCGCCGATCTTGTCGGAGCCGAAGCGGCCGATCAGCGTCAGCCGGCCCGGTTCGTTGTCGGGATTGAGCACGTCGATCAGCTTCAGCAGTTCGTCGGGCTTGAGCGACGGGCCGCATTTGAGCCCGATCGGATTCTTGATGCCGCGGAAATATTCGATATGGCCGTGGTCGAGCTGGCGGGTGCGGTCGCCGATCCAGATCATGTGGCCCGAGGTCGCGTACCAGTCGCCGGTGGTGGAATCGACCCGGGTCATGGCCTGCTCGTAGCCGAGCAGCAGGGCCTCGTGGCTGGTGTAGAAATCAGTGGCGCGCAGCTCGGGATGGGCCTCGAGATCGAGGCCGCAGGCGCGCATGAAGTTGAGCGCATCGGAGATGCGGTCGGCCAATTCCTTGTAGCGACGGGACTGCGGACTGTCCTTGAGGAAGCCGAGCATCCACTGATGCACGCTGCCGAGATTGGCGTAACCGCCGGTCGCGAACGCACGCAGCAGGTTCAGCGTCGCGGCCGACTGGCGATAGGCCATCAGCTGGCGCTGCGGATCAGGGATGCGCGCTTGCTTGGTGAAGGCGATGTCGTTGACGATGTCGCCGCGATAGCTCGGCAGCTCGACCCCGTCGATCTTCTCCATCGGCGAGGAGCGCGGCTTTGCGAACTGGCCGGCGACGCGCCCGACCTTCACCACCGGGACGGCGCCGGCATAGGTCAGTACCACCGCCATCTGGAGCAGCACGCGAAAGAAGTCGCGGATGTTGTTGGCACCGTGCTCGGCGAAGCTCTCGGCGCAGTCGCCGCCCTGCAGCAGGAAGGCCTCACCGGCTGCGACCCGCGCCAGCGCCTTCTTCAGATTGCGCGCCTCGCCCGCGAACACCAGCGGCGGAAAGGTCGCAAGCTGCGCCTCGACGTCGGCCAGGGCCTTGGCGTCGGGATAATCGGGCACCTGTAGCACCGGCTTGCTGCGCCAGGACTCGGGCGTCCACCGCTCGGACATCGCAATCTCTCCGTGAAGCAAAAAGCACAACCTGATCTGTGGGTTGCGAGGGTCGCCTTATACACAGGGTGGCCACCGGCCGCCAGTTGTAAATCCGTCTGGCACTGCAAAGCCTTGCGGGGAAAGCCAAATTCGCATTTGCTGGGAACTGCTTGGAAACTGGCAAGATACCTTCGGCCCATGGACGTGGCACTAGACGACGTTTTCATCGACGAGATCAGCTTCCCGGCGACTGACGGGTATGCGCTGACCGGCACCCTATTCCTGCCGCGCGGGACCAAGCGCCATGCCGTCTTGATCAACTCCGCCACCGCCGTCCCGCGAAAAATCTATCGTGGCTTTGCCTCCTATCTCGCCCATCGCGGCTGCGCGGTCCTGACCTACGACTATCGCGGCATCGGCGACTCCCGGCTGCCGGCGATGGTCGGCTACAACCGGCCGAAATCGCTGGTCGGCTTCAAGGCCTCGATGTCGGACTGGGCCGCGCTCGACGTCACCGCCGCAGTGCACTGGATGCGCGAGCGCTACAATACCCTGCCCTTGACCTATGTCGGGCATTCCTTCGGCGGCCAGGCGCTCGGGCTGCTCGCGAACAACACGGACATTTCGCGCGCCGCGTTGGTGGCCTCGCAGGCGGCGACCTGGCGGCTGATGACGTCGCCGGAAAAATACCGCGTCTTCGCCTTCATGAATTTTGTCGGCGTGCCGCTCGTGCACGCGCTCGGTTACGCGCCGGGCTGGGCCGGCATCGGCGAGGATTTGCCCAAGGGCGTCTTCCTGCAATGGGCCGAGTGGGTCTCGAGCCCCCGCTATCTCTTCGATTCAAAGCTGCCGGCGCTGGAAAATTTCGCCAAGTTCAAGGGCGAGCTGCGCACCCTCTGCTTCTCCGACGATCCCTGGGCGACGCGGCCCGCGGTCGAGCTGCTTGCGAGCGGATTCACCGCGATCAAGCCTGAGGTGCTCAACGTGAAGCCGTCCGACGTCGGCGCCAAGGAGATCGGCCATTTCGGCTTCTTCCGCCCCGACCACCGCGACACGTTGTGGCGTGGCGTCGCGGAATGGATCCAGGGAGAGTAGACGGCGCTTACCGGAGGATCGTCGTCAGCGACGAGTAGCGCTTGTTCGGCTTGGCTTCGCCCGGCGCGAATTGCGCAAAGGCCTGGCTGACGCGGACGGCCGGCGGCGTATCGCCCGCAAAACGAAACTCCTTAGGCCGCGGCGCGTAAAAACTGGCGCTGTAATAGGCGTCGTCGAAGCGCGCCTCGCCGACCCCGAACATTGCGTCGCACGCGAACAGAAGTGCGTAGACTCCCGCGATTGCGACGACGACCTCCCTGAGAACTGACATGCTGATGCCCCACCCTGTTGCAGGCAGGATGCACGCCGGTTCCAAAGCCGGGGTTTAAGGCCGCATGGTTCTTGTCCGCATGGTTTGCCGCAGCTGAGCGGAATGCAGACAATTTTATCGATCTCGAAAAAGAGCCCGCCTGCACGGGTGGTCAGGCGGGCTCCAGGCTTGGCCGCTCGGGAGGTATCAAACGGCCAGATTCATCCAGACCGCCTTGGGCTCGGTGAAATTGTCTAGCGCGGCGGTGCCGTGCTCGCGGCCGAGGCCGGAGTCGCGCTCGCCGCCCCAGGGCAGCCGCACGTCGGTATAGCCATAGGTGTTCATCCAGACTGTGCCCGCGCGCGCTCGCTTGGCGAAGCGCTGCAGCTTGCCGATGTCGCGGCTCCAGACGCCGGCGGCGAGACTGTAAGCCGTGCCGTTGGCAATCCGCAAAGCGTCGGCCTCGTCCTTGAACTTGAGGACACTGACGACCGGGCCAAAGATCTCTTCCTGCGAGATCCGCATCTCGTGCGCGACATTCGCGAACACCGCGGGGCTGATGAAGTAGCCGCGATCGCCGACCTTCTCGCCACCGGTGACGAGGGTCGCGCCCTCCTTCCGGCCGATGTCGACATAATCGAGGACCGACTTCATCTGCTTCTCGGAGATGACGGGACCGAGCACCGTCTTGCGGTCGAGCGGGTCGCCGATCCTGAGCGACTTTGCGCGCGCCGCCAGCCGCTCGACGACCTCGTCATAGGCCTTCTCCTGCACCAGCACGCGGGAGCCGGCCGAGCAGACCTGGCCCGCATTGAAGAAGATGCCGGAAGCCGCAGCTTTCGATGCGGCTTCGAGATCGGCATCGTCGAAAATGACGTTGGCCGACTTGCCTCCCAGCTCGAGCGAGATGCGCTTGAAGTTGCTTGCGGCGCCCTTCATGATTCCCCGCCCGACACCGGGAGAGCCGGTGAAGGTGACCTTGTCGACGTCAGGGTGATTGACCAGCGCGTCGCCGACGACGCGGCCGGGGCCAGTGACGACGTTGAAGACGCCCGCCGGCAGGCCGGCTTCGAGCGCGAGCTCGGCGATGCGTAGCGCCGACAGCGAGGTGAGCTCGGCCGGCTTCATCACGATGGTGCACCCGCAGGCCAGCGCCGGCGCGAGCTTCCACATCCCGATCATCAGCGGGAAATTCCAGGGCACGATCGCCGCGACCACGCCGACCGGCTCGCGCACGGTGTAGGTCAGGGCATCATCGCGCACGGGCACGACGTCGCCGCTGATCTTGTCGGCCCAACCGGCGTAGTAGATCAGCGTGTCGACGGCGGCCGGAAAATCCTGCCGCGATGTCGCGGCGATCGGCTTGCCCGCATCGATCGACTCGAGCTCGATGATCTCCTCGGCGTGAGCCTTGAGCAGGTCCGCCCAGCGCAGCAGGATCTGGCCGCGCTCGGACGCCCGCATCGTGCGCCAGGGGCCTTCGAAGGCCCGGCGCGCGGCCGCTACTGCATGATCGACATCGGCCTCGTTGCCTTCGGCGACGATGGCGATGACCTGCCCGGTGGCCGGATTGAGCGACTTGAATGTGCGACCGGAGCTCGCCGGGACGCGGCGACCGTCGATCAGCAGATGCTGTGGCCGGGACATGAACTCGGTGGCCGGCGAGTGTGCAAAGTCATATGCAACAGACATCATATTCCTCCAGTTCTGGTATACCAGACTAGGCGCCTGTGGACGGGAGTAAATATGATATGGATTGCAAATGGACCGCGGTCATATGAAATGTAGTTCATAGGGAGGACCAATGCTTCAGATCGAGATCGAGGCCGTCTGGCGGTTTCGCCGGGAGGGCAATCCGCGCACCGCCGTCATCATGCTTGGCGTCCTCAACGAGATCAGGAGAACCGGGAAGATCACCAGCGCGGCCAAGGATGCGCACCTCTCCTATCGCCATGTCTGGAATCTGATCGAGCAATGGTCGGAGTTCTTCGGCACGCCGCTGGTGGAAACCCAGCGCGGCAAAGGCTCGAAGCTCACGCCGTTCGGCGAGCGGCTGGTATGGGCGGGCGAGCGTATGCAGGCCCGGCTCGGACCTCAGCTTGAAAACCTCGCGCAGGAGCTGGCGAGCGAGATCAAGCCATTCCTCGAGCAGCGCCCGTCGGTGATCCGCGTGCATGCCAGCCACGGTTTTGCGGTCGCAAAACTGCGCGAATTCCTCGACCGCGAGCCCGGCATCGGCGTCGATCTGCGCTATGTCAGCAACCAGCATTCGCTGGTCTCGCTGGCGCAGGGCGCCTGCGATCTCTCCGGCCTGCATCTGCCGCACGGCGCGCTACGGGCTCAGGGCATCAAGGCTGCGCGCGAATGGCTCGATCCGCGCGAGGATCGCATCATCAGCTTCGTCACACGCGAAATGGGATTGATGGTCGCGCGCGGCAATCCGCTGCGCATCGCTTCGCTCGATGATCTCACCGGACCAAAAGTCCGCTTCGTCAACCGCGACCACGATTCCGGCACGCGGCTTCTGTTCGACCAACTGCTTGCGGCAAACGGCATCGACGAGAGCAGGATCAAGGGCGCGCAGCAGATCGAATTCACCCACGCCGCGGTCGCAGCCTATGTCGCGAGCGGCATGGCTGATGCGAGCTTCGGCGTCAAAGCCGCCGCCCGGCATTTCGGCCTCGATTTCATCCGGCTCCTGACCGAGGATTATTTCTTCGTCTGCAAGCGCGCGTTCCTGGACACCGGGCCGATGCAGCGCATCCTGGAGATCATGCGCAGCGCCGATTTTCGCGCGGCCGTCGCCACCCTGCCCGGCTATGTGCCGTCCGACACCGGCACCGTCACCGGCGTGAAGGCGTTTCTGGAGATGCACGCCGTGCGATGATGTCGAAGGATGCCATCGCCTTCCGCGCCGGTCAGATCGCCGGCTCGTCCTTCAGCGCGGAAATCACCTGCTCACCCTGCGCGGTCAGGCGATATGTCACCAGCGGACGGCTCGATGGCGGCTTTCGCGCCAGCTCGACGATGTAGCCGCGCACCATCAGGGCTTCGAAGCTGCCGTAATAGCCGAACATGCTGATCTGGTTCTGCCTGAGCAGCTTGAACTCGCGCAAGAGCCGTATCTCGTTGCCCGACAGCAGCGACCGGCGCACGCGCTGAACGAACCGCGCGCGCTGCTCGAACCAGTTTTTATCCGGCAGTTCGTGCGAGGCTGGTGCGGGGGCCCGTTCGCAGGGACGCGCGTCCTGCGCAATCTCGACCATCACCTGCGGCAGGCACGGCATGCTGCTGGCGACAACCGCGTCCTTCGCAACGTCGAGCAACGCGAGCGGCCAGCGCCGCTTGTTGTCTACCATGACCGGCGGTGGCACGACGCTGTCGCGCACCAGCTGCTCGAAGCGTCCGGCGGTCACGCCGACATAGGCCGCCGCGCGACGGCGATCGACCAGACGCGTGTCCGGCGCGACCTCGCAAACAATGTTCTCGTCCACCCGGGATCCCCTGGCGCCTCGTTGCGCATGGCATGACGGCCCGACAGGACCGGCCAAGCCGGCGGCGAACCTAGGTGGGAGGAGCGAACTCGAAAAGCACAGAATTTCGTACACGTTGATGCCGTTTCGGCAACGGCTATAGTCCGGCCGGGGGTCCCATGCGATTTCACTCACCAGCCATCCAGTACTTCCACGCCGTCCGCCGCACCGGCTCGATCCGGGCCGCTGCGCGCATGCTGAACGTTGCCTCGTCGGCCGTAAGCCGCCAGATTCTCAAGCTTGAACAAGAGGTTGGGTCACCATTGTTCGAGCGCAATGCGCGCGGCCTGACGCTGACGACGGTCGGGGAGATGTTGGCCCGGCACGTCATGAACGTGCTCCAGGACCTCGACCGCTTCCGCTCGGACGTCGCGTCCCTGTCCGGGACGTGGCACGGCACGGTCAGCATTGCCTGCATCGAGTCGCTCACGGAGTCGGTGCTGCCGGACCTGATCGCCGCCCATCGTGGCCGCGCCCGGCGCGTCAGCTTCACCACCGAGGTGAAGGGATCGTCGGATGTGCTGGAGGCCTTGAGCCGCGGCGAGGCCGACATCGGCATCGCCATGGCGCTGCGCCATCCGCCGGATCTGCGCCAGGTCGCCTTGAAACGGTTTCGCCTCGGCGCGGTCGTGGCGTGCGATCATCCACTGGCGCGCGGCAAGACGGTCACGCTAACCCAATGTCTCGCCTTTCCCGTCATCCATGCGCTGCCGGAGCTGTCGATCTACCATCTGCTGCAGCCGCTGATCGCGCAGCTGTCCGAGACGCCGGAGCCGGCCATCCAGGCCAACTCGATCGACCTGATGCGCGAACTCGCCGCGCGCGGCGTCGGCGTCGCCTTCCAGACCCAGCTCGGCATCGACCGACTATCGCGCGACAGCCGGCTCGTCTTCCTGCCGCTCGACAACGCCGGCAGTCCGGTGTGGTCAGATCTCGGCATCTACGTTCGCGCCGAGCGCACCCTGCCCGCCCACACGGAATCCTTCCTCCAGGAGCTGGTGCGCGAATTGGGCGAGCGCGAGCGGCGGGAAAACGCGGCGCATCCGCAGATCGCCTGATCAAACGCCGACGTCTGACGCTCAGCCGTGGCCGGCTCCCTTGCGCTGGCCGCTATCGCCGAGGCGGTCGACCCAGGCGATGCCGATCGCGGAGATGATGAAGGTCAGGTGGATCAGCACCTGCCACATCACGCCGCTCTCGGTGAAATTGCTCCGCGTCGTGCCGAGATTGCCCGCCTCGATGAAGGTCCTGAGCAGCGAGATCGAGGAGATGCCGATGATCGCCATCGCAAGCTTGATCTTGAGCACGCTGGCATTGACGTGGCTGAGCCATTCCGGCTCGTCCGGATGACCGCTGAGGTTCAGGCGCGAGACGAAGGTCTCGTAACCGCCGACGATCACCATCACCAGCAGGTTCGAGATCATCACGACGTCGATCAGCCCGAGCACGACCAGCATGATCTGCTGCTCGCTGGCGTCGAACGAGTGCACGACCAGGTGCCAGAGCTCCTTCAGGAACAGCAGCACATAGACGGCCTGCGCGACGATGAGGCCGACATAAAGCGGGACCTGCAGCCAGCGCGAGCCAAAGATGAGTTGGGCAAACGGGCCGATTTGCGGCGCCGGCACGGAATCCGCCGAAGGTGCTTTGGGTTCGGACGTCATTGATCACTCCGGATGATGGACAGGCGCGTTGCCTCAGAGACTCGCGATCACAGGCGCGAGCTCGAGCGATCCGCGATAGATCATCTCGAAGGCGACGTAAACGATGATGGCGAGGCCGACATAGCCGATCCAGCGCTGCTTCTGGAGCACGCGGCCGAGCAAATCGGCGGCGACGCCCATCAACGCGACCGACAATAGCAGGCCGAAAGCGAGGATGTAGGGATGCTCGCGCGCAGCGCCCGCGACCGCGAGCACGTTGTCGAGCGACATCGAGACGTCGGCGGCGACGATCTGCACCGCCGCCTGCCTGAAGGTCTTTCGGGACGCAGGCGCAGCGCTGCTGCCGCCATGGCTGAACGCGAGCTCGTTCGCATGCGCGGACTGCTCGCGCAGCTCCCGCCACATCTTCCAGCACACCCAGAGCAGCAGCACGCCGCCGGCGAGCAATAGCCCGATCACTTGCAGAAGCTGGGTCGCGACGCCGGCAAAGACGATGCGCAGGGCGGTGGCGGCGATGATGCCGACGACGATGGCGCGCCGGCGCTGCTCGGCCGGGAGGCCGGCTGCGGCAAGGCCGATGATGACGGCGTTGTCGCCGGCGAGCACGAGGTCGATCAGGACGACCTGAAGCAGCGCGGTCAGCGCTTCGGTGGTGATGAATTCAGTCATGATTGGTCATTTTTCGGTGCGGACGGATCGAGCCAGTGCGGCTTCTTCCGCTCGACCCAATCCAGAACCTTGGCGCGCCCGGAGCGCAGCGCGGGCACGTCTTCCGCGAGCAAAGCGAGGCCGAGCGGTAGCATCCAGACGCCGAGCACCGGCAGGAAGGAGAGCACGCCGCCGACAATCAGCAGCGCACCCGAAGGGATTCTCACCCAGCGGCTGGATGGCTTGAGCAGATAGGTGACGGTGTCGCCCATGCGCGGCGGCAGGCGACGGACAAGCTTGTCGAGGCGCGGGTCGCCGCCAGCCATCTGGCCGCTAGCGCCCGCAGTCCCTGTCTTATCCTCGTCCGAAACTACGCTCATGCTTACTCCTCGGCGGCGATGCGGTGTTCGGCGCGCACTGCACCCGGCGTCACCTGCTTTGCGCGCGGCAGCACCAGCGTCAGCAGGCGCAACAGCTTGATCGCCTGCACTTCGTGGGGATGCACGTCCTCGTCCGCGGCCGCGACGCGCTCCGACAGTTCCATCAAATGAGCCGACAGCGGCAGGTCTGAAACCGGACGCAAATTCTCGATCACCACATTGGCGAAATCCGGCTCCTCGAGTCGTTCAGCAAGCTCGTCGAACATCGCGTAGAGCCGGTCGTCCGAGATATGCGGCGCCAGCTTGCGATCCCGGATGAACCGGACGACCTCGTCGCGTTCGACCGGCGAAACTTGCCGGTCGGCGACGGCAACCAGCGCGCCGACGATCACCAGTGCCACCGCAGCCTGCTCGTTCAGGCTGGATGGCTCGGTGATCTCGATTTCGATCGGATTTGAATGCTTGGCGTCGGACATCGTTGCTCCCTTATCTTGCGAAAGACCGCACGGAGCTGCGATGGGGACGATTCGGTCGGAGAGACTCTCAAGAAGGCCCGACGATCGGCCGATCCATCGCATTCGCGCGGGACAGGTCATCCGACATCACGAGGTTTTGCCGACAGCGTCGACTTCCTCGCCAGAGGGGCCCGGATTCTTGTTCGTTTCACACATAAAGATGGGGCTGTCGGAATCAAGACGACGCGACTGCGACCAGCCGCCGCATCGGGTTCCGTGTTGCCACATTGGCTAAGCAGTTCTGCGCGCTCCGCACCTGCGATCATGTCTTTTACTGCCGCCCGCGCAGGCGGGCGATCCAGTACTCCGAGACGCCCGTAGTTTGTCGAGAAGCCGCAGCGTACTGGATTCCCCGCCTGCGCGGGGAATGACAGCGGAGTGCGGAGCACTCAGCCTACCCCACCTGCTCGACAAGATGCGCCCGCGAGGGCGACGGCTCGAACCTGTCGCCGAAATATTGCGTCTCGTGCGCCACAAGGTCGTCGCGGAATTCCATGATACTCACGACGTAAGACGGCACCCCGTCATAGGTCAGCACGAATTCGCTCACCCAGAGATCGTTACTGCCGACGATCCGCCGAACCGTGAAGCGCTTCTTGTTCGGCTGCACGAACCGGCTCTCTTGAATCTTCCTGCGACCGCGGATGCGCTCGCCGGACTGCGGATAGTCGAGCACCGCGTCCTCGCGATAGATGTCGTGCTCGGCCTCGAAATCGTTCGCATCCGAAGCATCCCAATGGCGCTGGAGCGCGGCCAGCTTGCCCTGATCATCCATCGTGATCTCCCGTTGTACCGACTGCGTTTACGTTACGCATTTCAAATTGGCCTCAGGGCCGCCGGTGGCAAGGCTTGCTCGCAACGTCTAACAACGACTAACGAGCCAAAAACCCCATCCGATGCAATGATGACGGCAGAACCGCGCAGCCAGATCGGGAACACGCAATGGCACGTCTGCTTTCGGTCAATGTCGGCCTGCCGCGCGACGTCGCTTGGCAGGGTCGGACCGTCCACACCGGCATCTGGAAAGCACAGGTCACAGGCCCGCGCAGGGTGCGCCGGCTCAACATCGATGGCGACGGCCAGGGCGATACGGCCGGTCATGGCGGCGAACATCGTGCCGTATTCGTCTATCAGGATGAATCCTACCGGTACTGGCAGGAGCATCTGGGTCGATCGAACCTCGTTCATGGCCAGTTCGGCGAGAACTTTACGGTCGAGGGCCTCGCCGACACCAACGTGTGCATCGGAGACCGCTACAGGATCGGCTCCGCGGTGTTCGAAGTGACGCAGCCGCGCGTCACCTGCTACCGTCTCGGCATTCGCATGGACGAGCCGGACATGGCCGCGCTGCTCGTCAGGCACGGGCGGCCCGGATTCTATTTCCGTGTGATCGAGGAAGGCGACGTCGAAGCCGGTGACGAGATCACACAGATCGCTGTGGGACCCGAGCGCATGAGCGTGTTCGAGATCAATCCGCTGCTTTACGTGCCGCCTCATCCGCGCGAACGCCTGGAGCGCGCGCTGCGGATTCCCGCGCTGAGCCGCGGCTGGCGCCGTTCTTTCGAGGCGCTGCTCGAGCAGCAGAAGGACAACAAGACCGCGGGAAACGCCGGGCTTGGGCCGGCGGCGAGCCCAGCTCCGGCCTGGCGCGGATTCCGCTCCTTTCGCGTGGCGCAAAAGATCGCCGAAAGCGGCAACGTGACGTCGCTGATCCTCGAACCCGCCGACGGACATCCCGTGGCGGCCGCCCTGCCCGGTCAATTCGTCGTCATCAAGCTCGAGCCCTCCGGTGCGCAGGCGATGACACGCAGCTATTCGCTGTCGGGCGGCGCCGATGCCGCGTCCTATCGCGTCAGCATCAAGCGCGAAGTTCACGGCGCCGCCAGCCGTTACATTGCCGACGAGCTGCTGGCCGGCGCTGCCGTGCAACTAGGTGCGCCACGCGGCAGTTTCACGCTCCGGCAAGATGCACGCCCCGTCATCCTGTTGAGCGCCGGCATCGGCGTCACCCCTTTGCTCGCAATGCTTCACGCGCTCGCCGCCGAAGCGACGACGCGGGACGTGTGGTGGCTGCACGGCGCTCGCAATGGCCGCGAGCATGCGTTCGCCGCCGAGGCGCGCGAATTGCTAGGTGGACTCTCTCGTCACCATACCCACGTCTGCTACAGCGCGCCTGGCCCGGACGATCGTCTCAATGTGGCGTTCGACACAGCCGGACATCTCGACGCACGCCTGCTCCAGACCCTGAGCGTGCCGCGTGACGGCGATTTCTATCTGTGCGGACCGGCAGGTTTCATGAACGATCTGAAAGCTGGCCTCACCACGTTGGGCGTCGCACCGGATCGCATCCACACCGAATTGTTCGGCGCCGGACCGTCCTTGACGCCCGGCATAGCGTCCTCCCCGCAGAAGCGGGCGCACCCGCCGATCGGTGCCCCCGGCCCCGGCCCGATGGTTTCGTTCGCCCGGAGTGGCCTCAATGTCCGCTGGGGACCATCCTATGCCAGCCTGCTGGAATTGGCCGAGGCGTGCGACGTCCCCGTGCGCTGGTCGTGCCGGACCGGCGTCTGCCACAATTGCGAGAGCGGGTTGATCGCGGGGACGGTTGACTATGCGCCGGATCCGCTCGATCCGCCGGCGGACGGCAATGTCCTGATCTGCTGCTCACGCCCCCGAAACGACGTCGTGGTTGATCTGTAAAAGTGGGAGAGCGCAATGCGACCTGACATGATGCCGGGAGTAGCCTTCCCGGATTACGAACTCAGCGACCACACCGGCAAGCACCGGAAGCTCTCCGAACTGCAGGCGGGCGATCCAATGGTGCTCGTGCTCGGCCGCGGCGGATTTTGTCCCAAGGATCGTCGCCAGGCCGAAGGCTTGCTGCAACTCCATCGCGAGATGGAGGTGGGCTATTGCCGGATGGTCACGATCACGACCGACAACATCACCCAGACCAGCGAATATCGCAGCGGCGTCGGAGCGCACTGGCCCTTTCTCTCGGATTCGCGGCGCCTCGTTCAGAAGGATCTCGACATCGCCGAATACACCGACCCCGTCCACAATCCGATGATTCCGCACGTGATCGTGCTCGAGCCCGGCCTCGTCATTCACAAGATCTACAACGGCTACTGGTTCTTCGGCCGTCCAACCGTCGAAGAGCTCCGCCAGGACCTCAGGGCAGTCGGCATGAAGTGCCGGCCGGATTGGGACATCGCGGCGCCCGGCCTCAGGGCACTGTGGGACCAGGGCCGCAGGGAGCATTTTCATCCCTACGGCAAGGCTTACGTCGAAACTCTCGGCGAACGGGATTAGAACCACATTCCGACATCGTCCGCTCGGGCGAATGCCGGTTCGGAATGTGGATGATCCAGATGAAGACCAATCCCGCGCCCCGTGCCGACCGCATGGGCGCGCGCCAGATCTACGAAGTCCTGCGGGATCAGATCATGGCACGGGTGTACGGGATCGACGGGGTGCTGCCGTCCTCCCGCGCGCTGGCCGGTGAGATGGGCGTGGCGCGCTCGACCGTCACGATCGCCTACGAACAGCTCGCCGCCGAAGGCTTCATCGAAACACGCCATGGCGCGCGACCGCGCGTGGCTCGCGCCGTCGTCGAGCGAGGACGCACGCGCGTAGTGTCGCGGCCGTCGGCGCGGAAGGTGCGGCTGTCGGCCTTCGGGAACCGGTTGCTTCAAGACCCGCCGCGCTGGTCCGAGCCGCCGCGCGGGCTGGTCGCGAACTTCCGCTATGGCGAGCTCGCGCCGTCGGATTTCCCGGTACTGGCATGGAAAAAGGCCGTGACCGCTGCGATGGCGCGCAAGCCCGAGCGGCTGGCCTATGACGATCCCTGCGGGGCGCTGCGGCTGCGGACCGCGCTTCAAGGCTATCTCTGGCGGTCGCGTAGCGTCCGCTGCGAGGTCGATCAGATCGTCGTCGTCAACGGCTCGCAGCAGGGCCTCGACATCTGCGCGCGCCTGCTGCTCGATGCCGGCGACCGCTTCGTGATGGAGGATCCCGGCTACCAGATGGCGCGGCATACTTTCGCAGCGACGGGCGCCGAGACGATCCCGATTCCCGTCGACGTGGATGGACTGGAAACAGCGCGGCTCGATGGCGTCGAAGCCCGCCTCGCCTATGTCACGCCGTCGCACCAATATCCGCTCGGCGGCGTCATGCCGATCGGCCGCCGGCACCAATTGCTCGCCTGGGCCAGGGCAAACGACGCCTACGTGATCGAGGACGATTACGACAGCGAGTATCGCTACGATACCAAGCCGATCCCGCCGCTGCACGCGCTGGAAGGCGGCGGCAATGTGATCTATCTCGGCACCGTCTCCAAGACGCTCTCGCCGACCTTGCGGATCGGCTTTCTGGTGGTGCCCTCCGCCCTGCGATCCCTGATCGCCGCCGCCAAGCAGATCATGGACCGGCACACGCCGCTGATCGAACAGGACGCTCTCGCGTCGATGCTGGAAAGCGGCGCCTATGACGGCCACATCAGGCGCGTGCGCCGGCGCAACGCCGAACGCCAGCGGGCGCTGCTCGACGCGCTTCGCCGCAGGTTCGGGGACCGCGTCCGGATCGAGGGCACGGCCGCCGGCCTGCACATCGTGGCGTGGTTCGACGACCTGCCGCAGAAGCGAGAGGACGCGTTGATCAAGGCGGCCCGTGCAAAGGGCGTCGGCATCTATTCCGTCTCTGCGCTGTTCGTCGGACCTCGCCGACCGCGGAAGACGGTCGGCCTCGTCATGGGCTATTCGGCATTGGAGGTGGCACAGATCGAGCGCGGCTGCAGGCTTCTCGCACAAGCCGTCGCCGAACTGGACTGATCAAATAGACGATAACTGGCAGTTTCTTACAGGCCAGATTCCGGCTATCTCCAGAGCAACACCGGAGATAGACATGTACATCCCTCCCGCCTTCAAGGACGACATCGAGAGCATCCGAGCGACCATTCGCGGCGCCCGCCTCGCCAGCCTGGTCACGGCCACCAGCGAAGGCCCCGTCGCCACGCCGCTGCCGCTGCTTCTCGACGAGAGCGAAGGCGAACATGGCGTGCTGTACGGACATGTGGCGAAAGCCAACCCGCAATGGAAACTGCCGCCGATCGGAGATGCGCTGGCGATCTTCAGCGGTCCCGACGCCTATGTGACGCCGTCCTGGTACGCGACCAAGCAGGAAACCGAAAAGGTCGTGCCGACCTGGAACTACGTCGCGGTGCATGCCTACGGCCCGGTCGAATTCTTCCAGGAGCCCGAGCGCCTGCTCGACGCCGTGACGCGGCTCACGAATAGGCATGAAGGATCGCGTGCAAAGCCGTGGGCCGTTACCGATGCCCCCGAAGATTTCATCGCAACTCAGCTGCGCGGAATCGTCGGCGTGCGCATTCCCGTCGTGCGGTTCGAAGGCAAGCGCAAGATGAGCCAGAACCGTCCCGAGGCTGACCGTGTCGGCGTCGCGCAAGGTCTCGCAGCGAGCGAGAACGCTGGTGATCGCGAGGTTGCGCCATTGATTCCGGTTCCGGTTTAGTGGCCACTTGGTTCCCGACACTCGCTGTCGGGAACCATCGTCCTGTCAGGTTCGTTGATACATTTCAGCAAGCATCTCCTGACGGAATTCCTATGTGCCGCTGGATCGCATACCGGGGCGAGACCACGTCCTTCGAGCCCTATGTCACCGAGCCCGAGCATTCGCTCATCGCGCAAAGCATCCGCTCGCTCCAGTCGACGGCGGGCTCGAATGGCGACGGCTTTGGTCTCGGCTGGTACGGTGAGCATCCGGAGCCTGGTCTTTATCGTGAAACACGCCCCGCTTGGTCGGACGAAAATCTCCGCTACCTCTGCCGCCATTTGCGCTCGCATCTGTTCTTCGCCCATGTGCGCGCCGCCACCGGCACGGCAGTGACGCGGCAGAACTGCCATCCCTTTGCCTGCGGCCAGTGGATGTTCATGCACAATGGTTTCGTCGGCAGCTGGAATCGCCTACGGCGCAAGGTCGAGGCGCTGATCCCCGATGCCTACTACCCCTCGCGGACAGGCACGACCGATTCGGAAGCCGTGTTTCTCGCCATGATGGGCGCGGGTCTCGACGCCGATCCGCTCGGCGCAACGCATCGCGTGCTGCGAGCCCTCGTCGGCCTCGTCAACGAAGGCGAGCTTCGTGAGCGGCTACGCTTCACCAGCGCCCTCGCCAACGGCCGGGATCTCTATGCCTTCCGGGTTGCGGTCAACGATGCCGCCAACACGCTCTATTTCCGCGAGGCTGGCGGCCAAGTCATCGTCGTCTCCGAGCCGTTCGACAAGGAAACAGACTGGACGGAAGTGCCCGCGAATCACGCGCTGGTCGCACGTGCGTCCGAGAGCGCGAAAATTGTTCCGTTCGATCTTGCCATTTCCAGTGAGGTCGACGCGGAACCCGCTCCTGCCAGAAGGATTATCGCCCGCGGGTAAATACCTTGGCCGGGTGGCACGATGACATTGGCGTCAGACGTCTTGAAACTGCTGCGGCTTGATTCCTCCGAGGACAGGCAGCACCTCGTCATTCGCTCGGCCGGCGGACGCGGCAAGGCTGCGGAATATTCGTTCGGTATCGAGGAGGAATACTTCCTCGCCGATCGCCGCAGCCTGGAGGTCGCGATCCAGACCCCCAATGAGCTATTCGAATCTGCGAATTGGTCGACAGGCGGCCAGGCGATGCGGGAGATGTTACAATCGCAGCTCGAGGTCGCCACCAACGTGCATGTCGACGTCGCCGACGCGCGCGAAGAGCTTCGCTTCCTGCGTCGCGAAGTCGCAAACGTCGCGGCACAATACGGCTTCGTGATCATGGCCTGCGGCACGCACCCGACCGCGGTCTGGCGCATGTCGCAGCCGAGCCCGAAGCCACGCTACGAGGAGATGATTGAGGATCTGCGCAGCATCGGCCACCGCAACCTGATGTGCGGCATGCACGTGCACGTCCAGTTGCCCGATCCCGAAAAGCGCATGGCGGTGATGCGAGCGATGCTGCCGCATCTGCCCTTGTTCATCGCCCTGTCGGCCTCCTCCCCGTTCTGGAATTCACACAAGACCGGACTGAAGGGCTATCGGCTCGCCGCCTATTCCGAGCTGCCGCGCACTGGCCTGCCCGAATTATTCGAGAGCCGGCAGGATTACGACGAATATGTCGGCGCGTTGCAGCGCTCGGGCGTGATCCCCGATGAAAGTCACATCTGGTGGGCCATGCGCCCCTCGATGAAGCACCCGACCCTCGAGCTGCGTGCGCCCGATACCTGCACCTTCGTCGACGACGCCGTTGCCATTGCCTCGCTCTATCGCTGCCTGACCCGCTATCTCTACCTGCGACCTCATCTCTCGAAAGAGGTCACCGCGGTCGAACGCGCAATTGCGGTGGAAAACAAATGGCGCGCCCAGCGCTACGGCACCGATTGCATCTTTGCCTCCAAGGACGGGCCGGTCGAGATCTCCGAGCTGCTCTCCCGTGTGATCGAGGACATCGCCGAAGACGCCGCCGCGCTGAACTGCATGGCCGAGGTCGAACACTGTCGCACCATCGTCGAACGCGGCAGCTCGGCCGAATTCCAGCTTCGCGCCTTCCGCGACAATGCGGAAGACATCGCCGCCGTGTCGCGCTGGATCGCAGACGCGACGATCTCGGGCACGAGCACCCCCGCCGCAGGCGTTCCCGCGCCTTCATAGCGCCCGCGCAAGCTTCGCGAGCAACAATGTCGGTCCTGAATGCGTAAGGTCGCGGAGAGAACGATGAATCACGTCAAATGTTGCGCTGGCTGTGGCCATGGCCTCATTCCGATGCTCTCGGCCAAAGGGCGCGCGGAGCTCAGCTGCCTCTGGTGCGAGCTCATCGAGGCGCGTGCAGTGGACATGGCGAAGTGGGCTGACAGCCCGTACGGCAAGCCCGAGCGGACCGTCCGTCGAGCTTTCGAATGAACGGCTTCAGACACCCGGCCGCCGACTTCTCCTGATCGGCGCAGCTGCGCATCCGCGCCAGAATGCCGCCAAATTAGACAAGACACGTCTCGTCACCAGGATTGCAGACTGGGCGAACATGGCCATGCAGGCTGGTCAAGCGTGTCATCTAACCTCAAGTGCAACCTCGATTTTTCATCGCGTGGCGGCGAGTCGCAAAGCCTTGCGTGCCGCGCACCGCCTCGACTGGCCTAAAATTCGCAAGGCAGCATCAGGCCTGATCCCCTGCTCTCAGCAAGATGCGTGCGCCGAGACAGGGTGAGCGGGCCAGATCGGAGAATGCCATGAACGTGCATGCCACCGGCGATCTCAAATTCACCGGCCTCACCCGCCCGGACGGCGCGCCCCTTCGCCTCAACGATCAGGAGTTCGTGGCGATCGATCGCGACCGGAATGCGAAGTTCGAGGCAACGTACCGGCCGCAGGCCCTCTACAATCGCGCCAACGAGGGTTTCCACGCCAACAACGAAACCTTCCTGCTGCACGAGGTCGCGACCAATCTGCCGATCTATCTGCCCGACACCGGCCCTACCGACTTCCATCTTCATCTGCCGCCGGGCGGCTTTCAGCTCGTGCTGGTCACGTCGGGCGCGTTCACGTTCGATTATGACGGGCGCTTCTATAATGTCGGCCCCGGCGCGGTGATGCTGCAAAGCGCGATCGTGCACCGACAGCTGTTCTACACCTGGTCGGGACTGTCGACCGAAGAGAATCTGAAGACGCCGCAGACGGTGGTGCCGGATCCAATCTCGATGGGCTATTCGGGCAAATTCCTCGAAGCCTTCATCACTGACCCGACGACGTTTCCAAACCCGACCATCGTCGGTCCGGACCAGATCAACGAAGCCGAGACGCCGCGGGTGGCATGGAGCCACTCTCTGCATGATCGCCCGGTCGATGCAGGCTTCTGGCTCCAGGACCCCTTGGCGCTGGATGCGCTGTTCAAGCCGCTCACCGACAGCCCGATCAAATCGGCCATGCCGGTTTACGTGCGCGATATCGGGATCGAGGCTCCGAGCGGTCACCTCGTCGCCGGCCACATCATCGCAACCGATCCGCGCGGCCAATCGCTCTTGTCCAAGAGCACGTCGTCAGCGGCGGACACC
Source organism: Bradyrhizobium sp. 87 (assembly GCF_023073015.1). Classification (NCBI taxonomy): domain Bacteria; kingdom Pseudomonadati; phylum Pseudomonadota; class Alphaproteobacteria; order Hyphomicrobiales; family Nitrobacteraceae; genus Bradyrhizobium; species Bradyrhizobium sp. 87. The sequence goes on from NZ_JADPIQ010000090.1 coordinate 592,439, forward strand.
ACATGTTTCGCCAAGGGCGAGGTCGTGATCTACCGCGTGATCCGCGGCACGGCCGAATTCAGGAACAAGACTGGCGAGACCTTTGAGCTCGCGGCCGGCGATGTGGTGACGGCGGGCAAGAACGCCACAAGCCTCGTCGGTGTTGGTGAGAACACGCAGGTCCTTCGGCTCGGCCTTCTCAAGGGCATGAACGACCTCCGCAGCTGGACGCCGACGCAACGCGACGAGATCGACGGCCTCGCCGGTCAGATCATCACGCAGAAGGACATCCGTCCGCTGCGCACCGAGGGCAAGCCGGTCGGATACCTGTACGGCTGAGCGGAGTTACTCCGCCGCTTGGCGGACGTGGCGAGCGGTCGGGGTGCGCATGGTGACGAGCTCTTCGGACGCGGTCGGATGCAGCGCGATCGTCGCGTCGAAATCGGCCTTGGTCGCCTTCATCTTCACCGCAATCGCGACTGCCTGCGTGATCTCGGCTGCGGCATCGCCGACGATGTGACAGCCGAGCACTCGGTCGGTTGAACCATCGACGACGAGCTTCATCAGCACGCGGGTATCGCGGCCCGACATCGTCGCCTTGATGGGCCGGAACGTGGTCTTGTAAATGTCGATATGGCTGAATTGCGCGCGGGCTGCCGTCTCGGTCAGGCCGACGGTGCCGACCTCCGGCTGCGAGAACACGGCGGTCGGGATGTTGGCGTGATCGACCTGCACCTCGCGCTTGCCGAACACGCTGTCGGCGAAAGCATGGCCCTCGCGGATCGCGACCGGCGTCAGGTTGAAGCGATGGGTGACGTCGCCGATCGCGTAGATGCTGTCGACCGAGCTCTTGGAGAAATGGTCGACCGCGATGCCGCCGTTCCGCGGGTTGATGGCGACGCCGGCCTTCTCCAGGCCGAGATTGGCGACCGCGGGATGGCGGCCGATCGCGAACATCACCTGGTCGGAGGCAAGGCTCGATCCGTTCGACAGATGCGTGGTGAATTCCTCGCCGTGCCGATCGACCTTCGTCACCGTGCAGCCGGTCAGGATGGTGATGCCCTGCTTCTCCATCTCGGCGCGGACATGGGCGCGAACATCCTCGTCGAAGCCGCGAAGAATGTTGTCGCCGCGATAGATGACTGTGACGTCGGAGCCGAAGCCGGCGAAGATGCCGGCGAACTCCAGCGCGATGTAGCCGCCGCCCTGGATCACGATCCGCTTCGGCAGCTTGGCCAGGTGAAACGCCTCGTTGGAGGAGATCACGTGCTCGATGCCGGGAATCGGAGCGCCGTGATTGGGCGCGCCGCCGGTGGCGATCAAAATGTATTTTGCAGTGATCTTCCGGTCGTTCTCGAGCAGGCGGACGGTGTGCTTGTCCTCGATCACCGCGCGGCTCTTGACGATTTGCGCGCCCGACTTCTCGACATTGGCGGTGTAAGCCGCCTCCAGACGCGCGATCTCCTTGTCCTTGTTGGCGATCAGCGTCGGCCAGTCGAAGGTCGCAGACGGAACGGTCCAGCCAAAGCCGGCGGCGTCCTCGATCTCATGGCGGAAATGCGAGCCGATGACGAACAGCTTCTTCGGCACACAGCCGCGGATCACGCAGGTCCCGCCCATGCGGTACTCTTCCGCGATCATGACGCGGGCGCCGTAGCCGGCCGCGATGCGGGCGGCGCGCACGCCGCCCGAACCGCCACCGATGACAAAGAGGTCGACGTCGAATTCAGCCATTGTCCACTCCGACCTCTTTCAGAACATGATCCGGATTCCGATCAGATAGGGACTGTCAGATCTCCTTGCCACGCTTGCGCATCTCGGCGCGGAAGGCACCCATCACGGTCTCGGAGAAGTTCTGAGCCCAGGAGTTCATGAAGGCCATGCTCAGCCCGATCGCGCGCGGCTCGGCTTCGATCAGCTTCTTGCCCAGCGGCGACTTGTAGAAGGTGACGAGATCCTTCAGCTCCTGCTCGGTGAACTCGCTGGCATAGACCTGCGCCATGCCTTCTCCGATCTCCTTTTCGCGGCCTGCCAGCTGCTGGTTGACGACCCCGGCGACCTCGGTGAGATCCTTCTGATAGTTGAGGTTCTGCTGGATCAGCGCGATCCTGGTCTTATCGACCAGGCCGGGCACGGCGTTGGCATACATCGCACTGGCGTTCTTGATCGCGAGGATCTCCTTGGCGGCCGCGATGGCCGTCGGCGACGATTTCGGCGGAGCCGCCTGCTGGGCCCCGGCCGGGGCGACCGAGAGGGCCAGTCCCACAGCGAGGGTCGCGACCGGCAACAATTTCAAAACGCTCTTCATTCCTAGTCTCCTTTCGGCTTTCGCCGTTCAATCACGCGAATTCCCTCGCCACCCGCCAAGACAGCCGAGCTGGCCAAGCCGATGAACAAACCATGCTCGACGACGCCGGGGATCGCGCTCAACGCCGTGGCGAGGCGGGCGGGATCCTCAATCTTTTCGAGCTGGGCATCGAGGATCCAGTGGCCGCCATCGGTGACGAAAACGTGGCCGTCCTTGCCGTTGCGGACCGCCATCTGCCCGGAAACGCCGCATTCCGCAAACGCCTTCTCGATCGCGCGACGCGTTGCGCCGAGCCCGAACGGGATGACTTCGACCGGCAGCGGAAAGCCGCCGAGTGTCGGCACCCATTTGGTGTCGTCGGCAATCACGATCATGCGATCCGAGGCGGCCGCCACGATTTTCTCGCGCAACAGCGCGCCGCCGCCGCCCTTGATCAGATTGAGTTCGGGATCGATCTCGTCGGCGCCGTCGACGGTGATGTCGAGATGATCGATCTCATCCAGCGTGGTCAGCGGCACGCCGCAGCGGATTGCATCGAGACGCGTCGCCTCGGAGGTCGGCACGCCGATCACTTTCAGTCCGGCGCGGACCCGCTCGCCGAGCAGCTCGACGAAATGTTTTGCAGTCGAGCCGGTACCGAGCCCGAGCTGCATGCCGTCACGGACGTCCTCGAGGGCGCGCGCCGCAGCCTGCCGCTTCAACTGGTCCATGTTCACGTTTGCGCCGTCCCTGAATTACGAGTGTTAGGCTTGCGGCGGCCTGTGTAGCCTCGTTTTCCCTCGGAGAACAGGGTCTGGGGGAACAGGCCTCCGGACCCACCTTATAAGTTGATCTTATGGCTTCGGCCCTTGCGCGGGCGGGGCCGGGCCGGTAGCGCTGGACCATGACCCCCTCCCACACCATCGTCTTCGATCTCGACGGCACGCTTGTGGATACCGCGCCCGACCTGATCACCGCGCTCAATTACGTGCTCGACCGCGAAGGGCTGCCGCCCGTGCCGATGGCCTCGGCCCGCAACATGATCGGCGCCGGCGCCCGCAAGCTGATCGAGCGGGGGCTGGAGGCCGAGGGCCGCAGCGTCACGGTGGCCGACATGGACCGGATGACGGCCGATTTCATCGGCTATTACGCCGACAATATCGCCGTCGAATCCCGGCCCTTCGAGGGGCTGGAGGCCGCGCTCGACCATTTTGCGGTCCAAGGCCATCGTCTCGCGGTCTGCACCAACAAGCTGGAATGGCTATCGAAGCGCCTGCTGGATCAGCTCGACCTGAGCCGGCGCTTCGCCGCGATCTGCGGCGCTGACACTTTTGGCGTCCAGAAGCCCGATCCGACCATTTTCCGGGAAACGGTGGCGCGGGCCGGCGGCGAGGTCAAAGCGAGCATCATGGTCGGCGACGCCGGACCCGATGTCGGCGTGGCCCGGCGCGCCGGAGTTCCCGTGATCGGGGTCAGCTTCGGCTATACGGACGTCCCGATTGCCGAGTTGAAGCCGGACCGGCTGATTCATCACATGCGCGACCTGCCGGCCGCCGCCAGCAGCCTGATGACCGCGCAGGCAGCTCTCAAGTAGCTGAGATAGCTTAGTTATTCCACGGAATCCGGCGTTAACCATCTACTAACTATGTGCGGCCGGCCGGTTGCTCGGTCGGAACGACACTCCTAAGTTTGTCCGGGGATGTGGCGGTTCGTCGCAATAGGTCGATGGTCATGCGTCGTGTCATCGCGATTGCGCTAGCTGGGGTCAGTCTCTTGGGAGCAGCGAGCCTTGCCGGCTGCTCCTCGATGTCTTCGACGTCCTGGGACATGTTCAAATCGGCCCCGCCGACCGTGCAGGTCCGGCTCGAATCCAATCCCCCGGGTGCTGACGCCACGACCTCACTGGGTGCCGGCTGCAAGACGCCCTGCTCCGTCGCGGTTCCCGCCCCCGACGCCCCCTTCACGGTCGCTTTCGCGCTCCCAAAATACCAGCCGGTGAGCGTACCGGTGAATGTCATCAGGAATCCCGGCGACTTCACCACGCCCGCCTCGATCACCACCGACCCCAACCCGATTTTCGCGGAGCTCCAGCCGGCCGTTCCGCCAAAACGGTCCGCAAGCCGCACCGCCCGAAGAAACCGAAACCGGCGGCGGCCGCGGTCGCCCCGGCTGCTGCCGCACCGGCTGCGGGCTCGCCTTTCCCCGATCCGAACGCGGGCAAGCGCTGACCTCCGTCATCCCCCATTTGTCTCTGACGCATTCGATGCTTAGATTGCTTCCAGGACACCGCTGAAGCAAAACTGCTCGCGTTGCCGCAAGTGACAAGGCATTTGGTATGAACGGACTTTCCGCGAGCCCCCTGTCGAGCACGATGACCGATCCGTTCGGACGGACCATCTCGTATTTGCGCGTCTCCGTCACCGACCGCTGCGACCTGCGCTGCTTCTACTGCATGTCGGAAGACATGACGTTCCTGCCCAAGGCGGACCTGCTGACGCTGGAGGAACTCGATCGGCTCTGCTCGGCCTTCATTGCCAAGGGTGTGAAGAAGCTGCGGCTCACCGGCGGCGAACCGCTGGTCCGCCGTAACGTGATGACGCTGGTTCGCTCGCTGTCGCGGCACCTCAAGAGCGGCGCGCTGAGCGAGCTGACGCTGACCACCAACGGCACCCAGCTTGCGAAACATGCCAGCGAACTCGCCGATTGCGGCGTCCGCCGCATCAACGTTTCGCTCGACACGCTCGATCCGCAGAAGTTTCGCGAGATCACCCGCTGGGGCGAGATCGACAAGGTGCTGGAAGGCATCGAGGCCGCACGCGCCGCGGGCCTCGCAGTCAAGATCAACGCCGTTGCGCTGAAGAACCTCAACGAGGACGAACTTCCCGACCTGATGCGCTGGGCCCACGGCAAGGGCATGGGGCTGACGCTGATCGAGGTCATGCCGATGGGCGAGATCGGATCGGGACGAATCGACCAATATCTGCCGCTGTCGCTGGTGCGCGCGCGCCTTGCCCAGCAGTTCACGCTGACCGATCTGGCCGAGAGCACCGGGGGGCCGGCGCGCTATGTCAGCGTCGCCGAGACCGGCGGCAAGCTCGGCTTCATCACCCCGATGACCCATAATTTCTGCGAATCCTGCAATCGCGTGCGCGTCACTTGCACGGGAACGTTGCACACCTGCCTCGGCCACGAGGATGCCTCCGATTTGCGCAAACCTCTGCGTGCATCGGGCGACGATTCGCTGCTTGCGGATGCGATCGACCGCGCCATTGGGCTGAAGCCCAAGGGCCACGATTTCATTATCGACCGCCGCCACGACCGCCCCAGCGTCTCCAGGCACATGAGCGTCACCGGCGGCTAACATCGGCTGGCCGGCCGCGGCTTATTCCCCTTAACTATCAACAAACTTCCGATTGACTGGCGGCACGCTCGCTGGTTTGGTGCGGCAGCCTCATGCCTGCGCGGCGAGACAAGCCAACGCGCCCACTCGGCGCAGTCAAGACGGCCGGGGCAAATCGGGGAGGACCAATCTTGCAAGCGCTCCTGAAGCTGAGCAATGGAATTGACGCGTTCACACGTTGGACGGGCAAACGTCTGGCTTGGCTGATCCTGCTCGCCGTCGTCATCTCGGCGCTGAATGCGATCATCCGAAAGACATTGGACACGTCCTCCAACTCGTGGCTCGAGCTGCAATGGGTGCTTTTCAGCATCGTGTTCCTGCTGTGCGCGTCCTGGACGCTGCTCGACAACGAGCACATCCGGATCGACATCTTCAATAGCATGATGCCGAAACGGGCTCGCAACATCATCGACATCATCGGGCACATCTTCTTCCTGATCCCGCTGACCGTTGTCATGATCGTGACCGGAATACCGTTCTTCCTGCGCTCGCTCCAGATCAACGAGCAATCCGGCAATGCGGGCGGCCTGCCACAATGGCCGGCAAAAGCGCTGATCATGATCGGCTTCGCCCTCCTGCTCGTTCAAGGCATATCCGAGCTGATCAAGCGAATCGCGATCATGCGCGGCATGATCCCGGACCCACACGAGTCGCAGGTGTCCGCACTGGAGGCCGAGGTCGAGCACCTCGTCGAAGCGATCGAAAAGAAGTAGCCGTTGGCGACGGTTTAGGGGGAAGTCATGACCGCGTTTATTATCGCCAATCTGGCGCCCATCATGTTCGCGACGCTCGTCGTCGTGCTGCTGCTCGGCTATCCGGCGGCATTTTCGCTCGGCGCAGTAGGCCTGTTCTTCGCCATCATCGGCGTTCAGCTCGGACAATTTCACCCGGACTTTCTCCAGGCCCTGCCGGAGCGCGTCTACGGCGTGATGAACAACGACACGCTGCTCGCCATTCCCTTCTTCACCTTCATGGGACTGGTGCTCGAGCGCTCCGGCATGGCCGAGGATCTGCTCGACACCATCGGCCAGTTGTTCGGCACCATCCGTGGCGGCCTCGCCTACGCGGTGGTTTTCGTCGGCGCCCTGCTTGCGGCGACGACCGGCGTCGTGGCGGCCTCGGTGATCTCGATGGGCCTGATCTCGCTGCCGATCATGCTGCGTTACGGCTACGACCGCCGCGTGGCGACCGGCATCATCGCGGCCTCCGGCACGCTGGCGCAGATCATTCCGCCCTCACTCGTCCTGATCGTGATGGCCGACCAGCTCGGCAAGTCGGTCGGCGACATGTACGAGGGCGCATTCATTCCGGGCCTGGTGCTCGCCGGCCTCTATGCAGGTTACGCGTTCCTCGTGACCATGATTTTCCCGAAGGCGGCGCCGGGTCTTCCCAAGGAGGCGATCGGCTTCCGCGAGGAGAGCGGCGACCGCGGCCTCAAGTCGCTCGGCGTGCTGTTCCTGGCGAGCTGCGTCTTCGGCTGGTTCATGATGCGGAATTCGGAGACACACGGCGCCGACTTCGTCGTGCTCAGCATGTTCTTCGGCATTCTCTTCGCGTTCTTCGTCGCCATCGCGAACTGGGTCCTCGACAAGCTGACGGGCTACCGCTTCCTCTCGAAGATGGCGCAACAGACCACCTTCGTCATGGTGCCCCCGCTATTCCTGATCTTCCTGGTGCTGGGCACGATCTTCATCGGCGTCGCGACGCCCACCGAAGGCGGTGCGATGGGTGCAGCCGGCGCCCTCATTCTCGGAGCCGCGAAGCGGCGGCTGACCTGGGACCTGATCCGTCAGGCTACCGAATCGACGGCGAAGCTGTCCGCGTTCGTCGTCTTCATCCTGGTCGGGGCACGCGTGTTCTCGCTCACCTTCTACGGCGTCAGCGGCCATGTCTGGGTCGAGCACCTGCTGACATCCCTGCCCGGCGGCCAGATCGGCTTCCTGATCTTCGTCAACGCCTTCGTGTTCGTGCTGGCGTTCTTCCTCGACTTCTTCGAGCTTGCCTTCATCGTGATCCCGCTGCTCGGGCCGGCTGCCGAGCATCTCGGCATCGACCTGATCTGGTTCGGTGTCATCCTCGGCGTCAACATGCAAACGTCATTCATGCATCCGCCGTTCGGATTTGCGCTGTTCTATTTGCGCTCGGTCGCGCCGAAGGAGCGCTATACCGACCGCGTCACCGGCAAACGCATGGAGCCGGTCACGACGGGACAGATCTATTGGGGTGCGGTGCCGTTCGTCGTCATCCAGCTCGTCATGGTGCTGCTCGTGATCATGTTCCCGTCGATGGTGATGCACTACAAGGGTGTGCAGTCCACCGTCGATCCCAACAGCATCAAGATCGACATTCCCCAGATCGATCTGCCGCCGCTCGACTTCGGCCAGCCGAAACAATAGCGCCCGGCCCGCCTACAAAAAGAAACCCGGAGCGAAAGCTCCGGGTTTTTTCGTTTGGGCCGATCGTGCGCTCTGCGATCAGCTCTGCGAGTTGCGCGCCATGAAGTTGTCATAGCCGACTTCGGCGACCTGGAACCACTGATATCCGTTGTTCGAGAACGCGGTCAGCGATTCGTAGACCTTCTTGAAATCCGGGTTGGTGGCCGAGACTTCGGTGTGCAGCTCCTTTGACGCCTTGAAGCAGGCCTGCATGACCTCTGGCGAGAACGGATGCAGCTTGGCACCGGCCGCGAGCAGGCGCCGCAACGCCGGCGGATTGGACTGGTCGTACTTCGCCATCATCCAGTTGTTGGCGTAGTGCCCCGCCTGCTCGAGGATGCTCTGGTAGTGCTTCGGCAGCGCATTCCACTTGTCCTGGTTGACGAAGGCGAGAAGCATGGGCCCGCCTTCCCACCAGCCCGGGAAGTAATAATGCGGCGCGACTTTCACGAAGCCGAGCTTCTCGTCGTCATAGGGCCCGACCCATTCCGCCGCGTCGATGGTGCCCTTCTCCAGCGCCGGATAAATGTCGCCACCGGCGATCTGCTGCGGCACCGCACCGAGTTTGGCCATCACCTTTCCGGCAAAGCCGCCGATGCGGAATTTCAACCCGCTGAAGTCCTGAGGCGTCTTGACCTCCTTGCGGAACCAGCCGCCCATCTGACAGCCGGTGTTGCCGGCAAGCAGCGAGACGACGTTGTACTTCTTGTAGAACTCGTTGAGAATCTCCCTGCCGCCGCCGAGTGTGTACCAGGCCTGGTTGATGCGCATGTTCGGCCCGAACGGCACCGACGATCCGAAGGTGAAGGTCGGGTCCTTGCCGAAATAATAATAAGACGCGGTGTGGCCGATTTCGCAGGTGCCGTTCTGCACGGCATCGAGCACCTGAAGGCCCGGCACGATCTCGCCGCCGGCAAATGTCTGAATCTGGAATTTGTTGTCGGTCGCTTCCGCGACCATCTTGGCCATCATCTCGGCGCCGCCATAGAGCGTGTCGAGCGATTTCGGCCAGCTCGTCGGCATGCGCCATTTGATCTCGGGCGTCGTCTGCGCGATCGCTGGAGCGGCGAGCGTGGCGACACCCGCCGCACCAAGCCCGGTGACCTTGATGAAATCTCGTCTTTTCATGATGTCCTACCCTGATGGATTGTGCCGATGGGCCTTCTTGCCGAGGCTTGGAGGCCAGCATGGAACATGTGTCGTCCGATTTCCATCCCTCACGATGTGAGGGACGAAAATGCCCAGCTCCCGCGCCATCCGGTCCTACGACTTTAGGCTTAGACGGCCGCGGCCCTGGCCGTTCCCATCACGCCCGCCTCGGCCGGGCATGACGGGCGCGCCGGGCACGTGACAAGCGCCGGAAACACGGGCATACCGCGCCATTCCCGCAACCTAAGGCCGCCACGCATGTCGCGATCCTACCCTGCTCCATCGCTCGTTGGTTCGTTGATCGCGTCGCTCTGGCTGGGATGTGCGGCAATGCCGGCGCATGCTGAGCTGAGCGCGAATGTCATGGCCGACGTCCATGCGTTGGCACAAAAAGAGCAGCAGCCGCTGCTCGATACGCTGCGCGATCTCGTCAGCATCGAATCCGGCAGCAAGGATGTCGAAGGTCTGAACCAGATCGCCCAGCGCGTTGCCGGCCAGCTCAAGCAGCTCGGCGGCACGGTGGAGATCCTCGAACCCACCGACGTCTATCGCCTCGACGACACACCCGAGAAGATCGGCCCGGCCGTACACGCCGTATTCAAGGGCACCGGCAGCAAGAAGATCATGCTGATCGCCCACATGGACACCGTGTACCTGAAGGGCATGCTGAAGGATCAACCGTTCCGCATCGACGGCGACAAGGCCTACGGCCTCGGCATTGCCGACGACAAGCAGGGCGTCGCGCTCATTCTTCATACCGTGGCGTTGCTGCAGAAGCTGAGCTTCCGGGATTACGGCACGCTGACGGTGCTCACCAATGGCGACGAGGAGATCTCCTCACCGGGCTGGCGCAGCACCATCACCAGGTTCGCTGCGGATCAGGATGTGGTGTTCTCCTTTGAAGGCGGCGGTACCGACGGCACGCTGCGGCTGGCCACCAGCGGCATCGGCTCGGCCTATCTCACGGTGCAGGGCAAGTCGTCACATGCAGGCTCACGGCCCGAGGGCGGCGTCAACGCGCTGTACGAACTCTCCCACCAGCTGCTGCAGATGAAGGACCTGTCCAAACCAGAGCAGGGCCTGAAACTGAACTGGACGGTCTCCAAGGCCGGCACCAACCGCAACGTGATCCCCGCGGAGGCCACGGCCCAGGCCGACGCACGTGCACTTAAAGTCACCGATTTCGACGAGCTCGAGAAGACACTGCAGGAGAAGATCAAGAATCACCTGCTGCCCGAGTCCAAGGTCGAGCTGAAATTCGAGGTGCGCCGTCCGCCGCTGGAGGCCAACGACGCCTCACGTCGAGTCGCGGCCCACGGCAAGACGATCTATGAGGAGATCGGACTGCCTCTCAAAGTCGACGAGAAGGCGACCGGCGGCGGCACCGACGCGGCGTTTGCCGCACTCAAGACCAGCGGAGCCGTGGTCGAAGGCATGGGTCTGTCGGGCTTCGGCGCGCATTCCAACGACGCCGAATATGTCAAACTCGACAGCATCGTGCCGCGTCTCTATCTGACCACGCGCATGATCATGGATTTGTCCACCGGCAAGCTGAAATAGCCGTCGCTTTCGCCTTCTCCCCTCATGTCCGCCGAAGCCTTGGCGAAGGCGGATGCGGGAGAAGGTGGCGCGTCAGTACCGCACTGCGTTCAAATTAAGGTCGTCCGACTTCTCCGCCAGCCTGAACCGCAGCGTGAACTGCGCGCCGCCGCCCGGAAGATTCTCCACCGCAACCGTCGCCGCGTGATCATCCGCCACGGCGCGCACGATCGACAGCCCGAGGCCGGCGCCGTCGCTGCGCTGGCGGTCGGCGCGCCAGAAGCGGTGGAAGATCAATTCGCGCTCGGCTTCCGCGATTCCCGGCCCGCAATCGCGCACGCGCACCGCGCCATCCTCGCTCACATCGACATCGACCGACGTGTCCATTGCCGTGAACTTGATGGCGTTTTCGGCGAGATTGAAGATCGCGCGCTGGAGCATCACCGAATTGCCGTGGATCAGCACCGGCGCCTCGGTGCCCCTCAGCGCGATATCCTTGTGCTGTGCGATCGCGAGCGGCGCGATCGAACCGACCACCTCGGCGCAGACCGCGCGCAAATCCGCGGTCTCGCCGGGATCGAGCACCAGCGTGTCGAGCTCGGCGATCTCCAGTAGCTGCGCGACGATGCGGCTCATGCCCTCGATGTCCGCATGCAGCGCATGCCGTGCGGCGCCATCGCCGAGCGTCTCGATCCGCGTGCGCAGGATCGCGAGCGGCGTGCGCAATTGATGCGCGGCGTCGGCGGTGAACTGCCGCTGCACCCGAAAGCCGTCCTCGAGGCGGTCGAGCGCCTGGTTGACGGCGGTGACGAGCGGCATGATCTCGCGCGGAATCTGCTCCGTCGGCAGGCGGATGTCCGTGCGCGCCGGGCCGATATTGCTCGCCTCCTCGGAGGCCTTCCATAGCGGCGCAACAGCGCGGCGAAAGATGATGATGTCGATGCCGAGCAGGACCAGCAGGATCGGAATGGTGATCCATCCGACCCGCCGGAAGAAGTTCGATACGATGTCGTCGATGATGACGTCGCGGTGCGCGAGGTCCTCCGCGACGCGAATGCGTATCACCTTGCCGTCGATGGTGCGGGTGACTCCAGCCCCGGAAATCGTTTCGGAGAGCGGCGGTGGCGCGGCCGCCGCAGTGCCGGTCTTGCGCCGCGACGAAAACAGCAGATTCCCCCCGGCATCGCGAATGTCGTACTGGTAGCGGCCATAGGCTTCTGAATAAAGGCCCTTGAGACTGTCCGGCAGGTTGAACGTCAGCAGCCCGTCGGGCTGGGCGACGATGCGCTCGGCCAACACCTCGGCCTGCGCGCGCATGGCATCGCGATGCAGCTGGTCGATCTCTGAATTGAGCAGCCAGAACAGCACCAGCGGCAGGAAGATCGCGACCACCGCGACCGCCACGATGTGCAGGAACACGATGCGCCAGATCAGCGATTTGAACGTCGGCGACCTCCCATGGATCCCGGCGCGGAATCCGGCGTGAGATCCGATCCGGGCCACGCTATTTCTCCTCGGCCATGAGATAGCCGACGCCACGGATGGTGTGGATCACGACCTTGGCGCCATGCTCGGCGAGCTGCTTGCGCAGCCGCGAGACGTAGACCTCGACCGCGTTGGAGGCGACCTCGCCATCGAGGCCGAAGATGTGGTCCTCGACGTTCTTCTTCGGTACCACCCGCCCCTGCCGGCGCAGCAGGATCTCGAGCACCGAGGTCTCGCGCGCGGAGATGATGCGCGGCTGGTCGTCGACGAAGATCTGGCGGCTCTCGGTGTCATAGACGAGGTTGGCGAGGCGCAGCGAGCGGCCAAGCAACTGGCCCGGACGGCGCAGGATCGCCTCCAGTCGCGCCACCAGCTCCTCCATCGCGAACGGTTTTGCGAGATAGTCGTCGGCGCCGCTGCGCAGGCCGCTGACACGATCTTGCAAGCCGCCGCGGGCGGTCAGCACCAGCACCGGCAACGGCTCCATCTGCCGGCGAAGCTCACGCAGCACCGACAGGCCATCGCCGTCGGGTAGTCCGAGGTCGAGGATCATCGCGGCATAGCTGACGCTGCTGACCGCCTCGCGCGCTTCGGCAGCGCTGCCGACGATGTCGCTCTCATAGCCGGCCGCCGACAGCCCGCCGGCAACGAGCCGCGACAGCTCGGCATTGTCCTCGACGATCAGAAGGCGCATCGCATTTTCCCGCGGGATGTTCCGGTGTCACCGCACGGCTTCCGCCGCATCTTCGCTGTCTTCCATCATCCGGGGCATCTCGGCCAGCGAAAAAGCACCCGGCGGGCCGGCCGCTCCCTTCCGTCAGGTTCCTGTAAGCCAGTCCGGGCACGAGCGGATGAGGTCGCGGATGGCCCGGAAATTTACCTCCTTGGGCCCCGCCGCCGTCGGCCCTGCCGAGGAACGAACACCCCCGCGAACCGTTCAACTCAGCTGCAACATTTCTCATTTGATGGGGCGTCGTGCAGACCACCTAAGGTAATGCACATGCGCCTTGCACGACGAACACGTTCCAGCTCCCTTCTATCCGATTGCTTGAGCGCCATTACGCGACATCCAGGCGCCGCCGCGTTTGCTGCCGCAGGTACCCTCGTTGCGGCTACCGCAATCATAAACCGGCGGCTCGCGAACAAAGCGCAACGCGATAATCCTCCGCAGGGTCGGTTCATCGACGTCGAGGGGGTTCGCCTGCACTATTTGGAACGCGGCAGAGGCAAGCCGCTGGTCTTGTTTCACGGCAATGGGAGCATGGTCCAGGATTTCGTCTCGAGTGGATTGATCGATCTCGCAGCCGAGAACTACAGGGTCATGGTGTTCGATCGTCCCGGTTTTGGGCATAGCTCGCGGCCAAGGCACGTCGTCTGGACTCCGGATGCCCAGGCGGACCTGTTCAAGAAGGCCCTCGATCAGTTGGGCGTCTCTCAAGCGATTGTCCTTGGCCATTCATGGGGAGCGTCGGTTGCGGTTGCGCTGGCGACAAGACATCCTTCGTTCGTGCAGGCTCTCGTATTGGCCTCGGGCTATTATTTCCCGACTCCCCGCGCGGACAGCGCGGCGTCGGTGCTGTCCGCCCTACCGGTGGTCGGGGACGTCATCAGCTCCACGATTTCGCCGCTAGCCGGTCGGATGATGTGGCCCGCGATGTTGCGCAAGCTGTTTGGCCCCCGGCCGGTCCCGAACAAGTTCGCCGGCTTTCCGAAAGAAATGGCGTTGCGCCCATCACAGATGCGGGCCACAGCGGCCGAAGCGACCATGTTGATCTCCGCCGCATTCTCAGGTTCGAAGACTTATGCAGAACTCAAGATGCCGACGATCATTATCGCGGGCCAGAACGATCGTCTGATCGATATCAAGCAGTCGGTCAGGCTGCATGGCGAGGTCAAGCAGAGCAAATTGCACCGGATCGACGGAGCGGGACACATGATTCATCATTCCGCAACCGCTGATGTGATGGCGGCCATCGACGAAGCTGCTGCCGAGGCGGTGTTGACTCATGGAAGGGAAGGCCCAGGCGTTTCGCGAAGCAACGCGTAATCGCTCACGAACAACGCCGCTGATCGCCGTCGGCGAACCTCACGGCTCGTTTGCGGAGGATCGCTTCTGAGCCAACTCGGGCGCGGGACCACACTTCAACCCGCCCTCTCGGTCGAACGGAGACCTTTTCGACCGGGTATGGTATCTGTCGATCGCCCGTTGGCCGAGGTGCCGATTGGTCAGATAAAGCGGGAAAACGAAGCACAATGGTTCCTAGCCAGGTGACGATGCCCTTGTGGCACGAAAAGCACCTCCGGGCTGCCACTCGCGCCGCCGGTGTCGCTCTATGGTCCTGGAACGTTGATACCGACGCCATCACCATGGATGAACCCGCGTACGACCTTTGGGAGGTGCCCAAGGGCGAGCAGAAAATTACGTTCGAGATACTGTCCAAGAACATCCACCCTGCCGATCTTGAGAGGGTGAGATCGGCATTTGCCGCTACTCGCGCAGTCGTAGGCTCTTACGAGATAGATTTTCGTATTCTGACCGGCAGCGATATCCGTTGGATTTCCGCGCGGGGCCAGGGCGACGATGCCGACATCGCGGATCGAACGATGTTCGGTATTTTCCTGGACGTCACCCAACGCAAGCAAGCCGAGGAAGCCAACGAGCTCCTGGCGGGCGAGATGAGCCACCGGCTGAAAAACCTTCTCACCGTCGCAACGGCGCTGACGCAAATGAGCTCACGCTCGGCAGCATCAAAAGAGGATATGGCCCAGGAGCTGACCAGTCGCCTGATCGCTCTTGGACGTGCTCAGGACCTTGTGCGCCCGGTACCGGGACGAAATAGAGAAGGGACGCTTCTCGGAGACCTCATCTCTGTTCTGCTTGCGCCGTACGATGAGGAAGGAGCCAGCGTTCGTATTCGTGTCTCGGTCCCCAAGATGAACGTGGGAGAGGCTTCCAGCACAGCACTCGCCTTGGTGATGCATGAACTGGCAACCAACTCTGCGAAATACGGTGCGCTGTCCCTTTCAAGTGGCACCCTGGACGTATCGTGCAACGCTCACGAGGACGAGGTCGTGGTCAAGTGGACGGAGCGGGGTGGTCCCCCCGTTGTCGCTCCAACAAAGCTCGAAGGCTTTGGAAGCCAGTTGGTGCACCGAAGTATGGCCGCCCAGCTTGGCGGGACCATAACTTTTGACTGGTCGGAAGAGGGTGTGGTGGTCATCCTGCGCATGAGCAAAGACCGTCTTGCGAATTGATGTTCAGCTGATTCCCCGCGCCCACTCCTCTCACCCGTCTGCGATCGGCCCTTGGCTTTACTTCGTACGACGCTCCTGAAAAGCGGCTCTGAGTTCGGCCAGTTCATCGCTTGTCGCTCCCAATTCCACATCGGCACGGCTTGCGGGCAAATCCTTGTAAGCAATCGGCTGATCGAACTGGCTCGCCGTGAAGTCGTACCGCCGGCCTCTAATGCGATTGTAAAAATGGTCGCCGGCCGGCAGCGGCGTCCTCAGCAACTCGCCGCCGAAGAGCTCGTGAATCAGCAGCGAGGTGACGTTGCATTGCCCTGCCGCCGGATTGCTCGCCGTCCATTGACTGGCGGTTGCCAACGACCAGGCCTTGCGCAGCGCGCTTTGAACCTCATCGGGATCGAAGCTCATCATCAACCCCAGGCCAGCCGCCGAGGCGCTCATTTCGGATTTTGCGATAATGCCTTTATGCCACTGTTTTGCCCGACGAGTCAAACGATCTCGCTGAAGCACGCGCGCCTGCCCGCTTTGACGCCCAAAAATACGAAGTTGCCCTCGACCGCGCGATGCTCGGGCGTGCCTGCCAATTAGCCCATCGCATCAAGCTGTTGGCTACACTCGCAACGCCTTGTCCTCTCACCCCTCGTCTACTGTGCATGGGGTTGTTTTTCAGATTTTTTGTTGGAGGCCCCGCCCGTCCCCCGGCGACAACGCCGCTCCGCAGCGTCGCCCCAAAGAAAAAGCCCGGCCTCGCGAACGAGACCGGGCGTGTCGTCTTGCGACTTGTTCGAAGATCAGCCGCGGGTGCGCGAGCGGATCATGAAGCTGTCGTAGGTGTATTCGGCGACCTGCCACCACAGATATTCGTCGGAGCGGTAGGCCTGCATGGCGTCGATCGACTTCTTGAAGTCGGGATTCTTGGCCGAGATCTCGCCCCACAATTCGTTGGTCGCCTTGAGGCAGGCTTCCAGAACCTCATTGGTGAACGGGCGAAGCTGCGTTCCGCCGGCGACCAGACGCTTCAGCGCGCCGGGGTTCACCATGTCGTAGCGCGCGGCCATCCAGGTGTTGGTGTTGACGGTCGCGTTGGTGAGGATCGCCTGATAGTTCTTCGGCAGCTCGTTCCACTTGTCGATGTTGGCGAAGGCGTGAACGGTCGGACCGCCTTCCCAGAAGCCCGGGTAGTAGTAGTACTTGGCGACCTTGGCGAAGCCGAGCTTCTCGTCATCGTAGGGACCGACCCATTCGGCCGCGTCGATGGTGCCCTTCTCGAGCGACGGATAGATGTCGCCGCCGGCGAGCTGCTGCGGCACCACGCCGACCTTCTGAAGCACCTGGCCGGCAATGCCGCCGATGCGCATCTTCAGGCCCGACAGGTCGGCAACGGTCTTGATCTCCTTGCGGAACCAGCCGCCCATCTGGGTGCCGGTGTTGCCGCAGGGGAAGCCC
This sequence comes from Bradyrhizobium sp. 87, assembly GCF_023073015.1. Taxonomy (NCBI): domain Bacteria; kingdom Pseudomonadati; phylum Pseudomonadota; class Alphaproteobacteria; order Hyphomicrobiales; family Nitrobacteraceae; genus Bradyrhizobium; species Bradyrhizobium sp. 87. Next base: position 609,408 of record NZ_JADPIQ010000090.1, read on the forward strand.
ACCACGTTCGTCTTCTTGAAGAACTCGTTGGCGAGCTCGTTGCCGCCGCCTTGGTACAGCCAGGAATTCTGCTGGCGTGCATTCAGGCCGAAAGGCACCGACGCGAAAATCGCGAAGGTCGGGTCTTTGCCGACGTAATAATACGACACCGTGTGGCACATCTCGACGGTGCCCTTCTGGGTCGCATCCAGCGCCTGCAGGCCCGGGACGATTTCACCCGCCTGGAAGACCTGGATCTGAAACTTGTTGTCGGTCATCTCGGCGACGTACTTCGCCATCTGCTCGGCACCGCCATAGATGGTGTCGAGCGACTTCGGGAAGCTCGACGTCAGGCGCCACTTGATCTCGGGCGAGGACTGCGCGATCGCCGGCGAGGCCACCGCGGCGGTCGCCGCCGCGCCGGCTGCCGACACTTTCAGGAAATCACGACGCTTCATCTTCAGTCTCTCCTTGTTGGGGCGTTTCCCCTAACTTCCTCTTTGCTGCCGCTCATTCCGGCGACGCGTTCTTGGGCCGCGTCGAACCGAAGGGGCTTGACTGCCGTGGGCCTTTAACACGGAAGCCCTGCTTTCGAAACGCGACATTGGCATGACAGGGCTCTACGAAAGTCGCATGTCCCCAAGGTATTGGTTTCAAGGGATCGGCTTGGATCCGCTTAGGCCGCGGCGATGACGCCCTTGAGCTGGTCCCGCACCTGTCCCGCAATGGCGCGGTAGATCGCCGCATGGGGACCATCCGGCTCGCTGTCCACTACGGGCGTGCCCGCATCCGAGGTGGCGCGAATCGCCATGTGCAGGGGGATCTCGCCCAGGAATGGTACCCCGAGCTTCTCGGCCTCGTGGCGCGCGCCGCCATGGCCGAAAATGTCGGATTTCGTGCCGCATTGCGGGCACTGGAAATAGCTCATGTTCTCGACGATGCCGAGCACGGGCACGTTGACCTTCTTGAACATCGCAAGCCCCCGCCTTGCGTCGATCAGCGACAGGTCCTGCGGGGTCGAGACGATCACGGCGCCCTTCAAAGGGACGTTCTGCGCCAGCGTGAGCTGGGCATCGCCGGTGCCTGGCGGCATGTCGACGACGAGCACATCGAGCTGGCCCCATACGACGTCGCGCAGCATCTGCGTCACTGCCGACATCACCATCGGCCCGCGCCAGATCATCGCGGTCTCTTCCTCCACCAGGAAGCCGATCGACATGATGGCCAGGCCAAAGCGCCTGAGCGGAATCATCTTGCGCTCGTCGTTCAGCTCCGGCTTCTCGTGCAGGCCCGTCAGCCGCGGCACCGATGGGCCGTAGATGTCGGCATCGAGCAGCCCGACCTTGAGGCCGAGATCGCGCAGACCGAGTGCCAGGTTGAGCGCGCTGGTGGATTTGCCGACACCGCCCTTGCCCGAGGCGACCGCGATCACGGCCGCGACGCCCGGAATCTCGGACTGCCGCGCCATCGGCGATTGGGCGCCGCCCTGCGGCGGCGGCTTGTGGGCGTGGACGGGCTGCACGCCCGGCGTGCCGCGGCTGGGAGTTGGCGGCGGTGGCGGCGCCGCGCCGGCCTTCCGCTCGGCGGTCAGCGCCACCATGACGGTGGTGACGCCGGGAATGGCGCGCACCGCGGCCTCGGCCTCGGCCCGGACGGATTCCCAGGCTCGCGCTTCGGCGGCATCGACATTGATCGAGAAGAACACCTTGCCGTCGGCCGCGCTGATCGCGCTCAGCACATTGGCATTGGTGAGCGCGACCCCGCGGGGCGACTTGATCCTGGCGAGGCTGTCGAGAACCTGTTGCTGCGTCACGCTCAAAGCGCATCTCCTAGAATTCAAGATGCCCCATTAGAGCGGAAACGCCCAAAAGGCTACTGCCTGCCGATATCGTCAGCCATCTCGGCGGGCGCGGCCCCCTGCTCCAGGGCCGCCTCGTAGTTGAGCTCGATCATGACCCCGTTGGGGTCGTGGACGAAGATCTGCCAGAGCTCACCGCCGGGCACTTGGCGGGAGTCGAACTTCATCCCCTTTGAGGCCAGCCGCTGCTTCATGCCGTCAAACCCGCGGCTGGCGAAGGCGACGTGGTGGACAACGCCGGAATCCGGCTTTTGTGGCTCGGCAGTCGGAGAAATATCGACGAGGTGCACCACCGGCTTTCCCTCGCTGTACATCCAGGCGCCGGGGAAGGCGAAATTCGGCCGGGCGCCTTTTTCCAGGCCCAGCACGTCCTCGTAGAAGCGGACGGTTTCGGCCAGATTCCGGGTCCGGACATTGAAATGATCGAGCACGCCCACGCTTACGCCGCCCATGCCTTCGCTCCCTTTTTTTGAAGTCCTTAGGTCCACCATCCTAACACAGGCGGGGCCAAACGAACCCGTTGCCCTCCGGCCTCAAGGGTTTATGGTGCGCCCGATCTGCCGCAATGGCGGAACCGGACGGCCCTCGCCCGGCAAGAACCGTAAAACCCAAACTACGGACAAGGTACTACAGATGGCTAAAGTCGCTTTCCTCGGTCTCGGCGTGATGGGCTTCCCCATGGCCGGACACCTCGTGAAAAAAGGGGGCCATGAGGTCACCGTCTATAACCGCACCGCGGCCAAGGCGAAGGAGTGGGCGGACAAGTTCGGCGGCAAGACCGCGGCGACCCCGAAGGCCGCGGCCGAGGGCCAGGATTTCGTGATGTGCTGCGTCGGCAACGATAACGATCTGCGCGCGGTCACGATCGGTGCCGACGGCGCGTTTGCCGGCATGAAGAAGGGTGCAACCTTCGTCGACCACACCACCGCTTCCGCCGAGGTCGCGCGTGAGCTCGATGCGGCCGCGACCAAGGCCGGCTTCAAGTTCATCGACGCACCCGTGTCCGGCGGCCAGGCCGGCGCCGAGAACGGCGTGCTGACGGTGATGTGCGGCGGCGCGCAGGACGCCTATGCCGGCGCCGAGCCGATCATCACAGGCGCCTATGCGCGGATGTGCAAATTGCTGGGGCCCGCCGGCTCCGGCCAGCTGACCAAAATGGTCAACCAGATCTGCATCGCCGGCCTCGTCCAGGGCCTCTCCGAGGGTATTCACTTCGCCAAGAAAAGTGGCCTTGACGTCGCCGCCGTGATCGAAACCATCTCCAAGGGCGCCGCGCAGTCCTGGCAGATGGAGAACCGCTACAAGACCATGAACGAGGACAAATACGATTTCGGCTTCGCGGTCGAATGGATGCGCAAGGATCTCTCGATCTCGCTGGCCGAAGCCCGTCGCAATGGCGCCAATCTGCCGGTGACCGCGCTCGTCGACCAGTTCTACGCCGAGGTCGAGAAGATGGGCGGCAAGCGCTGGGATACATCGAGCCTGCTCGCGCGCCTGAATCGCTGACACCTCACGAAGTGATCCTGCCTTGCTGACCGCACTCGCCGCAATCTTCATCCTCGCCTATGCGGCGATCGCGCTCGAGCATCCTATCGGGGTGAACAAGAGCGCGTCTGCGCTACTCGGCGCGGGCGTGCTCTGGACAATCTACGCGCTCGCGACCGGCGACCACACGCTGGTCGGCCGTCAGCTTGACGAGTCCGTCGCTGCCACCGCGCAGATCGTGTTCTTCCTGGTTGGCGCGATGACCATCGTCGAGGTCATCGACGCCCATGACGGTTTCGAGGTCATCACCTCCCGCATCAGCACGACCAGCCAGGTCCGTCTGATATGGCTGATTGGCTTCGTTACCTTCTTCCTCAGTGCAATCCTCGACAATCTGACCACCACCATCGTCATGGTCTCGCTGATCCAGCGGCTGATCGCCAAGCGCGACGACCGCTTGCTGTTCGCCTCCCTCATCGTCATCGCCGCAAATGCCGGCGGCGCATGGACCGTGATCGGCGACGTCACCACGACCATGCTGTGGATCGGCGGACAGATTTCGCCCCTGAAAATCATGAGCGCGGTGTTCCTGCCCTCCTTGCTCAACCTGCTGGTGCCGCTCGCATTCATCAGCTTTTCACTCAAGGGCAAGACCATCGCACCACCGCCGAAAGAGGACGGATTGCAGGGCGTCGATCCGTTCGAGCGGAACGTGATGTTCTATCTCGGACTCGGCGTACTGATCGCGGTGCCCGCCTTCAAGACGGTCACGCACCTGCCGCCCTTCATGGGCGTCCTGCTCGGGCTTGGCATCGTGTGGTTGGTCGGCGAGATCGTTCATCGCAAAAAGGATGAGCATGTCCGCGGTCCCCTCACGCTTGCGAATGCGCTGACGCGGATCGACATGGGCTCGATCGTATTCTTCCTCGGCATCTTGCTCGCGGTCGCCTGCCTCGAACATGCCGGCCTGCTCTCCATGGTGGCCAAATGGCTGGACACCGCGATCGGCCGACAGGACATCATCGTGATCGTGCTCGGCCTGCTCAGTGCTGTCATCGACAACGTGCCGCTGGTCGCCGCGACGATGGGCATGTACGACCTCGCGCATTATCCACCCGACAGCTTCATCTGGGAGTTCATCGCCTATTGCGCCGGAACCGGCGGCTCGATCCTGATCATCGGCTCGGCCGCAGGCGTCGCCGCCATGGGGCTCGAGCGCATCGAGTTCCTCTGGTACGCCCGCCGCATCGCCGTTCCCGCGCTCGCCGGCTATCTGGCGGGCGCCGTGGTGTACATCGCGCAGCACGCGGCGCTGCATTGAGCGGCTCACGCCGGATCCAAAATTAACGCCGGGTTAACGTAATTCTTTAGCTCCTTAAGTCACCTCTTAAGGATTTCTTGCCAGAGATAGACAATGCAGAAGGCCCGTCCCGCGCGGGCAGGAATTGTTGTTGTGCGATGAGTAAACCCGCTGAAAAGCCCGAGGTTGTGCAGCTTCCGGCCGAGCCGGTGAGCGTGCCGTCGGCGAGCCATCGCCGGGCTGCGGCACAGCGGGTGCGCGAGGCGCGCGATAAGTTAACGTCGACCAGTGGAACCCGGCCGGCTTTCGATGCCGAAATGCTGCGCCAGTACGCCCAGACGCGGCTGTCGGCCTCCTATGTCGTGATGCTGCTTGTGGTCGCGACAGGCGTGCTGTTTGGGCTGTGGATGCAGCCGATCCCGGCCGCGGCCTGGACCGCCGGCATGCTTTGCATTCATGCCGCAATGATCCGCAGCTGCCACCGCTTCCTGGCCGAGCCCGCCTCGCCCGCGGCAACGCGCGCATGGCAGACGCGTTTCGTCGTGCTCGACCTGCTCTATGGCCTTTGCTGGATGGCGATCCTGATCCATCCCGTGCTCGACATGATCACGGAAACGCTGATGATGTTCCTGATGCTGCTGGTGATCGCAGTATCAAGCATGCTGGCCGCCAATCTGCCGATCGCCGCCCTCGCCGCCACCGCACCGGTCGCGGTCGCGATGGCGCTGAGCTTCGTGATGACTGGCTCGCTGGATAATTACATCCTGGCCGCGCTCGCCGTCGCCGCCGAAGGCTATTTCGTGTTGCTGGCTCACCGCCTGCACTCTTCGACCTTCGCCACGCTCGAGGCGCGGGCCGAGAAGGACGCGCTGATCGGCGAGCTCGAACAAGCCAAGGCGATCTCGGACGAAGCGCGCCACCGCGCCGAATCCGCCAATGTGGCCAAGTCGCGCTTTCTGGCGCAGATGAGCCACGAACTGCGGACGCCGCTCAATGCAATCCTCGGCTTCTCGGAAGTGATGAAGAGCGAGATTTTCGGCGCGCATGCCGTGCCGGTCTACAAGGAGTACTCGGCCGACATCCACAATTCCGGCGTCCACCTGCTCAACCTCATCAACGAGATCCTCGATCTGTCGCGGATCGAGGCTGGCCGCTACGAGCTCAACGAGGAAGCGGTCTCGCTGGTCGGCATCGTCGCCGACTGCCATCATTTGATGAAGCTGCGCGCCTCGAGCCGTGGCATCACCATCCACGAGGTGTTCGAGCAGGCGATGCCGCGGCTGTGGGCCGACGAGCGCGCGATCCGCCAGGTCGTGCTCAATCTGCTCTCCAACTCGATCAAGTTCACTCCGCAGGGCGGCGAGATCTGGCTCAAGGCCGGCTGGACGGCCTCAGGCGGACAATATCTCTCGGTGAAGGACACCGGCTCCGGGATTCCCGAGGACGAGATCCCGGTCGTGCTCGCATCGTTCGGCCAAGGTTCCAATTCGATCAAGTCGGCCGAACAGGGCGCCGGTCTCGGCCTGCCGATCGCCAAGAATCTGGTCGACCTGCATGGCGGTACATTCACGCTGAAATCGAAGCTGCGCATCGGCACCGAAGTGATCGTCACCTTCCCGCCCGAGCGCGTGATGAGCGCGCTGGCGCCGATGTCGGATGATTCTCCGCCGCTCCAACCCGAGAGTTCCGCGGTGGCGGACGAGAAGCGCCGGCCCCGCCGCAAGCCGATCATGAGCGCGGGTACGGGCTCGTAACGAGATGCTTGCAGACATGCCCGACCATCCGCCACTATGCCCCAATGAGCAAAGAAACGCCGTGCGTGGCGGTCTGCATGATCGACCCCAAGACCAGGCTGTGCTTCGGCTGCGGACGCACATTGCCGGAGATCGCGCGCTGGCACGCCATGGAGAGCGCGGAGCGGCTCGCCCTCATGGCGCTGTTGCCGGCGCGCATGAATCAGGCTGGACTTCCGCCCATCGCGGGATCGCCGAAACACACCTGACCGGTCGGCGCGCATCTGGAAATGCGCAATGATCCGCTTTCTGCTCGTCTTCATCATGCTCGCCTGCACGGCCGGTGCCGTCGTCGCCTATGGCGATTCCGACCAGATCGCGCGCGCAAGCAGCAAGGTCTCGCATATCTTTCGCACGCAGACCGCAGCGCCCGCGCCCGCCGTGCAGATTCCGCGCGGCCAGGGCGGCGAATTCGCGCTGCGCGCGAAGATCAACGGCGTGGCCGCACCGATGGTCATTGACACCGGCGCGACCTCGGTGGTGCTGACCTGGGAAACCGCGAAGGCGATCGGGCTGCCGCTCGAGATGCTCGAATACGACGTCGATCTCGAAACCGCGGGCGGTCATACCAAGGCGGCCCGCCTCACGATCGACCGCCTCTCCGTCGGTCACCTCGTCGAGAAATCGGTGCCAGCCCTCGTCGTACAGCGCGGGCAGATGAAGACCAACCTGCTCGGGATGAGCTTCCTCGATCGCCTGGAGAGCTGGGGCGTGCGCGCCGACAGGCTGATGCTCACGGGTTATCCGGAGCTCCAGACCAGTCGCCGCCGCTCGCGCCTGGCAGTCGACTAGACTCTTGCAATCCGGCTCGTCATGCGATTACGGCTAGGCCGCCGCCTCCGCCGGTGCGCGCGCACCGACACGCGCAATCGCTTCGCGTAGCACCTCGAGGCCAGCGCCCGGCTTCACCCCCTGCTCGGCAAGATGCCGGCGGAAGGCGCGCGCGCCGGGGACGGCGTGGAATGCGCCGACGAAATGCCTCGCCATAGAGTGCAGCCTCGTGCCGCGCGCGAGCTGCTGTTCGATGTAGGGCACCATCCCTTCGAGCGCATCCTGCATCGAGGCATGCGGCGCCGCCTCGCGGAAAATGTCGGTATCGACCGAGAGCAGCCGCCACGGCTCCTGATAGGCGGCTCGTCCAAGCATCGCGCCGTCAACGTGATCGAGATGTGCCCTTGCCTCGTCGACACCGGGGATGCCGCCGTTGATGATGACAGGCACATCCGGCATCGCGCGCTTGAGGCGATAGACGCGATCATAGTCGAGCGGCGGGATCTCGCGATTCTCCTTTGGTGACAAACCGCTGAGCCATGCTTTCCGGGCATGTACGATCAGCGCATCGCAGCCGGAGTCAACGACTGCGTGCGCAAGGTTGTCGAGCGCGACTTCGGGATCCTGGTCGTCGATCCCGATGCGGCACTTCACGGTCACGGGCACGGCCACCTCACCCTTCATCGCCTCGACGCACCTCGCCACGAGATCAGGCTCTGCCATCAGGCAAGCGCCGAAACGGCCGTCCTTCACGCGGTCGGAGGGGCAGCCGACGTTGAGGTTGATTTCGTCATAACCGAACTCCTCGCCGATCCGCGCCGCCAGCGCCAGCTCGCGTGGGTCCGACCCGCCGAGTTGAAGCGCGACCGGGTGCTCGACTAGGTCGAACCCAAGCAGCCGCTTCCGGTCACCATGAATGATGGCGCCAGTGGTCAGCATCTCCGTATAGAGCAGCGCCCGCCTCGTCAGGTGACGGTGGAACACCCGGCAATGCCGGTCGGTCCAATCCATCATGGGCGCCACGGAAAAGCGATATTCTTGATATTCCAAGTAGTTATCCTATCCTTACAATGGACTAGAGCAGGAACAAGTGCACACGTGTGCACTCCAAACTAGCCAAAATTGCACACGTTTGTACCGCGTTTGATCTCCCGGTGCACACTAGCGCACATGAAATCCGGGTGGAGCGCACACGCGGTGCCGACCTTTAAGAAGCTCAAGTCGGGCAGCTGGCGCGTTCAAGTCAGGAGGAATCGTATCGCACTTCGTAGTCCTGGCCGTTAGCCACGCGGGCGCGATCTTGTTTGCGTCCCCGTGCGGTCTCCTTCTTCGCTGCCATCTGCTCCTCCGTCCGCGAAACTCATCGCGGTGCGACGCTTCAAGGAATCGCGAGTTCCTTCAAAGAAGCTGTTGCGAGCGCGAGGCCGAACGAACGCGAGCGACGCAGCATCGCGGCTCCAACTTGGTGGGCTTTTCCATTTTCAGTTCCTCGACCGCCTGCACGAAGGCTTCGTCGCGCCGCATGAGCAAAGCGGCCATTTGGCGCACGTCGCGCGAGCTGGTTTGCTCCGGACTTTCGCCCGGAGCCCGCTCCCGTTTTCTTGCAGATGCTTCTCTAGATCCTCCTTTCCAAAACCCACGGCTCGGGAAAACTTGGAACTTCTCAGCCCAGCGTAGGTTGGTTGCCGATCGTTGAACTCAGGAGCCGAAAATGAGCCGCGGAATGCCATCGATGACCGCCCTCTTGGGTATGCTCGCAATCGCGGGGTATCAAAATCGGGACAAGCTGGCGGACATGTTTCGCAATGCGACCTCCGGCCAGCCGGCGGGTGCCAAGGATTCCCTGAGCGGCATGCTCGGCAGCCTTGGCGGCCTAGCGGGGACCGGAGGCGTGGGTTCGCTGCTGAACGGCGGGATCGGCGAATTGCTCGAGCACTTCAGGCAGAACGGGCAAGGCGATGTGGCTCAATCCTGGATCAATCAGGGGCCGAACCGCGAAGTCACCCCGCCCGAACTCCAGCAGGCTATCGGTCCGGACGTCCTTCAAAAACTGGAGCAGCAGACCGGCTTGTCGCAGCAGGAGATTCTCGACCGTTTGTCCCGAGAGCTTCCGACTGCCGTGGACAAATACACGCCTGATGGACGTCTTCCGGCTTCATCGGCGGGATAACACCACAGCGATCGAGGGAGAGACATGAGCATCATCTGGACGATCATCATCGGTTTCATCGCAGGCGTCATCGCGAAGTTCATCATGCCCGGCGACAACGAGCCCTCGGGTTTCATCCTGACCACCATCCTGGGAATAGTGGGCGCGTTCGTTGCGACCTATCTTGGTCAATCTCTCGGCTGGTACCGGCCAGGAGAAGGCGCAGGACTAGTGGGGGCAGTGGTAGGCGCCATCATCGTGCTTTTCGTCTACGGTTTTGTAGCCGGTCGCAGCCGTCGGGCCATCTAACCACAGTGCACGGAATTCTGCGCGTCAGCGGAGAATTCGCCCGGTGTGAAAGGCGATCGGCAAGATGAAATGGATGCTCGTTGTCCTGGTAGGAGGCATGACCCCGGTCAACACCGACCTGGTGTTCGACAAGTTCGCCGATTGCCTTGCCGCCGAGGAGCAGATGCGGAAACATTATACCGACGCCTTCGAAGTCTGGGACCGATGGGCCGCCGCGAATATCGAGCGAAGACGCGAATACACGAAGGTGCGCGACCTCCAGGCCAAACGCCTGCTCAGCAACATCGGTACGTGCGTTCCTCATGCGGGCGGCGACCCCGCGGCGCTTCAGCAGCAGAGCAATCCGACACCTCCCCAAACTCCTCAAGCCGCACCTATGCTTCAGCCAAGTCCGAAAACGTGACGTCTGAACGTTTCGAACAGGCGCAGCCGCAAACGAATGTTGCAGCTGCGCATTCATCGCCCCTGCCTTCATTGTTCTCGCCCGCGCTGACCTTTGGCCTGCTGACGATTATAGGTGAACGCCTAAATGTCGCCCTGACGGACCTGCGGGCTGACGATGTCGGCCGAACTATAGCGCAAGCACCGGCTCAAGGCCCTCCTGCCGCGCCACAAGCTGATCGCGTTCAGCAAGCACCGCAGCCAAAGTAAAGGATGAGCGGGTCACGACCTGGGTGCATCCTTCGTTGGTCGTGGAAGTGAAATTAGCGGAGTGGACCAGCAAGGGCGAGCTGCGCCAGCCGGTCTATCTCGGCCTGAGGTCGGACAAATTGGCCAAGGACGTCGTTCGCGAAAAGAAATGGCCGCGAAAATAGTACGCCGAGACGAAACGTGGACCCCAGGAGTTCAACCAGCGGTGCGCTCGGATGCCGAAGGCCACGGCGGCAGGGGCGGCAGTCCGAGGGCCTTGCGTACTGGTCCGAACGACCTCCGGTGAGCTGCGCATGCACCAAGCCTGGCGAGCGCCTGATAATGAGCCGGCACCGGGTAGCCCTTGTGATCCGCGAATCCGTAGCCGGGGTGACGCACATCGAGCGTCCGCATTATGCGGTCGCGCTCGACTTTCGCGAGGATGGAGGCGGCGGCGATGCTGGCGGACTTGGCGTCGCCTTTAATGATGGACTGCTGAGGGATCTCGATTTCCTTCAACCGCTTCGCGTCAATCAGCAAGTACTGCGGCGCCAACCCTAGCCCCCGGACCGCACGCTGCATCGCCTGGATGCCTGCCCAATAGATGTTGATCGCGTCGATCTCCTCGACCTCGACGAATGCCACACACCAACTCTCTGCCTTTTCCTTGATCTCCTTCGCGAGTTCTTCGCGAGCGGCGGCATCGAGTTTTTTCGAGTCGTCAATTCCGATTATCCGCGTGCCGGGTTTCAGGATCACGGCGCCGGCGGAGACTGGCCCGGCGAGAGGGCTCATTCCCGCCTCGTCCACGCCTGCCACAATATGATGGCCGCTTGCCCAGAGAGAGGTCTCGAAGCGGAGCATCTTTCGCAGGCGCTGCCCTTCGGACCTGTTTTCGGAGCGCCGTTTATCGATGGAAGCCAGGATGGCACGGGCTCCCGCGCGGGCGTCGGCCCGTAAGACCTGCTCGACGCTGGCCTCGAGGGGTCTTTTCTCGACGACATAGCGCCGCCGCAATTCATCGAGTGAATACTGGGACATGGCGGCCTTCCTGAAGATTGACTGCGGGAAGCGTGTCGGTGAAATTTGTGGCGATTGTCTGAAGCTAGACCATGCCGTCATCGACTGCGCAGCGCCTTGTCGAAAGAACCGGACCGGCTCTCCATCTGAGGTCCCGCTGTTCTGGAGGCCACTGATCCACACCTCGCGTCCACCGACCTCCGAGCGGAACCAACCGGTGTCTTCATCCCTTTAGAATGAGTGGAGCCTCGATCCCAGGGTGCTTCCGAGGGGACCGGCCCATGCTCCGACAAACCAGCAACGAAGAAGAGGTTCTGGACCGCACCGCGGGGGTCGCGGCCACCATCGCGGAAGAAGGCCTCCGGTATGTCAGCGACTCCGCGCCGGGGTACACGCGCAAGCGGACTGGAACCACTTTCAGCTACTACGACAAGGACGGCAAGCGCATCACCGATGCCGCCGTCATCCGACGCATCAAATCAATCGGCATCCCGCCGGCCTACGAATCCGTGTGGATCTGCCCGTCTTCGAACGGCCACATCCAGGCAACCGGGCTCGATGCGCGGGGCCGCAAGCAGTACCGCTACCACGCAAAATGGCGCGAGTTGCGCGACCAGAACAAGTACGAGCACATCATCCAGTTCGCGGCCGCGCTGCCAGCGCTGCGGGAGCGGGTCGCCGCCGACATGAAGCGGGACGGACTGCCCCGCGAGAAGGTGCTGGCCACGATCGCCAGTCTTCTGGAGAAGACGTTGATCCGGGTCGGCAACGCCGAGTATGCCGAGAAAAACAAGTCCTACGGGCTCACCACTATGCGCCGCAAGCACGTCGCGGTCGGGCGCGGCGTCCTTCGGTTCGACTTTACGGGCAAGTCGGGCAAACAGTGGAAGCTTCGCATCGAGGACAAGCGGATAGCCGCGATCGTGAAGCGCTGCGCGGAGATCCCCGGACACGAGCTCTTCAAGTACCTGGACGACGACGGACAGCCCCGCACCGTCGATTCCGGCGACGTCAACGCCTACATCAAGGATATCACGGGCGAGGACTTCAGTGCCAAGGATTTTCGGACTTGGGCGGGAACGGTTCTGGCAGCGTTGGCCCTGACCGAATTCAAGAAGTACGATAGCCAGGCCGAGGCGAAGCGCAACGTCGTCGCCGCCATCGAAAGCGTCTCGAAGCAGCTCGGCAACACACCGGCGATCTGCCGCAAGTGCTACGTGCACCCGGAAGTCCTGAACGCCTACATGTCTGGTGACCTCGTGAAGATGATTGATGCCAAGATCGCGCAGAAGTTCAAGCGCCAGTACGCCAAGCTCACTCCCGACGAGATCGTGGTGCTGGCATTTCTCCGCAAGCGTCTCAATTCTCTGAAGGCGCCCGCCTAGCCTCGCGTACCAGTCTCCGGACGCCCGCGTCCTCCTCGATGCTTGCGCGCACGCCTCGGCAGGTGCCGGAAGCTGTCGAAGGCGAACAGAAGCTGGCCGGCGTGCTTGTTATTGTCGGCTTGCTTGCCGCCTTCGCGCTTTCGGCCAAACGTAAAAGGGCATTGGACGCCTTCTGAATCAATCACGTGTTGGCCCACCTGCCAGAGTGCATAAATTCAGGCGGGGCTTTGGGGTCAGCCGCCGTCGCGTTCATCGTGGCGTGTTTGACCGAGTTCAGACGTATCGCGATGTAGACCGAGGAAGCCCCCCTTGCAACGACAACTTTTTAGTAGCTCCTCTATTCCTCTATTCCGAAACTTCGATTGCAATGGGTTGGTGATCGGATGCATCCGTCGCTTCGTTGACCTCGATGCTGCGAACGTAGCCGGTCAAATCTTCCGTCACGAAAATGAAGTCGCGGCAGTCGGGCCCCTCGGCCCACTGCGCGCGGTCGTAGATTCCGCAAGTCGGCGCACGCGCGCGGCCGGGACGATCGGCGGTCCATGCATCCCGATACGCCAGACCAGGCCGGCCAGATCGGGCAATCAATGCGTGCTGAGGGTCGGCAACGTCAAAATTGAAATCACCACACAGCAGGCTCGACGCCGCGACGGTCTGACTTTCATACGGCTCATCGTGCCGGGAGCCGGCCTGCTTCGGACTCATTGACGCGTCCTCCTGCAAATCCAGCAGGCGAGCGATCTGTGCCTCGCGCTGGCCGGCCGAATGGAACTCGAGATGCGTGTTGACGACGCGGACCACGCCAAACGAGGCCTGAACCGTCACCTCCAGGGCGTGACGGCGCATGCTCCGCACCGCGGCTGCGGCGGGCCATGGCAGCAGATGGTTTGCAATCTGCAGCACCGGCAACCTCGACAGCGTCATGTTACCGAAGCGATGGAGGTTGCCATCAGGATCGACAGTTTCGATCGCGGGCCGGAATATTGCGGAGTAGCCGGGCAAAAGGGCTGCCAGCTGTTCGCTCTGATCCGCTCCATCACCAAATCTCGAGAAGTTCGCGCTCACCTCCTGGAAGCAGAACACGTCCGCATCGAGCGTCTGTCGGGCGACGGCAACGATCCTTGCCAGATCGGTCACGCCGTCGCAGCCCTTTCCGCACTGTATGTTCCAGGTGAGAAGTCTCATTAACGGATGCCTGCACGCATGAATGACTGGACGAACTGACGCTGGAACAGCAGAAACGCGATCAGCAGCGGCGCCATCGTCATCACGGTTGCCGCCGTGATCACTGACCAATCCACGCCGGTCTCAGGCGCGCCGAACACGGCAAGCCCCACGGTGAGCGGCCGCGCTTCCACCGAATTCGTGACGATCAACGGCCACAGGAAATTGTTCCAGTGATAGCTGACGGAGACGAGGCCAAAGGCGACATAGGTCGGGCGAGCCAGCGGGACATAGACCCGCCACAGGATTCCGAGCGGACCCGCTCCCTCGACCCGCGCGGCTTCGACCAACTCCTGGGGCACACCCTTGAAGGTCTGCCGCAGCAGGAAGATGCCGAAGGCGCTCGCGAGATAGGGCAGCGCGATCGCAGGGATCGTATCGAGCAATCCCAACCTTGCGATCGCGCGGTAGTTCTCGACGATCAGGACGTCGGGCATGATCATCAGCTGGAGCAGAACGAGGGCGAAAGCGATGCCGCTGCCCCGGAACCTGAAGCGCGCAAAGGCATAGGCGGCCAGCGTCGACAGGATGAGCTGACCAACCAGGATCAGCGTCACCAGCACCACCGTGTTGAGATAGTACCGAGCGAACGGCGCCTGGTTCCAGGCCCGGGCAAAATTCTCCAGCGTCCAGGGCGCGGACAGGCTGAACGACGTGGCGTAAGCGGCCGGATGCAGCGCGCTCCAAAAGGCATAGGCCAATGGGGCAAGCCAGATCAAAGCCAGGAGCCATGCTGCGACGGCCTCAATGGGGCGTGTCCGGCCTCTCATTGATAGTGGATCCTGCGATCGAGGTAACCGAACTTGATCAGCGCAACCGAGCTCAGCAGCATCAGAAGCACAACCGTCAGCGTTGCCGCGTAAGAGGAATCTTGGAAGGTGAAGGCAACTTCATAAATGTAGTAGAGCAGCAGCGTGCTGGCGTTGTTCGGACCGCCCTTGGTCATGATGACCAGATGGTCCACCAACTTGAAGGAGTTGATGACTGCGTTGATCGTCACGAACAACGTGGTCGGCATCAGCAATGGGAACGTGATCCGGCGGAACGTATACCACCGGCTCGCGCCTTCGATGGACGCGGCCTCTTCGAGGTCCGGCGAGAGCTGCTGCAGCGCCGCCAGGTAGAAAATCATGAAGAAGCCGGCCTCCTTCCAGATCACCATCACGACCAGACAGCCCATCACCGTCGAGGGATCGCCCAGCCAATTCCAGCCGCCGAAACCGAAAAGGCCGCGCAATTGATCCACCAACCCGTAATCCGGCGTGTAGAAGAACAGCCAGATATTGGCGACGGCGATCATCGGCAGCACGGTCGGCGTGAAATAGGCCAGTCGCAGAAAGCCGCGGCCGCGTATGTTGCGATTGACCCAGATCGCCATCACCAGGGCCAGGGCAATCGAGGTCGGGATCGTGCCGAGCGCGAACCAGAAATTATTGACCAGCGCCTTCCAGAAGATCGGATCGGCCGCCATGGACCGATAGCTGTCAAGCCCGACGAAGGCGTCCGTGCCGTTCCGCCGTGTGACGAATAGCGAATGCCGGATCGTCGCCAGAATCGGAAAGTGCGTGAATGCGATCAGCAGGACGGCCGCCGGCAACAGCAGCAGCCAGGCATTCACGGCGTTCCACCACGCCTGCGATCGGACGCGGCGCGGGGCAATCGGCGATGAGGCGATGGAGTCGGACATCTGTGAGCCGGCGGGATGGCGGTGGCGCGCCATCCCGCCACGTCCCTATTTGTAGGCGCGCAAGACGCGGTCGGACTGCTGTTGCGCGGAGGCCAGCGCCTCCTGCGGCTTCTGCGCGCCCGTGATCGCGGCCTGCACGGCATCCCCGATGAACTTGTAGATGCGGCCGTTCTCATGAACGGAGAGCTCCGGCACCGCGTGCTCCAGCTGATCGCGCGCAACTGTGGCCTGCGGGAACGCCTTTGCGTAGGCCTCCATCGTCGGCGTCTTGTAGGCGGCCGGCGACACTGCCACGTAGCCGGTCTTCATGCTCCATTCGGCCGCGCGATCCGGAGCCGTCATCCATTGAATGAACTTGACGGCCGCCTTCTGCTGTTCGGGAGACGCACTCTTGAAGATGTAGAAATTGCCGCCGCCGGTCGGTGATCCGCGCCGCTCTCTGGCCGGCAGCATGGCCACACCGAACTGGAATTTCGCGGCGTCCTTGACCGCCGTCAGATTGCCGGTGGTGTGCCACATCATCGCCGTCTTGCCTTCGAGGAAATCGTTGCGCAGCGTCGCCCAATCGATGCTGCCGGCCGGGGCGACGTTGTGCTTGCGCGACAGGTCGACCCAGTACTCGAGGGCGGCGACCGTCTTCGGAGCGGTCAGATAGACCTCGTTGCCGGGTTCGTTCATCATCTTCTGCCCGTTCTCGATCGCCAGCGCCTGCAGCATCCAGTAGGCATATCCGGTCGAGGGAATTTCGATGCCCCAGCGCGTCGTGTTGCCGCCATCCTTCTTGACCAGCTTCTTCGACATCTCGACCATTTCGTCCCAGGACGCCGGCGCCTTCTCGGGATCAAGGCCCGCCTCCTTGAAGGCGTCCTTGTTCCAGTACAGCACGATGGTCGAACGCTGGAACGGCACGCTCCAGGTCTTGCCGTCGATCTGCCCGTTCGCCATGAACGCCGGATAGAACTCCTTGAACCAGGCCTTGTCGCCGACGAGATCGTCAAACGGCACGATCGCGTTCTCGTCCATCAGCGTGAACACGTCGGTCGACAGCAACACCGACAGTTGCGGCGGCTGCCCGCCCTTCATGGCAGTCATCGCCTTGGTCATCGTATCCGTGTAGTTGCCGGCATAGACCGCCGTCATCTTGATGTCGGGATTGTCCTTCTCGAAGCGCGAGACCATGTCGTCGATGATCTTGGTGACGGGACCGCCGACCGCGACCGGATAGTACATGGTCAGATCCACCGCGGCGGCCGGGCGTGCAGCCATCGAGAGTACGGCAAACGCCGCTGCCATCAACATCGTTCGTCGCGCAAACATGGGACAATCTCCTTCGTTACTGCGTTTGAAACAGCCGCTGCTATCGACCGGATATCGCCCGCTGGCCCTCTGTGACGATGGTCTCCAAGCGAGTTTCCAAACTTGAATCGAACCGATGCTCGAGCCCGGGTTCCCACGCGATCCGGACATCCTCGCCTGGCCGAACCTTGCTGAAACCTTCGAGCCGCACCGAGATGGGCTGACCATCGACCTCGCACAGAACGATGCTGTCGGCCCCAAGATGCTCGATCGCCCTGACGCGCGCAAAACGGTCCCCGCCCGACACGATGCGGATATGCTCCGGCCGGATGCCGATGAGATGATCACCCTGGCGCAACAGGTTCATCGGCGGCGTGCCGATGAACCGCGCCGTGAATGCCGTCGCCGGCCGGTTATATAGCTCCTCTGGTGTGCCATTCTGCTCGATACGACCATCGCGCATCAGCACGACGCGATCCGCCATCGTCATGGCTTCGGTCTGATCGTGGGTCACGTAGACCATCGTCATTCCGAGCCGCTGTTGCAGGGCGCGGATCTCCGTCCGCATCTCATGCCGCAGCTTGGCGTCCAGATTTGAAAGCGGCTCGTCCATGAGGCAGACCCGCGCTTCCGCAATGATGGCTCGTCCCAGTGCAACCCGCTGGCGCTGGCCGCCAGATAGCTGCGACGGCTTGCGTTCAAGCAGATGCGCAAGGCCAACAATCTCGGCCACACGCCGGAGCCGCTCGTCTCGTTCCGCGCGCGACACGCGACGCACACGCAGTCCGAAGACGATGTTCTCGGCTACGCTCAAATGCGGAAACAGCGCATAGGACTGGAAGACCATGGAGATATTCCGCTGCGCCGGGGTCAGATGGGTCACGTCGACGCCGCCGATGGCGATCGTACCGGCATCAGCATCCTCAAGGCCGGCGATCAGCCGCAGCGTGGTCGACTTACCGCAGCCGGACGGTCCCAGCAGCACAAGCAGCGAGCCCTCGTTCGCCGTCAGACTGACGTCATCGACGGCGCGCATCGCGCCCCAGAACTTGGAGACATGACTCAGCGTGATCGCTGACATGGCCTGTTCGCTCTCACCGTGATGCAGCTACGCCGCTGGCGACGGCTCGCTGCAACGGACCAATGCAACGCCGCTCACCGCAGACAGACCGGTCCATGCGCCCTCCCTCGTGCCACGCGCATTCGTCGGCGTAGCCACTACGATATTCATTTGAACATAGCGTAACACCATATGAAACAGAAAATTGCGTCCTTGGAGTTCAAATGATACTTTCGTTGAGAACGGAGGGCCTATGCTCAGGACCGCCACGACCCGTCAGACCTACATACTAGAGATCGTGCGCGAGCAAGGCTTCGCCTCCATCGAGCAGCTCGCGGTGCGTTTCGACGTCACTCAGCAGACCATTCGCCGCCTCGTGAATGCACTCTGCGACCAGGGCCTGCTCCGGCGGGTGCATGGCGGGGTCGGCCTCCCGGTCCAGAACCAGAACCTCGCCTATGGCAGCAGGCACAGGTTGAACGCCAGCGCGAAACGGCGGATCGCGCACGCAACCGCCAACCTCATCCCTGACGGGACGTCACTGATGATCGGACTTGGCACGACGCCCGAATACGTCGCGCAGGCGCTCTCCCGCCGTCGGGATCTGCGGGTGATCACCAACAGCCTGAACGTGGCCGCAGCATTCGCGCACAATCCGGACGTGGAGATCAGCATCGCGGGCGGCACGCTGCGGCAACTCGATCGCGATATCATTGGCGAGTCGGCTGCGCGCTTCTTCGCGGGTTTCCGCGCCGACTTTGGTATATTCGGTGTCGGGGGGATTGATGAGGACGGCACGCTGCTCGATTTCCATGCCGATGAAGTCAAGGCGCGTCAATCCATTGTGGCCAATTCGCGAACGTCCGTGCTAGTGGCCGACATCACCAAGTTCGGTCGCAATGCGACGGTCCGGGGCGGCCATCTCGACGACTGCCACCATCTCGTCATCGATGATCGATTGCCTGGATCGTTTAAGCCAATCGCGGACAGGTATGGCGGTCTGATCCACACGGCCCGCGACGCCCGCGCAGATTTCGAACGCCTTGGCCATACCTAGCGGACAACATAGACTCCCTTGCTCAGATCGATCGCGGACTTCAACGCACGCCGACAATCCGCGCCGCAATCGGCACTGAGCCAGTCCCACGTGCCGCGCACCTACGGGGGCGAGCTCGAGCGGTGGGGAGCTGTTTTCCCGGTGATCCGAGCCCTCGGCTTGAACCAATTCAAGCGTGTTCATCCGGTCTACCTCGGAACAGGCGCTTCCGATTCCAGCAGGGACGCGGCCTTGAGATCGCTCCAGAGCGCGCCCGGCACTGTGGTGGTCAGCGCTGCCACATTGCGCTCGACCTCCTGCGCATTATGCGCCCCGAGAACCACGCTCGCGACCGCGGGATGACCCAGCGCAAAATGTAGAGCGGCCGTCGGCAGCGCTACGTCATGAGCTGCGCAGATACGCTGGATCTCAGCAACCTTCGAAAGGATCTGCGGCGGTGCGTCTTGATAATTGTACTTGGCGCCCTTGATGGCGCCCGTCGCCAGAATCCCCGAATTGAACACGCCGCCAAGCAGCACCGCGATGCCCTGCTTCAGCGCCAGCGGCATGAACTCCTCGAGTGCTGGCTGCTCCAGCAGCGAATAACGCCCGGCGAGCAGCATCACCTCGAAGGACCCGGCCTGCGCAAAGCGCACGCACATCTCCGCCTCGTTGACGCCGATCCCGATGCCCGCGACCACACCTTCGGAACGAAGTTTGTCCAGCGCTACATAGGCCCCGGACATCGCTTCGCGAAACCGATCCTCGATCGCGTCCTTACCGTGGGTCCACACATCGACATCATGGATCAGCAACAGGTCGATCCGGTCGGTGCCAAGCCGCAACAGCGACTGCTCGACCGAGCGCATGGTGCCATCATAGGAATAGTCGACGACGGCTCGGTGCGGCTGTCCACCAATAAATCCGGACCGAGTCTCCGGCTGGTGAAACGGATCCATCCAGCGACCAGTTTTTGTGCAAAGCACCACATCCTTGCGCGGCACGCGCCGGAGCGCCGTTCCGCAGCGATGCTCCGACAGGCCGTTGCCATAGTGCGGCGATGTATCGAGCAGATTGATGCCGAGCTCGAAGGCACGGCTCGCTGCGGCAATTGCAGTGTGGTCGTCGAGCTCGAGAAAGAGATCGCCGAGCGGTGCGGTTCCGAACCCGAGGATGGAAACTTCGAGACCGGTCCGGCCAAGTGTGCGGCGCGGCAAAGCCGATTGCGAAACCATGGTGGATTGCTCTTCCTTCTCCGCGCCTCGATCCGCGCTAGTCTCATTGCAGCGACGCGCAGCGTATGTATTTGCCGTCAGGTGTCAACGCGAGGATTACGGGTCTCGTACAAGACTATTCCGCTCATACATTCGGGTTGCTAAGAAAAGCGGAACCGGCACGCGGGCACTTCACGGCCCGCGGCAACGAGGAGGAACGATGCTCCCCTATGTTACGCACGATGCACGCTTTGCTCGCCTGGTCTTTGGTCACGCCAATCTCGAAAAACTCACCAGCGGCTGCCGCTGGGCCGAAGGACCCGCTTACTTTCCGGCCGGCCGCTATTTGATCTGGTCCGACATTCCGAACAACCGGATGATGCGCTTCGACGAGACGGATTCATCGGTGTCGGTGTTCCGCTCGCCGAGCTTCAACTCGAACGGCAACACGACCGATCGCGAGGGGCGGCTCGTCACTTGCGAGCACTTCATGCGCCGCGTCACCCGGACCGAGCATGACGGCTCCATCACGGTGCTTGCCGAGCAGTTCGAAGGGCGTCGGCTGAACTCGCCCAACGATGTCGTGGTGAAATCGGACGGCTCGATCTGGTTTTCGGATCCGACATACGGCATCGACAGCGATTACGAGGGCCAGCAGACCAAATCCGAGATTGGCGCCTCCCACGTGTATCGGATCGATCCAGCGGGCGTCGAGATCAGCCTCGTCGTCTCTGACCGCGTGCAGCCGAACGGGCTGGCGTTCTCGCCAGACGAGAAGCTGCTTTATGTCGCCGATACCGGCGCGACCCACGTCGACGGGCTGCCCGCGACGATCTGGTCCTACAAGGTCCAGGGAAACAAGGTCGCTGAGCCCTCGCTGTTTTCCACCTGCCCCGACGGCCTCTACGACGGATTTCGCTGCGACATCCATGGCAACGTTTGGACGTCGGCGGGACGGAGCGTGTTCTGCTACGCAGCCGACGGGACACATATCGGCACCATTCCCATCGGCGAGATCGTGGCGAATGTCTGTTTCGGCGGTCCGCAGCGCAACCGTCTCTACATTTGCGGACAGACATCGCTGTATTCGATCTTCCTCAATACGCGCGCGGCCGTGTGAGGGAAAAGGCGGCGCGGGGCGGCGTGCGGCGCCATCCTCAGCCGTTCTGACCGCGCTTTCGCCGGCCGTCGGTGCCCTCGTCACCCTGCAGATCGGATTCAAGTTCCTCGATAGCGCGCGATCCGAACTTGCCGGTCTCTGAGCTCGCGGATACTGTGTCGAGCAAGGCAGTTCGTTTCGCTAAAATTTTGATTTACGATGATTTCCAATTTGTAAAGAAGGCGGGCCACCTTAGGCTGGCC
This sequence comes from Bradyrhizobium sp. 87, assembly GCF_023073015.1. NCBI lineage: Bacteria > Pseudomonadati > Pseudomonadota > Alphaproteobacteria > Hyphomicrobiales > Nitrobacteraceae > Bradyrhizobium > Bradyrhizobium sp. 87. The sequence goes on from NZ_JADPIQ010000090.1 coordinate 630,966, forward strand.
ATCTAGCTCGTGACGCGTTCGCCCCGCCCGTAGACGAGCAGCATGAAGATGATAACGAGACCATAGATCACTTGGCGGCCCGCCTCCGGCATCTCCATGATCGACAATACACTGTTCAGGAGCACGATCAGGACGACGCCGATCAGCGTGCCGAGATAGCGGCCGCGGCCGCCGAGGATGTTGGTGCCTCCAATCACGACGGCGGCGATCGAGGGCAGCAGATAGGCGTCTCCCATCCCTTGGTAGGCCTTGGTGGAATAGCCGGCGAGCAGCACGCCCGCGAGCGCGGCAGCAAGGCCGCAGAGGACGAAGCAGACCACCGTGACGCGGCGCGTGTTGACGCCGGCGAGATAGGCCGCCGCCTCCTTGTTGCCGATGGCGTAGATGTAGCGGCCGAGCGACATGCGCTGCAGGATCACGACCACCAGCACGGACACCCCGGCCCAGACGAACAGCGCGTTGGGAATGCCGAGCGTACGATCGCCCGCCAGCATCCGCATCAGGTCGGTCGCCCCGGTCTGAGGTGCGTAGCCGCCAGTATGCGCGACCATCAGGCCGCGCATCACGGCATTCACGCCCAGCGTAAAGATCATCGAGGGGACCCGCAGATACGCGACCCCGACGCCGTTGACGAGCCCGACCAGAACGCCGACCCCGAGCCCGACCGGAATTGCGAGAGGACCGCCGACCGAGGTCGCCATCATGGCCGCGGCCGCGAGCGTCCAGGGCACCGACAGATCAATCTGCGCTATCAGGATCACGATCATCATGCCGGCCGAGACGATCCCGAGGAACGCACCGATCTGCAATTGCTGCAGAAGATAGGCCGGAGACAACAGGGGAGCGCTGCCGAAACGGGCGAATGTGTAAACCGTACCCGCGACGAGAATGACGACGATGAACACCGCCGCAATCAGGATCGGGCGATCGTCGCGCGAGAGGCTGAATGAGGCCGCCGTCATCGAAACAGCTCCAACGTGTTCTTGACGCGCAGCATACCCAACGCGCCGATGCTGACGGCAGCGAGCAGGATCACGCCCTCGAACAGCGGCTGCAGAAGAGGGGCAATGTCGAAGATGCGGAAGAAGAAGGAAATCACGCGCAAGACCATAGCGCCGAAGATCGACCCGATCGCACTGCCGGTTCCGCCAAGCAGCGAAGTGCCGCCGATCACCACGGAGGCGATCGAGTTGAGCGTATAGGCGCCGGCCTGCGGAATGTCCGCATTCCCAGACGAAGTCTGGATAGCAAGGAAGAGACCGCCGCAGCCGGCGAAGAAGCCCGCGAGCGTGAAGGCGGCGATCTTGGCGCGCTCGATCGGAAGGCCGGACATATAAGCTGCGCCCTCGGCCGAGCCGATCGCATAGACGGCGCGGCCGAGAACGGAGCGGCGGAACGGCACCCATACCAGCAGCGGAATGAGAACGAGAAGCACGAAGGGGACCGGGATCCAGGCGAACGGCGCAAACCAGGCAGCCGCGCCATCGTCGAAGATGTGCACGGTCGAGGCGAAATCGCCGAGCGAGTTAGTCAGCGCCCAGTTCAGATCAACATCGATCTTGCCGCCCGGGGTCGGACGCAGGAAAAGCGCGATGCCGATGTAGACCGCGCCGGTCGCAAGCGTCGCGATGATCGGCTGGATGCGCCCATAGACGACGACGCAACCATTGATAAAGCCGGCAGCCGCGCCGATCACAAGGCACACGGCGATCCCGAGCAGAATGCCGCTCACGCCGCCCGGAAAGGTGCCGAGGCCGAGATGCACGCCGAACAGGTCGAGATGCAGCGGCGCACCACCTGCCGCGCCGGTCAGGAGGTAGCTTGCAAAGCAGCCGACCATGGTCATGACCGCTCCGACGGAGAGATCAAGGCCCGACATTAAGACCGGCACTGTCTGCGCCATCGCCAGCATGGCGAGCGCAAAGATTTCGTCGCCATTCTGCACCAGCACGGCGGAGGAGAAGCCGCGGGGATGCGCGGCGTTGTAGAAAATGTAGAGAGCACAGAACAACAGGATGGCGGTGACCAGACCAATGTTCTGGCGGATCCTGATCGCGAGATCGTCAAGCATGCGCCGCCCTCGCTGCGGTATCGGTGTCGACATTCAGGGAGCTTGCGACAATGTTGGTCTCGGTGAGGTCGTCGCCCTCGAGCTCGCGCACGATGCGGCCGTCATACATGATGACGACGCGGTCGCAGCAGCCGATCAGCTCGTCATAGTCGGTTGAGTAGAACAGGATTGCGGCGCCCTGGTCGGCGAGTTCGCGCATCAGCCGGTAGAGCTCCTGCTTGGTGCCTACGTCGATTCCGCGCGTGGGATCGTTGAGCAGGATGATGCGCGGATCGGTCATCAGCCATTTGGCGAGCACGACCTTCTGCTGGTTTCCGCCCGACAGCGTCGAGACCGCATCACTCGCGGCGTCCAACTTGATCTGCAGCCTCGCGATGGCTCGCTGGATCGCGGTGCGTTCCTTCCCGGTATCGATGAATGGGCCAGTCGAAAGCGCGTCGAGCGATGCGATCGCAAGATTGTCTGCGATCGACATCGGCAGCATCAGTCCTTCGGTCTTGCGGTCCTCAGGCACGAGTGCGATGCCGACCGATTTTGCCGCCGCCGGGGAGCCGGGACGTACCTCGCGATCTGCCACCGTGAGGCGACCAGTAACACCGCGCAAAACACCGAACAGCGCAAGCAACAGGGATTTCTGGCCCTGCCCGTCGAGACCGCCGAGCCCGACGATCTCGCCGGCGCCGATGCTCAGTGAAATGCGATCGAGCTGCCTCTCCCAGCACAGGTTCTCGAGCGCCAGCACCGGCTTCGCGGCATTTCGCGCCGGCTTGGGCGGATACTGGGCCGCGATGTCACGCCCAATCATGAGCTGGATGATATCGGCGGTCGAACGCCTCCCCTTGTCGAAGGTCTCGATATGGCGGCCGTTGCGAAACACCGAGGCCCGGTCGGCGAGCGCCTCGACCTCGTGCATGCGGTGCGAGATGTACAGGATTGCGACGCCCTCGGCCTTGAGCCGCGCCAGCATCGCATAAACCTTCTCCACATCGGCGCTCGTCAGTGCCGATGTCGCCTCGTCGAGGATCAGCAACTGCGGCCGCTTGCCGAGCGCCTTCGCGATCTCGACCACCTGGCGCCTCGATAGGGGCAGATCGCGCACGCGCCTCAGGGGGTTGACGTCCTCACAGCCGATCTCGGACAAAAGCTCTTCGGCGCGGCGGCGCTGCGCCTTCGCATCGATCAGGCCGAACCGCCGCGGCGGGGATGCAATGGAGATGTTGTCCGCGACCGAGAGGTCGGGCATCAGCGATAGTTCCTGAAAGATGCAGACGACACCGGCCGCATTCGCCGCCGACGGCGTGGCGAAGCTGACCTCGCTCCCCGCGAGGCGCATGCGACCGCTGTCGGGCTGCACCACACCGGCAATGATCTTGATCAGGGTCGACTTGCCGGCGCCGTTCTCGCCCAGCACGGCATGAATCTTGCCGCGTTCGCAGGCGAAGTCGACGCCTTCAAGCGCGCGAACGCCGGCATAGCGCTTGGAGATGCCGGCAAGCTCCAGGAAGGCGGATTGCGTCGGATCGGCAGCCGGCATGGCCGGGCCTTCACGCAACGACGGCCCGGCGAATGCCGGGCCGTGACAGAGACATCGCTGGAGCCGTCACTGGGTGTTCTTCTCGCTCTGCGACATGATCTCCGGTGCAGTGAAGTTCACGCCGCACGGTGTGAACTGGTTCGGCGCAAAGAAGTTGGCATTGAGCTCGGGCCAGTAATTCGTGCCCGGCTTGAGATCCTTGTAGGTCGCCACTGGAATCGGGATCGAGATCAGCTGCGGCATAATGTTGCCCTGCAGCGCCGAGATCGCCGCCTTGGTCGCGATCGCCACCAGCGCCGGCGACTGGCCGTAGGACATTCCCTTTAGTCCGTCCTTGGCGTGATCGGCAATCTGTTTGCGGTACTCGTTTTCGCCCTCGCCCGACATCGGCACAAAGGGATGCTTGGCAGACATCAGTGCCTGCACGGTGCCGTCGGATCCGCCTTGGGTGAATACTCCGTCGAAATGACCATGCACAGCTAACGCATCTGCAGTCACCTTCTGCGAGGTGCCGGTGTCCCAATTACCAACCACCTCGGTGATTTTGAAGCTGTTGCCGGGCGATTCTATTACCTCGCGGAAACCGAGATGACGGTCGCGGTCAACGGAGTTTCCCGGGAGGCCACGGACTTCGAGGATGTCGCCGGATTTCTTGCCGCTCTCGTCGATCAGCCATTTGGCCGACATGCGGCCCATTTCCTTCTGGTCCTCGTTGACCATCATCACCTTGTCGGTGTCGAGGACGTTGTCGAACGGCACCACCACGACGTTGTTCTTGTCGGCAAGACGGATGATGCGATCAAAACCGTCGGGAGCTACCGCAATGGTAACGATTGCGTCGAAGCCTTGGTTGATGAAATCCTCCATCGCGCCAAGTTGCGCCGCGACATCGGTCCCGGTGGAAACAACCTTGAACTCCTTGATGTTCTCCTTGATACCCGGCTGATCGGCGAAAGCCTTGGCAGTCTTCACCATCTGGATGCGCCAGGTGTTGCCGACAAAACCGTTGACCAGCGCGATTCTGTAGGGGCCCGCCTTCTTGGGCCACTGAAAGAATTTGGTCTCGGACGACCACGGCTTGAAGCAGGCGGGGTCGGCGCCGGGACCGGAGACGACCTTTGGACCTGCCAGAGCACTCACCGATGACAACAGCAAGCCGGCGCAAGCCAGCCCCGCCAGACGAAGCGTCCACACCATGTCGTGTCTCCCTGAGCGTTTGTGTTCCACCCTAACGCGGCGCGTAGCCATGCCGGGAATTGACCTTCCCATGCGCGTGTCGGGCTAGGATGGCACGCAGCTTGCGATGCTGACAAGCCGAGGGCGGACGCTCCGGCGCGAGACACGATCTGAACGCACGGCCAAACCGACGGCAATTGTGGAAGCAGAAAACGTAACAATGACAGTCGGATGTTCGTGGGCGGCAAGGGATTGTGCAACGGCGAAGCTGGCGATGGCCGAGCTTTCATGGTGGCATCCACGCGCGTGACGAAAAAAATGACACTCAGGGAAAAGTGTGAATCGCTACGCGAAGCCGAACGAAGCCCGCTTGCTGAAGCCGGGTTTTGAAAACCAGAGGCTGGGACTACTTGCTTTCGTCCGGCGGCCTGGCGCTCCTCCGCTAAGATAATGGCTGTAGCAACGCCGATCGCTCGCAGCTCCTCACTCAGCAGCTCGACGGCGAGATCAGGTATCGCACCGCGACGGTGGCTGGCGAACATGTCACTTGCTTGACACGTTCTGAAGCGCCGGTCTCTAATGTCCTTCAAGGTCCTGCGGTTGGACAGGCAACACTTTCTGCCCCCAAGCAAGAACAGGCTCGACTGCCCCACCCAGCGACTGTCAGGTCAAGGGTGCGGAATCCAAGATCGTTTCCTGGGAGGGAACAATGGACAGACGCCAGACGCTCAAGCTGATCGGTGGTACGGCCGCGTTGGCCGGTGCCGGTTTTCCGGGCTTTGCCTTTGCGCAAGCCCAAAAGGAAATGGTCACGGTCGTGAAGATCGCGGGAATTCCGTGGTTCAACGCACTTGAAAAGGGAATCCAGAAGGGTGCGAAGGATTTCAGCATTAATGCCACTATGGTTGGCCCGGCGAACGTCGATCCGGCACAGCAAGTAAAGCTGCTTGAGGATCTGATTGCCAAGAAGGTCAACGTGATCGGCTTGGTGCCGCTTGATGTAAAAGTCTGCGAGCCCGTACTGAAGCGCGCCCAGGCCGCCGGAATCAAGGTCATCACGCATGAGGGTCCGGAACAGGAAGGCCGTGACTGGAATGTGGAATTGATCGACTCCGTTCGGTTCGGCGAGGTGCAGATGGAACGTCTCGCCAAGGACATGGGCGGCGAAGGTGATTATGTGGTTTATGTCGGGACTCTTACGACGCCACTTCACAACAAATGGGCCGATGCCGCGATTGCCTACCAGCAGAAAAATTTTCCAAAAATGAAGCTAGTCGCCGACCGCTTCCCTGGCGCCGACGAGATCGACACCAGCCAGCGCACGACGCTTGACGTGATCAAGGCCTATCCCAACCTGCGTGGTATTCTCGGCTTCGGTTCGAACGGACCAATCGGGGCCGGAAATGCTGTGCGTCAGCAACGTCTTGGCAAGAAGATCGCCGTTGTCGGCACCGTGCTGCCAAGCCAGGCGAAGTCGCTTATCGCGGATGATACGATCCGCGAGGGTTTTCTGTGGAATCCCACCGATGCGGGTTACGCGATGGTCGCGGTGGCCAAACTCGTGCTCGATGGCAAGCCGATCACGGATGGCGTCGATGTACCCGGCCTTGGCAAGGCAGCCGTCGACGTTGCAGGAAAGCAGATCAAGGTGGACAAGATCATGCGCATCAACAAGGAAACCATCGACGGTCTGATCGCCGGAGGGCTCTAGGCCGGACCGGTTTAGTCGCCTCGTCGCGCTGCATTCCCGGCCCTTCCGGTCGGGAATGCGGGACCACTCGAGTGATCGCACGACTCCATTGCAGGCGAACCTTTGGTGACTTTCCTGGAAATGTCCGGCATATCGAAGCGCTTCGGCGGCGTGCACGCGCTCCGCGACGTCGATCTCACTCTGGAAGTCGGCGAGGTGCATTGCCTGGTCGGTGAAAACGGCTCCGGCAAGTCCACCCTGATCAAGATCATTTCGGGCGTCGAGGCAGCGGAGCCTGGCGGCCGTATCGCAATTTCCGGCAAGGAATATCCTAAACTGAACCCGGTCTACTCCACGCATTGCGGCATTCAGGTCATCTACCAGGATCTTTCGCTATTCCCCAACCTCACCGTCGCTGAGAATATCGCGATGGCGCACCATCTTGGCGGCCTCCATTCGGTGAACTGGGCCTCAATGCGCGCCACCGCGAAGGCCACAATGGCAAAGATCGGCGTTGCGTTCGACCCGGACGCGAAAGTGTCAGAGCTCAGCATTGCCGGACGCCAGCTGGTCGCGATCTGCCGCGCCTTGGCTGCGGATGCCAAACTCCTGATTATGGATGAGCCGACGGCATCGTTGACCCGCCACGAGGTGAACGCCCTGATCGCGCTCGTAAGCGAGCTGAAGCGTGCCGGCATCTGCGTCGTTTTCGTCAGCCACCGTCTCGATGAGGTGCTTGAAATCGCCCAGCGCGTAACGGTGCTGCGGGATGGCGCCAAAGTCGGTACTTTTGCCGCAGACACAATCGATGGGCGGAAACTCAGCCAGCTGATGACTGGCAAGTCCTTCGAGTATCAGATACAGGCGCCTGAGCTTGCCGCTGGCCCGGTTGTGCTGGAAGTTAAGGGCTTGGGCCGCGAGGGCGAGTATGAGGATGTAAGCTTGCAGTTGCGCGCGGGCGAAGTAGTGGGTCTCACCGGTCTGCTCGGCTCAGGGCGAACCGAATTGGCGCTATCCCTGTTCGGCATGAAGCCGCCCGATCGCGGCACTATCGCACTTGACGGGCGGCCCATCGCCCTCCGTACAAATGCAGAGGCGATCGATCGAGGGATCGCCTACGTATCCGAAGATAGGCTTACGCTTGGTCTCATCCTGAATCAGTCCGTCACGGCGAACGTCACGCTTACGGTGCTGGATCGTCTGGCTGGCGCGTTCGGCCTGATTGCCGCACGCGCGCGACAGACCCATGTCGCTCGGTGGGTTGCTGAACTCGGGATCAAGGTCTCCAATCCCGCCAACCCGGTGAAGACGCTCTCCGGGGGCAACCAGCAGCGGGTCGTGCTCGCCAAATGGATGGCGACCAATCCGCGGGTGCTTATCCTCGATAGCCCCACGGTGGGCGTCGACATCAGCGCCAAGGACGGCATTTACGAAATCATCCGGCGGTTGGCCCGCGACGGCGTCGCGGTCTTGATGATATCGGACGAAATCCCCGAGGTCCTTTATCATAGTCATCGCGTCTTGGTGATGCGGGAAGGTCGTTTGACAACCGACGTGCCTGCCGCAGCCACTTCCGAAGATGCGCTTCGGCAGGCCGTCAATGCCTGAATCGCACATGGCATCATTCGGCAGGTTTCGTCGCAGCCATGAGTTCTGGCTGCTGATAGTCATCCTTGGGCTCTGCGCCAGCTTGGGCTTCGCGAACGCCCAATTCCTGACCATGCAGAATCTGTTTGATCTGCTGACCTCCTATGCATTTGTCGGCATCCTAGCGCTCGGGCTGCTGGTCGTCCTGATCGCCGGCGGAATCGACATCTCATTCACCGCGACCGCGTCGGTGGCGCAATATGTCACACTTTCGCTTGCCAATGCTTACGGGGCGAACTGGATCGGCGTCTTCGCCATCGCGATTGGAATTGGCGGTGCGCTCGGTGCCCTCAACGCGATTTTCATCCAGAAACTTCGAATACCATCGATCATCGTTTCGGTCGCGACGCTGAACATCTTCTATGGGCTTCTGATCTTCTTCACCGGCGGCAAATACATCTATTCGTTGCCCGACTGGTTTGCGACCGGAATATTCTGGTTCGAGTTCGAATGGGGCAAGGATAGCTCGTACGGTGTCAATCTGCAGATCCTCGCGCTCGTGCTGGCATTTCTCGTCACCTGGCTCCTGCTTAACCGAACCAATATCGGCCGGCAAATCTATGCCATGGGAGGCAATACCGACGCCGCACAGCGGCTCGGCTTCCACAGTTTCGGCCTCAATATACTGGTCTATTGCTACATGGGTGTCATGGCCGGAATCGCCTCCCTGATTCAGGCACAACTCGCGCAGTCCGTTGCCCCGACGGTGCTGGTGGGCAAGGAACTCGATGTGGTCGCTGCCGTCGTGCTCGGCGGCGCCAGCCTGATGGGCGGCGTCGGCACGGTCTTCGGCACGTTTTTGGGCCTGACACTGCTCGCGGTACTCCAAAATGGAATCATTTTGCTGGGCGTTTCGTCCTACTGGTCGCCGTTCTTCGTCGGCTTGGTTATTCTCATTTCGGTCTCTGCGACCGCCTGGTCGCAGCGCGAGCGGCGAACCCGGAGCGCGCCCCGATGAGCAACGCCCCTGCCCTCTCGCTTCGCCGGCGCATGGTCGGTCTCGCCAGCAGCGGCACAGTCGCCACCCTCATCCTGCTGTTGTTCGCACTCTGGGTCGTGTTCGCGATCACGATCGGCGATCGGTTCTTCTCGGTCAACACGCTGCAATCCATGGCTTTCCAGATGCCCGAACTTGGCATCCTCTCACTGGCGATGATGCTGGCCCTGCTATCTGGTGGACTCAACCTTTCCATCATCGCAACCGCCAATCTGTCCGGACTGACCATCGCCTTCCTGCTGACGCGCTACATCCCGGGGAGCCAGGGCCTTGCCTGGGTCGGCATTCAGGTCTTTGCGATCGCTGCAGGATTTGCAGTGGCTGCATTGGTCGGCCTGCTCAATGGTTTTGTCATCGCCTATCTCGGCGTTTCGCCGATCCTGGCCACGCTCGGCACGATGACGCTCTGCAAGGGTCTCGCGATCGGCCTGTCGCGCGGTAACGTCATCTCCGGATTCCCGGAGCCGATTGTGTTTATCGGCAACGGAACGGTTTTCGGGGTACCCTTTGCTCTGATCGTACTTGCGTTCTGCGCCTTGCCCGTCGCGCTCATGCTGAACGCGACGCCGTTCGGTGCAAAGGTTTACATGATCGGCTCGAACGAGAAGGCGACCCGTTACTCAGGCGTCAATACCCGCGCCGTCCTCCTCAAACTCTATGTATTTTCCAGCTTGCTCGCGGGCGTGGCGGCGGTCGTCATGTTGGCACGTTTCAATTCGGCCAACGCGGCATACGGCGAGAGCTATCTGCTGGTCACCATTCTCGCGGCCGTGCTCGGCGGCATCGATCCGTTTGGCGGCTTCGGCAAAGTCGGCGGGCTATTGCTTGCGTTGATCATCCTTCAGGTGATCTCCTCGGCATTCAACCTTCTGAACCTCAGCCAATTCCTCACGCTAGCGATCTGGGGTGGAATCTTGATTGCCGTCGCGGCGGTTCCTCATGTCGCCGGCAAAGCGCCGCGGTAGCCGGCGATGATGCGCTCGATCGTCTCGAACCCTATTGCAGTTCTCGACATCGGCAAGACCAATCTCAAACTGGTCGTGGCGAGCGACGACGGCTGGCCGCTCGAAACACACGGGCTTCCAAATGTGCCTATGACTCAGGGCTCGTACCTCGCCTATGACCTTGCCGGGTTAGAAGACTGGTTTCTCGATACCCTTGCCGACGTGTCTCAACGCCATGCCATTGGCGCCGTGATCGTGGCTGCGCATGGATGCGGCGCGGTTCTCGTCGACGGTGATACGCCAGTGCTGCCGATGATGGACTATGATGCCGTCTCTCCGCCCGCAATCGATGAAGCATATGCCCGGATCGCGCCTGGTTACGATGAGGTGTTTTGCGGAATCGGAGGGGCGATGCGGCTCGGAAAACAGCTGCTTTGGCAGGAAAGCGCGTATCCCGTCGAATTCGCTCGCGCAAAAGCCTATCTGACCACCGCGCAGTTTTTCGCCCTGCGGCTTGGTGGACGTGCGGCCAGCGAAATCTCGCAGCTCGCGGCTCAGAGCCATATCTGGGACCTCATCCACCGTCAGCCTTCTTCTCTTATGCGTAAGCGCGGTTGGAGCCATCTGTTGCCCGAATGCGTACCCGCCGGTGAGGTGCTAGGGACGGTTTCGGAATCTGTAACCAGGCGCACTGGCCTGGCGCAATCGACCGAGATCCTCTGCGGCGTGCATGATTCCAACGCCAACCTGTTTCGCTACAAGGCCGCCGGCATGGCCGATGCCTCGATCCTATCGACCGGTACTTGGATGATCGGCTTTCAGCGCGGCCTCCCCCTGGACAAACTCGATTGCGCGCGCGCGATGGTTCTCAATATCGATGTCGATGGGGAGAATGCACCTTCGACGTTGATCGCGGCCGGCCGCGAATACGACCTCATCCGCGGGGAACATTTTGCTTCTGATGCAGCCGTCCTTGCCGCATTGCCCACCCTGCTGTCGAGAGGAACCCTGGCGCTCCCCTCATTCGTCGGCGATGATGGATTGTTTCCGGGCGCTGCTCGCCGCGGACGAGTCATCGGGCCGCCCCCCGAAACGCCTGCCGAATGGCAGGCATTGGCGGTGCTCTACGCAGCGTTCAGCGCAAACCGCTGCCTTGATGCGCTCGAGAGCTCAAAACGCATAGTCATCGATGGTGGCTTTGCCGCAAACCTGCCCTTCGCCCGTTGTCTTGCGACTTTGCGATCCTCGCAGAGTGTCTGGGTGAGTCGATCTCCCGACGGAACGGCGCTTGGTGCTGCGCTGCTGTGGCGGCGATTCTCGCGTACGCTGCCGGTTTCAAGCGTGATCCTTGAAGCCGTCACATCACTCAGCAACGATAGGTTCGAACCGCGCGACCTTTCCACCGCTTACCAGTCCTGGATCGCTTTCTCGGAGCCCGCTTCATGACAGACCGTAATCATGCCGATCTCCGCCAAGGCATTGTCGATACCTGCAGGGAGATGAATCGAAACGGTCTCAATCAGGGCACATCCGGCAATCTTTCGCACCGGATTCCAAACGGCATGCTAATCACGCCTACCAGTCTGCCCTATGATCGGATGGAGCCAGAGGACATTGTCGCGATGGATTTTGCCGCGAACTACCAGGGCAACCATCGGCCTTCATCCGAATGGCGCTTTCATCGCGATATTCTGCGAGCACGCGAAGACGTCAACGTCGTGCTGCATACGCATTCCACCTTCAGCACGATTCTCGCCGTTCACGAACGTGATATTCCCTGCTTCCACTATATGGTCGCAGTTGCGGGTGGCAACGATGTCCGGTGTACGCCATATGCTTGTTTCGGCACGCAGGCACTATCGGACTACGCCCTCAAGGCCCTCGAAGATCGCGACGCTTGCCTCCTTGGCCATCATGGCTTGATCGTGACGGCCCAGACCTTTGAAAAGGCGCTTTGGCTCGCCTTGGAGGTGGAGACGCTGGCGAAGATGTATGTCCATGCGTTGGCTATCGGCGAGCCGCCGCGCCTCAGCGACGCTGAAATGGCGCAGGTACATGAGCAGATGAAACGCATGGGATACGGCCAGGCGCCTGACCTTGACGATGTCGGCGATGTTCCGCGCGCCTTACTGGACTCGAAACGGACGGCACATTGATGGTGGATTTCACGGACAGCTGCCACCGAGTTCGGTCAGCACCGGCCCACGCGAATGTTGCAACAGTCGCAAAGGTGTCAACGGACGTTGGCTAGGGTGCTTTCAAGGTGAGAGTGGCGGAAGAGTGAGGCCGCCCACCACCGATTCTACACGCAAGCAAGAGCAACGGGCTTTGGACTCAAAACACAGCAGGCCACCTGGATCTCCGGAGAGAGCAATGGCGATGAGCGAAAGAGGTTACCGTAAATCATAAACCAGCGTCTACGTTTGAAGAAACATTAGCAGCTTTGAGCAGCTTTCGCGAGAACTGTAGTCGCACGACTCCACCGTCCTCAAGAAATATGAGGCAGCGACGACCGCGCATCGACATATTCGGCAGAGTTTCCGGCGCCCCTGCCGACCGCAATCTGATCGACCTTTATGCCGACGCCGGCTTGGAGTTCATCGGGCTCAGCGACAAAACGTCCCGATGACAAGCTTGGGATCGCGTTTGGTTATGCGCATATCTCGAAACGCGCCCAGCAGCTCGACAGCGATTACCGAACTTTCGTGGCATCCACTGACTACAACGCGCGTTCGTAATCCGGAAACTACGCGGGGCATGTCCTGGCCGCTAAGATCGCCCCGTGTTTTTTCTGTGAGGGGTCCATGTCGGGCGGAGCGGCCCATTCTATGTCGCCGAAGGCCTTTCTCGCAGCCGGACTCGTTTTCCGGTAAGGCTGAACGAGATCACTTTTTCTGGCGCTAGTTTTCTTGCTGGTCTACTTCAAGGCCATGAACTCGCTGCTCGACCTGTCACGCTTGGTCCAGGTCGTCGCGCCGCCCATCCTGGTCTTGGTCTGCGACCGCTTCTTCACCGCGCCTTTGCGCGCGTTGTCGCCGACCGGTTTGTCGGCAGCCACGGAGTCATCCTCCTATGTTGGTGTGGTGATTGATCACTGGAATGATGGTAACTTGCCGGCTGGCCTCGTCCTCAATGGCGATGCGGCGCGGGTCGTGCACGCGGGGGGCAGATGCAATCTCGCTGGCGGTGGTCCTGGCTTTGGCCAGGGCATCTTCATCGTCACGGCAGTCCAATCCCGATGGATCCTTCAATGCCGTCCCGTCCGGCCGCCAACCCAGCACGCTTCAGCTTGACGAGCTGCTGAAACCTCTGCTGGCGGCGTGGAATGAGCAGCGCTCCACGCTGCGTAGTCCGAAATAACCGACCCGCAAACGGATCCGCTGTCTTAAGCGTGACGAACGCTCGGGCCTTCGTTTTCTATTGCGCGCAATGAAGGCTCACTAGCTCGCGTTAGCAACGGGTCACAAGCCGCCGACCTGGCCCCTGGCTGCAAACTTCCGGTCTGCCCTTGTGAACCGACATGCAGCGACACCGCGTAAGGAAGCGATGGGCCAAAAGCTGGCCTCGCGCCAATTGCTCAATTTCTCCGAATTGGTCGAATGAATCTTTAGCGAGGCGAGGCTAATTGCGAGAATGGTAGTCAACCCGGGAACGAACGATGAGATGGCTCAGGTGGCAGTTCGCGCGCAGTGACGTCTTCGTCGTCCTCTTTGCCGTTGTTCTGATATGTGTCTGTGCTGTCTTTCTTGTTCGATATCCGTCCGTTCATCAGGCGTCTGGCTTCGGCCCAGATTGGGATTGCAAGAGCGTCCCCAACAGTGAGCCAGTTTGCATCAAGAAAACTAGCCATTAGCTTGACGACTGCTGTGGGTCACCGCAATCACCCCGAAGCAACTCATGGCTAAAAGGAGGACATTCCCGGCGATGTCGAGCACAACGTTTATCCCGTGCTGTGGCATGGAGTGGGTCCCCAGCACGTCGTAAAGACGAACGCTCGAAGCTTTTGCAATGGGTCAAAATGCGAAGAACTCAAGTTGAACAACCTGGTCTGCTGTGGCGCGATGAGCGGACCTCCTCCGAACGAGGCGCAACTTGATGGGCCACAAGGGGATGCAGTCTACTCCCCTCAGGTGCGCGGACCCGGCGCTCCAGGTCATCAGCAGGCAGGGTGGCTATGTTGAGCAGCCTGTGTCGGAGATTTAGTTCGCACTCAGCGACGAGTGGGCGATGTTCCGTGGCTAAGTGACGACTTTGAAAGATGGTTTCGACGGCTCGATCGAGCCGGCGGCGTGTCTCGGCGCTGAATTCTTCGGCCATTTTGCGCTCCTAACATGCAGGCGGGAGCGCGGAATTGTCTCTCAGCCACCGACGCCTACGGTTAGACCCTCGGCCGGCGATGCGTATCGTAAGCGCTTAGCCGCAACCCTATTGAGGCTGGCTTGACGTTTTGCGGAATCGCCACGGCATGAGGTCTTCGATGCGGCTATGGGGATGGCCGTCGATG